>JBCCGN010000041.1:0-27712 GCA_039029255.1 Pseudomonadota bacterium | reverse complement strand
CTGTCCCTCGCCCCTGTCGCAGCCAGTGCAAACGGCTTTGGCGCTAGTGTAGGTGATGGCATGTTCAGCTGGCCTGCAGGATGGCCGAACCAGAATGTAGTGAAACAGGAAAAGGTTCAGTTCGGTGCAATCCAGACGCTGAAAGTCTTTGAACCTGCAAAGGCAGAAAAGCCGAAAAAGAAATAATCAAACCTGTAAAACCGACAAATGACCATGGCCGGAGTTCCAATAAAGGAACCCGGCCATTGTGATTCTAGACATGTCAGTCAGCTGCGACCTTGGATTTGGCGTCGCCATACTCCGTTACCAGGCGGTCAACGAGTTCTGCAGTTGAAGTGACGGACTTGATCGCACCAATTCCCTGACCGCAACCCCAGATATCCTTCCACGCTTTTGCATCCGTGTTTCCACCGGAAGCAAAACTCATTGCGGAAGGGTCGCTCTCTGGCAGGTTGTCCGGATCCATACCGGCCCGCTCAATCGATGGCTTGAGATAGTTTCCATGAACGCCAGTGAATAGATTTGTATATACAATATCATTCGCATTGTAGTCCGCGATTGCCTGTTTGTATTCATCCATGGCTCTTGCTTCATGCGTGGCAATGAACGGCGAACCGATATATGCCATGTCGGCGCCCATGGCCTGGGCAGCAAGAATGGCGCCGCCGTTCGCAATTGCACCCGAAAGCAGCAATGGGCCATCGAACCATTCACGGATTTCCTGGATCAGTGCAAAAGGTGAAAGCATGCCTGCATGGCCGCCTGCGCCTGCTGCAACGGCGATCAATCCATCCGCACCCTTGCGAATGGCAGAATTCGCATGGCGGTTGTTGATGATGTCGTGGAGGACAATGCCACCGTATGAGTGGACAGCATCATTCACTTCCGGTATCGCGCCGAGGGAAGTGATTACAATCGGCACCTTGTATTTCACACACATCTTCAAATCGTGTTCCAGACGATTGTTGGAAGTATGGACAATCTGATTGACCGCGAAAGGCGCAACAACTTTGTCCGGATTGGCCGATTTATAGGCTTCAAGTTCCTCTGTTATTTGCGCCAGCCACTCATCCAACTGTGCCTCGGGGCGGGCATTCAAGGCTGGGAAAGATCCGACAACCCCGGCTTTGCATTGTGCGAGCACCAGATCGGGATGGGAAATGATGAACAGCGGGGCTGCGACTGCAGGAACGCGCAGATCCTTCTTCAAAATGTCAGGAAGTGCCAAAGGTTTCTCCTTTAACTTTTACGTAATAGTCAATATAAGCTTTATTGGGTTTCTGCCGCTTCTGCAAACATTTTGAAACCGGTTTTGCAAGCGGCATTTGAAAATACCGGAAATTGATATGGATTAGTCGTGCTGAATGGTCGGTTTTCATTGAAAAATCATGTCAAGACAGTAATAAGTTCATGTAATTTCCACAATTCAGGTTCGCTGATTATTCAGTTTGATGTAATCTGATTGGTGAAGGCGGGCAACACATTGGCGAATTTTGACGGATTGATACGCGGTGCTCTCGCAGCAAAGGATGCAAGTTCCCCGGAGACCCGTCAACGTGTCTATCAATCGTCCCGCAACGCGCTAAAGCGCCTGATAGATGACAATCGCTATCTGACGCTGGAAGCAGCTCTTAAAGAACAGCGTGCCTTGGAAGATGCGATAAACCGGATCGAACAGGAATATCTGGCGCCACAAACCGACAACCCGCTCTACGAATTACAGCAGATTTTGTCGGATGGTCCAAATGGTTTCCCGCCAGCCGCAAGGCAACAAAAACCGGAACCTGTCGTTGTTGCTGAACCGCCGCAGCCGGCTCCTGAAATGCTTGAGCCTGTGCAGGACGAACTGCCGGAAAATACTGTGCCCAGGCGTGATGACGAAGTTTTTGTCGGTGACACTGTAAGCAACGCTTACCAAGAGCATGAAAATCTACCACTCGAGTTTGCTAAACGCAGAAAGACACAGAAGAGGATCAGATGGCTCGTTGGGATTCTGTTTGTGTTAGTGGCGCTTGCATGGCTTGCTTACTATATTTTGACAGGCATCTCCGATGGTTCACTGTTTGATTTCAGTGGCAACACACCCGCTCAAAACGCTAACTCACAGAGTGCCGCAAATGAGTCCCAGGATTATATTACCATTCTTGAGCCCGGTGACCTTTCTTCACTGGTCACAGCCAACCGCGGACAGGCTGAAATCATCAACGAACTCAATCTGGAAATGATTCGCCTCGCCTCGGTTCGCAACAGTGCTAATCGTTCCGAGCCCGCTGCCCCGATTCTCCTACGATTGAAGCCAGGTGTTCTCGAACAGATTTCAGGTAAAAACGTCACTTTTGAAATCTATGCAAAATCGGGAACCGCGAGCCCCGCGCAGTTCACGGTCAAGTGTCAGTTTGGCGATCTGGGGAATTGCGGCCGGAAACGGTTCCGGATCGGACTTCAGCCGGAAGCCTCGATATTCGCCTTCCAGATGGCAACAATAGGTGACACTTCGAAAGTCGCTTATATTGCGATTAATACAGATACTACTGAAGGCGCGTCCGTTTCAGGCAAGGGAGATGTCATCGATATCGTTTATGCCCGTCTCAGAGCCAATTGATCTACTTCTCCGCTTAACCTCATTCATGCGCCGTATCTGTTGAAGAATTCAGGACCGCTGCCGAGAATTTCGGGATCGGTTTCACTACTGATCGCAGTATCTTTGTCGGTATAATTGATTGACCTCAAAACATGTTTGATGGCGTTGATTCGTGCCCGTCGCTTGTCATTTGATCTGACAATTGTCCACGGCGCATGTTTTGTATGCGTTGCTTTAAGCATCTGGTCTCTTGCTTCGGTATATTCATCCCACTTGTTTAACGCCTTGATATCCATCGGCGAAAGCTTCCATGACTTAAGTGGATTGTGTCGCCTGTCATGAAACCGTTTGATCTGCATTTCCTGACCGACGTTAAGCCAGAATTTGAAAAAATGAATTCCCTCTTCGACCAGCATGGATTCGAATTTGGGTGCTTCGTCCAAGAACTTCCGATGTTGTTCACTTGTACAAAACCCCATCACTGGTTCAACACCGCCCCGGTTGTACCAGGACCGGTCAAACATCACCAATTCACCTGCAGTCGGGAGGTGAGGTATGTATCTCTGGAAATACCATTGCCCGCGTTCAATGTCAGAGGGTTTGGAAAGCGCAACCGTGCGCGCGTGACGCGGGTTCAGATATTGTCTGAACGCATTGATTGTGCCCCCTTTGCCTGCCGCGTCGCGACCCTCAAAAATGATGACGACCCGCTCGCTGGTATATTGCATCCAGGACTGGAGTTTGACCAGCTCAAGTTGAAGCGCTGAGAGGCACTCTTCATATTTGCTGCGCTTGAGCTTCTTTTCATAGGGATATCCGCCGCTTGAAAACACATTTTTTTCAATTGCTTCCGGTAGCTCTATCGTATCAAGGTCGAAGCTTGTCTGTTCGCTGTTGATGTTTATCGAAACTTCGGGGATGTCCTGGATCATAATATACCTTTTGATTTCACACCATCATCCCAATATAGAAGAAAACCCTCGCCGGAAACAGGCTGCGTATGCTTTTGGCAAATTTGGAGCAGCAAAAATGACAGAGAGACGGACATCGGAGCAGACAGGACAGACATACAAGTCCTACTGGCCTTACGTGATACTGTTCCTCTTCTTCGTCTTCGGGGTTGTGCTTCGTCCCGACCTTTTTTGGCACCTGTTGGTGTTGCTTCTAGCGGTAGCCGGGCTAGTTGCATTTTTCCCGCGTGATGAGGCCTTCACCAGGTCAGATACCTCTGAGATCCAATCCCGGAAAAACCTTATCGAAAAGCAGCGCAATGCGTTGATCGACAGTCTTCAGTTCCCGGTTTACCTGCTGGATCGGAAAGCAATCCTGCAATATTCGAACCGAAGCGCTGCGCGGGCTTTTGGATCGGCAAAAAATGGTGACCGGGTAACCATACTATTTCGCCAGCCGGAATTGAAAAAAGCGATAGAAGAAGCACTTTCAAAAGGAGTTTCGTTGATCACCGATTATAATGAGCCGGTTCCGGATGACCGATGGTTTCAGGTGGAAATATCTCCGGTTCCGGAAGTATTCAGCGGTAACGGTGAAAATGGCAGGCTGTTCCTGCTTGCATTTCACGACCAGACCGAGGCCAAGCGCATCGACCAAATGCGATCTGATTTCATTGCCAATGCCAGCCATGAATTGCGAACCCCGCTTGCTTCACTGCTTGGATATATTGAAACAATAAAGGGGCCGGCAAAGGATGATCCCAAAGCGCGTGAACGCTTTACCGACGTGATGCTCGATCAGGCCGGAAGAATGTCGCGATTGGTCAACGATCTTCTTTCCCTTAGTCGCATCGAGATGAAATCCCATGTCAAACCATCCGATACGGTCAGCATAAGTGAGGTGCTTAGTGCTGTTGCTGCATCGCTTAATGCCATGGCTCAGCAAATGGATGTGGAAATCGAGCTCAACATTGAGGAAGATCTACAGATCATTGGTGACCGGGATGAGCTGATTCAGGTGTTTGAAAATCTCCTTGAAAATGCGTGCAAGTACGGTCAGGAGGGAAAACGGGTATCAGTCTCTCTCGAAAGGTCTGAAGAATTTGGCGACCCGTATGCATTAATAACAGTCAAGGACTACGGAATCGGAATTGCGGCTGAGCACCAGCATCGCATAACCGAACGGTTCTACCGGGTAGATGTGGCCCGAAGCCGCGAAAAACAGGGAACCGGATTAGGGCTTGCGATTGTAAAACACATACTCAACCGGCATGGCAGCCGACTGTCGGTCAAATCCAACCCTGGTGAAGGGGCTGCGTTTATCGTCAGACTGAAGGTCGCCGAAAACTTGGATAAATGATAAATATCCAAATTTATCAAACTGATAGACTGTCATAAAAGTTACCTCAAACGGCTTTAAAAACCCCCATAGACGGCGGGAGTCGCTGTCTTATGCATGATTGGGAAGGCGGGTAGCTCTCCTGGTTTATTTGATAAAACACCGTATTAGGTGAATTGGAGATTATTATGGATTTCAATAAGATTGTGGGCATTACAGCAGGCGCTGTATTTCTTGTGACAACGTCTGGGGGCTCTGCATTTGCCCGTGATCAGATTCAGATCGTTGGTTCCTCAACCGTATTTCCTTTTTCCACATCTGTCGCCGAGCAGTTCGGCCAGAAAACGTCGTTCAAGACACCCGTTGTTGAATCAACCGGCTCAGGCGGCGGCATGAAGCTTTTCTGTTCTGGTGTTGGTGAAAATACACCAGACATCACCAATTCTTCCCGCCGTATCAAGGAGAAAGAGTTCAATCTCTGCGGTGAAAACGGAGTTACTCCTGTTGAGGTCAAAGTCGGTTTTGACGGAATTGTAATGGCCAATTCAAAATCCGGCCCTGAAATGAACATCACTCGCGAGCAGATCTTCCTGGCACTCGCCAAGGAGATTCCTGCTGCGGACGGCAAGATGATTCCAAATCCCAACCAGAATTGGTCAGATGTTGACCCATCTCTGCCGAACATAAAGATTGAAGTTCTCGGCCCTCCGCCAACTTCCGGTACCCGCGATGCTTTCGCTGAAATAGCTCTGGAAGGTGGCGCGAAGAAAATCGATGTGCTCAAAGCGCTCCGCAAGTCTGACAAGAAAGCCTTCAAGAGAATTGCTCATGCGGTTCGCGAAGATGGTGCATATGTTGAAGCCGGTGAGAACGATAACCTTATCATCCAGAAGCTTGAGGCCAATCCAAATGCGTTTGGAGTGTTCGGTTTCTCGTTTCTTGACCAGAATGCGGACAAGGTAAAAGGTGCAGTTGTCAACGGAACCGAGCCGGAATTCGAGAATATTGCCGCCGGAGACTATCCGATTTCACGCTCTCTTTTCTTCTATGTAAAGAAGGAGCATGTTGGCGTAATTCCCGGAATTGAGGAATTTGTCGCCGAGTTCACAGATGAAGACACCTGGGGTGATGAAGGTTATCTTGCTGACAAGGGTCTGATTCCTCTTCCGGAAGAAGATCGCGAAGCAATCAGTGAAAGCGCACGTGCAATGGCGCCGATGTCCTTCTGAGAATCGATGAGATTAATCCACAAATAAGTTTTGCCCGGAGGGCTTTTCCCTTCGGGCAACCTGCGTTTTTGGAGTACAACTCCTTCCGGAAGCCGAGCTTTGGGCAAGCGGGGAAAGTAGTCGGGTATGGTGCAGTATCTATTCATGGCGTTGATCATGGTCGCAATGGCTGCGTATCTGATCGGCCGTGCGAAGGCTTTTTCAATTGCTGCGGGGAATGTCTCAGCACTTCATTCGCGTCCCGTATATCACGGTACATACCTCGCAATCCTTTCCGCGTTTCCGGCATTTTTGGCCATGGTAATCTGGCCAGCAATAACAAATCGCTACTTGGACAATGCCGTTCTGTCGCGTTTTGGCGATCACCTTTCCCAGTTAACCCTGCCCGAGACCGAAGCATTTCTCCGTGATGCCAAGGCCATCGCATACGGTGGAGTGATTGGATTCCGGGATGAAACGAAGGAAGCGGCTGCGGAGGTTTATCTGTCGTTGCAATCGACGGCTGATCTCATCTTGCTTTGCATTGTAGCGCTTCTGGTTTTGGTCGGCTTCCTGTTTGCCATCGGCCGAATAAAAGTGGATATGCGGGCCAGATTCTTTGTCGAAAAGTTTGTCCTTGCCCTCCTGCTGGCATCCTCGGTCGTGGCAATCCTTGCAACAATTGGCATTGTGCTTTCGCTTCTGGTTGAGACGGTGCGGTTCTTCGGAAAAGTTTCTTTCTTTGACTTTTTGTTCGGCATTCACTGGTCGCCGCAAAGTGCGTTCGAGGCAGCAGGCGGAAATGACATCACGCAGGACAATTCAAGGGTATTTGGTGCAATTCCCCTGTTCACAGGAACATTGTTGATCACGTTGATAGCGATCCTTGTTGCGGCTCCGGTCGGCCTGATGTCAGCGATTTATCTATCTGATTATGCTTCGTCGTCGTTCCGATCATTCGCAAAGCCGATGCTCGAAATTCTCGCAGGGATTCCGACCGTTGTGTACGGCTTTTTTGCAGCACTCACAGTCGCCCCCGCTATTCGTGGCTGGGGTGAAAATCTGGGTCTTGATGTGTCGTCTGAATCTGCGCTTGCTGCCGGACTGGTCATGGGCATCATGATCATTCCGTTTGTCTCTTCTTTGTCGGATGACGTGATCAATGCCGTTCCCCAATCTTTGCGTGATGGTTCCGCAGCTTTGGGTGCGACCAAATCTGAAACCATACGAAAGGTGGTTTTGCCAGCAGCACTTCCCGGTATTGTTTCTGCGCTCTTGTTGGCGATTTCGCGCGCAATTGGAGAAACAATGATTGTGGTAATGGCTGCGGGACTCGCGGCGAACCTGACCGCTAATCCGTTCGAAGCTGTGACGACCGTGACAGTCCAGATTGTCACCCTGTTAGTGGGTGATCAGGAGTTTGACAGCGCCAAAACCCTTGCAGCGTTTGCGCTGGGCCTTGTCCTCTTCTGCATAACTCTGGGACTAAACTACATTGCTCTCAAAGTAGTACAAAAATATCGGGAACAATATGACTGACATTTCGATAACCGCTCCCCGAAAAATGCTCACTACGCAAGAAGCAGCAGATCGTCGCAAACAGCGCAGAGCGAAGCGGTTTGCCGCTGAAAGTCGCTTCAAGTTCCTTGGTTTGAGCGCAATTATTGTTGCGGCAGCTTTTCTTGTAATTTTGATGTCGACCATCGTCGGCAAGAGCATCCCGGCGTTTACGCAGCATTACCTTGTCTTGCCGATCGATAAGTCATTCATTGATCCGTCTGAGCCTGAAAATGCGAAATACAACAAGGAAATCCGGAAGGCGGTTGGTGAAGCTCTTCCATTTGTAAAAAACCGCAAGGACAAGAAACTGATGCGCGGGCTGGTTTCTTCAGGAGCTGGTACCGAACTTCGCAAAGCTGCGACTGCTGATCTTGCTGATTTCATGGAGGAAGAAAACACACCGATACTGCTTTCGGATTTTGCAGATCTGTATGCAAAAGGCCTCATAGCAGCAAACGAAACTGTTTCTCCGCCGGCAGCTATAACTGTTGAAATCGAAGATGATGAATACACCATCAGGTCAGGCAATGAAGTGTTCGGTGATTTCATTCGTCTTGCAAACAAAACGATCGATCAAAAAGTGGCCGTCATCGATCGTCGAATTGCGTCGCTGGAAAACGCGGTTTCGGTGCGCAATTCCGAGTTGGCAGCTGCGGTTTCTGAATCAGACAAACAGGAAATTGCTTCAAACATATCTTCAGTCGAAGCAGAAATTTCCCAACGCTCTGCCGAACGAGATAAGTTCTTGGCGCTACAGGGGGATAAAGGCGCATTTCTGCCGCTTGATGAAACCATGCCATCCCTTCTCGTATGGTTCGGCGGTGGTGTCGTCAAAGCCTCCATGGTTTCTCCTACCGCGGTTGTGGGAGAGGCGATTGCACCGCTTTCGACCAAACCGGACCATGAACAGGGACAATGGCATTATCAGCAAATTGATGCTGCGGAAGAAAATCGCAAGTTCTCTGACAAGGAAGTTGCCTATATGGAATTTCTGCAAAGGCAGGATCTGGTTGAAAGTAAATTCTCAACGATTTTCTTCAATAACGGTGCCAGCCGTGAAGCCGAAATGGCGGGCATATGGGGTGCTGTTGTCGGTTCTTTCTACACAATGGTTGTCACGCTTTTGCTTTCATTCCCTCTCGGAGTGGCAGCAGCGATTTACCTCGAAGAGTTCGCGCCCAAGAACCGGCTCACCGACATAATTGAAGTGAACATAAACAACCTTGCCGCTGTTCCTTCCATCGTATTTGGCCTCCTGGGTCTCGCGATATTCCTCAACGGAGTAAACATAAGCTTTTTTGGGCTGTTTGATATTTCGATCGGTGGCGGATTTCGTCGCAGTGCGGCCTATGTGGGCGGAATGGTGTTGGCTTTGATGACGTTACCGACCATAATCATCGCCTCGCGGGCGGCGCTGAAATCCGTGCCCCCCTCAATCAGGGAAGCAGCGTTTGGCGTGGGCGCATCCCATCTGCAAGCCACGTTTCATCATACCCTGCCGCTGGCAATTCCGGGTATTCTGACCGGGACAATTATTGGGATGGCACGCGCGCTTGGGGAAACGGCACCACTGCTGATGATTGGCATGGTGGCGTTTATTGTCGATATACCTGCATGGTTTAACGAACCAGCAACGGTGCTGCCGGTTCAGATTTATATGTGGGCTGATTTGCCGGAACAGGCATTCCAGAACAAAAACGCGGCGGCGATACTGGTGTTACTGGTATTTCTGGTATTAATGAACGCCATGGCTGTGTTCCTGCGTCGCCGGTTTGAACGTCGTTGGTAGGAGGGCAACAATGAACTTTGCAAATATGATGGATTTGGGCATGGAAAAGCTGAACTCTCAACCCGATGATGTGTCGAAGATTAAGATGCGCGGCAAGGGCGTTTCAGTTCACTACGCAGATAAGCAAGCACTCTTTGATGTCAATCTGGAGATACCTGAATGTCAGGTGATGGCCCTGATTGGTCCTTCGGGCTGCGGCAAGTCCACTTTCCTTCGGTGCCTGAACCGCATGAACGATACAATCGACATCTGCCGCGTCAGTGGGGACATTACGCTCGATGATCAGGACATTTATGATCGTGAAATCGATGTAGTGGAACTGAGAGCCCGAGTAGGTATGGTATTCCAGAAACCCAACCCGTTTCCAAAATCGATTTATGAGAACATTGCTTATGGGCCGAGGATTCACGGTCTTGTCAGTTCGAAGGCTGAGCTGGATGAGATTGTCGAGACCAGCCTGCAGAAAGCCGGACTATTTGATGAGGTAAAAGACCGGTTGGCTGAACCCGGTACCGGACTGTCGGGAGGGCAGCAGCAGCGCCTGTGCATCGCCCGCGCGATAGCGGTCAGTCCCGAAGTGATTTTGATGGACGAGCCATGCTCGGCGCTTGACCCCATAGCGACGGCCAAGGTTGAAGAGCTGATTGATGAGCTTCGGCAAAACTATACGATTGTGATCGTTACCCATTCCATGCAGCAGGCAGCTCGCGTCTCGCAGCACACAGCCATGTTCCATTTGGGTAACCTCGTTGAGGTGGATGAAACAGACACCATTTTCACAAATCCGAGCGATCCCAAGACCCAGGATTATATCACTGGTCGCTACGGATAAACTGTACCCGGCTTGAGGGAAACGGACAAATACATGAGTGAACATACAGTTACCGCATTTGATGATGACCTTAAATTTCTGATCGCCAAGATTTCGGAAATGGGCGGGAACGCCGAAAGCATGGTCGCAAGATCTGTGAATGCTCTTATTTCTGCTGATAAAGGACTTGGACAGTCGGTCGTAGCTGATGACAAACTGCTCGACGCCCTTCAGGTAGAGGTTGATGACCATGTTGTGCTGCTGATTGCAAAGCGTCAGCCCATGGCACAGGATCTGCGTGAGGCTATTGGTGCCATGAGAATGGCAACCGACATTGAGCGAATAGGTGATTTGGGTAAAAACATTGCCCGCAGGTCCTTTCAGATAGAAGGGAACCTCCCGCCGAAAAAACTACAACGCGGGTTGCAGCATCTAACCAATATTTCGCTGGAACAGCTGAAGGATGCACTGGATGCCTACGCTGCCAAAGACATCGAAAAGTCCCGTCTGGTTTGGGATCGGGATGATGAAATTGACAGCCTTTACACATCGCTGTTCAGGGAACTTCTGACCTATATGATGGAAGATCCTCGTAACATCACATACTGTACCCATCTGCTGTTCTGCGCGAAAAACCTCGAACGTATCGGGGATCATGTTACCAACCTTGCGGAGACTACAAATTATATCATCACAGGCAGCTATGAGATTTCACCGGAAAGCTGATAATTTCGCGCTGGAGTTTTGAACCGATCAGGAAATTTAATCATGCATCCCAAGGTCATGGTTGTCGAAGATGAAGACGCCCTTGCCGAACTGCTGCGATACAATCTCGAAGCATCCGGCTATGACGTGGAAGTGCAAACGCGTGGTGATGATGCAGAGTTGAGATTGCGCGAAACAGTTCCTGATCTGCTGCTTCTGGACTGGATGTTGCCGGGTCTTTCAGGCATCGAATTATGTCGACGCATACGCCTGCGCAGTGAGACTGAATCCCTTCCAGTCATAATGCTGACGGCCCGCAGTGAGGAATCTGACCGGGTTCGGGGATTGTCAACCGGGGCAGATGACTTTGTCGTCAAACCGTTTTCCGTTCCTGAACTGATGGCGCGGGTCAAGGCGATGTTGCGACGCTCAAATCCATCAAAAGTTTCATCACTCCTGAAGGCTGGTGATATTGAATTGGATCGTGAAATACGCAGAGCATACCGGAACGGCCGGGAGGTGCGCCTCGGGCCGACCGAATACAAGCTGCTTGAATTTTTGATGAGCACGCCGGGTCGTGTTTACTCGCGAGAGCAATTGTTAGACGGGGTGTGGGGCAATGACAAATATGTCGACGAGAGAACGGTAGATGTCCATATAGGTCGCCTGCGGCGCGCAGTATGCAGGGGTAGGGAAACTGATCCAATTCGCACTGTTCGCGGAGCCGGTTATTCGCTTGACGACAAGTTCGCAACCCGCTGAATTCAGTCATCAGACCGATGCTGACAAATCCATTTTTGCCTTACTGGTTGACTGCGCGTTTTTCTCGCCGCCGATCTGTCGTGGGTTGATAGGCAAGTTTGCAATGGTACTCGCAGTAAGGCGCATCTTCTTTGGTTGTGTTGCCACAAAAATGAAACTCATCCGTGGCAGGGTCACCATGTGGCCATTTACAGGTTTTTTCGGTTAGTTCGACAAGTTCAAGTTTCTTGCATTCCGGAGCAACCATATCCTCCACTGCAATCCGTGCAGCGGAACTTGCGCCGCCGGGCCGTCCGACCGTGGGCAGTCTCGATGTTCCCCTTGGCCGCGAATTGTATCCGCTGGAACGAGGCGCCCGCTTTACCCGTTTTGCACCGGAAGAAGTTGGTTTTGCTCTTCCGGATAATCCGAGCCTGTGTACTTTTCCGATAACCGCATTCCGTGTTACCCCGCCCAACTCGGCTGCAATCTGGCTGGCACTCAACCCGTCAGCCCAGAGTTTGGAAAGTATCGCCACTCGTTCGTCTGTCCAAGACATTCTGTTTAACTAGCTCCCGTTGACAGAATCCATCCCCGTCCTGAAACACGCATAAGGTTCCAGCTAATGAACTCTGCTTTTTTATTTATTCCTGCTAACGCCCGGCGCAGGATCTGACGCAAAAAATACTCTGGGGAACTAAACCAGTCGCCGACTCTCAAAACAAGAGTCCCAACGCCAGAACGAATCATTTTTCCCGAATATCCCCAACTATGGGAATCGAATTCCACTTACCTGTGGAAACTTGAATCAGAATTACAATTCGTGATCGGCAATTTATGAATTGCGCATCTGCGTTCAAAGCTTGACGAGCGCCGGTAGGGTCAGTATTTTCATGTAACGGCTAAAGCCGTCTGGATTTTCATACCCGTCATGTCGGCGGGTTTTTTGTTTGCAAGTTCTGAGCAGGATTGAATCGGATTTTTAGCCAGGAAACAGGCCATGGGTAAAGAACAACATACATTTGACGTTTATGCACCTCCGAAGATTGAGTTCGCTAGAGGTGAGGGTGTGCGACTGTATGATACGGACGGAAATGAGTTCATTGATTGTACGTCCGGCATCGCTGTGAACTCCCTTGGTCACGGACATCCACATCTTGTCGAGAACCTGAAAACGGCGGCAGACGGTATTTGGCATCTTTCAAATCTTTTCACCATTCCTGGTCAGAAAACGCTCGCAACCCGTCTTTGCGAACATACGTTTGCTGATCGGGTGTTTTTCACCAACTCCGGTGCGGAGGCTATGGAGTGCGCGATCAAGACCGCGCGACGCTATCATTTTGCCAATGGCAACCCACAACGGATCAATATCCTGACATTTGAAGGTGCATTTCATGGCCGCACGACGACGACCATTGCTGCCGGAGGTCAGGAAAAATATCTCGAAGGATTTGGACCAAAGGCTGCCGGTTTCATATCATTGCCGTTTTGTGACCACGATGCTCTGAAAGCGGCCATAGACGAAGAAACCGCGGCAATTCTTGTCGAGCCGGTACAGGGTGAGGGTGGTGTTCGGGAAATTCCCGGCGAATACCTTCGCCAGCTGAGAGAACTGTGCGATGAGCATGGGATTCTGCTCATGTTTGATGAGGTTCAGACCGGAGTAGGCCGTACCGGAAAATTGTTTGCCCATCAATGGTACAATGTGGAACCTGACATCATGGCGATCGCCAAAGGTATTGGAGGCGGTTTTCCATTGGGTGCGTGTCTTGCACGTGAAGAGGTTGCCGTTGCAATGGTTCTGGGAACGCATGGTTCTACATTTGGCGGCAATCCGCTTGCCATGGCGATGGGCAATGCAGTTCTCGATGTTGTTCTTGAAGATGGTTTTCTCGACAATGTCCAGCAAAGTGCGATTGTTTTCCGGCAGTATCTGGCCGAACTTGTCGATACTTATCCCGATCTGCTCGAAGATGTGCGGGGCGCCGGCCTGTTACTGGGCATGAAAGCGAAAGTGCCCAATGCCGAAATCCTGCAGGCCATGCGTGATCAGGGTTTGCTTGTGGTTCTGGCCGGTGACAATGTTATAAGGATTGTTCCGCCACTTGTAATCACGCAGGAAGACATCAGGATTGTCCGTGACAAAATGCTTGCTGCGCTCTCTGCTGTAAAGACAGCAAACAGATAAGATTCAGATCCGGAAATCGACGAGTTCCTCATGAGACATTTTCTCGACATATCGGCAATGGATTCCGACACTCTGCACGGCATTATGAAATCGGCGCATGGCCTAAAAGCGGGCAAAAATGAACAGCGGCCGCTGGACGGTAAAATGCTGGCGATGATTTTTGACAAACCCTCTACCCGGACGCGTGTGTCGTTTGACGTAGGCATGCGACAGTTGGGCGGCGAGACCATATTGCTGTCTGGTTCAGAGATGCAACTGGGCCGAGGAGAAACCGTTGCCGATACAGCCCGGGTGCTTTCCCGGTATGTGGACGCAATCATGATCCGCACAAGCACGCATGATCGGCTTCTCGAGCTTGCTGAAAACGCGACGGTTCCAGTGATTAACGGTCTTACGGATGACAGTCACCCCTGCCAGATAATGGCCGATGTTATGACAATTGAGGAGCGGCTTGGCTCTGCAAGCAATAAAAAAGTCACCTGGACAGGGGATGGCAACAATGTACTGAATTCTCTGATCGAAGGTGCTGTTGTATTTGGTTACGAACTGCACATTGCGGTTCCCAGGGGACGCGAACCTTCGCAGGACATCATGGAAAAGGCGAGAAATGCCGGAGCATCCGTCAATGTGGGTAATGATCCGGAAGAAGCCGCAACCGGTGCAGATTGCATAATTACCGACACCTGGTCTTCGATGGGATTTGAAGATGAAGCTTCGGGTCACAACACGTTTCAGGCGTTTCAGGTGAACGAACGGCTGATGGGCTTTGCCAATGACAACGCGATTTTTATGCATTGCCTCCCGGCTCACAGGGGTGAAGAAGTGACCGATGCGGTCATGGATGGTCCAAAATCGGTTGTTTTCGATGAAGCGGAAAACCGCCTGCACGCGCAGAAGGCCATTCTTTCATGGTGCCTTGAATGAGCGATTCTTCATTCACTCCATCGGAATACAAACTGGTTGGCGATGACGTTGTTGTTCCCTTTGCCGTTGCGCCACTGGATGTCCGTGGACGGGCAATTCAGGTTGGTCCTTTGTTGGACACAATATTGAAGCGCCACGGCTATCCCCAGGATGTAGGGTTTCTTCTCGGCGAGTTGATTGTACTGACCATAATTTTGGGAAGTTCGTTGAAATTTGACGGCAACTTCATTTTGCAAACCCAGTCTGATGGCCCTGTTTCCCTGGCGGTTGTTGATTTTTCAACTCCGGGTTCGGTCAGGGCCTATGCCCGGTTCGACGAAGCAGCGGTAAAGCTGGCAGGTGATGAAAACCGTGCCTCACCGAAAGAGCTGCTTGGTATTGGAGCAATGGCGCTTACGATTGATCAGGGGCCGGATATGCAGCGCTATCAGGGGATTGTCGGCCTTGACGGCATCACTCTGGAAGAAGTTGCTCACCAGTATTTCCGTCAATCAGAGCAGATTCCAACCCGGGTCAAACTTTCCGTTGCACAAATCATGCGTGCAAGCGGTCCGGATGGCGCGGTTGAAACCGGCTGGCGGGCAGGCGGACTGATAACGCAGTTTCTGC
Organism: Pseudomonadota bacterium; assembly: GCA_039029255.1. Lineage (GTDB taxonomy): Bacteria > Pseudomonadota > Alphaproteobacteria > Rhizobiales > Rhizobiaceae > JAALLB01. Next base: position 12,307 of record JBCCGN010000041.1, on the reverse strand, counting down.
CCGAGTCCGAAGATAGGGTCCGGGTGCGCGATTTACCTAGCGGCTCTGAAGACGAGGAAGACGAAGGCATCATCGATGATGCATGGGTGGAAGCATCTTCCCTGGTAGACACAATTTCCGATGACGAACTGACAGACCCAAGCATCAGTGTGGAACGTTTGCTGTTCAGACTCTATAACGAGCACGGCGTGCGTGTTTTTGATGGAATTCCTGTCAGGGAATCCTGTACCTGCTCTCGTGAAAAGGTTTTGTCCCTAGTCAGAAGTTTCGGAGACGATGGGCAGGATGACGACGATGCCAGTCAGGATTTTACTACGACTTGTGAGTTTTGCAGTACGGTTTATGATATAACGTCAGATGAAATCTTCGATGTTTGATCTGGTTTAGGGCGAGCTCAAGCGAGGACGATTACCCAGCCAAGGGTTTGTTATTACAAACTTGTAACTTGCCGTTAGGCCCCTCTGTTATATTTTAATCACAATTAGGGCCAAGATATCGACCATGTTGAAACAGAGCGAACCTGTCGAACTGCAAACTGATGAACCGCAGGAAGCGGGTTCACAGTCGCAGTCTTTTTTCACCGTCATGGCTCGCGGTGTGGTTCAGTTCGTTCTTATGGCCGCCATCCTTTATGGCGGTTTTTTTGGGATGAATTATTTTACGTCACAGTTGAAAGAAACGCCGAGCAGGCCGCCCTTCAAGACAGTCTATACGGTTGATAGCGTAGTCGCAAAACAGGGCGTATATCAACCGAATCTGACGGTTTATGGTGAAGTACAGGCTTCGCGCCAAGTCGATTTGCGGTCCCTGGTAGCTGGTAAAATAGTCTGGGTGAATCCCGACCTGAAAGTGGGGGCCGATATCAAAAAAGGTGCTGAGCTTTTCAAGATCGACCCGTTCACATTTGAAACGGCCTTGGCGACGGCAAAGTCCAATCATCTGGAAACTATAGCTCGGATTGCGGAAAATGAAGCGCGCATTCGGATCGAGGAATCCCGGATTGCACGTACAAGGGATCAGCTGAAACTGGCGGAAAACGACCTTGAGCGAATTTCGGCGCTGAAAGAACGTGGCACAGCAACCGCCAAAGGTGTCGAAGACCGTGCGTTGATCGTAAGTCAGCGCCGGCAGACGCTTGAGCAAAGTGAACTCAATCTCGTGGTTGAGAAAAACCGTCTCGAACAATTGCGTGCAATACTGACGCGCTGGGAGTGGTCGATTGCACAGGCCGAGCGAGACCTTAAAGACACGGTCTTCCGCGCACCTTCCGGCGGCATTGTAATTGAGAAGAATGTTGCTGTTGGCAGGTTGCTGAGTGTGAATGACATGGCGGTGTCCATGTATGACGGCGACAGGCTGGAAGTGCACGCGACGCTCACCGATCAGAGATTTGGACGGATCCAGTCGGATGGAGCGGGTGTGATCGGCAGACCCGCGGAAGTAATCTGGAGTGTCGGAGGTGAAGAATACCGGTTTGACGCGAAAATTGAACGGATATCGGCTCAGATTGAATCAAACCGTGGCGGCGTTGAAGTGATTGCCGTTATTTCTGATTCCGTTACCGAGAGTGCCCTACGTCCGGGTGCATTTGTCGAGGTGATCGTGCCCGACAAGCAGTTTCCCAATCACTTCAGGGTTCCGGAAACAGCGCTCTATGACAATGACACGGTCTATGTGATCCGAGAAGGGAAGCTGGAAAGCCGTCTTGTCCTGATTCATGCCTACGATGGTGATCATGCGATTATCAGCGGAAACCTGCTGGATGGCGATGAGGTACTGGCAACACGCATTGCTGAAATCTCAGATGGTATTGCTGTAAAGCGCCCGCAGAAATCCTCTCTTGAAACACCTGAAGAACAGCTGATTGGCAAAGTGCAGTGATTGCCCGCACGATCCCCGGCAGCGGCATTGTCAGTCTGTTTGCCAGACATCCAAATGCCGCAAATCTGCTCATGGTATTGATGATACTGTTCGGAATTTTCGCGATCGGACGAATTAATACGCAGTTTTTTCCGACGGTTGAACGGGATGAAATCGCCATAACTGTCGAATGGCCAGGCGCTGCCCCGGACGACATTGAGAGCAACATACTGGAATTGATCGAACCGGAAGTCCGCTTCATCGACGGAGTGGACGAGATGATTTCTTATGCCAGGGAAGGATCGGGAACCATATCACTCGAGTTTGTTCAGGGAACAAATCTGAGTCAGGCGACTTCGGAAGTTGAAACGGCGGTTGGTACGGTCACAAACCTCCCGGATGATGCGGAGACGCCAAAAATTTCAAAGCGGCCATTTTTTGATCGCGTTGCCCGCCTTTCAATCTCAGGGGATGTTCCTGAAAGTACGCTGCGTTTTTTTGCAAAGAAGATACGCAACGATTTGATTGACCGCGGAATAGACAAGGTGTCGTTCACCGGTATGAGGGACGAAGAACTTCATGTCGAAATTTCTGAACGGGAGCTTCGGAGGCTAGGCATTACGATTGAGGAAGTTTCGGCAGCGATTGCCGGTAACAGCCGGGACCTGCCTTCCGGTCAGCTCAAGGGGAACATTGAAAAACAGCTTCGTACTCTGGCAGACATAGATGATCCTACGTTCGTACAAAACATTGAAATCCGTTCTTTTGCGACAGGTGAAAAGGTTTTACTCGGAGATGTCGCAACCATAAGCCGCGGATACGAAGACGGAGCAGTCCGCGGTTTCGTGAATGGCAATCCGGCAATTCAATTGACCGTAGAACGGGCCCGCAGCGCGGACACCCTGAAAACTGCTGACATACTGAATACTTACGTTGAAGAAATCAATGATGTGATGCCTCCGGGCATCACCCTCCAGCATTATGACATACGGGCTGACAGGCTGGTACAGCGAATTTCCCTCCTGTTCTGGAATGGGGTGTACGGGCTTGTCCTGGTTGTGGCTACGCTTTTCATATTTCTTAATGCCAGAATTGCCTTCTGGGTTGCAGCGGGGATCCCGATCGCAATGTTGGCAACAATTGGATTCATGCTGCTGTTGGGGCAGACGATCAACATGATAACACTGTTTGCCCTTATAATGATGCTCGGTGTGATAGTGGACGATGCAATTGTAGTGGGAGAGCATACCGCATCCCGGTTTGCGGATGGAGAGGGATCATTCGAAGCAGCTGAAAATGGCGCAAACCGTATGTTTACTCCGGTTATGGCTGCAATGGTAACAACAATTGCCGCTTTCGCACCGATGCTGCTGATTTCCGGCATTATTGGCCAGATCATGGGCGTCATGCCTTATGTCGTGATCGCTGTGATTGTCGCCAGTGTCGTGGAGTGTTTTTTCATTCTACCAGGCCACCTTGCCCACACACTGGAGGACAGGCCACGCAAGAGCTGGTCATTTTGGCGGCATTTGTTTTTTGCAACAATTGTTGGTGGCATACTGATAGCGATCGCCAACCGCGGAACTGTCGGAGGCGATGAACTCGCAGGATTCTTCTTGTTTGAACAAGTGGCCAGACTCAAGGGCGAACAGCCATTGGCGATTTTTCTGCTACTAATTACACTTGGCTCACTGATAGCCGGATTTGTTTTTGAGGGAATTTTCTGGCTCTTCAAAAAGGCCTTCCCGGTTAACACGTCCATAAGGGATGAAGGTTGGTTTCGCAGAAACTTTGACCGTGGCTTCAACGCGTTTCGTGATGGTCCGTTCGACTGGATGGTCAGTCTGTCATATCGCTGGCGTTATGTAACGGTCGCAATTGCATTTGCCAGTTTGCTCGCATTTGTTGCCGGACCCATTCGGGGTGAGCAGGTGAAATTCGTGTTTTTCCCATCTCCGGAAGCGGAGAATATCAGCGCCATAATGGTATTCAATACAGGCATTACAGAACCGCGCGCCCTTGAAATTCTGAACGAAGTGGAAGCGGCACTTGATGTGGCGGTTGATAAGATCACCGGAGGTGAAGAGAAACTCGTTAGTGCGGTGTTCACCACACTGGGTTCCGCCGGTTTCAGCCGTGGCGATAATCTGGCTCAGATCAGGGTTCAGTTGACATCTTCTGAAGTTCGCACCATTCGCACTCCTGACATTGTCCGTGAATGGCGCAAAGCAGTGCCGGACATGGCTGGTGCGAGAAGGGTGGCAATATTTGCTTCACGCGGCGGCCCACCCGGCCGCGATATTGAAATCGAGATTCTGGGTGGTGATTTAAATACCCTAAAAAGATCGGCGGAACGCGTCATTCCGATTGTTTCTTCTCTAGAGGGTGTATCCGGGATTTCCGATGATCTGCCGTATGGAAAGCCTGAGTTGATCATGGAACTCACAACGCGTGGTGCTGCGTTTGGATTTACCATAGATAATGTCGGCAGGCAGATAAGAAATGCATTTGACGGCGCAATTGCTCGGCGCTTTGCCCGTGGGGACGACGAGATCGCAATCCGAATTTCACTGCCTGAATCGGAAAAAGGCAGCGACAGGTTGCGCAATTTCGAATTGCAAAGTCCGCAGGGAGAGTATGTTCCTCTCGATGAAGTGGTGACTTTTCGTGAAAAGCAGGGTTTCGCGGTTGTTCAGAGGAAGAATGGAAAGCGAACTGTTTCGATAACCGGTGACCTCAACACAAGTGTGGTAACAACCGAAAAAGCCATCCAGATTTTACGTAACACCGAAATTCCCAAGATACTTCGGGAGATGGATCTTGATTACCGCTTCACGGGTCGCAATGAAGAACGCGCAAAAGCTTTTGAGGATCTGACCGTCGGAGTTTATGTCGCCTTGGCGGTCATCTATATCATTCTCGCCTGGGTTTTTGGAAACTACTTCCGGCCAATCGCAATCATGTTGATCATTCCATTCGGCATCGTCGGCGCCGTCGTTGGGCACTGGATCCTCGGTTTCAAACTCACGATACTGTCTTTCATTGGCCTCCTCGGACTGGCCGGGATACTCGTTAATGACTCGATTATTCTTGTCAGCCGGCTCGATGAACGGCTGGAACACGGGGAAAAGCTATTTGAAGCAGCTACAGGTGCGAGCCGGGATCGCCTACGCGCTGTATTGTTGACATCACTTACAACCATCGGCGGCCTCATTCCGCTGATGTTCGAAAAGAGCCTGCAGGCTCAGTTCCTGTTGCCGATGGCCATAACCATTGTGTTCGGTCTGGCGATGGCCACCTTGCTGGTACTTTTTCTTGTTCCGTCTTTCATCGGGATAGGAGCAGATATCAATTGGCTGCTCAGGTCGGTTTATGGAGAGCATCGCAAGTTCTCCTCGCAACCGGGCGAGTGAGGCATTCCCAGGTTCAGACACGCCAGAAGCGTGGCATGAACAATACCAGGACTGTGAAAAGTTCTAGCCGTCCGACTAGCATTGCGGCACTCAAAATCCATTTGGCGGTATCATTCAGACTTTGAAAATTTCCCGAGGGACCAATAGTTTCACCAAGTCCCGGGCCGACATTTGAAATCGCTGTGCCCGCTGCAGACATTGATGTCAGAAAATCAAGCCCGGTCAGGTTAAGGGCAATTGCAAAAAGGCCAAACAGCAGAAAATAGATTACGAAGAAATTCATCACCGCACCCGCAACGCTGTTCTCTATTCGGGTATTATTGAAGCGCATGACAAATATGCCGTTGGGGAAAAATATCCTGTTTATCTGTTGTTTGATAACTTCAAAAAGCACCTGAAAACGGAAAACCTTTATTCCGCAGGATGTTGAGCCAGCGCATCCGCCGATAAACATGATGGCAAAGAAAAATGCATTGGAACCTGGAGCCCATAATCCATAATCCGCTGATGCATAACCGGTACCGGTCATGATTGACGTAACGTTGAATGTGGACTGTATGATCCTGGCATACGGTTCGCCTTCTACCCCCGGATGAAGCGCCCAGGCAATTGCAACAAGCCCGGCTAGTAGAACGACAAAGACCTGCACTTGAGAATTTTCCCAGATTTTCTGGGGTCGCCCCTGCAGGGCCTGAACATACAAAATAAACGGTATAGAGCCGAGGACCATGAAGAAAATGCCGACCAGTTCAATGGCATTGCTGTCGAAGAATGCGATTGACTGGTCTCGCGTTGAAAACCCTCCGGTCGCCACAGTCGTCATGGCATGAACAACAGCGTCCATCAATTCCATTCCCGCCAGCAAGTAAGCCACCATGCAAAGCGCGGTTATCAGGATGAAAACAAGCGAGATTGATCCTGATATCTGTGTTGCCCTGGGCATAATCTTCTCTGCCGTATCAAATGCTTCCACCTTGAAGAGCTGCATGCCGCCGATCTGCAGCATCGGAAAGACCGCAATTGCCATCACGATGATTCCAAGTCCGCCAAGCCACTGTTGAATGCCGCGCCATAGCAGAATTCCGGGTGGCGCAAAATCGAGACCGGTAATGACCGTCGAGCCGGTTGTGGTCAATCCGGACATTGATTCAAAAAATGCGTCCGTAAAGGACGGCACTACACCGGAAAAGAAATAGGGAAGGGCACCGAAAACAGTTAGCGCAAGCCATGCAACGGTTGTCATGACAAACGCCTGACGAGTCGACAGACTGTTGGTTGTGCCACGAGCACCGGAATAGAGGCCAAGGCCGACAAGCAGGGTGAGTGTGCCGGTGAATGCAAAAACCTCCCAGTCACGATTGTCCGCAACCAGATCAACGAGTGCCGGAATAAACATGGCAGCCCCAAGCGTTGCTATGAGCAAGCCAATAATCAGGAATATCGGTCTGAGGGTATTCATCTGCCGCGATTCAGTTGATGACCGGTTCCACGCCCGGCAGGTCCAGAGAAATTGCCGGAATATCTATGTCAAACCGGGTGCCGTCGGGGTCCTGCATCGTATATGTTCCCTGCATGATGCCAGATGATGAACCAAGCGGACAACCACTGGTATAGCTGAAATTCTGCCCCGCCTTGATTACGGGCTGAAGTCCAACAACACCCTCGCCCTTGACCTCCTCAATGCGTCCTGCACTATCAACGATGTTCCAGTATCTGCTGATGAGCTGTACGTCTGCGCCAGACTGATTGTCGATGATAATCCGGTAAGCCCAGAAATATTTGGAGTTTTCGGGGTCGGAGCGTTCATCGATGTAAACAGGCATTGCAGTGACGCTGATGCCTTTGGTAATTGCTTTGAACATTTACTGTCTACCCTCGTGCCGGACGCAAGCAGCATAAACAGTTTCAATGCCTTATAGAAGGGGGTACCTGCATTTCCGGATCACGTCATTCGTAAGGGTAAAGTCACACTTAAAATCAGAAGTATCATCTAGCCTCGCAAGGCATTTTCCAAATCCGCGATCAGGTCGTCAGGACATTCCAGACCAACCGAAAGGCGCAATATTCCGTCGGTAATACCGACCTCGTGGCGCTCATCTTCGATCAGATTGCGATGCGTTGTCGTAGACGGATGGGTAATCAGGCTCTTGGCGTCTCCAAGATTGTTGGAGATTAATATGAGTTTCAACCGGTTCAGCACTTCAAAGGCACGTGCCTTTCCTCCATCCACTTCAAATGCCAGGATCGTTGAACCCGCCTTCATCTGGCGTTTTGCAAGTTCTGCCTGCGGATGGTCCGGATGACCGGGATATATCACCCTTGCTACCGTGTTCTGCTTTGATAGAAAATCTGCGATTATTCCAGCGCTACGTGTTTGCCGTTCTACCCGCAGTGGCAAAGTCTCCAGACTTTTCAAAAGCGTCCAGGCATTGAACGGGCTGAGACACTGACCGGTGTGGCGGAAATAGTCATAGAGTTTTTCGTCAATCCAGTCCTGTGAACCGAGCACAATTCCGCCTAGGCAGCGCCCTTGTCCATCAATGTGCTTGGTCGCTGAGTATACGACCACATCTGCTCCCAAATCACCGGGTCTTTGATAAAGGGGAGTTGCGAAAACATTGTCGACAACAAGAACTGCGTCGTTTTCATGGGCAAGGTCTGCAACTGCCTGAATGTCCACCAGTTCGAGTGTCGGGTTTGTCGGGCTTTCCAGGAAGAACAGTTTGGTGTTGGGGCGGATAGCAGCTTTCCAGTTCTCGATGTCCTTGCCGTCCACCAGCGTGCACTCGACGCCAAACTTTGGCATGAGTTTCTCTACTACCCACCGGCATGATCCAAACAATGCCCGGGCAGCAACGATATGATCTCCCGCCTCGACATGACACGCGATTGCCGCGGTCACGGCGGACATGCCCGAAGCAGTGGCTTTTGCAGCCTCCATGCCTTCCAGCAGTTTTACCCGGTCTTCAAACATGCTGACGGTCGGATTGGCATAGCGGGAATACACAAAGCCCGGATCATCTCCGTTGAACCGCGCTTCAGCCTGTTCGGCATTGTCGTAAACATACCCCTGTGTCAGGTAGATGGCCTCTGATGTTTCGCCATGTACGCTGCGCACCGTGCCGCCATGAACAAGGCTGGTATCAGGATGCCATTGGTTCGGTGTTATCATCTCAAACTCCACAAAAAAACCCGAAAGCGAAATCGCGTTTCGGGCATCGTGGAGTGATGAAGGGTTCACTCGTCTCGGCCCTTTTAGCGATTTCTTTAACGTGGCTGCAAGCCGGCCGGCCAAATCACCACGAATTAGATGTGTGTTAGTCGATCTTTGACTATGCGTCAATTGATACTCGCGATATTTGTATTCAATTCGAGTTCAAGAATTGCTGAACGGATGACAAGAAAGAGCGGAATACTCCCTGACCAGGCAATTGCCGGACTGCTTTCCAGCGGCGCCCTTTCCAGCGCGCGGGAGCTGGATCACGATCAAATCCAGCCGGCGAGCCTTGATCTGCGCCTCGGTGCGAAGGCCTACAGGGTCAGAGCTTCATTTCTTCCCGGAAAAGACTTTACTGTCGGAGAAAAGCTTGAGCGTTTCAAGCTGCACGAACTTGATTTGCATAGTGGAGCGATCCTGGAAACCGGGTGCGTTTATCTGGTTCCCCTACTTGAGAGCCTTGACTTGCCGGAACACATTTCTGCGTCCGCCAACCCGAAAAGTTCAACCGGCAGGCTTGATATATTCACCCGTGTGATTGTTGACCGGAGTCAGGCATTCGATCAGATACCTGCCGGATATAACGGGCCTCTGTTTCTTGAGATAAGTCCAAGTACATTTCCGGTGGTAGTAAGAACAGGCTCCAGACTTTCACAGATCAGGTTTCGCGATGGTCTCACGGTTCTTGATGATCAAGAGCTGCTGGCGCTGCATGAAGCGGAAACGCTTGTGGCGACTGCCGAGCCAAACATCCATAATCATGGAATAGGGCTTTCCATTGATCTCAGCGGGGACGAAAACGGTCTGGTGGGTTATCGGGGAAAACGTCACACCGGTCTGGTTGACGTGGATAAAAAGGCGGTTCATTCCATTTTGGACTTCTGGGAGCCAATTCATAATCATGGCAACAATGATCTGGTACTGGATCCCGACGAGTTTTATATTCTCGTCTCTCGCGAAGCTGTCCATGTTCCTCCACTATACGCTGCTGAAATGGTGCCGTTTGATCCTCTTGTTGGAGAGTTTCGGGTTCACTATGCTGGCTTTTTTGATCCCGGTTTTGGCCATGTCCACGCCGGTGGCCTGGGTGCACGCGGCGTGCTGGAAGTAAGAAGCCACGAAGTGCCATTCATACTTGAGCATGGTCAACTGGTTGGGCGTCTGGTTTTTGAGCATATGATGGAAAGACCGCAAAAGGTTTACGGCACGGATCTCGGTTCAAACTATCAGGCTCAGGGATTGAAGCTCTCGAAACACTTCACCACCTGAATACGCTCAACCGTTATCTGGTTTCCTCGACACACGGCCAAGTATTCGGCCTGGACATTCCGTCCGGGAGTTTTGTTGCCGCATTCCCGCAGGCCATCGACAGTTGCCATGCCTCGAGACCGGATATCAGGGAAATGTCGACACCCTCGAATCGGGTCCGAAACAGATAGGTTCCCTTCATGGAGATTGGTGCGGTAAGGTCGGTGCCACGAAAGTCGGATCTTGCCAGATTTGAATAGTCGAAGTTTGTATCTCCAATCTGTGCACCTGAAAAATCCACTCGCGAAAACTCACCTTTGGACATGTCAGCCGATCTGATTATGGATCCCGAAAACTCCGAGCGAAAAATTTCTGCCTTGTTGAAGTTTGCATCGGTGAAATCGATTTTGCTGAAGTTTGTCCTGTAGGCAACCACCCCGGCAAAATTGGCACCGCTCGCTTTTGCTCCTGCCAGCGAAGCCCTGAACAGGTTCGCCTTGGCAAGATTGCTGCCGGTCAGATTGGCCTTTCGCAAATCCGAAGATGACAGATCAGCTTTCGAAAAGTTTGATCCGGAGAAATCAGAGCCCGTCATGATCAGATTGCGTTTCCTGCAACCTTCCCAATCCACGCCGGGACCCGCAGTTGATGAACAGGATGCATAAACACTCTTAACTGCAACGGGGTTCAGTACCGAAAAACCAAACAAAGCCGTGGCGAATAAGATGCCTGCAGAAGTAAAGCTCAATTGTTTTCTATTCATGTTTTGATTGCCTGCCCTACACAAACTTCTAAGTGAACCGAATATATCAGACTTTAGGGCCAAATTTAGTATTTGACAGCCCATGTGGTGTCTTTTCCCACATATGTGGTTTCACAATTAAATGAAATATAGCCCGCCACCCAGCCACAGATATCAGAAGCCAGTAAAAAGGAATGGTGAGAATGAAGCCTGAATAACTCTGGTGACCGCTGGTTTTCAATACGGCATATGCAAGCAATCCATAGGTTGTGTATCCGCCCACAAGGTTGAAGATGGAAGTCCCGAGGATGAGAGTGTCAATTCCGTTGGGTGTTATTATAGGCAGGTTTGCTATCTGCTGAATCGCCAAAAACAAGAAAATGGGATGTATGATGACGGATATGACAATAGACGTAAGAAAAAGATGAAATGCCAGTCCGTTTCTCAGGCCCAGATCTCGAAAGAATGCGACCGGACTTCTGTTATGAACCAGAATGGTCTGCATCCATCCCTTTATCCACCGTGTCCTCTGCTTCAGCCAGGGATATAGATTTGGCGGCGCCTCCTCATAAGTAGGTAGTGAGATGGTCTCACTCCGGTATCCCTCCCGAAACAGACGAACACCGAGGTCAGCATCCTCTGTCACATTATACGGATCCCAGGCTCCTACCTTTCTCAGAATATCTGTTCGGAAATGGTTGGAGGTTCCGCCAAGCGGGAACGGCACCCGCCATTTGGCAAGTACCGGTAGAATTCCGTTGAAGAGTGTCAGATATTCGATCGCAAACATCCGGCACAACCAGTTTTGCCGATGATTGTGAATGTATAAGGGCGCCTGCAGACAGGCGACATCGGCATCGCTGACCAAAAAACGGTTGTATGCCTCTCGAAGTTGATCGGGAGAAGGCTGGTCTTCGGCATCATAAAGTACAAGATATTTGCCATGGGCCAGCGGTAAGGCATAGTTCAGCGCTTTGGGTTTGGTTCGTGGACTGACGGGCGGAACCATAACCAGATCGAAACATTGAGGCAGGTTTTCAGTCTTTATTGCAGCGATTGTTTCAAGATCATCTGCCTCGCAAACAAGCTTGATATCGAGTTTGTGTTTCGGCCAATTGAGATTCCATAGATGTTCGACAAGATCTCGGATCTGCCTTGGTTCATTGTAAAGCGCGACCAGAACCGTATATACCGGCAGCTTGTGATCTTCGATTGGTTGGAGAGACTGCACCTTGGCCAGGTCTCGGTCATAGTCTGCGAGTAGTAGACCGCGCATCAGTATGTTGGATGCATAAAAGACAGTGAGACAAAGAATTGAAACAAGTATCGCGAGTTGAAATTCCGTCGCAAACAGATAACAGAGCACAAACGAGCCGCAAAATATTGCGAAAGCCTGCCCGCTGGTGAGTGTCTGTTCGGCAGAATATTCCGGACGATCATCACGTAGCTTGTTAATCGCAGAATCCAGCAGCAGGATCCGGGTTCTGGATTTCCGTCGCGCCCTGGCCTTTTCGCGGGCAAGAAGACCTTGCGACTCGAGCCAGATTTCTTCGGATATAACCCCGCCCGCGATAAGAATTTCGAAAGGCGGAATTCCATATCTGCAAGATATTGACCATGCAGCTTTCAGGTAGGGAAGGCCGATGCCGAATCGGTTGAGTATCAAAAGTTCAGCGGGCAACCTCGGTTTCGTGGCGGATGCGGAGGCATCCATTTTTGCAAATCGGGACTGATTGTGAGTGATATCTGATTTCGTCGACCCTGACGGCGACCTAACAGCACCGATCCGGTTGTCAAAATTCATATAACCCACCCTGTTCAAAGATG
>JBCCGN010000040.1:0-28723 GCA_039029255.1 Pseudomonadota bacterium | reverse complement strand
TCATTATATGAAAAATTTTGAAAGTCTTGGAATTTTATTGGTATTCAAATCAGCAACTTCAATTGGCATGGTAATTCAAAGGGGTATCTTAAACGGTGTATGATTTTGCGATACTTTTTGAATGGCTGACATTTGCGGCGCGCTGGATTCACGTAATTACTGCCATTGCGTGGATTGGATCATCATTCTACTTTATTGCCCTGGACCTGGGGCTCCATAAGCACAACAACCTTCCCAAAGGCGCTTCAGGCGACGAGTGGCAGGTGCATGGCGGTGGCTTTTATCACATTCAGAAGTACATGGTTGCGCCGGAAAAGATGCCGGAGGATCTCACCTGGTTCAAATGGGAAGCTTACGGTACCTGGCTGTCAGGCTTCGTCCTGTTATGTCTGGTGTATTATGCAGGAGCTGAACTTTATCTGGTTGACCCGAACGTCCTGGATATATCACCGACGACGGCAATTTTGATTTCACTTGCTTCAATCGGCCTTGGTTGGTTGATTTATGACCTCTTATGCAAATCGCCAATAGGCGCAGACAATACCCGGCTAATGATATTGTTGTATTTCGTGTTGGTTGCCATGGCGTGGGGATACACGCAACTATTTGCTGGTAGGGCAGCACTTCTTCATCTCGGTGCATTCACCGGAACAATTATGTCCGCAAACGTGTTCTTCATCATCATTCCGAACCAGAAAAAAGTTGTTGCAGATCTGATCGCAGGAAAATCTCCGGATCCTGCGCTGGGTCTGCAAGCAAAACAACGCTCAACGCATAACAACTATCTTACGCTACCTGTATTGTTTTTAATGTTGTCCAACCATGCACCGCTGGCATTTGCGACGGAATACAACTGGATAATTGCTTCACTCGTATTTTTGATGGGCGTAACGATCCGGCATTATTTCAACACAAAACATGCGCGTAATGGCAATCCAACCTGGACCTGGCTTGCAACTGCAATTCTGTTTGTAATTATTGCATGGCTTTCCACCAATCCAAAATCAACCTCAGAAACTGATGGAAAAGTTGCGCTTTCGTCCTATGAAGCAAGATTTGCAAACGCAACTCAATTTGAAGACGTTCGTGATACGGTATTGGGGCGATGCTCAATGTGCCACGCAGCAGAGCCGGTATGGGATGGAATGATATCTGCTCCGAAAGGAGTATTACTGGAAACCGATGCTCAAATTGCCAGACATGCCAGGGAAATCTATTTGCAGGCAGGCCGTTCAACGGCGATGCCGCCTGCAAATATTACGTTATTAGAACCCGCTGAGCGCGAACTGATCACTGATTGGTATAACTCTGCGATAAATGGAGGAAGATAATTATCAGGCAGTATTAGGCAATGACCGTGTTTTCAAAAATATTTTGAAAGAGATGCAAAATCGAGAGCATTTAACATCGGTGTGATACAGTAGATAATTGAGATTAACCCTCGTCTGACGGATTTGGGAGGAAACAAAATGAGTGGCAAGGATATTGCTAACGGCAGTATTGGACGTTTGACAACTCACGTTTTGGATACTGCGGGCGGCAAACCGGCGGCCAATTTATCTATTTCCCTTTACAGAATCGATGCTGATAATACGAAATTCCTGAAGTCTGTGCGCACAAATGAGGATGGTCGCTGTGATGCCCCTTTGCTGGAGGGCGAAGACTTCCGCACGGGCGAATATGAACTTTCATTTGATGTTGGCGGATACTTCGAGCGCGCAGAGCCATCGCCGTTTCTTGGAACTGTTCCGATCCGTTTTGGAATTTCAGACCCTTCTGAACACTATCATGTGCCCCTGCTTGTCTCCCCATTTGGCTATTCGACTTATCGCGGGAGTTGAGTTGAATGGTAGATACCCGCAACCACATACGCTTCCTCCTCAATGACAAGGAAATTTCGCTTGAGTCAGTTCCGTCAGCAATGACCCTGCTTGACTATTTGCGCCTTGATTGCCGCCTTTGCGGAACCAAGGAGGGATGCGCTGAAGGTGATTGCGGTGCGTGTACGGTCCTGATTGGGCGTCTTGCCGCCGGTAAACTTGTATACGAAACGGTGAACGCCTGCATCCGGTTTATGGGTTCGTTGGACGGTTGCCACATCGTGACCATCGAACACCTGAGAAAGGCCGATGGCCCGCTACATCCCTTACAACAGGCTATGGTTGAGCATCACGGAAGCCAATGCGGGTTTTGCACGCCGGGCATTGTAATGTCTCTGTATGGCCTATGGATATCCAATCCAAATCCATCCGAGCGCGAAGCAGAAGAGTCGCTTCAGGGAAACTTGTGCAGATGTACAGGATATGAGCCAATTATCAGGGCTACACAGCAGATTTCAGGCGATCCGGCCAAGGATCCACTTGTTGCTGAACGAACTGCGACAGTCGAGAAACTGCAATCTCTTGATGATGGAAAACGCGTTGAAACCATCGATGGAGGTGATCATCTCATAATCCCGGCGTCTCTTGAGGATTTGGCGGAGATCAGGAAACTCTACCCGGATTCAACCATAGTGGCCGGCTCCACGGATGTGGGACTTTGGGTAACAAAAAATATGCGCGACATTTCACCCGTTGTGTTTATCTCTCATCTCCAAGAATTGCATCAGATCGAAGAAACCGAAGCCGGCCTAACCATAGGTGCCTGCGTTACCTATACCGAGTTTTTGCCGGTTCTTGAGAAAACCCATCCACAATTGATGGACTACTGGAAGCGGATAGGCGGTGCGCAGGTTCGAAACATGGGGACTATTGGAGGCAATGTCGCCAATGGTTCTCCGATTGGTGACACCCCGCCCGTTTTGATTGCACTTGGTGCGACGCTTACCCTTCGTCGTGGAGTAGATCGAAGAACTCTGCCGGTTGAAGAATTCTTCATCGAGTATGGAAAACAGGATCGGCAAGCCGGTGACTTTGTGGAAGCGATTCATATTCCTGCCCTGCCGGACGGCGATTTTTTCAGGGCCTACAAAATATCGAAAAGGCGCGATGAAGATATTTCCGCGGTTGCGGCAACGTTCCGGCTCAGGGTGGAAAATGACGTTGTTATCGATGCTGTGTTTGCTTATGGAGGAATGGCAGCTACGCCAAAACGTGCGACAACTGTCGAAAGCCTGGTCATTGGGAAACCTTGGAATGAGCAATCAGTAACGAATGCATTAAATGGGATAGACGAGGACTTTTCCCCTCTAAGTGATTGGCGTGCTTCATCTGTATATCGCAGCTTGGTGGCCAAAAATCTGCTGCGTCGCTTTTATCTGGAAACAAGTGGTGATCATAAGGGGACAGTCCTTGCACGTGAGGATTTGATGGAGATTGCCTCATGAACCGTCAGTTTGAGATATCAGCAGCACTTAAAGGTGCGGTCCATATGGATCAAACACATGATTCAGCGGTTAAGCATGTCACGGGTGAAGCAATCTATATTGATGACATGGTGGAGCCTGCGGGATTGTTACATGCCTATCTTGGTATTTCCGAAATTGCCCATGGCCCAATAAGGAAAATTGACCTTTCAGGTGTTCGCTCATCACCAGGTGTTATCGGCTTATTGACGGCTGAAGATATACCTGGTGTCAATGATATCAGCCCGGTGGGAAAACAGGACGAACCGGTTTTTGCGGAAAAGATAGATTTTCATGGTCAGGCATTGTTTGCAGTTATCGCACGGACCCGGATGGAGGCGCGTAAAGCTGCAACTCTTGCAAGAATAGAGTATCAACAGGAAAAACCGGTCGTTGACGTAAAAGATGCTCGCCTTGCCAAGTGTGCATTTGTCACGGAACCACTCGTTTTGAAGCGCGGTGACGCCGCGGGTGCACTTCAGACTGCGCAAAATCACATAAAGGGGTCAATGAGGATTGGTGGGCAGGACCATTTCTATCTCGAAGGTCACATTGCGATGGCTGTTCCTGGAGAAGATGACGAAGTAACTGTGTACTCTTCAACCCAACATCCAAGCGAAGTTCAGCACATGGTTGCCCATGTGCTTGGTGTGCCATCCAATGCAGTTACGGTAAATGTACGTCGAATGGGCGGTGCCTTTGGCGGAAAAGAAACGCAGTCGAACCTGTTTGCTGCAGTCGCTGCATTGGCTGCGAAAAAGTACAACCGGGCAGTAAAGCTACGTCCTGACCGTGATGATGATATGATCGGAACAGGAAAGCGGCATGATTTTCTGGTCGATTATGAAGTGGGCTTTGATGATAAAGGTGTGATAACCGGGGTAGATGCTACTTTCGCGGCACGCTGCGGGAATTCCGCTGATCTCTCAGGTCCAGTAACCGATCGTACCCTGTTCCATGCTGACAATTGCTACTTTTTCCCTAACGTTCAGCTCAAATCAGAACCGTTTAAAACCAACACCGTTTCCAACACAGCATTCAGAGGTTTTGGCGGACCGCAAGGCATGTTGGCAGGAGAACGCATAATAGAAGAAATCGCCTATTCGTTGGGGTGTGATCCCCTCGACATTCGAAAAGCCAATTTTTATGGAGATGGGGATCGGAATGTGACCCCTTATCATCAGACCGTGGATGATAACATTGTCGCACAACTGGTTGCTGAACTGGAAACCAGTAGCCAATATGCAGAACGTCGAAATGCCATTCTGAAATTCAATGAACAAAAGAACATCCTTCGAAAAGGCATTTCGCTTACACCTGTTAAGTTTGGAATTTCTTTTACAGCGACCTGGTTCAACCAGGCAGGTGCGCTGGTTCACATATATTCAGATGGCTCCATCCATCTCAATCACGGCGGCACAGAGATGGGGCAAGGTTTGAACATCAAGGTTGCACAAGTGCTTGCCGACGAATTTCAGGTTGATCTCCCGCGCATTAAAATTACGGCAACCAACACCGGCAAGGTGCCCAACACCTCTGCAACTGCGGCATCATCAGGTTCTGACCTGAATGGAATGGCAGCGGCAAATGCCGCTCAGCAGATCAAGACAAGGCTTATAGATTTTGCTTGTAAGAAGTATGACGTAAAGTCGGCAGAGGTGCGCTTTGAAGCCAATTCCGTGACAGTCGGAAGTCAGGTCATTGCTTTTAATGACTTCATTCGCGCAGCCTATATGGATCGCATCCAGCTTTCGGCGGCCGGGTTCTACAAGACACCCGATATTCACTGGGACCGGGCTGCGGGCAAAGGCAGACCCTTCTACTATTTCGCCTACGGAGTGGCAGTTTCAGAAGTGAGCATTGACACATTGACCGGCGAATACCAAGTTGATCGGGTTGATATACTGCACGATGTTGGACGCTCTCTAAATCCAGCAATAGACAAGGGCCAGATCCAAGGAGGATTTGTGCAGGGCATGGGTTGGCTGACCACCGAAGAATTGTGGTGGGATGATGAGGGCAGACTCAGAACCCACGCACCATCAACCTACAAGATTCCATTGGCATCTGACCGCCCGCGGATTTTCAACGTGGCGCTTGCAGATTGGTCCGAAAATCGTGAAATGACGATACGTCGCTCAAAAGCCGTTGGCGAGCCGCCGTTCATGTTGGCAATATCTGTGCTTGAGGCGTTGTCGATGGCCGTTGCATCGGAAGCTGATTACAAAACTTGCCCGCGACTTGATCCACCGGCAACTCCTGAATGTATTCTGATGGCCCTCGAACGAATGAGAGGGCATTAGCATATGTATAAGCGTCGTCACGACATAAACCAATTCACCAAAACCGCGGGACAATTGGTCATTGTCGAAATCGATACGGTCCATGGATCCACTCCCCGGGAAGAAGGTGCATGGATGCTTGTGGGACGTGATCAAATTTACAGGACAATTGGTGGTGGACAACTGGAAAACATGGCCATTGAGAAGGCTCGTGAAATACTGACGTTAGGAAGTGCTGATCCTCTTGAACTTCAAATTCCGCTTGGTCCCCATATCGGACAATGTTGCGGCGGCACCGTGCGACTAAAGATCAGTCTTCTAGATGACTTGGCACTTCAAGTACGGGTTGGCTTGATTCAAGAAGAACTGACCCAATTGCCACGCGTATTGATCTTTGGCGCGGGGCACGTTGGAAATGCACTGTCCGAAGCTTTGTCCCTTATGCCGGTCCATCCCGTCTTGATTGACACGCGAGAAACGGAACTGGCGTCATCACCCGATGGTGTCGAAACTTGCCTGACTGCAATGCCTGAAATGCAGGTGCGGGAAGCGAACCCCGGAAGTGCATTTGTTATTTTGACACATGATCATAGCCTTGATTTCCTGATTGCGATCGAAGCGCTTTCTCGCCGTGATGCTGCCTATGTCGGCATGATTGGTTCTAAAACCAAACGCGCCACCTTTCGAAACTGGTTACGCAGGGAAAATGGAAGTGACGCAGGTATCGAAAATCTGATCTGCCCGATTGGCGACCCAACCGTTAAAGATAAACGACCTGAGGTAATCGCTGCTTTGGCATCTGCTGAAGTAATGACTCATCTGCATTATTATACCACGAAACGCTCGGGATCAGATCAACAACCTAAACTCCAACGGATTTCGCGGGGATAGTGATGTCGAAGAACCAAGAATTTCGAATTGAGCTACGCGAGATCACAAAAGTGTTTCCAGGTGTCATTGCAAATGATCAGGTGAGTTTCAAAATCAGACCTGGCCAGATTCATGCGCTGCTCGGAGAAAACGGCGCCGGGAAATCAACACTTGTGAAAATGATTTACGGCATCATGCAGCCGGATGAAGGACAAATACTTTGGGAGGGTAAAACTGTATCGGTAACGAGTCCCAAAGCGGCTCGGAAAATGGGCGTTGGCATGGTGTTTCAACACTTCTCGCTATTTGAGGCAATGACGGTTCTTGAGAATATCGCCTTGGGCATGGATGCAAGCATTTCCCAATCCGAACTGGAAAGCAAAATCCGCGAGGTGATGGATGTTTATGGTCTGAAACTGGATCCGCATCGTATTGTAAGTACATTGAGTGTCGGCGAGCGGCAACGGATTGAAATCGTTCGTGCTCTGTTACTGGAACCTAAACTCTTGATAATGGATGAACCAACTTCGGTATTGACGCCACAGGAAGTTACCCAGCTGTTTCAATCTCTGCGCACACTTTCAGCAACCGGCTGTTCTATTCTCTACATTTCTCACAAACTCCATGAAATCAAGGAACTATGTGAAGAAGCAACTATTCTGCGCGGCGGGAAAGTGGTGGGAGAATGTGATCCGCGTAAAGAAACTTCCAAAAGCATGGCAGAGATGATGATCGGTGCAAATCTGAAGCAAATCTCAAGAGCTGCGGATCGCAAATTTGGCGCGATGAAATATGTCGTAAACGGTTTGACACAACCTGGCGAAGGGGACTTCGGCGTCGCACTGGATGATATCAATTTTGCTGTCAGATCAGGTGAGATTTTTGGAATTGCTGGTGTTGCAGGGAATGGTCAGAACGAGCTGCTGTTGGCATTGAGCGGAGAACTCCCGGTTGGTGATGGCAAAACAATCTTGCTTGATGACATGCCAATTGGTGATCTCGGAACACTTCAAAGACGCGAAGCGGGATTATGCGCTGTGCCGGAAGAACGTAACGGCCATGGAGCCGTGTTGGATTTCAGTCTGACAGATAATGCAATATTGACTGCACGAAACCGTATGGGCCTTGCAAACAAAGGGATTGTAAGCAATGGCAATGCAGTTGCCTATGCAGATCAAGTGATATCCTCATTTGCGGTGAAAACGACGGGGCCAGGATCAAGAGCAGGTTCTTTGTCCGGTGGAAATCTGCAGAAGTATATTGTCGGACGCGAGATCATGCAGCAACCGGAGGTACTCATTGTTTCGCAACCTACCTGGGGCGTCGATGCAGGCGCCGCCGCAGCAATTCATCAGGCCTTAGTAGATCTTGCTGCTAATGGTTCCGCGATTATTGTTATTTCCCAGGATCTCGATGAATTGTTAAGTATTTGCGATGGGATGGCGGTGATCAATGAGGGAAGGCTGTCGAAAACCCTGAAAGTCGGAGAAGTATCTATTGATGAAATTGGTCTCTTGATGGGTGGGGTGCATGGAGACCCATTTGCAACAGCCGAAATGTCGGAGGCTGTTCATGCTCATTGAACTTCAACCTAGAAAGGAACCAAACCGCTTAATGCTCTATCTAACGCCGGTCATTGCGGTTCTGGCGACCATGCTGGCTGGCGGCATATTATTTACACTGATAGGCCATGACGGATTTGGGGCGGTTAGAGAGATTTTCATTACGCCACTGTTTGACCCCCATAAGTGGCAGGACCTCGGCATCAAGGCTGCGCCTTTAATTCTGATAGCCGTTGGGTTGGCTATTGGTTTCAGAGCCAATGTCTGGAACATTGGAGCAGAAGGGCAGTATGTCGTAGGTGGTCTCGCAGGTACCGGTATTGCTCTGGCAACCTGGGGCATGGAAGGTTGGTGGATCCTCCCTTTGATGTGCATGGTCGGTGCGTTGGGCGGAGCACTCTATGCAGCCATTCCTGCTTTCTTGAAGACCCGGTTGCAGGTGAATGAAATTCTTTCAAGCCTGATGCTGACCTATGTGTCCATTCAGTTGTTGTATTACCTGATGCGCGGCCCCTGGAAAGACCCTGATGGTTTCAATTTTCCCCAAAGCCGGTTGTTTACAGACTCACAACTGCTGCCGGAGATCATTCCCGGAACCATCGTTCACCTGGGTGTACCATTGGCATTTGTAATCGCAATTGCTGCGTGGTTTGTCCTCACCAAATCCGTTTTTGGCTTCCAAATTAGGGTTGTGGGAGCAGCTCCGGCAGCAGCCCGTTATGGTGGGTTCAGTGCAAAGCGGACAATCTGGGCTGCCATGCTTATTGGTGGCGCCTTTGCAGGACTGGCAGGAATATTCGAAGCGGCAGGCCCGTTTGGACAGATGGTACCGCAGTTTCCAACCGGTTACGGATTTACCGCCATTATTGTAGCCTTTCTGGGCCGCCTTCATCCAATAGGCATCATTTTGGCTGGAATCATTCTAGCCGTGTCTTACGTGGGTGGCGAAATTGCACAAACATCATTGGGACTACCAAACGCTGCAGCGGGTATTTTTCAGGCAATGATGCTGTTTTTCCTTCTGGCGACTGATATCCTGGTGAAGTATCGGCTAGTTCTGGGCCCCTCAACCAAGACTGGAGAAGCCGCATGACGACAACCATCCTAATCTCGATCATCATGACGGTGGTTGGTGCATCCACACCAATTCTCCTGGCGGCTCTTGGCGAACTTGTAGTTGAAAAAAGCGGCGTTTTAAATCTTGGCCTCGAAGGTATGATGCTGATCGGAGCAGTGGTCGGTTTTGCGGTGACCTCTATTACTGGCCAACCTTTGCTGGGGATTATTGCAGCAGCTCTTGCAGCAACAGCTTCTTCGCTTTTGTTCGGCTATCTCACCTTGACGCTTACCGCCAATCAAGTCGCAACCGGGCTGGCCCTGACCATTTTCGGAATAGGATTGTCGTCACTAATGGGAGAGCCATATGTAGGAAAAACCGTAGAGGTTTTCGGATCCTGGTTTCCTGACTCCTTGGCAGAGCATCCGTTTCTCAGGATTATTTTTGGATACAGCCCAATTGTCTATTTCTCCTTGATCATGATTCTCGTGGTGAGTTACTTCCTGAAAAAAACTCGAGCAGGGCTAATATTGCGGGCAGTAGGAGAATCTGACCTCTCGGCGCATTCGATTGGATACTCTGTGATAGGGGTGCGTTATGCTGCCGTTGCTTTTGGCGGCGCCATGGCGGGGATTGCAGGATGTTACTACTCCCTTGTTCTCACACCTCTATGGTCAGAGGAACTTACAGCCGGAAGAGGCTGGATTGCCCTTGCACTAGTGGTTTTCGCAGCCTGGAGGCCTAGCCGACTGTTGCTGGGGGCCTATTTGTTCGGCGCTGTAATGACACTGGAATTGCATGCAAAAGCAGCAGGTTTCTCGTTTATCGCCCCAGAACTTCTGGCGGCAATGCCATACTTGGCAACCATTGCTGTACTGGCGTTGATTTCACTTCACAGGTCTGGTGGTACTGCAGCGCCAGCCTGCCTTACCAAACCGTTCAAACCAACTGCATAAAATGAAACCAGGGAGAAACGACATGAAACTTTTTACAAGACGTTCCATACTCAAATCAGCTGCAACAGCCAGTACCTTACCATTGCTCGGGCAATCGGCTTTTGCAGCAGACCCGCTGAAGGTGGCGTTTGTTTATCTTGGGCCAATTGGAGATCACGGCTGGACCTATGCCCATGAACAGGGTCGTCAGGATGCCATAAAGAAATTCGGTGATGCGATTTCAACGACCATTGTCGAAAACGTAAATGAAGGCCCGGATTCGGAACGCGTAATTCGCCGCCTTTCCGAAGAAGGCAATGACCTCATTTTCACAACTTCATTCGGCTATATGAACCCAACGCTGAAAGTGGCAAAGCGCTTCAAAGATGTTAAATTCGAGCATGCGACAGGCTATCAGCGAGTTGCAAATATGTCGAGTTACAACCTTCGTTTTCATGAGGGGCGTGCAGTTTGCGGTACTATCGCAGGTCACATGTCAAAATCAGGGACAGCCGGTTACATTGCTTCCTTTCCAATTCCGGAAGTGGTGATGGGCATAAACGCATTCACATTGGCTGCGCGCCGGATAAATCCGGATTTCGTAACGAAGGTGCTCTGGGTATCAACCTGGTATGATCCAGCCAAGGAGGCAGATGCCGCCAAGGCGCTGATCGACCAAGGCGCTGATGTAATGGCCCAACATACCGACAGCCCTGCAGCGCTGCAGGCATGCGAGCAAAGAAACCTCATGGCTTTCGGCCAAGGATGGGACATGTCGTCCTTTGCTCCAAATGCACACCTGACTGCAATTATGAACAAGTGGGGCGTCTACTATAATGATCGCATTCAAAAAGCCTTGGACAATAAATGGGAAAGTACTGACACATGGTGGGGCATGAAAGAAAATGCCATCGAAATGTCACCATACAATGACTCAATACCTGCAGATGTTCGCGCCGCCGCCGATGCGATCAAGGATGGAATTACGAACGGAAGTGTTAATCCTTTCTCCGGCCCGATCAAGGATCAGTCAGGTGCTGAACGTCTTGCGGAAGGTGCTTTGACTGACGGTGATCTGCACAAAATGGATTGGTACGTTGAAGGGGTGCAAAGCTAAACCCAATTGGAACCAGTTTAAATCAGCGACTTGCGAAGGTTAGAAACTTCGCGAGTTGCAAATTCGTGGAAAAAATCATGAAAGCGACCATCCTGCGCGGACGGGTTTTATCGTTTGTTTCAGAACCGGAATCGCCAGAAGATGAGACCAGCTTCACTTATCATGAAGATGGTGCTGTTGCGATTTGCGGGGGTTTGATCGATGCGTGCGGAGACTATTCGTCTGTTTCTGCAAATTACAGTTCTGCCAATGTTGTTGACCACCGTCCCAACCTGATATTGCCGGGCTTTATCGATACACACATCCACTTTCCTCAAATGCAGGTTATTGGTTCGTTCGGAACCAAGTTACTCGATTGGTTGAACAATTATACGTTCATTGAGGAACAGAAATTTGCTGACCCTGCTCACTGCGAACGGATCGCGAATTCATTCTTTGATGCACTGACGCGTCATGGAACAACGACGGCGGTTGCATATTGTTCTGTTCACAAAACATCGGCGGAAGTGCTCTTCACGGAAGCTGAAAAGCGCAATTTACGCATGATTGCAGGCAAGGTGATGATGGATCGCAATGCTCCTGAAGCGCTCTGCGATACGCCACAGACAAGCTATGATGACAGCAAAAGTCTCATTGAAAAATGGCATGCACGAGGCCGGAACAGCTATGCAATATCACCTCGCTTTGCGATCACTTCGACCCCTACGCAAATGGAAATGGCACAGGCATTGATGCGAGAGCATCCTGGGTGTTACTTGCAAACCCATCTTTCAGAAAACCATGACGAGATTGAGTTTACCAAAGCACTTTATCAATCTGCCCGCGACTATCTGGATGTCTATCAGATGTACGACTTGCTTGGTCCGAAAAGCCTGTTCGGGCATTGCATTCATCTGACTGATCGTGAACGTAGGGCTATGGCTGAAACCAGGTCTGTTGCTGTATTTTGCCCTACATCCAATCTGTTTCTGGGAAGCGGCCTGTATGATTTCGACGGGTTAAAGGAAGAAGGTGTCAGAACTTCTGTAGCGACCGATATAGGCGGAGGCACGAGTTATTCCATGCTCAAGACACTGGATGAAGCGTACAAGATCCTACAGCTTCGAAATCAGATCCTCAGCCCACTGCATTCTTTCTACATGATGACTCTAGGCAATGCTCGAGCGCTGTCTATGGAAGACAAGATCGGTACCATGGAACCAGCCACTGAAGCGGATATTGTTGTTCTCGATGCATGTTCGACCCCACAAATGGCGCTGCGAATGGAAACGGTTGAAACCTTGAGTGAGGAGCTCTTTGTTCTGCAGACCATGGGTGACGATAGATCGATTGCTTCGGTTTATGTCGCCGGAAAAGAATGCCACCCGGACCGTTAAATCATATCAGCGAGGCGCTTTGCCATCCGGTTTTGCCGTTCGGTTACCTTGGCTATATCGACACCGGTCAGATTGCCGTCTTCAACTATTCTGCGCCCTTCGACGACGAGATCACGCACCGAAAACGGCCCGCATAATACCAGTGCGGCTACCGGATCCCAGTTGCCCGCAGCCTCCAACCCACTTGTATCCCAAATTGCAATATCTGCGCGTTTGCCGACCTCAAGTGAGCCGCAATCCGAACGCCCAAGAACTTTCGCACCACCAAGCGTTGCAATTTCCAGCACCTCGCGCGCACTCATCGCGTCAGCCCCGTTCTTGACACGCTGCAGGAGCAATGCTTGCCTGGCTTCGGAAAGAAGATGGCCTGAATCATTGGAGGCAGAACCGTCGACACCAAGCGCAACTTTTACTCCTGAGTCTCGCATTTCGCGAACCGGTGCGATACCGGAACCAAGCCTGCAGTTGGAGCACGGGCAATGGGCAACACCTGTTTTCGTATGCGCAAAAAGATCAATTTCTTCTTTGTTCAACTTGACACAATGGGCATGCCAAACATCTTCGCCAGTCCATCCCAGATCTTCCGCATACTGGCCTGGTCTGCAACCGAACTTCTCAATGCTATAGGCAATATCCTCTTCATTCTCCGCCAGATGCGTGTGAAGCATCACACCCTTGTCCCGTGCCAGCAATGCCGTATCACGCATAAGCTCCCGACTGACGGAAAACGGTGAACAAGGGGCGATACCGACCTGTACCATCGCGCCCGCACCGGATTCATGAAACCTGTCGACGACCCGAATGCAATCCTCCAGGATTTCATGTTCCCGCTCGACGAGACTATCAGGAGGAAGCCCACCTTCGCTCTCTCCTATGCTCATGGAACCACGGGTCGGATGAAAACGGACGCCAATAGTCTTCGCAGCCTCAATTGTATCATCCAACTTCGCTCCATTTGGATAGAGATAAAGGTGGTCAGAGCTCATGGTGCAACCCGACATCGCCAATTCGGCAAGCCCTGTCTGTGCTGTTACAAAAAATTCTTCCGGACCAAAACGCGCCCAAATCGGATAGAGCGTTTGCAGCCATCCAAACAACAAAGCGTTTTGACCTCCGGGAACAACACGCGTCAGAGACTGGTAAAGGTGGTGATGTGTGTTGACGAGGCCCGGCGTTACCACACAACCGCTCGCATCAATAACTTCATCTGCATCATCGGGAACAACAGAACCAACTGCTTCTATTGCGCCATCACGGGCAAACAAGCTCCCGTTCTTAAGCTCGCTCCTGTGCTGATCCATCGTGATCAAACATTCGGCGTTTTTAATCAGAAGAGTTGTCATGATTCCAATGAAATACGGTTCCGGAATGCAAAAGCATGCTACTTGGAGTTTAGTCTATTTGGATCACCGCCTCCAATGAAAACTGGATATTGAGACAACTTCCCAAATAGATTTGAAGTGTAAACGAACCTGTTTTTCATAACCGATTTTGTATGCCAGCTTTTAAAAAAGAACAATTACTCCTGTTGAGAGAACAGCCCCTATTACAACCCAAACAAGACGTTCAGGCGATATTGAAATTGGCCAGCTTTGTTCGCGCAGAAATATCCTTGAATATTCCAGATGTGTTGCCCCGGCCAAAAATGCGCAACTCTCCCTAACGCCCGATCTTTATTGGCAACAGCAGAAAGCAGGAGCTATCGGTAAAATCCTGCCTCCAACTTTTGCGAATGTCCTTTTCATGGCTCTCATCCACAGAAAATAACTTTCGCTTCAATTCTGAGCCTAATTTGAGTCTAAGAATTTTAAAATCGCGAAAATTGGCCGTAAATTGTTGATTTTATTGGTAGCGGGAGAGGGACTTGAACCCCCGACACGCGGATTATGATTCCGCTGCTCTAACCACCTGAGCTACCCCGCCAACCGGGCCGTGACTGAAAAATGTCAGGCGAGTGCGCATATAAGGTTTATGCGGTCTTACTGTCAACAAGGAATGAGCCCCATCTGGCAGCTTTATTGCCAGAGCCACGCCGCACCCCGGACGCCGGAAGAATCCCCATACTTCGCCTTGACCATCGGCGTATCAAACACGTCGCTAAACACATGTGATTTCATAAGCCGGGGAACATCACCATAAAGTGCGTCAACGTTTGACATTCCTCCTCCGAGGACGAAAATATCCGGATCGAGAATGTTCACAAGCACTGAAAGGCTGCGCGCTAGCCGGTCACAATAAGCTTCGTAAGATGCAATGCTTGCCGCCGAACCCAGCGCCACGATCTCGCTGCCGGGCCGCAATTGCTTTTCGCCACTGCGTCGCTGGTAATCGCGTTGAAAACCGGTGCCGGAAATCCAGGTTTCAACGCACCCTCTTTTTCCGCACCAGCATAATTCACCGGAAAATTCCTCTTCATTCATGTTTGCCAGAGGAGTATGGCCGAACTCTCCCGCAATGCCGTGGTGGCCAAAAAGCGCCTGTCCTTCGATTGCTATGCCGCACCCGCATCCCGTGCCAAGGATGACCCCTGCCACAATCCGGCATCCTTCCCCTGCCCCGTCAACCGCTTCTGATACAGCAAAACAATTTGCATCATTTTGAATTCGGACTTCGCGCTCAAGCCGGGTCTCCAGATCCTGCTTCAGCGGCTTACCGTTCAACCACACAGAATTCGCGTTCTTGATGAGACCCGTCGCCGGAGAAATCGTGCCGGGAATGCCAATACCGACTGTTCCTGTTCGCCCGATTTCGGTTTCAGCCATCGCGATCAGCCCACAAACTGCCTCGAGGCTTTTGTCATAATCAGGCGGTGTCGGTATCCGTTCCCGTAGCAATACAGTACCGTCATAATCAAGCGCGATGACTTCCAGTTTGGTACCGCCCCAGTCAATGCCAATGCGCATCAGGCAGAAACCTGTGCGCCGATCACTTCGTTGAGACTTGCCTCTATCGAAGCTTCGCGGCGCGTCGACGCAATAAAACCACCGCCAAGAACGCGGGTGTCCTCCGTATCATCCTGATAGAAAACACATGCCTGACCCGGTGCGATACCTGCTTCGCCACCCAAAAGCTCAACCGCGATCCGGCCTTGCTCGTCAGGTGGGTACAGAACGGCTTCCATCGGTGGCCGCGTCGAACGGACTTTCACGAACAGCGGCAAGCCATCCCGGTCAAGATCTTCAATCGGCACATCACCCAACCAGTTTACGTCTCGCAGAAACAGCTTTCGCGTATCAAGTGCTTCTTTCGGCCCGACGATTACACGTGCAGTTTTCGCATCAAGATGGACAACATAAATCGGCTCGCCGGTAGCAATTCCGATACCGCGCCGCTGACCGACCGTATAATTGATGATGCCCTCATGCGTCCCGAGAACCCTGCCATCGATGTGGTGGATTTCGCCGGGCGTTGCAGCAGTCGGCTGCAACTTGTTGATGATGTCCGAGTACCTACCCTGAGGCACGAAACAGATGTCCTGACTGTCGGACTTCTCCGCGACCACAAGGCCAAGTTCGCGAGCAATCTCACGGGTTTCAGCTTTAGGCAATCCACCCAGGGGAAAGCGCAGATAATCCACCTGATCCTGCGTAGTCGCAAACAGGAAATAGCTCTGGTCACGTGCGTGGTCGAGCGGTCGGAACATCGCGCGCCGCCCGGTTGCCGGATCGGCAAGATGTGACCGAATGTAATGTCCGGTTGCCAACGCCGCCGCACCCAGCTCTTTAGCAGTTGCGAGCAGATCTGCAAATTTCACGGTCTGGTTGCAGGCAACACAGGGGATAGGTGTTTCCCCCGCAATGTAGCTTTCCATAAACGGATTGATCACCTGCTCACGAAATTTCGCTTCATAGTCGAGCACATAGTGCGGAATGCCCAGGGTCTCGGCAACGCGCCTTGCGTCATGAATATCCTGCCCCGCACAGCAGGCGCCCTTGCGGTGAATTGCTTCACCATGGTCATACAACTGCAATGTCATTCCGACGACGTCATATCCTTCGCGCGCCAGCAGTCCTGCCACCACGGAAGAATCCACACCACCCGACATCGCTACGACAATGCGCGTGTCTTTTGGTTCACCCGGAAGATCGAGCGAATTGAGTTTTTGGGTAGTCATTTCTTTCTCCAAACATGCACGGGTTAAGGCCGAGCCGATGAATTTGGATGGCTTATAATACAGGAAATGCGCTTTTTGAAGATAAAATGATAATCAGCGTAGATCATCAACCAATTCGATGTTTTTCGTCAGAAACTTCAGATTCTTGCAAATATTTGACGCCAACCCGTCTGAAGCATATTTCAATGCAAGTTCCAAGTCATCATTGGTCAACAAAGCCCGCAAGGCGATTGCAAAGCCCCATTCATTCTGGGTCAGGTAACCATTGCGATTGAATGACCAGCCCTGATTGTCGTGGTTGGTGAATTGTTGAAATTTGAAAGAGCCATTACCGCCAAATATCCCAAATCCATGAAATACGACAGCCAGATCCGTAGCAAATTCCTCCGCTTCGTTTCCTCCCGGCGGCTGTTCAGAGAAGCTCAACAGGATCGGATGGCAAACCTCATGTGCAAATGTTGCTATCAATTGTTCAAGGTCGGAAAGGATCTTAGGCGAATATGAAATTGCGTGACGCTGAACTTCATCCATCGAGTAGGTTCCAAGTGGTCCCTGTGGAAGATTCTGCACCACATGCAGAGGTCCCATAACCGGATCAAGCTCTTCTTCCTGTTGCACGAGCTGGAATTGTTCCGGATTTATCCGAAAATACGAACAAACTTCACTGAAAACATGGAGGGCGTGTTCATGTCCCTTTTTACCGGATTTTATAAAATATTCGTGGGAAGGAAGTACGGTTTGGTAACTACGTAAGGCATCTACTCCACCGAGATTTTCCAGCAACCATTGCCAACAGTCAAGTTGCCAATCCAGATCATCATCCGCAATTGTCGGCTTCGCTTGGAAAAACATAATCAGACCCGCAGCAATCCATTTTTACTATGGTATTGAACACAATCGCATGATCAGCGGCAATATGAATTATTTGAAAATACTATTCTGGACTCATATTCCGGCAAAGTTTAATTTTTGTTTTTGCTTTTTTATATCGCAACATGAACCGTTTCCACCGGATCAACAAAAATCGCTTCCTGGTCAATCAATCTGCCAAGCCAAGGGTGCTCCAGGAGCAGTGAGAATGCAAAATATCCCCTTCCCAGTTCATGATGCCCGATGGTCAATTCGCCGGGGCTGAGAAAGCGAGGTAACCGCAAGCGCATTCCCAGCAACTTCAAAAAGTAATGATCATTTTTGAAATAGAGCGTGTCGGATCCAACCTCCAGCTTGAGTGCCATTCCTATTCCGTAACCTACATATTCCTCAAGACCTGTCGGTCCGTCGAACCGTTTCGAACTGTGGACCACCTGTGGAAATCCACGCCTGCGGCCATACTGACGAATCCAAAATTGCCCGTGCGATTCAGTGTCCTCAGTCACACAGACAACTGCAGGCTGGCCGGTCGACTTTGTGTCATATGGCAGCGGCCCGCCGACAAGCCTGACCAGATGAGCCAGGATCCTACCTGCCCTGCTGAACCACATCCGGGTCACAACACCCTGATAGGCCACGCTCTGGCCCGGACCGAATCTCTTCCCAAAACGTTTTTGGATCGCAGCGGGCAATCCATCCCATTCTTTGTCGCCCAGTAATTTTCGAAACCGATCATCCCCTTGCCGAGGATCAAACCTGTAGTTGCAATGACCATCAGCTGCGTCCGGTCGGATTACAGTATCGCCCGGATTGTCCGCTGAATGAACTAATCTCTTCCGACGTTCAATTACTGCAATATCCCTGGCAATAACCATTCCAGCCTCTTTTCATTTATTTCTGTACGTACAGAAATTGCTCTCCAAAATTTTTTATTCAGACTTTCGGGCGGTAAACTTTATAAACGAAAGAACTTTGTCGCCCATTCTGATGAGGGTCATCAGCTGATTTTTCGGCACGGTCAGCATCTGATTATACCAGCGGGTACCATCCTCAACAAATGCCTGCATGTCTTGCAGCCGTTCCAGGACAAGCGGATCAATCCCTTTTTCATCCTTGGCCTTTTCAACACAAAGCTTCAGTGCATCGGCAGCAGGATCAATTTCCCGTTCTTTACGACCCTGCGCAATTCGCATCGCCATTTCCCAAACATCACATTCAGCTTCAAAATGCTCTCGCCGGTCGCCGCGAACTGGCACCCGTCGGATAAGTTTCCATCCCACAAGTTCCTTCAGAGAATTGGATACATTGGAACGCGCAATTCCAAGGCTTCCCTGTATTTCCTCTGCATTCACTGGACGGGATGAGAGGTAAAGCAGGGCATGTATTTGAGCCACCGAGCGGTTCACGCCCCACTGCCCGCCCATATCCCCCCAGTAAAGAATGAAATGCCGGCCTGCTTCGGACAAATTTATTTCTTTTACTTCTGTCATTACAGAAATATAGGAAACATTGTTCAATTTGTCAATTGGGTACGAAATGCATGAGCTTGCTGATTTTGAAAGACCCGCCCAGGATTTTTGATTGACCACGACGGAATACAAATTAACAGGGGCGGCTCTCAACTGAGAACCGCCCCGGCAAGTGCTCTTCCTTTGTCCGCGTCTTGTTAAGCGCGGTATTCTTGAATTCTGGTGGTGCGCAGTCCTGCCAACCCATGTTCATCAATTGAACTCTGCCAGGACAAAAATTCTTCAACCGTCAGGGTGTAGCGCTCGCAAGCCTCTTCGAGAGAAAGAAGGCCGCCGCGGACAGCCGCAACAACTTCTGCTTTTCTTCGAATAACCCAGCGGCGTGTGGATGCCGGAGGCAGATCGGAAACAGTCAACGGACTACCGTCCGGACCAATTACATATTTAACACGTGGTCTAACCATATCGGCCATAATACTCACTACAAAACAAGGACCAATTACCCGGCAAACTTACGCCACTAACCTTAAATATTAGCTAAGGCGACAGTTACAATTAGGTAATAAAGGTTAAGCGGTGTGAACCATTGGGTTCAAAGGCGGACTTCACCGATCATTGCCTGATTCCCCGGCCATGTTCTCCGCCCAAACGAGCAGGCTTTCACCATCCGCGCGTCCGCGCAGTTTGACTTCCTCATTACAATACAGCGGAGATGTTGCGCGGTAGGAGAATTGCCTAACCGGGTTACCTTCCGCCAGCTCTTCCGCCAACCTCAGCAGCAACATCGCGGTAAGCGGCGCATGGAAAACGAGATCCCGATAACCCTCAACATCGCGCGCATAATCCACGTCATAGTGGATCCGGTGGCCGTTAAACGTCAGCGCTGAATAACGGAACATCAAAACAGAATCAGGTTTCAAAGACTTGATGATTTGCGCACCAGAAGGCGGTTTGGCCGGTGATGGTTTTGGCGCACCTTCTTTTGGGTCTTCACGGTATACCAGGTTCTGCTCTTCACGGACACAAAGCCTGTCTCCGTCCAAAAACAGATGCTCAATTGTCACGATACAGAGGGAACCGCTTCTCCCGTTCTTCTCCTGAATATCCATTATCGTGGATCGTTTGGTGCACTCGGTGCCAACCTCTATGGGTGAAACAAATTCGACTTTTCCACCAGCCCACATTCTGCGAGGCAACGGAACAGGCGGAAGAAATCCACCTTTCCTGGGATGCCCATCGCGGCCAAGTTCTGATGCAGGCAATGCATCGTTAAACCAGCACCAGTGCCAGAGACCTGGAAGTTCCTCACCATGTTTCGGGATGTCACAGCCTAGTGTGGCCGCCATCAGCTCACATTGGCGATGATCAATGATTGCAGTGCGCACCTGTTCTTTCCCGACCCAGGAATTCAGTTCTGTAACAGTCTGCAATGTTAAGTGTCTCCCAAATACCGATACAGCCTTTTTGATGACAGATTTTCAATTCAAGCGGAAGAGAAATTGTAGGAAGGTTAAACCAATGCGCATCATGCTAATATTGGCCGCCATCGGCATTATTGGGTTGTCGCTTATTACCATTCCGTCACTCGCAGCTCGTCAATGCGGTAGCGCATCCTGGTATGCTCTTGATTCCCAGACAGCCTCTGGCGAACGCATGAATCCGAGCGCGATGACAGCCGCCCACCGCAAACTGAAGTTTGGAACAAAAGTTCGGGTAACCAACCAGATAAACGGCAAAAGTGTAATCGTTCGGATAAACGATCGCGGCCCATTCACCAAAGGTAGAGTGATAGACCTTTCAAGAGCGGCGGCAGCAAAACTCGGTTATCTCAGCCAGGGGCACACACCGGTTTGCATAGAAAAAGTAGGATAAACTGCTAGCCTTTGCAGGTTCAGGTACTGGAAAAACGTCAACTGGCACTTCCTGAGCCTTCGCAAATCATAAATTCCATGTCAGATTACCTTTCAATCACTGACCGGCCGGAGACAGATTCGGCTTTTACTCTGACAGGTAATCCTCATGAACCACATGCCAAACTCAGCCGAAGCCCGTGATATCGCATATCACTTTCATTCCTACACGAATGCAATCGCACATGCGGAGATTGGACCGATGGTCATCGACCGTGGTGAAGGGGTTCATGTTTGGGACAATACCGGGAAAAAATACATAGAGGCGATGTCCGGCCTCTGGAGCGCGGCGCTGGGCTTCAGTGAAGATCGGTTGATTAAGGCCGCGACCGAGCAGATGCAAAGGTTACCCTACTATCACAATTTCACACACAAGTCGCATGATAAGGCAATCGACCTCGCCGAGAAACTGGTAGGTTTGGCTCCGGTCCCGATGAGCAAGGTTTTCTACACAAACTCAGGTTCGGAGGCCAATGATACGGTCATGAAAATGATCTGGTACCGCTCGAATGCGATGGGAAAACCAGAAAAGAAGAAAATCATCAGCCGGATTCGCGGATATCATGGGGTAACGCTTGCTTCGGCCAGCCTGACAGGCCTGCCTTACAATCACACATCCTTTGATCTGCCTATAGACCGCGTACTGCATACGAGTTGCCCTCACTACTGGAAAGAAGGGCAGCCTGACGAATCCGAAGAAGAATTTGCAACCCGTTGCGCAGAGGAACTTGAATCGATGATACAGGCGGAAGGCCCCGAGACGGTTGCCGCGTTCATTGGCGAGCCGGTCATGGGTGCAGGCGGCGTCATTGTTCCACCGGCAACATACTGGGAGAAAATTCAGGAAGTCCTGAACCGTCATGATATCCTGTTGATTGCAGACGAAGTAATTTGCGGGTTCGGGCGCACCGGCAACATGTTCGGGAGCCAGACTTTCGATATCAAACCGGATATCATGGTTATGTCAAAACAGATCACTTCCAGCTACATGCCGTTTTCCGCGTTCATGATCAACGAACGTTTTTATGATCCGATTGCCGAGGAAAGCGGTCGCATCGGTGTACTCGGGCATGGGTTTACGGGCGCAGGTCATCCGGTGGGAGCAGCCGTTGCGCTTGAAAACATAAAAATTATTGAAGAACGCGATCTTGTAAACAAAACCCGGGAGAACAGCACGATTTTTCTGGAAGGGCTGCACGCATTGGCAGACCATCCCCTGGTCGGTGAAGTTCGTGGCGTCGGCATGATTGCGGCGGTTGAACTGGTTATCGACAAACAAACAAAAACAGTCGGCGAAGTGCCCGGCCAGATCGGTTTGATGGCCAACAAGGCCCTTCTTGAGCATGGCGTTATCATTCGAAACATACAAGATTCCATGGCCTTCTGCCCTCCCCTGATAATCAGCGAAGATGAAGTCAGAAATCTGCTGGGTGCAATCGAAAAGTCTTTGGAAGATGTCCGCAAGGAACTTGCGCTCTGAGAGGCATGCTGCCGGGAAACACTTAAGTTACCCGGCTTTTAATTTCGCAGTATTCAATGCTGAAAGGTCAGCGTCCATCCGCGCATAACCACGCATTGCACATCAAGACGCGAGGTCGTCTTTGGCCTCAATCAAAAAGTGATAACTTGTAGAACCGGCTGTACGGGCTTCAAGATGCGGCACATATTCCGGGTCCTTCATGAAGGCAAGCGCGGCCTCGCGTGACGGCCACTCAATAACGATACGAAGAGCAGACGGCTGATCATCGCCCTCGATCTGCTCATGGTTTGAAGTTCGTGCCAGATATTTCCCACCATGTTTTGCAACCAGCGCGTTTGCCGGGCCGATGTAGTCGGGTATCCAGTCTTCGGTCGTAGGCGTAACCGCCAGAACAGAGAAGTAGCTCATGTCTTTGTAGCTCCTGCTTTTATTCTTCAGATTGATGCACGCTTCGCATGCATCGGGGGTATACCTGAAGTATTTGCGGGGAGCTGTGTTGGCAAGTACGCACTATATTGTACGGTAAGCACAGGAAGTATCCTGCTCTTCTCAGTATCTCCTGTGTTCTGGCAAGGTATTGACCTTTCAATCCGTATGAAGGTTAATGCAGATCTCAGGCAGCAGGGTAGCTCAGAAAAATCTCACTACTATCCGCAAATGCGAGAATTAAGGTGGGAACTGATTGAGTTCTGGGAGGGGAAGTATGTATCGTGAACTAATCCGGATTTCATTGGTATCAATGAGCCTGTTCTTGACATCTCTATGGATGTCATCACAGGTCGCTGCGTATACAATGGCTGAGTATTTATCGGACTTGCGGACCGCGAAAGCTGAACACAAGCGGCTTTGCGTGAAACTTGAACCATTGCTCAAGAAACAGAGACTGACTGAAAACCAATCTCAAAAGATTGCAGACAGATTTAGTGAACTTCGGGTAAAGGTGAACAACAAGGTCATTGAGCTGGCAACAGAGAGACTTAATTTGGATCACCCTGATGCCATAAACATCGCCTACAACTATAACCTTACGCCCATATTCAAAAGCGAGAATCCGCGAGTTCAGGAACTGATCGCAGCCCGCAATTCAGTACACCAGAAACTGGATCAATTTGAGAAAACAGAGATAACACCAAAAACTACCCTCAGCGCCAAGTTGGTCCAGCAAGTTCGCGAAGTTGAAAACAAGAAAATGGATGTTTCCCGTAAACTTTCGGACATAGAGAAACGCAGACCACCGCTCGGCACAATAGAGCAACCTGATCCTTCCGAGGTTGAACCGGAAATCCAAAATGAAATTGGTGAGGTGAACCGGGAATTATCCGATCTCATCGAAACAGCAGATTCGCAGGATTTTAATCTCGGGGATCCCGTTTTGACGGATATCACACCTGACGTCGTCGAAAGGTGGAACAAAACGATCCAAAAAACAGTAAATGAACGCTTGAATCTGGATCCATCGGATACGACGTTTTTTGGTGGATTTGATGGTCTTATACTTCCTGACGATCCCAGTCAGGGCATTGGTGTTGTCCCAAAAGACAATTCTGACGGTACGATCACCATTAGTAATAACACGATTAGCGAGGTAGGTGACTTCGGCATCACAGTTGATGCTTACGGGACAGATCAGAAAGAAACTGCTGGAACTGGAGCGAACCTGTACTCAGGTGAGGACCAATTGGACACCACGCTAGAGACTGGTAACAATGGACAAGATTCCGAACCTCCGCCCGATAGGACACCAGACCTCCCGTTCAACGAACAACCTTCAATAGAAAACCCTGAAAGCGGCACGATTACCGATGCCAACAACGATCCGGTGGGTGAACTCCTTGAAAACAATCCCATCAACATTACGGAAAATCCCAACCGAAACATCGTTGTAAGTAACGGCAACGATGAAACCTCGGACTTCGACAAGCGGATCAAACAGCAGCATAAATATTTCATTGAAATCGGCGGTGGTACAAATCTCAATAATACGGATTTTGTAATTGGAACCGGTGGCGGTGGCGGCATCTTTTTCCAAAGGTTTGGCTTGGAAGCCGGCGGATTTACCATTGACGGTAAAGTCGGGACCACCGGGCCGTTTATTGGCCCACTGACCTGGGAGGCGTTTGTCGGTGGTTCATATGGCAGACAGAATGTGAGCGGACTGACAAACATCGGCGTTGGGGCGTTTGCCGGAACCACGGCGGCTTTTAGTGGTCAGTTCGATTGGTGGTCACTCTACTTGGGGTTGGGTCTGGTTGCGCCTGATTTCTTCGGCAAGGATCGGGGAGACCCGGGTGTGCGGGTTACTACCGGATTTTTGCGAGGTACACTGGAAGACGATAATTCCGGCTTTAGTTCGCAAGCCAGTCACAACGAGACAAATCTCGAACTGTTCTACCGCATACCGGTATCAGATAATAAGAATATCCAGGTCACACCGACACTGATAATCAGCTTCAATCCGACTGACGTGGGCACCAATGATCCAAATGGTGGGCGCGACGACACTATTTTACAGGGGGTTATAAGGACGACATTTTCTTTCTGAGGATGTATCTGCAAACAACCGTAACCACAGAACACCAGAAGCCCGACTGTCTGAAACATGCCGGGCTCTGAACATTGAGCTCCGTTCCTCACCGGGTGCGTAAGCTATGACTGGTAATGGCCCGCTTCTGTATCAGTCATGATTGTCATCGTTACAGTGCTGTCACCGCCGGCTTCGATCAGGGTTTTCAGGTTTCCATCAGCATAAGGAAACCCATACGAGTTACTCGTCTCGTGGATGATCTTGGCGTAAACATTGCCTCGACCATCGGTGAACGGCGTATCGGACGAGAACTTGGAACTGTCGTTCTCGCCTGTTGGTGTGAAATATCCTTCATTGATTCCGACACACAGGTTCCGGAACAGCGAATTGGTGTAAACAACAT
Source organism: Pseudomonadota bacterium (assembly GCA_039029255.1). Lineage (GTDB taxonomy): Bacteria > Pseudomonadota > Alphaproteobacteria > Rhizobiales > Rhizobiaceae > JAALLB01. The sequence goes on along the minus strand of JBCCGN010000040.1, from coordinate 3,411 downwards.
CTGCATTGTGTCCGCCATCATCATTGCGATTCATGTTGACCGTCTGACCATTGTAGATCGTTGTCCCTCCATCGCACCTGTACAGGTATTCGGTATCGAATTGGCTTTTCAGAATCTCGAATGTGTCAGTACCGCTTGTAAGACTGATAATTGGATCGGATTCACTGGCAGCTTGCAGGAAACTGCCCTTAAAGACCTTTGCAGGCGCGCCGATTGGTGTGTCGGTGTGGATTGTCAACTTGGCGGTGGCCGCTGTCATTGCATCCAGATAGGGCTGATAACTCCGGTAGAAAGGGAACTGGATATTCGGCGCCACAATCTTTGTTTTGCCACCACCGCAATCTTTCACAACCGCTGGATTATTCGATGTCAGGGCCTGTGCTTCGAGCTCCGCTACGATATCCTGTTGCGATTTTTTATATCCCAGCGAGAAACTTCCGCCAGCCGCCAAGGTGCCATCAAGGGCCAACGGCATGCCCAAAATATCAACATTGGACAAATTGATCCAAAGCCCGTCGCTCTCACTTGTTTTGCTGAATTCGATCCAGCCATAAAACTGGTTACTGTTGGGGTCTGGTGCTGGAGACGGCTGCATTTCACCATAACCGACATACAAACGACAACCATCCAGAACTTCCGCCGAGAATGAATGGCTGGCTACTCCACTGAAAAAATCAGCTACTGTGACCGCTTCGCCGACTTTCAAAATACCCCCACCATCGAAACCTATATTTGTGCCCGAAACGGTCAAGAGAAGGTAAAGCTGATCTGCATCTCCACTATCGTTGACAATCTTAATTGTGAACTCACCCATAATCCAAATCTCCCTGCTTTAATAAATAACGAATCAATAAATGATACACGAAATATTCGTTTAAATAAAATTCAAGAGATCAAAATATTTCATAAATAAATTTCTATTGTAATTTCATAATACTTAGTGACTTAATCGGCCAGGAAGAAAAAAGGACGGAGTGTCTATTGCCTGAACAAACAAAAACGTTCACGCTGAAGCAGACGATCTGTGCAATCAGATCAAAATTGAAAAATTATCTTTTTTTGATTCCCGCCGAAGCGATGGCAACTGTTATCGCTGATAGGGCAAAAAACCAAAGTCCGGGTTGCGAAATGGCGCTGGCAAGACCACTGGTTTTGGCGGCGAAAACGACGATTGCAACAAGCAGAACATCCATCATCGACCATTTGGCCAAAGCGGCTGTCCAGCCACCAGGCACCTTTTTGGTGAAAACGGCCTGATGTGCGGAAAAAAGCTTCAATAGAGGAAATATGATCGAGAAGGCAACGACAACAAGCGCCAGCAATAGTTCCCCCTCCTTCCAGAGATCCGAAACAATAGTCAGAAGCGAGGGCGTCTCCTCGAACAGCCAGAGTTTCTCAAATCGCATCAGTGGTAGCGAAATACCAAGACCGAACGAAATGCTCGAAATCAGTAGCAGGAAGGGTCGGATTCTCCCGATCAACATAAAACTCCAGTAAATACCGGTCGAAGCGATATCGGTACCAATTGAAGCAACAGATTGGTAATTTCAATAGAAAACGTGCCACTGGTTGTTAAGCGGCACTGCAGGAGTACTTTTAAATGTGACTGATCCAGCAGATCAGCCAATCATCATTGCACGGTTCTCAGCGACTTCGTCGACCACTTCTTCAAGCACTCCGGTACCACCATCTCTCTGTTCGAGGCGTTGTGCTTTCTTCAGCTCTTCGTCCGCATCAGACAGTGCTGCTTCCGCATTCACACGCTTGTCTTTGAGATCCCGAATAGAGCCATCCAGATTTTCCTGGCGCTGCCGGGCTGCTTTGGCAAACGTGGGATAGGCGAAATGGGAAGGATCCGCAATCCCTGCCTTCTCCTCCTCAATGTCGATCTGAGCCTGCAGATCACCGTACATTTTCTCAAACTCGGCAATCATCATGTCGATTTGGGCAAGCTGCCGGGTTTTATCCTCAACCTGAAAATGCTTCAGGCGGAGCAAGTTTTCGCGCGATTTCATACTCAATACTCCTGTGAACCGCTGAGGGCTCTAAAAAGCCCGATTTTAAACTTCCGGCAAAAACACACCGGATTATCAAGAACGTATGCAATTCGGTTAATTCCGGATTAAGAAATTATGCCCGCGTTAACGATTCGTTTACTCGACTTCTTAATTATAAGTGACGGATGTTAAAGGTCGGTAAACTGTCGATTTTCTGTCAACGCAAAAAGCAAATTATTAACAGATGATTCGCAAAAGCATTGATTTCAGCTGCCCTCCAAAACATCCATTAATATGCTAAACCTTGATATTTCATTGATTTAGCATGTTTTTTTAACGCCATTTTACAGGTTGCACGAAGGAATTAGAATTTGTTAACCATTATGTATCAGCATGTCGGTTACAAACGATTAACCATAGCTTGCTCCCTGGTTTACGAGGCAACCAAGACAAGCCAGTGCTGACAGGCAAAAGGGGAAAATGATGCGTGTTTTGTTAATTGAGGACGATAGTGCAACAGCTCAAAGCATTGAGTTGATGCTCAAGTCCGAAAGCTTCAACGTCTACACCACCGACCTTGGTGAGGAAGGTGTCGACCTTGGCAAGCTCTATGATTATGACATTATCCTGTTGGATTTGAACCTTCCTGACATGTCAGGCTACGAGGTTTTGAGAACATTACGTCTTTCAAAGATTAAGACACCGATACTCATTCTTTCCGGTCTGGCCGGCATTGAAGACAAGGTTCGAGGTCTTGGATTCGGCGCAGACGACTATATGACCAAACCTTTCCACAAAGATGAGCTTGTTGCACGCATACATGCTATTGTCCGCCGTTCGAAAGGCCACGCGCAATCAGTCATCACAACCGGAGACCTGGTAGTAAACCTTGATGCGAAGACTGTCGAAGTCAACGGACAGCGGGTCCACTTGACCGGCAAAGAGTACCAGATGCTGGAGCTTCTTTCCCTCAGAAAAGGCACAACGCTTACCAAGGAAATGTTCCTTAACCACCTTTATGGCGGCATGGATGAGCCCGAACTTAAAATTATTGATGTGTTCATTTGCAAACTGCGCAAGAAACTAGCCGCTGCAGCAGATGGTCTGAACTACATTGAAACTGTATGGGGACGGGGTTACGTGCTCAGGGAACCGGATGGCTCCGAACTACGCGAAATAGCCTGATCGATTTCAGAATTTCATCAAAAAGCCCGCCAGGTTTGGCGGGCTTTTTTTGTTGTGAACATTGAATAAAGAAAATCAGGCAGCGATATTTTGCCCGTGTTCGATGCCAGCTTCTCCAAGCTTGTGAAGAAGAATCTCACGGTTAAACGGCTTCATCAGGAAGGCATGACATCCCGATCTCTTTGCCTTCGTCATGTCAGAAACCATAATCTCGCTTGTGCAATAGATA
>JBCCGN010000039.1:0-29121 GCA_039029255.1 Pseudomonadota bacterium | reverse complement strand
TGCAAAGCAATGAACCCCGGAAAACCCGGTTGGTTCTTAGCGCTCCTCATTCAGTCGCAGAGACCTGGCTTGCCGAGAAACTGGCCCCACTGACAAAGACTGAAACCTACACGCCGATCGACATCCGTATTGATGATGACCCGGTAGATTTCGTACAGGACAAAATAGATATGCGCATCTTTTTCGGCCATGACCTTTATGGAGATTATGGGGTGACCAGACTTTTTTCCGGCATGCTGATCGCGGTTGCCAGCCCCAGTCTCATAGATCGTTTTGGAAAACGAATTGAGAATATTCCGGATGAATATCTGATTCATACAGACTGGGGCCGCGGCTTTGCGTCCATGCCGAATTGGGAGGCTGCCATACCGGAAAACCATCAAATTGATCGCGATCTTGGCATGCATGTACGCATGAGCAGCACAGCATTGAAATTCGCCCGAAACGGCTTTGGCGTTGCGCTGATCCCTGCTGAAATGGGAGCCTCCGATTTATCTGCTGGTCTGGTTCAGGAGATGGAAGTCAGTCCAATGGAGCTTCTGCAGAGCTACAGCATTGCCTGTCCGAAGCGATTGCAATCAAACCCCACAATACTTGCAGTTCTGGATAATTTAACGCGCTAAACAGAATGTAAGTTTCAATTCCTGGTTGGAGTTATCCTCTTCCCCATCTGTCCGGCGGTTCCAATCTGTTCGATTTATTGCGTCGACGGGATCTAAGCAATATATATATTCCAGCCAATACGAGTACCGCTGCAAGGGCTTTGTAGTCTTCCCGCAATTCCGGTGCGTTCGCTACAACGATTGCGGTGACCGAGGCAATATCGGGAACAAGAATGCCGCCGCTGTTCTTGTTTTTCGCGAGGCTTATGTGAATCTTATGCTCGCCCTCGTTTATGACATCAAACTCAATTGACTTGCTTGCCCGGACCTTTTCCTGCTCCGGACCTGTTTCTGCGCCCCTGGTCGGAAATGAAATGATGCCGGAGAGGAGAGCGCCATCGCGATCCGTCACCAGAATTTTCACGGGAACCTTGATGGGCGGAAGCTTGCCGCCAACCTTGTATGAAGCGCTAAACCGGATTCGAACGGGATTATCGGACTTCGTCAAAACCGTACTGGAAGACAAGGGTGGATCACTCAGCGGCTGACCGAATTCAATACGGTCAGTCTCCCTCCCCAGAAAATTAAGCTGCGCCCAAGGCCATATTGCACCTATGCCAATTCCCATCAACAGAAACAGAATACCGACGGCTTTCATCAGGGCCTGTTCCACACACTGAACACATGTGGAATCGTACGCTCCTGGCGTGCCAAATCAAATGTTTCGCGGCTTACCAATTCCAGCCCGTGGTTTTCGAATGATTTCGTGGTGCTCTCTTCAAGAGGCCACGGAGGCCCGTCTACCTCACCACCATCCGGACGGACCCGGGTATAGACCAGCAAAGTTCCGCCGGGTGCCACAAGGCTGCATACTGCCGGTACAGACTTTGCAAGTGTTTCCGGCGGTATGGACTGCAAAGTGTAACATTCATGTACAAGATCAAACACTCCAAGCCATTCGGATGGCAGATTAAACAAATCTGCAACGCGGTATTCCACCGAACTGCCCGGAAATCGTCTTTCGGACCAATCGATGGCTTCTTGTGAAAAGTCAAATGCTGAAGTCCTGTATCCGGCTCTCACCAATGCTTCGGCATTGTCACCAAGGCCGCAACCGACATCGATCGCTCTACCGTTGGCAGGCAAATTACCGGAAAGCCATTCCGCCAGCTTGTGTTTTGCTTCCAGATCAGCCCATGGAACTGCGGCAGCATCGCCTTGCGCGCGATGATATACAGTTTCAAAAAACGCCTCGCGTTCCGGATTGTTATGGATCACATCCCTGTCAAGCAATTGCACTTCAGCCATTGCCTTTTCACGACGGCTCCAGAAATCTCTATCCTTGGTGTCGTTCATGCCTTTTTGTCCCAGCCGCCGTTTGGATTTTGCTGCCAGTAAGTCTGATCGTGGCCTTCCTGTTCTTTGTGAAATTTCCAGCGCGTTCTTGCATGCTCTACAGATGAATTGTCATGCCCGTCAAATATGTAAACAAGGCGCTCATACCCGTCGATCTCGTCAAGATCGGCGCCATCGACCAAAAACCGAATGCCGGCACTGTTGGGATTATCTGTGTCTGTTGTGAGCCAGACTGGTTGAAGGTTTTCATCGCCATCGCGAATGGATGAGTGTGGCAGAAAAGACTCGTCCCGATACGTCCATAACAGTCCGTCCAGTGCTTCGACCCGCTCTGGCGAACCTGCCTGAACCACAACTTTCCAGGAGCGCTGCAAGGATTTTTCGACAAGACCTGGAAGGACCTGCTCAAGGGTACGTTCCGTTAAATGGTAAAACAGGATTTCGGTCATTGCTGTGGTTTCATACTTTACTTGCGCTTGACTCAATTCACGGCAATCGCCAAAAAAGCAACAACTACATTTTTTCTGGAACAAACCATGTTTAAGGCACCTTCTGCAATACTTCTTTCAGTCCTGTTTTTGTGTTTGGCAACCTTAAACGTAAAAGCTGCCGGATGCACACTTGCGGGCGTAGAACTTTCCTGCGGTGATGGCTCTCCGGCAAGTACCCTTGAGGCAATGGCTTCAGCCGAGACTGCAGACCTGCTCGCTAATCCCTTGCTGGGCCTCGAGAAATTCAAACAACCTTCCGATCTGGAAAAGTTCAGAGTTAGCCTGGAAGCGAACTGGAAATCAGTCAACAAGGCGGAAAGACAGCAACGTCGCGAAATGCAGCGTGGCAACATCGAGCCGGAAGAGTTTGCAGCATGGACAAAAATCTACAATTTTGCCCGCAACAACTATTTCGCCGGGCTTACCTACTATCGAACATTGGTATGGCATGGCAAAACCGGCAAAGCGCCGCCAAAAAGCTGACTATCCTACTCGTAGAACTCAGACACCATGCGATCAAGCAGCCGTACGCCGTATCCGGATGCCCATGACTGATTGAATTCATGGGATTTGGAAGCCATTGCTGTTCCTGCCACATCAATATGCACCCATGGAACATCGTTGACAAAGCGCTGCAGAAACTGAGCTGCCGTGATAGAGCCGGCAAACCTGCCGCCAGTGTTCTTCATGTCAGCGTTCTTCGTGTCGATCATCTTGTCGTATTCATCATGCAGAGGTAGACGCCAAACTTTCTCATCGGTCAATTGCCCCGCCGCGAACAGGTTGCTGGCAAGCTCATCATTGTTTGAAAAAATACCCGCATGTTCCTTACCGAGCGCAACTAGAATTGCTCCGGTGAGTGTTGCTAGGTTGATCATGAATTTGGGTTTGAACTTCTTCTGACAATACCAAAGGGCATCTGCAAGAACCAAGCGGCCTTCCGCATCAGTATTTATGATTTCGATGGTCTGACCTGACATTGACTTGACAATATCACCAGGTCTTTGGGCATTCGCGTCAGGCATGTTTTCAACAAGGCCTATGATCCCAACCACATTTGCTTTTGCCTTACGTGCCGCAAGCGCATGCATCAGTCCGGTGACAGCGGCTGCGCCGCCCATATCGCCCTTCATGTCCTCCATTCCTCCGCCCGGCTTCAGAGAAATACCGCCAGTATCAAATACGACTCCCTTGCCTATAAAGCCCAGAGGCTGACTGCCCTTTTTGCCGCCCTCCCACTGCATGACCACCATGCGAGCCTGCCGGTTGGATGCTGAACCTTGCGAAACGCCCAGGAGTGCTCCCATCCCAAGTTTTTTCATTTCAGAAACGCCGAGAACTTGAACTTTAACTCCGAGTTTCTTGAGTTTTTCAGCTTCCCTTGCAAACTCAACCGGTCCCAGCTTGTTTGCCGGTTCATTGACCAGTTGCCTTGCGACCACAACACCATCTGTAATCCCGTCCATCTTGGCCCATTCACGTTTCGTGGCGGCCAACTGGTCTGTACCGATGGAAATCTTAATCGCATGTTTGGTTTTTTTGTCTGCTTCCCGGCCTTTGGTAAGGTAGTCATCAAACCGGTAAGCGCGAAGTTTCATGCCTGCGGCGATTGCAGCCACGGTTTTGGGTGCAATCGCTTCTTCCTTGTTCGACAACTGGGTTATTACTGAGAACTTTGCGGTCTTCCCGGCTTGCGAGAGAATTTTTCCCCCCAGTTTCAGCCAGTCAGCTTCGCTATTCTTTTCTGGTTCGCCGCACCCGAAAATCAGGAATTTCTTCACATCTCCGTCCGGAGTGACAATCTGTATTAAGGTGCCCCGCTTCCCACCAAAATCTTCAACTTCAATTGCACGTTTTATTGTTGCTTCGTAAGGAGTTCCTGATACCACGTCCGGAAGCTTGTTCTGGGAAGACAGAAGCAGGACAACCAGATCCCCTGCTGGAGCAGAATTCTTTGAAAACGTGATTGCTGGAAGCTTGGCCATTTGATCTCCATGGAGTTACCCGCGTTTAACGGGTGAAAAGAACAGAATTTCGCGAAGATTTAGGGGATTCTCAGCGCATGTCGAGTAAAATAAGGGTTTTTTGTGATAATGTTCCTCATCAAACGGCTCTGACCGCTCCTTAATAAAATTTAAACCGTGTTCTTTGGTCAATTTTTAGCCAATTATGCAGCATAAATTTAATACTATGGTAACTGTCTTCCAAAATCTGGACCGGCTGTCATAAATCGGGCATATCCTTACCGTTTCCGGTATGGATCATCGGGAACTCTAAACATCAATGAACCTGATCGAACGATATATTTTCCGCAAGGCGGGGATCGCAGGAATTGTAATCCTGTTGTCTCTGACCGGCGTTGTATGGATTGTGCAAGCCTTGCGCCAGATTGATGTGGTTACCGCCAACGGACAGACAATACTGACGTTTCTATCACTGACAACATTGGCAGTGCCAAACCTCATCCTGGCAATCATACCCATTGCATTGCTTTTGTCGACAATTCACACAATCAACACAATGAATTCCAATTCAGAGCTGGTTGTTGTCAGCGCAAGCGGTTCTTCAAATTGGCGTATTTCAAAGCCGCTTCTGGTTCTTGCCCTCATATGCAGTCTTTTTACCGGCCTCATGGGCCATTTCTTGTCGCCCATCAGCCTTCAAAAATTCCGCGATTTCGTGACCGAAATGAGAGCAGATCTGGTTTCGGTGATCATTAGGGAGGGAACATTCAATACGATTGAAAAGGGTCTGACTTTTCATATCGCAAAACGCGGTGCCGGAGGAATTTTGTATGGGGTGCTGATTTCAGATGACAGGGACGAGAATATTTCGATTATCTACTCTGCAAATGAAGGCATCATCAACCGAAATTCCAATGGCTCTTTCCTGAAGTTGAAAGACGGTGAGATACAGCAAACAAACCGCCAGGATGGCACAGTGACCTTGGTCAGGTATCAATCTTATATCTTTGATTTATCAAGCTTTTCCGGAAACATTTACGCTAAGCCGAAACGAGCGAAAGAGCGCCTTACAAGTGAACTGCTTAATCCAGATCCAAACGACCCAGTATACAAGTCGAACCCCGGTCGATACCGGAGCCAGCTGCACGAGCGGTTTTCAGAAATGCTATGGCCATTTGCAAATGTTGCGATGATTCTCGCCTTTGCCGGACAGGCAAGATCCAGCAGACAAAGCTTTGCCACCTCGATTACAGCGGCTGCAATTTCAGTGATAGTCGCACGCGGCCTCGGATTTTCCGCACTATCTGCGCTGAAAGCTGATCCAGGCGCAGTTATTCAGGTTTATGCGTTGCCATGCGTCTGCATTTTGTTCGGAACCTACTTCATCGTTACAAACAAACCAGCAAGCCTTCCCAAATCGCTCTCCGATCGCCTTGACCGAATGTACGGAAAGATAAGCTCATACATTGAGGCTTTTCAGGAACGTCAAAGACAACACCGCAGACGCCGTGCCGGGGTGGATGTATGACAGGTAAAACATTAGCGATATACATCTCGGTTCGTTTTCTCAAAATCCTTCTCGCGATGATTTTGGGGCTGGGATTTCTGATTGTTACGGTTGATTTTATCGACCAGTTGAGACGCGCATCGGAAGCGGTAAATGTTAACCTGTGGCAGCTTTATACAATCTCACTGCTCCGGGCACCGATCTTTATAGAACGCGTGTTCCCGTTTGCCTGCCTGTTCGCATCCATGATTACATTGACCCAGCTCAACTCAAAAATGGAACTGGTTGTTATCCGTGCTGCCGGAGTATCGGCATGGCAATTCCTGTTGCCGATTGCCTTCTCAGCCGCGCTTGTGGGTGTGTTTGTGGCAACACTTTACAACCCGTTGGCAATCGCAGCATTTCACAAAAGCAATGACCTGCTTGTCAAAGTGCTTCCCGAAAGAGGCAATCACGGATTTAACCTCAAAGATGCCCACTGGATCAAGCAAGAGGATGAAAACGGCGGAGCTTCGATACTTAACGCCCAGATTGTGCGGAAATCCGGCCAGTTTCTCGATCGGGTAAAAATTATCCGTTTTGATGCAAATGGCGCAATTTTTGAACGCATTGATTCAAATCACGCCGTGCACCGCGGAAATCACTGGCTGCTGATCGGGGTAACCCTTACAAAAGCAAGTGGTGAGGTGGTTGAAAGCGAGACGAAAAAACTCAAAACCAGACTGACAACAGATGAGCTTCTGGGTATCGGTGGAGACCCTGCAGAAGTCCCGTTCTGGTCCCTGCTTGAAACCGCAGATCGGGTCGAGAAATCAGGTACCAACGGAAAACCTTATCTCGTGCATTATCATAGTCTTACGGCGTTACCGATGTTTCTCGTTGCGATGACTTTGGTTGCTGCGACCGTGTGCCTGCGTTTTGTTCGATTTGGACAGGTCGGACGAATGATTTTGGGTGGTATCTTAAGCGGGTTCGTGCTTTATACGATAACGAGTCTGATAACAGCTTTGGGGAGCAACGGTGTAGTACCGCCAATAGTGGCGGCATGGTCACCTGGTTTTGTGGCAATTTTGTTTGGAACGAGTATTTTGCTGCATCAGGAGGACGGATAATTGAGACGTCCTGAGCGCGCAAACCTGATGTTTGAAATGCGCAATACATCACGGCTGCTCGCAACCGTTTCGGTTGCGGGTCTTTTGTCGTTTATGGGGCCGGTTGATTTTTCCGGCCTTGGCGCGGTTTCGCATGCTCAGGAAATACAGGTTTCGAACATTTTTGGTGAGACTCCCCCCCTTCCTGAAGAGCAGCTTCTGCTGGAATCCGATGAACTGATCTATGACAATGATCGGGGCCTGGTCATAGCTACCGGCAATGTGCAGATCGCCTATGGTCGTTCAACCCTTGTTGCTGACCGCGTCGAATATAATCAACAGAGCGGCCGGGTGATTGCTTTTGGCAATGTGGAGATATTGGAACCCAACGGCAATCGGATATTTGCCCGGGAAATCGATATTACCGATGACTTCCGCGATGGCTTCGTTTCGGCTCTGAATATACAAACGCCAGACAACACCAGAATTGCAGCGGAGAGTGCTGAGCGTCGTGACGGCACTGTCACAACCTTCAATAATGGCGTCTATACCGCTTGCAAAGCCTGCGAGGACAATCCAGAAAAGCCGCCGTTCTGGCAGATCAGGGCAAAGACAGTCGTCATCAATAACGATACCAAAACCATCGAATATGAAGACGCAAGTCTTGAGTTTTTTGGCGTACCGGTAATCAACCTGCCCCGATTTGCCCATGCTGATCCTGCAATCAAACGCAAATCAGGACTTTTGGTCCCGGACTTCAGCGAAGACGAAAATCTTGGTTTTGGTTATCGTCAGGGCTATTTTTTCAACTTGGCTCCGAACTACGATCTCACTGCCTGGGGCACCTATTATGAGCGCCAGGGATTTCTGGGTGAACTGGAATGGCGACACAGGTTAGCGAATGGCGAGTACAGCATCCGGTATGCCGGCATTGATCAGGATAACCCGGGCGCGTTCGACAATACATTTATTGACTCCCAGGAAACTGACAGACATGCGGTAGTCACCAATGGCCTGTTTGACATCAACAAGCACTGGAAATTCGGCTGGAACGCCCTTTTCCAAAGCGATGAGAACTTTGCCCGAACCTATGATATTGCGGATCATGACAGCCGTGACATAACAAATGAAATTTTCCTGACCGGCATCGGCGAAAAGAACTATTTCGATCTGCGTGCCCAGGATTTTCTTGTGCAGGATAACCAGATTGACTTCACGGCAGCCCAGGTAGGTAACCAGACGTTCAACGAACAACAGGCCAATATTCTTCCATTGCTGGATTACAACGCGGTTTCTGGCGATGAGTTTGACAATGGGCAACTGTCTCTGAACGTCAACGTTGCAAGCGTTTCCAGAGAAGTTTTCCAGATATCCAACTTTACTCCTGCATTGGGGCCACCAGGCGCAAATGAACGATTTACCGGGATCGAAGGCACCACTTCGAGACTTAGTGGAGAGGTCGAGTGGAAAGGTTCACAGATCACAAGTAACGGCCTGGTGGTAACGACATCATTGAGTGCGCGTGCCGATGTGGTTAATCAGGACAGCGAAAACCTGAATTCGAATTTCAACCCCCTCACCTCCAATGAGAGCATCTATCGCACGATGCCGGCTGCAATGCTGGAAATTCGATATCCGCTGATTGCGGGATCTGAGAATGCGACGCATATTTTCGAACCAATCGCGCAATTTATTGCGAGACCGGACGAAACGGATATTGGGGATTTTGCCAACGAAGATGCGCAGAGCCTGGTGTTTGATACGTCAAATCTGTTTGAACGTGACAAGTTTTCAGGCTTTGACCGGGTCGAAGGCGGATCGCGAGCAAATGTAGGCTTCCGCTATTCAGCCAGCTTTGTGACTGGTGGCAATCTCGATGTTGTAGCCGGTCAGTCATTCCAACTGGGAGGCGATAATTCATTTGCTGCTACCAATGACCTTGTCAATGTTGGCCAGGAATCAGGCCTTGAAACCAGCCGTTCTGATTATGTGGCATCGCTGCAGGTGAACGATGGCGCCGGGCTTTCCGCCGGTATCGGTGTCCGTCTTGACGAGCGGGATCTCGGACTGAAACGTGCGGAAGTGAGTAGTCGGGTTGTACAACCGGACTACTCTTTCACCAGCTCGTATATATTCACCGAAGCCCAACCAAATTACCGAGGTGATGCCACTGCAGTAGATCCACTGCGCGACCGTCATGAAGTAAGCGGTGCGGGAAGCGTAAGGCTTGATGAGAACTGGCGGGCGTTTGGGTCCCTCACTTACGATCTTGAGACGTCGGAAGTTGTCCGTGACAGCCTCGGGTTGGCATATGACGATGACTGTTTCTCTTTCGCCATAAGTTACTCTAACCTCAATGAAGATTTTACCGGTGCATCGTCAGAACGCTCCATCAATTTCTCGATCGGGCTGCGAACAATCGGCGGGTTTGACAGGACGCTTGATATCGGGGATGAGCAAAACTAGCGCGTCACCAGACGCAATGGTCTAGGGTGATAATGCAGTTTGGAAACGAAAAGTTCACAAAACCAACATAATCAGTCTTATTAGTTCGATTTCAAAGTTGGGGAAGCAGAAGATACAGGATGACAAATTTCGCGCGCAGTTCAGGTATATTGACAGTTGGCCTGTTGGCATTGGCTTTGGCTGCCTGCAATTCATCAACTTCAGCGGTCGAAACCAAGGAAACTGCCCAGAAAGCGGCTGCGGAAAAAACCGAAAAGACAGATCAGCAAGCAGAGGGTGAAACAGCTGATGGCCAGGCAACACTGGCTGCAGAAGGAACTGCCGAGATTGCCCAGGAAGAAGAATTCGCGAAGGTAATAAACAAACCGGGAAAAGTGAAAAACCGCGGCGGTTACATTAAAATCCTGGTGAACAAAAATCCGATTACCAATTTTGACATCCGGCGACGGGTTAATTTTTTGAAACTGCGTCGAGCACGGGGCAACCACACCAAACTCGCCGAAAAAGAGTTGATTGAACAAAAGATAAAGCTTGCAGAGGCACGGTCACGTAACGTCCTTGCTACCGACGCTCAGGTTGATGCAGCCTTCGCCAATTTTGCAAAAGGCAATCGGGCTTCGCCGAGTCAATTAGCCACTGAGCTGGGTCGCCTTGGCGTGGGCGTTAAACATTTCAAGGAATTCATTCGCAGTCAGATTAGCTGGCAACGCGCGGTCCAAGGGCGTTTTCAGGCTGAAACACAACAGGTCAGCGAACGAGATGTGGTTACCAGATTGCGCAAGTCTGGCAGCACCAAACCAGAGGTGACCGAATACAATATACAACAAATCATTTTTGTAATTCCGGAAAACAAGCGCAACAATAATACCCTGGCGGTAAGGCGTAAGGAAGCGGTCGCATTCAGACAGCGTTTCACAAAGTGCGAAGACACAATCCAGCAGGCAAAAGCTCTGCGAGACGTGAGCGTTGTTGACAGATCCCGTATTATGGAACCGGAACTGCCCCTTCGTTGGAAAGAAGATATTGTAAACATCGACGGAAATGGTACGACCCGCGTCAAGGAGACGGAAAGGGGAATTGAGATAATGGCGATTTGCGGCAAGCGGGTAGTGAATGATGACCATGCAGCAAAACTGACGACTCAGTCTGACGAATTTGCCAGCTTCAACGAAAAGGGCAGTAAACTGTCTGAGGATTATCTGGCTCAGCTCGTTTCAAGATCAATCGTTGTTTACCAATAGGCTGAAAGTTGGCTGACTGCCCCATCGCCGTTTCAGTGGGAGATCCTTCAGGTATAGGTCCCGACATTATTCTGAAGGCCTGGAAAAATCGAAACGCATCTGAAGATTTACCGGATTTTTTTGTTGCCGGAAGCATTAAAAGTCTTTCTGAGCGTTCAGATTTACTCGGACTGAATACCGAATTCACCGCGTTCGATTCGAGTGCGAAAATTTCAAAAGATAAACTATCCGTACTCGATATCGGACAATCGGTCACAGGATCGCCGGGCAAGCCAAGCCTAGGTGATGCCTCAGGCACTACTGCCGCTATAGACATGGCTGTGAGCGCGGTAATTGACGGTCTGGCCTCTGCGGTTGTTACCTGTCCGATCAACAAGCACGTTCTCTATGAAGGTGGGTTCAAACATCCCGGCCATACGGAATATCTCGGCGAATTGGCCCAAAGGCATACCGGCAAGAGATACAAACCCGTCATGATGCTGGCTGGTCCGGAACTTCGCACAGTTCCGGTAACAATACACATACCGCTTTGCGACGTCCCTGCCGAACTCACCGGCGAAAGCATCATGGAAACCACAATGATTGTTTCTGCGGACCTCCAGAAAAGATTTGATATTTCCCAACCACGAATTGCCATCGCAGGTCTTAATCCTCACGCTGGCGAAAACGGCGATATCGGCAGAGAAGAAATCGAATTCATCGCGCCGGCAGTTGCGGCTTTGAGGAAACAAAATATCGATGTTCGGGGACCGTTGCCTGCAGATACCATGTTTCATGCGGCTGCGCGCAAGACTTATGATGTCGCCATATGCATGTATCACGATCAGGCACTCATCCCGGCAAAGATGCTCGGATTTGACGATGCGGTCAACGTTACGCTGGGGCTTCCATTCATTCGGACATCACCGGATCACGGCACAGCTTATGATATAGCAGGAACAGGTTCTGCAAACCCGTCAAGTTTTGTCGCCGCACTGAAGATGGCGGCAGAAATGGCTGAATGCACTTGACCGCGATCGATGGACTTCCACCCCTGCGGGAGGTGATTCAACAACACGGTCTCGCCGCCAAAAAATCACTCGGGCAAAATTTCCTACTGGATTTGAACCTTACAAGCCGCATCGCCCGCAGTGCCGGTCCGCTGCAGAACCATGACATCATTGAAGTCGGTCCGGGCCCTGGAGGCCTGACCCGCGCACTTCTTGCTTGCGGTGCGGAACGGGTCATTGCTGTGGAACGCGATGAACGCTGTGCCGACGCCCTGGCAGAAATAAGTGCCCATTATCCGAACCGTTTGGAAGTCATTATGGGCGATGCTCTGAAAACAAACTGGAAGAAACTTACCAACCGGAAGACCCGTATTGTAGCCAATCTGCCATATAACATTGCCACTCCGCTTTTGACGGGATGGCTGGGTACTGAAAACTGGCCGCCATTTTTTACATCCCTTACCCTTATGTTTCAGAAAGAAGTCGCCGAACGCATATGTGCCGAACCGGGTAATAAAAACTATGGGCGGCTTGGTGTGCTATGCGGTTGGCGTACAAAAGCGGACAGGATATTTGATGTTTCTCCAAAAGCGTTCACACCGCCACCAAAAATAACATCTTCAATTGTCCATCTGGAACCCAGAGAAAACCCGCTCGAATGTGAACCAAAAGCGCTTGAAACAGTCACCAGGGCAGCATTCGGTCAACGACGCAAAATGATCCGAACGAGTCTGAAGGTCCTGGGAGGGGAAGAATTGCTTGAGAAGGCAGGACTGGATCCTACACTCAGAGCAGAACAGATAGATGTTTCAGGTTTCGTCAGGCTTGCCAATCTCATCTGATATTTTTTGCGTCACAGTTGTTCTTGCAACACGATTGTGAAAGGGTAGAAGCGTTCAGTATAACCATCAACCACTCGATTAATTGCCCGGGGTTTGCATCATGTACGATTGTGTTCTCAGCGAAAACGGCCAGGAGGTTACGCTTTCAGGTCCGGAGACAAATGCACGATTTCATGCCATATGGCTTCGGGACAACGCTTGGGATACGGAGACCCGTTCACCAGGGAACGGTCAAAAGCTGATTGCTCTCAGAGACATTCCAGCCGACACAGAAATCAGCACGGCATCGGTTAACGGTGACAGTCTGGAAATCACCTTTTTGCCTGAAGCAAAGTCCGTCATCTACAGCATTCCATGGCTACTAGAACATAGCTATGATTGCGCTCCCCGTGAAAATAGGGGTTGGGTTTCAGATTCCATAGAAACCTGGGACAGTAATTTCGCCAATGACATCCCCTGCGCGGATTTCAAAACTGTAAAGAACACACCATCAGAACTCAGAAACTGGCTGGAAGGCCTGGCGCGTTTCGGATTTGCCAAACTGGACGGCGGACCTGTTGAAGATCTGGCTTTGATGGATGTGGTGAACCTGTTCGGATATGTGCGTGAAACCAACTATGGCAGACATTTCGAAGTACGCACGGAAGTAAATCCCTCCAACCTGGCATTTACCGGGCTTGGATTGCAGGCTCATACGGATAACCCCTACCGCGATCCGGTACCAACAATACAGGTTCTGTATTGTCTTGAGAGTTCGGCTGCAGGCGGTGAAAACATGGTGGTCGACGGTTTTCGCGTAGCTGAAAGATTACGGCAGGAAAATCAGGAATGGTTTGATGTTCTGTCCAGATACTGCTCCCGGTTTGAATATGCTGGCGAAGCAGGGGTGAAATTACAGGCCCGTAGACCCATGATTGAGTTGGCGCCCGATGGAGAACTGATATCCGTTCGTTTCAACAACAGGTCAGCCGCCGCCATAACCGACGTACCCTATGAGCATATGCCAACATATTATGATGCTTATCGGCGCATGGGAGAAATCATAGACGACCCTGAAATGGAGATCGCATTCCGGCTGGAGCCGGGGGAGTCCTTCATAGTTGACAACACCCGCGTCCTTCATGCTCGCAAGGCCTACTCAGGAACCGGCACACGGTGGTTGCAGGGCTGTTACGCTGACAAGGACAGCATGCTCTCAAAACTCGCATCTCTGAAGAACGCCGCGTTGCAGGCTGCCGAATAGGTTCAACGCGCTCGGAATGGATGTTCGTACTATCGCTTACCCGAGCAGGTCGTTTTCAAACTCGAATAATCCGGGTCGTCTGTCGCGTCTCAAACGTTCGGCTGCAAGGATTGCGTTCACTTGCGCAAATGCAAGGTCGAGATCCTCGTTGACAATTACGTAGTCATATTCACGCCAATGGGTGATTTCTTCCCTGGCATTTTCAAGGCGCTTGCGGATTACATCTTCCGCATCCTCCGCCCGCCGGACCAGGCGTGATTGCAACTCGGCCATTGAAGGCGGCAGGAGGAAAATTGACACCACGTCAGCCCTCGCCTTCTCCATCAGCTGCTGTCCGCCCTGATAATCGATGTCAAAGAGCATGTCTCGGCCTTCGCTCATTGCAGCATCAACTGCATCGCGCGGTGTGCCGTAAAAATTGCCATGCACTTCCGCCCATTCCAGAAGCGCTTCAGTGTCACGCATACGTTCAAATTCAACATTTGAGACGAATCGGTAATGGGTACCATCAATCTCGCTACCGCGGCGCGGGCGCGTCGTCACCGATACCGATAACTCAAGATTCCCCTTTTCTTCAGAAAGAAGATTGCGGGCAATCGTAGATTTTCCGGTTCCCGACGGTGAAGAAAGTACAAGCATAAGTCCGCGGCGCTGAATCGTGTCTGAACCCATTCGGAATCACTCCATATTCTGCAGTTGCTCGCGAAACTGGTCTATTACGAGTTTCATGTCCAGCCCGGATGCGGTCACCGCCGCCGAATTGGATTTGGAACAAATCGTATTGCATTCCCGATTGAACTCCTGAGCGAGAAAATCGAGTTTGCGGCCTGCCGGTCCACCCCGTTTGATGAGATCGCGCGCGGATTTGATATGCACGCCCAGACGATCAATCTCTTCCTGTATGTCAGCCTTTGCAGCAACGATAACAGCTTCCTGGTGCAATCGCTGCGGATCAAGATCTTCAGCACCTGACAGCAGGCGTTCCACCTGGGTTTTCAGGGATTTGCGGATCGCCTCGGGACTTCGGCTGGGGTCGTTCGTGATTTGGGCGAGCAACTCTTCCATATCATCAACCTGGGAAAGCAGAACGTTTCCGATCTCTGCTCCTTCCTGCAAACGATCACTTACAACCGATTGCAAAACAGTTTCAAATGATTTGAGTAGTTGTGCCGCCCATTCATCGACCAGAACATGATCATCAACCGCACCAATCTCAACCACGCCCTTGATCCCAAGCAGATCAGATATGGCAGGTAATTCACCACCGAATTTCTTCTGAAGATTTCCCGAAGCATCCATCAGTTCATCGACCAATCCTTCGTTGAGACTGACCGTTTGATTGCGAACATTATGGGTAACGTGCAGACTGATCTGCAGATTGCCCCGCTTTACAGTTTTCTGGGTAAGTTGCCGTGCGGGAATCTCAATAGACTCAAATCCCGCAGGAAGTCGAAAGCGCAGGTCCAGTCCCTTACCGTTTACCGACCGGACCTCCCATATCCATGAAATACTCTCGTTTTCACCCTGGGAACGGGCAAATCCCGTCATGCTTTGCAGCGTCATTACAGCCCCCGTCGATCAAAGCAAAGAACCAGCCTACTGAGATTGGGCTTCCTCTGCCTTTTCTGCAGCTTCCGCCTTGCGTTGTTTTTCAATCGCTCTCCATCGCGCCACATTACTGTTATGTTCGCTGAGCGTTTTGGCAAACACATGACCACCTGAACCGTTCGCGACAAAGAACAGGTCATCGGTTCTAGATGGATTTGCAACCGCTTCTAGCGCAGCACGTCCGGGGTTGGCAATCGGACCGGGAGGCAGCGCCGGAATGGAATAGGTGTTGTAAGGCGTTGCCTTGTCAATGTCAGATTGATAGATTGGGCGCCCTTTGGGTTTCCCCTCGCCTCCGAAAATACCGTAAATGATCGTCGGATCGGATTGCAGTTTCATGCCGCGGTTCAAGCGGTTTATGAACACCGAAGCTACTCTGGGTCGTTCGTCAGCCCGCCCGGTTTCTTTTTCGACTATTGAGGCAAGGATCACCAACTCTTCCGGTGTCGAGATCGGCAACCCTGCAATTCTCCTCTCCCACACGGATTTCAGAAATTCTTCCTGCGCCTGTTTCATTCGCTGGATCACTTCTTTGCGGGTTGTACCCCGCTGGAAAGGATAAGTATCCGGCATCAACGATCCTTCAGGCGGCAACTCTTCGGGCAAATCCCCTTCCAGAATTTCGTGGTCGGCCAAACGGTTGAATATCTGGAAAACCGTAAGCCCTTCAGGCAGCGACACCTTGTGAAGAATGCCTTTTCCCGAGCGGATTGTATCCATTACGTCATACATGCTCATCTGGGGTGTAAAAAGATACTCTCCCGCCTTGAGGGAGGTCTGAGACCGGTGCGCACGAACCCCTGCCCTGAAAATTGCATCACTGAAACCAAACCCAAGGTCGTCACCTATAACGCCATTGGCTATCAGTTTTCTGGTTATACGGGCAACTGAAGACCCCTCCTCAATCAAAACGGTCTGAGGCGCCTGAAGCGGCCCTTCCTTCTCAAAAACATACTTGCCAATAAACACAACCCCGCACAACGCAACCGTGGCAAAGACCAGACAACTCATCGCAAAATTCAGCATCAGAATGAAACCATGCCGGGAATTTTTGCTGCGTTTGGGTGGCGGAGGCACCTCAGTAGGTTGCAAAGCATCCATTGGCGATTTGGGAGCTCTCGAATCTCCAGCAGCGGGGGATGTTTCCCTCCGTCCGAAAACGATATTGCCTACTTCACTTTCGCTCAATTCTTTATCCTGCACCAATTGTTATGGTTCAATATCCTGATTCGTAACCGTGCGCTAAAATTATAACGTTATTAAAATCCCAAAATTGTGGCACCATTCGGGTGGCCCGGGCCAACCATACTAAACACCCCTGAAAATGACCGATGCATTGGTGCCACCAAAGCCGAACGAGTTGGACAGAGCTACATTTATGTTCCGTTCCCGTGGGGTGTGCGGAACAAGATCAATCTTGGTTTCGCGCTCCGGATTATCCAGGTTCAGTGTGGGCGGGGCAATATTGTCCCGTATCGCAAGAATGGAGAATATTGCTTCGGCGGCTCCAGCTGCACCGAGCAAATGTCCGATGGCTGATTTTGTCGAGGACATGGAGACTTGTTCGGCTGAACTCCCGAGAAGTCTTTCCACCGCACCCAGCTCTATTGTATCGGCCATCGTGGATGTTCCATGGGCATTTACATAATCAATTTCGGACACATCCATAGAAGCATTTCGAAGTGCTGCACTCATGCATCGGAAAGCGCCGTCTCCATCCTCAGAAGGCGCAGTTATATGGAAAGCATCACCAGATAATCCATACCCGACCACTTCAGCATAGATTTTTGCACCGCGGGCCTTTGCATGCTCATATTCTTCCAGCACAACCGTTCCGGCACCTTCGCCCATTACAAATCCATCACGATCACGGTCATAAGGTCTTGAGGCTTGCTGTGGTGCATCATTAAAATTGGTTGAAAGTGCCTTGCATGCAGCAAAGCCGGCCATTGATAATCTGCAAACCGGGGATTCTGAACCACCGGCGACCATAACATCCGCATCCCCTAGCATGATCAATCTGGAAGCATCGCCAATTGCATGAGCACCGGTCGAACAGGCAGTCACCACCGAATGATTTGGCCCTTTTAAACCATGCTTTATCGAAACCTGTCCGGATGCAAGATTGATCAACCGCCCCGGGATAAAGAAGGGACTAACACGCCGCGGGCCACGCTCGGCGAGCAACAGCGAAGTCTGCTCAATTCCCTGCAAACCGCCAATTCCGGATCCGATCAATACTCCGGTTCTGAAACAGTCTTCATCTTCAGTTGGATGCCATCCGGCATCCTGCAGCGCCATATCACTGGCGGCCATTGAATAGATGATGAACGGATCAACCTTGCGCTGCTCTTTCGGTTCCATCCAGTCGTTCGGGTTGAATGTGCCATCCGTACCATCGCCAAACGGGATTTGGCAACCAATCTGGGCGGCAATATCATCGACCTGAAAGCTCTCGATTTTCGCGGCAGCGTTCTTGCTTTCCAGAATTCGTTTCCAGGTTTCTTCTGCTCCGGAAGCAAGCGGTGATACAAGTCCAACTCCGGTTACAACGACGCGTCTCATATTAATCTGCCTTCCTGATTCCGGGTCACCAACAACTATTAGGAAAACGTTTGCCCCGAAACAACTCTTGGGAGCTTGTCCTGTGCATAAGTCCAGGACGATTCAGCCGAAGTGATCAGCTTAAAACAAAGGCGGCCCGCAGACCGCCCGCAACTACGAATTTATAGGATAATCAGGCTTTTGCCTTCTCGACAAACTTGATTGCATCACCAACTGTCTGGATGGTTTCAGCAGCGTCATCAGGGATTTCAACATCGAATTCTTCTTCGAAAGCCATAACAAGCTCTACGTTGTCCAGTGAATCAGCACCAAGATCGTCAATGAAGCTGGCATTTTCTGTTACTTTATCAGCATCTACATCAAGATGCTCCACGACAATTTTTTTGATGCTTTCAGCAATATCACTCATATTCAGCCTCAACTGGTTTGTTTGATCTATTATTAGGATCGTTCTGCTACGGGATGCAAAACATGTGTCCAATGCAACAACATTTTTGCAATTCAGCGGTCGCCTAACACACTTTATACCAAACTTCTAGACCGTATCAGAACAATTATCAAATCGTAGTGCAAACAGGCGATGCTTGTTTTAAATCATGGCCATACCGCCATTCACATGCAGGGTCTGGCCGGTCATATAACCTGCCTCATCGCTTGCGAGAAAAACAGCGGCTGCAGCAATATCATCTCCCTCTCCCATTTTCTTCATGGGAATGGCACCCATAATCGCTTCCCTCTGCTTTTCGTTGAGTTTGTCAGTCATGGCTGAACTTATGAAGCCGGGAGCAATACAGTTGACAGTTACGTTGCGCGAAGCGATTTCCTGGGCAAGGGATTTTGTGAAGCCGATCATACCGGCCTTGGAAGCACAATAATTGGCCTGGCCTGGGTTTCCAGTCACACCGACCACTGATGTAATGTTTATGATGCGGCCCCCCTTCCGACGCATCATCGGATAGGCGATTTCCTTGGTCAATCTGAAAGCAGCAGTCAGGTTCACACGCATTACATCATCCCAATCTTCATTAGACATGCGCGCAAATAAGCCGTCACGTGTGATGCCTGCGTTGTTTACAAGGATGTCCACACCTTCGAGCTTTTCTTCAGCATCTTTACCCAATTGTGCCGCAGCATCCAAATCAGACAAATTGGCCGGTAATACAAGCGTTCGCGAACCAAGTTCATCGGCCAAAGCAGACAGTCGCTCTTCGCGTGTGCCGTGCAAACCGACGGTTGCTCCAGCTGCATGAAACTGACGGGCGATCGATTCTCCGATACCACCCGACGAACCGGTCACGAGTGCCTTTTTTCCATTGAGTTGAAACATCAATCTTCTCCTGAATTTTAAATTGAAGACGCCAAGGCAACCTACGCAGAAATTGACTGCAAGGCCTTATCGATATCGTCCGGTGTAGCGACATTGAATGTCTGAATATCACGGTTGATTCTTCGAGCAAGTCCGCTCAACACTTTTCCAGCACCAACTTCAGCGAGCTTGGTGACACCGTTAGAGCCCATCCACTCAACTGACTCGCGCCAGCGGACCTGTCCTGTTACCTGTTCCACCAGTTTTGCCCTGATCTCTTCTGGGTCGCTTATAGGTGCAGCAAGAACATTCGCAACCAATGGCACACAAGGTGCATTCATCTCCACTTCCGTCAGCGCCTCAGCCATCGCGTCGGCTGCAGGCTCCATCAATTCTGAGTGAAACGGTGCTGAAACAGGCAACATCAACGCACGTTTAGCCCCTTTTTCAGACGCAAGTGCAGCCGCCTTTTCCACTGCGGTCTTTTCCCCGGAAATGACAAGTTGTCCGCCACCATTGTCATTTGCAATGGCACAGGGTTCACTGTCAGATGCATCCTTGCAAATCGAAGCTACCACATCATCAGCAAGTCCAATGATCGCAGCCATTGCGCCTTTCCCCACCGGGACCGCTGCCTGCATTGCATTTCCGCGTATCCGCAAAAGTCGGGCTGTATCAGCAACACTGAATGTACCGGCAGCGCACAGCGCCGAATATTCTCCCAGAGAATGACCTGCGACATATGAAGCATTTTCAGCAATCGAAAAGCCCTTTTCCTCCAATGCACGCAGTGCGGCAATTGAAACAGCCATAAGGGCAGGCTGGGCATTGGCGGTCAGGGTAAGTGTCTCTTCCGGTCCTTCAAATATGACTTTCGAAAGGCTTTCGCCGAGCGCATCATCTACCTCTTCAAAAACCGCGCGTGCATTTGCCGACGCGGCAATCAGGTCCGCCCCCATGCCTACTGACTGACTGCCCTGGCCCGGAAAAGTTACTGCTAATACCATTTCTCACATCCTGACTTATGAACCCCAAACCCAGAGCACTACTGCTTTTTCGCCGATCTGCTGTCAAGCTTTGAAGAATGCTGCGACACAAATTTTGTTAATTTCGAATCAACCAAGAAATTGGAAACAATTACAATTTCTTGGGACTGTAAGTATATATGAAATATCTATTATTATATTCTGTAAAAAATTTATTCTTTAAAGAATAGATAGGATATAAAATGAATATGAAAACCGATTGTAACGAATTGTACGGCAGAGAGAAGGTAAACAACACCGACATAGAAGTTCTGGCTTCTATTGTGAGTTCTGTCACCGGAAAGGGATTAGCGGCGATGACAGCCCAGGCAATGATGGATGAATTTGGTGATTTGGGACGCATACTTGCTGCGGATTCCAAAGAATTGCGCCGCGGCGGGAATACGCCTGTGGAGGTAATCGCTGAAATTGAACGCCTGAAATACCTTTTAAGGACGATACTTTACCGAAACATGCACCAACGCCCCTTGTTGGAGGATTTGAGCTCGGTGGAGATCTATTACCGCGCAAAACTCTTCGACAAGAAGAAGGAGCAACTTCATGTGTTGTATCTGGATAGTGGATTTGAACTACTGTCTGCAGAATGTGTTCAAATCGGTACAGTTGACCACGTGGCCGTGTATCCGAGGGAAATCATGGCTTTGGCTATCGAGAACTCGGCAAAACACCTGATATTGGTACACAATCACCCCTCTGCCGCTCCAGAACCTTGCGCAGCTGACATAGTGATGACCAATGAACTCATTACGGCATGTTCATTTTTCGGCATTCATGTAGCCGATCATCTGATTGTCAGCAGGGATGATAGTTTCAGTTTTCGTGAAGCCGGATTGATGAACACACCGCAAGTTACAATTCCAAGGGGTAAAACGTCGCAACAACAAACACCGGTCAGTGAAAATGTATAACATAAAGATATTCCCGGCATTCCAGGCAGTTGAAAACGCCTCGGCGATCGACAAACAGTTCCTTGAGGAAATTGTACGCACAAAGGAAGAATCCGGAGCAAGCTACGTCAACTTCTCAGCTTACAACTACAAACCAGATGCTCGTGAGCCAATCCATTTTGTGACATATCCGATTGATTGGATTACATCTTATGTGAAAAATCAGTATTTCCTGATAGATCCGCTTTTCCAAACTGATTTTCGAAGGGTTGCAGCTGTAAATTGGCAGGACATCTATAAGGGAAAGGACACTTTAAAGCTTTTCAGGAATTTTAAGAAGCAGGGTCTCGGAGATCAGGGATTGACCCTCGCAAGCCACATTGATGGAAATCTCTACGGTGTAGTGAGTTACATCTATAGGTGCGAGGAAGGATTCTGGCAGAATTTACAGGACAAAAATATGGAACTGCTGCGGTTTTTGGGGGAACGCCTGTCAAGGCGGTATGAAAAGCTTTACGACAATAGTCCAGCCCGCCTATGCAACATTACAAAACGCGAAAAAGAATGCCTTTTCTGGGTGGCAATGGGAAAAACAGATGAACAGATAGGGGAAACCCTGTGCATCGGAAAATGGACAGTTGTCAGCCATCTTAAAAGCGCAAAACACAAATTGAGTTCCAGTAATCGAGCCTCAGCAGTGGCGATGGCAATGGCGCTCGGAATTATTGATATAAGGGCACGACTTGCAAGCTAGAGCATTTTGCAATTAATACACATACTCTCGGATGTACCGGCTTCCAAGACCGGTTAGTAACTCATACCCGATCGTTCCGCAGGATCGCGCAGCCTCATCCAGGGATATGTTAGACCCGAAGAGTTCAATATAGCTGGTTGCTTCGATGTCCGCTGGCGGCACATCGGTTACATCAAAGGCGGTGAGATCCATTGAGACCCGGCCCAAGACCGGAACCCTGTTGTCACCTATCGCACCAGCACCACCACTCGACCCGGTTTCCCTCAGCGGCACACCAGCGCCCGACGATGCCCGATGAAATCCGTCCGCGTATCCTGCGGAACAAATTGCAATTTTGGAATCGCGGCCCAATGTGTGCGCGGCACCATACCCCACCGTCTCACCCTTCTTACCATCGCGAACCTGAAGAATACGAGCTTTCGCGGTAACGACCGTTTGCATAGGATTGGCGAGGTTGTTGACTGCCTCACCGCCAAAAATGGCGATTCCCGGACGGGTCAAATCGAATTGCATTTCAGTATTTGATAATATAGCTGCGCTGTTCGCGAGCGACATTTCAAGTCCAGGGAACATCCTGGAGACCCTGGTGAAACGCGATAACTGCAAGGCGTTGAGTTCGTGGTCAGGTTCGTCTGCACATGAAAGATGTGACATGAGAGCCTTAGCGCCACTTCTCGCAACCATTGTGTTATTTTGGGCCAGCAATTCCGCTTCAGCAACTGAAAGCCCCAGACGGTTCATGCCGGTATCAACATGAATTGCGCTGGGCCTGCCACTACCCGCTGCAACCCACATGGCAATCTGATCCATTGAGGATAGTACGGGCGCCAGGTCATGCTCTGTTATCATCTCAACAGTATCCCGGATGATACCATTGAGAACAAATATGCGGGCATCCGGCGCCACAGAGCGAACCCTAACGCCCTCTTCTGCCAGTGCTACAAAAAAGGTATTACATCCTGCCCCGGAGAGCCTTTCGGCAACCTGCTCAATCCCAAGCCCGTATGCATTAGCCTTGATCACCGCAGAAGCTTCAGCCATCCCGGATTTTTCCGCGAGCAGCTTCCAGTTTTCCACGATTGCAGAAAGATTTATGGTCAGGCGCGGTGCAGTCGTCATGGTTCAATCATTGTCTTGAAAAACATGCTTCAAACATGAAGTGAGAACAAAGACAAGTAGAGGATTTTATCCCATCTGCTCCGGAAGGAAATCGTCCTCGGCAATATCGGAAAAGCGTGTGTATTGTGCCTGGAAACCCAATTTTGCAGTTCCTGTCGGTCCATGCCTCTGCTTTGCAATTATGACCTCGGCACGCCCCTGGGCATTGCGTAGTTTCTCATCCCACTTCACCCAGGCTTCTGTGCCCGGTTCAGGTTCGCCATTCTGAAGATAATACTCTTCCCGGTAAACGAACAACACCACATCCGCATCCTGCTCGATAGAACCTGATTCCCTTAGATCTGAAAGCTGTGGGCGTTTGTCTTCGCGGTTCTCCACCTGACGCGACAACTGAGACAGCGCGATGATTGGAATATCGAGTTCTTTTGCGAGCGCCTTCAGGCCGGTGGTAATCTCGGTGACCTCCTGAACACGGTTATCGTTGTTACGCTTCGATCCCTGCATAAGCTGGATATAGTCGATTATAAGAAGATCGAGACCCTTCTGGCGCTTCAGCCGCCGCGCACGTGCAGCCAACTGGGCAATCGAAATACCGCCGGTCTCATCAATGAAAAGCGGTACTTTTGAAATTTGGCTGACGCAGTGCGCAAGTTTGTCAAAGTCTGCTTCTGTGATCTCGCCGCGCCGGATTTTGGAAGATGGAACCTCAGCCTGATCTGAAACAATACGCGTAGCAAGTTGTTCTGCTGACATTTCCAGCGAGAACAATCCGACGACGCCGCCTTCCAAGGCGGTGTGGGAACCGTCTGCAGCGACGTCACCATTGTACTCGCTTGCAATGTTGTAAGCGATATTTGTAGCTAAGGAGGACTTACCCATCCCTGGTCGTCCTGCAATAATAATCAAATCAGAGGGTTGTAGTCCGCCCATGCGACTATCGAGAGCCTGTATGCCGGTTGCAATCCCCGAAAGACCACCATCCCGTTGATAGGCGGCGGCCGCCATATCAAGCGCAATGTTCATGGCGTTACCGAATGTATTGAAGCCGGCGTCACTGCCTCCCTTTTCCGCCAACTCAAACAAACGCCGCTCCGCGTCCTCAATCTGAACGCCCGGCGATGTTTCAACCGGTGCATCATAGGCAATGTTCACCATATCCTCACCGATGTTGATGAGATTGCGGCGGGTCGCCAGATCATGAATAGAACGACCATAATCCTCTGCATTGATAATTGTTGTCGCCTCAGCCGCGAGCCGCGCGAGGTACTGGGCAATGGTCATGTCGCCGATTTTGTCATCTGCAGGAAGGAAAGTCTTGATGGTAACGGGATTTGCAGTCTTGGCAGCACGGATCATGTCCGAAGCTATCTTGAAAATTTCCGAGTGCAATTGCTCAAAAAAATGTTCAGGCTTGAGAAAGTCAGAAACCCTGTAATAGGCATCATTGTTTACCAGAATAGCGCCGAGCAATGCCTGCTCCACCTCTATGTTGTGCGGAGCTGCCCTGTAGCTTGCATCATCCTTGCCAATTCTCGCTATTGCTTCTGCCATCTTGTTCCTGTTCGCTCAGCTTGTACCTTCCTGTCGTCAGTTCTTATTGATGTACATCTTGCGCCGGTAAAGACATGCAATTCTGCAGTCCACGCTTCCCCCGTTCTTCACAGGGGCAAAAATAAATTTATTGTCGATTGACAATGATAACCGATTCGCCGGGATAATTTACGTCAGAAATCATTGCCCCTCGAATCAAAAAAGGCGCGGAACAACCGCGCCTTCGCAAATTTCATAGTGCTGTATGAGAATCAGGATTGAGTCTCTTCCGTTGTTTCTTCTGAACTTTCAGCGTCCATCTCGTCACCGGCGATTTCAACTTCATCAGGATTTTCAAATACCTCAGTGAGGTCTACTTCATCTGCCTCGAAATCAACGGCATCGTGTTCAAACTGTTCATCACGGGCAGTTAGATCTTCGCCAGCTGCTTGCCGTTCTGCTTCGTCTTCCGAACGGGCGACATTGACTGTGATCGAGGCGTCGACTTCTGGATGAAGTGCGATCAGCAGTTCATGCAAGCCGATAACCTTGATCGGGTTCAAAAGGCTGACCTGGTTGCGGGCTACCTTATAGCCGTTCTCATCCAGAGTGATGGCGATGTCCCGGGTAGAAACGGAACCATAAAGCTGACCAGTCTGACCGGCTGACCTGATGACAACATAGGTACTGCCATCGAGTTTTTCCTTGACGGTTTCAGCTTCGGATTTCCTTTCCAGGTTCCTTGCCTCAAGATCGGCGCGTTGAGATTCAAACTGTGCCTTGTTGGCCTCATTTGCCCTCAAAGCCTTACCCAGAGGCAGTAGAAAATTCCTGGCGTAGCCTGGCTTTACGGTTACGACTTCCCCCATCTGCCCAAGTTTGGCGATGCGCTCCAGCAAAATGACTTCCATTGTTTTTGTCCTTTCATGAACGGTTTTGATCCGCACTGGGCGGAGATGTGTTTGAATTTGAGAAAGTGCGCAACATGCCCCCGATTGCGAAGAGATAAAGAGGCACAAAAAAGAGAACTATAATGATGTAGCCAAGGATCAAAAATATGAAACTGACCGGATTGCTCCGCGCCTGGAAATGTGCTGATGCCAATCCGACCATCGCGTAGGCGGTCAAAAAAGTGCCGGCGAACACAGCCGCGGCCGACTGAAGGCCTCCATCTAAAATAGCGACTGCGACAAGGGTTGCCAGAAGTATGGCAACGGCCATTTTCGGAACGTCTGCTGTTGCAGCAATGTCATCTTTTGGACGCGGAAGTTTTCCCGAACTTCTGCATACGAATGCGGCTAGCTGAAGATTAACGAGGTGTACGATCAACCACATGCTCGAAAAGACAAAGGGCAACAACCGGAAAACGCTTTGGGTGAGATCGGTAATTTCCTGATCTGTCAACGGAGCGGGAGGTGGATTCTGTCTCAAGAACTCCTGGACAACATTCGATAACTCCGGCAGTTGCGCATACGCGTTATAATCCATCATATAACCCATCACGACCAGAGCCAGTGCCAGGATCAGGCTCAGGTTAAAGAGCAACCGGGGCAATGGATACCAATCCATGCTTCCATCTTCGTTTTCTTGAGCCAGGTTCGCCTGATGGCCAATTATCGAGGCAGGGATTGTAAGCGATAGTCCGATGGAAATTGCGACCTGGGGAGACAGCAGAGTTGCGGAGACGACAATTGCCATGACCGACGCGGCAATTCCCGCATGCGTTCCCCACGCAAGCGCGACGATGTAAACCGGCATTGCAGCAAGAAGAAGCAAAGGAATCCCGGCCGGACCAGCCTGTATTGCTGAATATACAGCAAGCACCGATGCAATACCGGCGGCAGTCGCAACACTTAGGGTTTTGATATCCATTTTCGCTGTCCTGTTCACGGGCTTTTGCCCAACAGTTAGGGGAAAGTTCCCCAACTTGGTTTCAATTATCAGTTGCCCACGCCAGGGGCAAAAGCAGGCGGCGGACCGCCTGCCATAAATATTATCCAATTAGATATGGCAAAAGGCCAAGAAAACGTGCGCGTTTGATCGCCTGCGCCAACTCACGTTGTTTCTTCTGGCTTACCGCAGAAATCCGGGAAGGCACAATCTTGCCGCGCTCTGAAACGTAGCGCTGAAGCAGTTTCGTATCCTTGTAATCGATTTTGGGCGCATTAGCGCCTGTAAATGGACAGGACTTCTTACGACGATTGAATGGGCGGCGACCGCCTGATGTTGATGCAATTGCCATTGTTGTTATCCTCTGCCACCTGATCTGTCGTCACGACGCGGACGGTCGTCACGATCAGATTTTTTCATCATTGCTGACGGTTCTTCATCGAGCTCTTCAACCCGGATTGTCATGTAACGCAGGATATCCTCATGGATGCGCATCTGGCGTTCCATCTCGGATATTGCGGATGCCGGTGCATCCACATTCATGTGAATGTAGTGGCACTTGCGGTTTTTCTGTATGCGATAAGCAGAAGTGCGCAGACCCCAGTTTTCAACTTTCCCAACGCTGCCGCCGTTTTCTTCAAGGACGCCCTTGAACTGCTCGGCAAGCGCTTCTGCCTGTTGGACAGAAATATCCTGTCGTGCCAGGAACGTATGCTCGTATAGTGCCATAAAATGACCTTTCCCTAGTTTTTGTTTTCAGAATTATTGCGCTAAGCCTTCACGCCGCCTTAAGGGCCAAACGGCCGGGGAAAGGCGATGACAAGCGGTCGAGAGCGGAGACACGGATGGTCGGAAGTTCTTATTTTCCTCACGTGGGTTTTCCACGCGCCAACGTTCAGCCACCAGCAATTGATCCTGAATGCGCGGCTTATAGGGCAACGACGCAAAGATGGCAAGGACAAAACGACCTACATCGGACAGTGACGGGAAGTTTGCTTCCACCGTCAAAAGATCAACAAACACAAAAATGATTTGAAGCTTTCAAATTCCGATTTATGTTTGGCGCATGAGAGCTTCAGAACGCCATGCTATCCTGTTTTTTGTGATTGTTTTCTTGTTGCCGGCAGGAATTGCAGCAGCATTTGAACTCAAGCCCTACAAGGAACGGCTCTTCAAATACCGCGAACCTCTCGAAGTTCATGACAATGGCGACTTTCTTCGCCTGCCGTATGATGCCAAGCGGGATATCCTGAAACGGGATGAAATGCCCGTGCGAAAGGTGCTGGGTAAATACGTTTCCTCAAAACCAAAACGACACCAGATTGACACGGCTGTAACCGTCGACGGGCGCACCGTTACGCATTTTGCTGTTGGTGCGCTTCAAGGCAATGCTTCAATGACGGTGATATTCCTTCATGGTCGCGGCGGCAGCCGTCACCTTGGATTTTCTGATGAAAAGTTCGGTGGCAATTTTAACCGCGTAAAGAATTTGATGTTTCGCAACAACGGCATCTATGTCAGTCCTGATTTTACGGACTTTGAGGAAGAAGGCACCAGGGATGTCGCGGCACTTGTATCGCATTACCGCACCAGGACATCGGGAAAACTGGTGATCGCCTGCGGTTCAATGGGCAGCTTCATTTGCTGGCGACTTATGAAAGACCCAAAGGCCAGCACAATGATCGACGGTTACATTATCATGGGTGGATTCCCGGATCCCGATTTCCTGGCCACCGGCAACTTACAGTTACCGGCAGATAAAAAGCCGATCTATTTTGCCCATGGCAGCATCGATTCCGCCTATAAGTGGCAAAACACGCACCGCTATTATGCGCAATTGCGTCAGGCGGCACCTGGGTATCCTGTCAAATTCGCGCTGTTTGATAATGGCAAGCACGGGACACCTATCCGCATGATCGACTGGCGCGTAGCCCTTTCCTGGATTGGCAACCTGTAAAACATTTGTAGGTTGCTCGCTCAGCAATCACGCAGTCGTTCAAGCTGCCTGAATGCTCATCGGTTCTGAACCGCCCAGAAAGGGACGGGCCCATTTAATGGAGCGACGAAACTTTTCCTCGGTCGACCAAATCACACACGCAATCTCACAACCATCGCTCTCGATTTTGGTTGAAACAATTTCGGGCTCACCTTTGAAGGCAGAGAACATGTCTATCAAGCGCAACTCGCAAACTGCAATTATGAATGAAATTCCGTTCTGCGCTGAAAAATCCAGAACAGCCAGGATCAGCGCCAGGCACACTTTGTTTACAAAATTTCCCGAGCGCCCTCCATCTCCAGCCTCATCCACGCAGAAACGCGTTGCCTCCCAGATATTTGGTGACCGGAAATCATCCGGTTCAGGCAACATGTCGCTCCAGACTGAGTGCAGTAGCGTATTTCCTGTCGACGGGGCAAGACGAACCCCTCCCAGAACTGTATTACTCTCTTCGTCCAAATAGAGGATGTAAACATTATACGACTCATCGATATAATCGGTTTCTGTCCCGTCTTCATTGGCTTTGACCCATCCATGTTGATCACAGAAAACCCTCTTCCTGAGTTCAAAATATTCTCTGAGATACCTTCTATTTTGCCCTTTATCTCTTTCGAATGTAGGAATGTAT
>JBCCGN010000038.1:0-29731 GCA_039029255.1 Pseudomonadota bacterium | reverse complement strand
CCGGACAGCTTTCGGGTGGTGAGCAACAACGGGTCGCACTGGCCCGCGCACTTTCACCATCTCCGGCAGTTCTGATTGCCGATGAACCGACCGGCAACCTGGATGGTGAAACCGGTCAACAGGTAGCGGATTTGCTGTTCGAACGGCAGCAGCAAAAGGGCCTTACCCTTGTACTCGTGACCCATGACCTTAACCTGGCAAAACGCTGCAACAGAACAATTCCTGTTCGTTCCGGAATAATCGAGACTGTTAATGCCTGACAACGCATTCACCCCTGACATTCGACTGGCAGTTCGTTTTGCCCTGCGTGAATTGCGTGGCGGTTTGCGCGGATTTTACATTTTCCTTGGATGCATTGCGCTCGGAGTTGCTGCGATCGGCGGCGTAAACTCGGTGGCTCAATCGATTACCAACGGGATTGCGGCCGAAGGTCAGGCTATTCTTGGCGGTGATCTATCATTCTCTCTTGTTCAACGAGAAGCCAGCGACAAGCAAAAGGCCTTTCTGGATAGTCAGGGCGAGGTAACCAAACTTGTCACCATGCGTGGCATGGCGCGTCTGCCGGATGGCAGTGATCAGACGCTCGTTGAAGTCAAGGCCGTTGATGATGTCTATCCGCATTACGGAAGTTTCAGGCTTTCAGAAAACACATCAACCGACTTGCAGGAAAATGAAGTCGTTGCAGAAGCACTCCTGCTGGACCGGTTGGGAATCAAGGTTGGTGACCGGATCGAGATCGGAGCTTCGCTGTTCACACTGAAAGCCGTGATTGAAAATGAACCGGACAAAGTTGGAGACAATATCGGTTTTGGCCCGCGTCTGATGCTTAGCCTGGAAGGACTTGAAAAAACCGGCCTGATCCAGCCCGGCTCTCTTCTACGATATCATTACAAACTCAAGGTCGCTGATCCAACAGTCACCCGGGTATCGGCCATTTCCGAGCAGGCAAAAGCTGAATTTCCGGAGGCAGGATGGCGAATCCGGTCACGGGATAACGCCGCTCCCGCTCTTGCAAGAAGCGTCGAACGGTTCTCACAGTTTCTGACACTTGTCGGGCTGACATCTCTAATCGTCGGCGGGGTTGGTGTAGCGAATGCCGCTCGTGCCTTTCTGGAAACAAAACGTCCGGTAATAGCATCACTGAAAAGCCTCGGCGCTCCAGGTGGCTTCGTATTCCGTCTCTACATGGTGCAGATCCTTATCATGGCAGGGATTGGGATCCTTTGCGGTCTGCTTCTTGCCATTTCAATGCCCTATGCTGCACGTTCCGCATTGGGGGGCTTGCTGCCGGTTTCGCAAGGAACCCTCTTCTTTCCGTACGCCCTGGCACCGGGCATATTGTACGGTGTGCTCACGACGCTGATTTTTTCAATCTGGCCCCTTGCCTTGTCACAGGAAACAAAACCGACAGAGCTTTTCCGAGCCAGCAGCTATGGCGAGACCAAACGGTTTCCAAAACTGATCTATATTTTGACCCTCATTATCTGTGTTTCCCTGCTTGTCACCTGCGCAATCTATTTCTCAGATAACCGTTTCATTGCAATCGTCTTTATCGGTGCAACGGCAGCAGCCTTTGTGCTTTTGAGGCTCGTAGCGATTGCCATTCAGTGGATCGCGAAAAGAGCACCGGCTTTCCGGTCAACGCCACTGAAGATGGCGATTGCAAATATTCACAGACCGGGTTCGCTGACATCATCCGTAATCCTGTCACTTGGGCTGGGGCTGGCTTTGCTCGTCGCTCTTGCATCCATTGACGGCAATCTTCGCAGCCAGATTGAAAATAATCTTCCCGAAGATGCACCGGACTTCTTCTTTGTCGACATTCAGAACGGGGAAATCGATCCTTTCCGGGAAAAGCTTCTGGACATTGCTCCGCAGGGAAAAATCATATCCGTTCCCATGCTTCGCGGACGCGTGGTATCGCTGAGGGGCATTCCAGCTGATGAATATGAGGCTCCTGCTGGTGGAGAATGGGTTTTGCAGGGCGATCGCGGTATCACCTATGCCAAACGAATCCCGGAAAATTCCACCCTTGCCGAGGGCGGATGGTGGCCGGAAGGATATTCGGGCCCACCACTGGTGTCCGTTTCCGCTGAAGAGGCTGGTGAACTCGGCCTTACAATCGGAGACCGCATCACGATCAATGTCCTTGGCCGGAACATAAGCGCAGAAATAGCATCCCTGCGCGAAGTTCAATGGGAGACGCTCGGCATTAATTTCGTTTTCGTTTTCTCACCCAACACATTTGCAGGCGCCCCGCACGCCCATCTCGCCACACTTACATCAAACGTGACGGGAGATGACGGATTTGACGGCAGATTGCTCAAGGATCTCGCAAAGTCGTTTCCGGCAGTCACCGCGGTTCGCATTCGCGATGCTCTTGAAACCGTAAATGCCCTTATAGGACAGCTTTCAACCGCAATACGTGCGGCGGCATCCGTGGCATTGCTTTCCTCAGTACTGGTTCTCGCTGGGGCACTTGCAGCAGGAAACCGCGAGAGGGTTCATGATGCTGTGGTCCTGAAAACACTCGGTGCCACACGGCGTACCCTGATGACGATGCTGATATTGGAATACACACTTTTGGGTCTTGCAACCGCTATCTTTGCAATTCTCGCAGGAAGCCTTGCGGCCTGGTTCGTCATTTCAGTGATAATGAGCTTTGGATTTGTCGTTCTACCGGGTGTTGCTGCAACAACAATCGTCACCGCGCTGGCTTTTACCATTGTATTCGGTCTGTTGGGCACATGGCGAATCCTTGGTCAAAAAGCCGCCCCAATTCTCCGCGAATTATGACAAATTAGTCATAATCGGCTAAAATGGGCCAATATGAAGCAGATTCACTTGATTTTAATACTTGAGATTGTCAACTTGAATTCTCATATTACTGGCAATCGCCCAAAATCCGTTTAGCAACTGATGGGTGGCCA
This sequence comes from Pseudomonadota bacterium, assembly GCA_039029255.1. Taxonomy (GTDB): domain Bacteria; phylum Pseudomonadota; class Alphaproteobacteria; order Rhizobiales; family Rhizobiaceae; genus JAALLB01. The sequence continues at coordinate 26,801 of JBCCGN010000038.1, read as the reverse complement.
AATGAATGACCGTCAAGCTAATTGGGAGTGAAACAATAATGGCTGACTACAGAGAAAACGAGATCAATTATGACGCCCGTTCGCAGGCGCAGGTGCAGTATGACGAAGGGCTTCGCTCATACATGCTCGGAATTTACAACTACATGGCACTGGGGATTGCCGGAACCGCAGTAGTAACACTTGCGGTCATGAGCAGCCCAGCATTCCTTGGCTTTGTTGCCGGAACACCCTGGCTGTTTTTCATTTTGCTTATCGGAGCGAGCATGTTTGGTCCGGCAATGATCATTAATTCCCGCAATCCCGTTATGGCCCATGTTGCCTTCTGGGGTTACGCGGCGCTCTGGGGTGTGGCTATTGCCCCGATGGTGTTTGTTTACCTAAGCGTTAATCCGGGTATTGTCGTCCAGGCATTTGCAATCACAGCCGCCCTTTTCGGCGCAATGAGCATTATCGGTTATACAACCGAGAAAAACCTGAGCGGCATCGGACAATTTGCAGCCATGGCAATGATCGGTGTTCTGATTGCAATGGTGGTGAACTGGTTCATGCAAAGCACATTGTTCAGCCTGGTTATCTCCTGCGCATACGTATTGCTGATTTCAGCAATTACCGCTTGGGAAACCCAGACCATCAAGAACATGTATTCTGCAAATGACTCAGGCGACGTTGCGAGCCGCAAATCCATCTTTGGGGCATTCCTGCTTTACGGAAGCTTCATCTCAATGTTCATCCACATTCTGAACATTCTTGGCATCATGGGTGGTGACGACTAAGCTTACCTTCAGAATATGAAATTCGACGGCGTCCACTCAGGGCGCCGTTTTTATTTGTGATATCCAAATTCAGATCGATACAAGCTTGGGCTTTTTATCAAGAACTTTTAGAACATTCTTGAGTTCATGTCCCCGCTTCATGATCAGGCCATTGGCATTGACCACGCACCATTCGCCTTGCTTTCTTGCCAGTTTGGGCATTTTTTCAATTGTGTACACAGGTACTTCACTGGCTCGCTTGAAGACCGAAAACACTGCCCGGTCTTTCAACATGTCGATGGCATAGTCGCGCCACTCACCCGTACCGACACGGGCACTGTAAAACTGCAGCAGCATATCGAGCTCACGGCGCTGGAAAGAAATCCGCTCTTCGTCTTTTGGCTTTGTTTCCCGCCGTAGCGGCAGAACATTCGAACTGCTTGCTGAACTCATGAAAGAAACATGGAAGCGAATTTCCCCGATTGCAAGTCAAATTTGCCCGGTTGAAAGAATTGTCTGATTCAGGTCAGGGAAAACAGGACAACTTATCTCAATTTAAGCCGTATTCAGACGACAAATTCACAAAATTGCCCAAATATCGGCTTTCTTCAAACAAGATTGATAGCCAAATTGTCATTGTTGCCTCAGACGGTCCGGTTTGAAGACCTACCGGTTTTCAGCCCCCCCAGCCCCCGGATGTCAGCGAACCGGACCACACTGTCTAGGGCAGCACATCAATCCCCTATCTCTTCGACCGGCTCACAAGGCCGGTCTTTTTTTGAGCGCTAAAGGTCGGATAAGACCACCGCTCCGATGATTTCGCCGGGATTACCGTTCGCGTCATTTCTCTGAAGGATAAGCGCGCAGGAATCAAAACCGGAATTCGCCATCTCAACAGCAGGATAATCCATATCAAAACCCTCGGTCTTAACCAGTCCGAGGGGTTGGGCCCGATGAACAACATTGTGGTAAGTCAGCGTCTTGCCACCATTCTCACCGCGATCAATCTTCACTGTATGAGACTTGTTAAACATCACCATGTGAAGGGTTGCACTGCCTTTCAGGTCGCCTTCGCTGATGGTGATTTTCAGACTTTCCTGACCCATTTCAACATTAATTGGAACGGACATGCCGTTACCCGCAGCTTTGAACCGATCTATTAAGGCCCGGATTTTGCGCTCATCAGAACCGACTGTGTGAGCCCGACCATTCACTACGGCTTGCGGGGTATATACCTGTCGTTCCCTGAGTGCCCGCGCATAACTGTACTGCCGCTGGGTGTTCTCGGGGCTTGCGAATGAATCTTTCCATCCAAGATAGTCCCAGTAATCGACATGGAAGCTTAAACCAAGAACATCGCTGCTGTCAGCGAATTTTCCAATAAGCTTGTCAGCAGGTGGACATGAATAACAACCCTGGCTGGTGAAAAGTTCAACCACACCTTTGGGTTTTGTAATGGTAACCGCATTTGCAACCGAATTCAGGGAAACGGTTGCAGCCCCTATTACCAGCAATGTTGCCAGAATATTTCGCAAATTTTTCTCTCAATCTGTCATTTAGCCGGTCAACTGACAGGCAATTTATCTCAAAATATTAAATCTGGATTAAAAATACGACTCACAAACCAGTCATGACACGAACTTGTGTATTTCCGTAAACGTAAAGATTCCACCTTTTTGCAGCAGCTAAACACCTCCAGCAGGCCAAACCGTATGGTTCAGGCGGCCTCATTCAGGTTACGCAACACATAATGCAGGATTCCGCCCGCATTGTAATAGTCGAGCTCATCTTCCGTATCGACCCGTACCAGAAGCTCAATAGACTTCGTCGACCCGTCGCTGAAAGTGATATCAGCGGTGAGTGTCTGACGGGGTTTCAAATCACCTAGGCCAGCAATGGAGACTTGCTCGTCACCCTTCATGCCAAGGCCTTGCCAGCTGTCATCTCCCGTAAAGACCAGCGGAAGCACGCCCATTCCTATAAGATTGGAACGATGAATACGCTCGAAGGACTGGGTAATCACCGCCTTGACCCCAAGAAGACGCGTACCTTTCGCCGCCCAGTCTCGTGAAGAGCCCGTTCCGTATTCCTTGCCGGCAAAAATGACAAGCGGAACGCCTTCATCCCGGTATCGCATCGCCACATCATACATCGACATCTGTTCGCCGGACGGATAATGCCTGGAGAATCCGCCTTCGACGTTTTCCAGCATCTGGTTTTTGATCCGAATGTTGGCAAAGGTTCCACGCATCATGACTTCGTGGTTGCCGCGCCGGGAACCGTAGGAATTGAAATCAACCGGACGCACCTGGCGGTCGGTGAGATATCCGCCGGCCGGAGTATCTGATTTGAAGGATCCGGCAGGCGAAATGTGGTCCGTTGTAATGGAATCCTGAAACAGCCCGAGAATATGCGCGCTGCGAATATCCTCGATTGGTTCAGGCTCCATTGTCATACCTTCAAAATAAGGCGGGTTCTGAACATAGGTAGATTCAGATGACCAGTCGTAGGTTTCTCCTCCAGACACCTCAATCTCCCGCCAGCCCTCATCACCCTTGAAAACGTCACCATAACGGGTGTGGAACATATCCTCATTGATTGAAGTTCGGACCAGTTCCGCGATCTCTTTGGAAGATGGCCAGATGTCTTTCAGAAACACATCCTTACCGTCATGGTCTTGACCCAATGGATCAGTGTTGAGGTTTACATGCATGGATCCGGCGATCGCATAAGCTACCACCAATGGCGGAGAGGCCAGATAATTCGCCCTGCAGTCCGGACTGACCCGGCCCTCGAAGTTCCGGTTTCCGGAGAGAACTGAACAGGCAAGAACATCATTCTTGTTGATCGCTTCGGAAATCGGTTCAGGTAGCGGGCCGGAGTTGCCGATACAGGTTGTACAGCCGTATCCGACCAGATTGAAACCCATCGCATCAAGATCGTCCTGTAGCTCTGCCCTTTCGAGATAATCAGTCACGATCTGGGAACCCGGAGCAAGCGAGGTCTTGACCCAGGGTTTTACCGAAAGACCCTTTGCACGGGCATTTCTCGCCAAGAGCCCGGCACCTATCATGACGGTCGGATTGGAAGTATTGGTACACGAAGTGATGGCAGCAATCACCACATCGCCATCATCAATTCTGTAGTTGGCGTTCGCAACGTCGAAGCGCTTTTCGCCACCTTTTTCAAGAATGTCCCCGGACTTGATCGTTTCGGCAGCTTTTGCAAACTCCGTATCCGCCTCCGCAAGGATTACCCTGTCTTGCGGGCGTTTAGGACCTGAGATAGACGGAACGACTTCTTCCAGCTTCAGGGAAAGAGCGGAGGAGAATTCAGGATCCGGCGTATCATCGGCACGCCACATGCCCTGGGCCTTTGAATAAGCTTCTACAAGGGCAATGCGATCTGCATCCCTGCCGGTTGAATTGAGATAAGATATCGAATCGTCATCTACCGGGAAAAACCCGCAGGTTGCACCATACTCCGGTGCCATGTTTGCAATGGTCGCCTGATCTTCAAGCGACAGGTTGGAAAGACCTGAACCATAGAATTCGACAAATTTACCTACCACACCCTTTTGTCGCAGCATCTCCACAACAGTCAGCACCAGATCAGTTGCGGTCGTGCCTTCAGTAAGTTTTCCAGTCAGTTCAAAACCGATAACTTCCGGTACCAGCATGGTAATCGGCTGACCAAGCATAGCGGCCTCCGCCTCAATTCCGCCAACCCCCCATCCAAGAACCGAAAGACCGTTGACCATGGTGGTATGAGAGTCTGTCCCCACAAGCGTATCGGGGTAGGCAACTGTCTCACCGTCGATCTCGCGCGTCCAGACGGTTTGAGCGAGGTACTCGAGATTGACCTGATGACAAATGCCGGTTCCCGGAGGCACAACGCGGAAATTGTCAAACGCCTGCTGTCCCCATTTAAGGAAAGTGTAACGCTCACCGTTTCGCTCATATTCGCGATCCACGTTCATGGTGAAGGCCGCATCATTGGCAAAAAAATCAACCATGACCGAGTGGTCGATGACCAGATCAACCGGCACCTGCGGGTTGATCGCGTTTGTATCACCACCAAGACTTACTGTGGCGTCCCGCATCGCGGCAAGATCGACGACAGCCGGTACTCCTGTGAAGTCCTGCATCAGCACACGGGCCGGGCGGTAGGCTATTTCAGTTTCTGCTGAACCTTTTGTCTCAAGCCATTTGGCAACAGCTCGGATGTCATCGGCTGTTACCGAGCGACCGTCCTCGAATCGCAGGAGATTTTCCAGCAACACCTTGAGGGAAAACGGCAGACGGGAAATACCTTCAAGTCCATTTTCTTCGGCTTCAGCGAGCGAGTAATATACAAACTCCTTCCCGTTGACCGTCATTGTGGCTTTGCAATTGAAGCTGTCGAGGGAATTCAGCATGTAGTATACTCCACCATGTCAGAGGTTGCATTGGATGCACGCCATGAAACATTTTGCGCAGATTTGGCAAATTTATAGGCGCTAAGAGTAGGCATGTGAAGGGTCCAGTGGTCGCATGTGATCGCTGGTGGTTTTGCACTTTGCTCATTGCGATTAACAAGTTAAACACATTTCCATGAAGCTTAGCGTTGAAAACATCAGCCTCAATCGGGGAGGGCAGGAAATCGTCTCGGACATCTCCTTTGAGCTTTCGTCTGGGGAAGCATTCATCGTCACTGGCGCCAATGGTTCTGGAAAATCCACCACATTGCGGGGCGTGGCCGGACTGCTGCCACTTGCAAATGGATCCGTGAGACTATTTGACGAGACAGGTAAGGAATTCGGGAATCCGGTTCGTGAATATTGCCACTATCTTGGCCACCAAAATGGAATGAAACTTTCGCTCTCAGTGCGCGAAAATCTTGAGTTCTGGCAGAAGTTCATGGGCGAAACCATGCTGAGCGTTGAAGAAGCGCTTGATGAGGTTGAACTCGCCCACACGATCGACTTGCCGTTCAACTACCTTTCAGCAGGACAAAAGCGTCGGGTTGCAATTGCCCGCCTTCTGGTCTCGGACCGACCCATATGGATACTGGACGAACCGACTTCCGGCCTTGATGCGCAATCAGTTACAGTATTCTCCAACCTTGCCAGGGCATTCTGCGACGACGGAGGAATTCTGATCGCTGCCACGCATTTGGAACTGGGACTGAAAAACACGAAAACCCTGGATATCGGCGGATGAGGAGGACATGATCACTCTCCTCATACGCGAAATAAGGCTGACATGGCGATCCGGTGGCGGTGCGCTCACCGGCGTCCTGTTTTTTCTCGCGGTCGTTGCCGTCTTTCCGTTTGCGATTGGCCCCGATACCAAACTTCTGTCCCATCTGGCTCCCGCTATCTTGTGGATCGGTGCCCTGCTCGCCAGTCTGCTTGGCCTCGACAGATTGTTTGCGCATGAGCGGGAAGACGGATCGCTGGATTTGCTCGTTATTCAATCCCATTCTCTCACGCTCACCATATTCGTAAAGGCATTTGCCCACTGGCTTATGACAGGCTTTCCCCTGGTAATCGCGACACCGATTTTCGGGACAATGTTAAATCTTTCACCATATGGAATTGCCGTAACCATGATAACATTACTGGCTGGGACACCTGCCATCACTTTCATAGGAACGGTTGGAGCAGCAGTTGTCGTAAAGGTTCCACGAGGTGGAATGCTGATTTCCATTCTCATTCTGCCGCTGGTCATACCCATCCTGATTTTTGGAACCACCGCAATCACCGGCGCCCTGGAAGATCCTGCTCCATTTGCCGTACCATTCATGATGCTTTGTGCCTTGACCCTTTTCACATCCGTGTTAGGGCCTCTTGCTGCGAGTGTCATGTTGCGGCATTCTGCCGACTGAATTTGTGATAACAAAACCCCATATCCACGAAATGACCACCGATACTGTCATAGAAACCAAGGCAAGTAATCTCTGGGGCCTCGCCAATCCAACCCGCTTCATGGGTTTTGCAAGCCGGGCAATACCTGTTTTGGCTGCGGGAACCGCAATCCTCCTTGTCGTCGGAATCTACATGTCCATGAATGCGCCGGAAGATTATCAGCAAGGGCATACGGTCAAGATCATGTTTATCCACGTCCCTGCAGCGTATCTTGCGGTGATAGTCTACGCCATAATGTGCACATCTGCGCTGGGCACACTGATATGGCGGCATCCTCTCGCTGATGTTTCGCTGCGGACAGCAGCGCCCATCGGTGCAGTCTTTACGTTTCTGGCACTTGCGACAGGCTCGCTGTGGGGCAAACCGATGTGGGGAACATGGTGGGAATGGGATGCAAGGCTGACGTCCGTACTGGTGCTATTTATCGTTTATCTTGGGCTGATTGCGCTTTCAAAAGCTTTTGACGAGCCCTCCGAAGCTGCATGGCCCCTGGCGGTCATGACGCTTACCGGCGCACCTCTTCTGCCCATCATCAAATGGTCTGTTGATTGGTGGAATACTCTGCATCAGCCTGCAAGTCTGGCTAAATTTGGAAAGCCCTCTATGCCGCCGGATTACTACATACCGCTCCTCATAATGGCACTTGCCTATATGGCACTGTTTTTCACCCTGCACCTGATGTCCATGCGTAATGAAATACTGGCACGTCGGATCCGTTCTATGAAAATGAAATCTGCAAGAAGCAGGGGGGCCTGCTGATGTTTGGAGAACATGCCGCTTTCATCGTCCCTGCCTATGCCATTTCATTTGTAGCATTAAGCCTTACAACAGCGATAACTATCTGGATTTATCACGCCCGATTGACAGAGATCCAGACACTGGAAGAGCAGAAACACAAGCCCCGAGAATCTGAAAGATGACAGCCGATACCCCTGCAGGAAAATCCTTCCCGTGGTTGGCGGTGCTGCCCCTTTTTTTGTTTCTGGGCTTGGCCGGTGTCTTTTATTCGCTCCTTTCCACTGAGGGACGAGACACATCAGTACTGCCATCAGCTCTTTTGAACGAACCTTCACCACGCATGATCGTACCTGAACTGCCTGGCCTTGAGGTAGACGGAATTCAGGTTCCCGGAATGGGCGGCGAAACCTTCAGCGGCAAGCTAAGCGTTGTAAACGTGTTTGCATCATGGTGTGTCCCCTGTCGTCAGGAACATCCTCAGATTGTCTCGATGGGGGAATTGGAGAAAGTCCAGGTTGTTGGCATAAATCACAGGGATTCAAATCGAAACGCTCTGGCTTTTCTGGATGAACTGGGTAACCCCTATGACGTCGTCGGGGTGGATCGCCGAGGCCGGGCGTCCATAGAATGGGGCGTTTATGGTGTCCCTGAAACCTTTCTGGTCGACGAAAACGGAATCATTTTTTACAAGCATATCGGCCCGATAAGCGAAAAACAGCTTGATGACATCTTCATGCCACTGCTTGAACAAAAGCTGACCGGTTTCAAATAAGATCTGTTACCTTAAGGGCATCAGGTTTTTTAAACCGAATGAATGTACGAACCCGGAATTATGACCTATCCTCTTTCCCCTTCGCTCATAAAGACTGTTCCGGATGGAGATACGCACGAGCGTTCAGTTTGCGAGCATTGCGGTTTCGTGAACTATCAGAACCCGAAGATCGTTGTTGGATCGGTTGTACGTCACGAGGGCAAGATTCTGCTTTGCCGGCGCGCAATTGAGCCGCGCAGGGGATTCTGGACAATTCCTGCAGGTTATATGGAGTTGCTTGAAACGCCTGAAGACGGAGCCCGGCGCGAGGCAATCGAAGAGGCAAACGCAACACTTCAACTGAACAGCCTGCTTGCTGTTTATACGGTTGCACGACTTTCCCAGGTACAGCTCATATATCGGGCAACTTTCAAGACACCGGGATTTTCTGCCGGAGAGGAAAGTCTGGAAGTCGGGCTTTTCGGCTGGGATGAAATTCCCTGGAAAGAGATTGCATTTCCAACAGTTCACTGGGCATTGCATCACGATCACCAAATTGAGACCGGAGGTGCGGTTGGTCCTTTCAAGAATCCGCAAGGTGAGAAAGCCGACCTCTGACTGTCGGCACTTTGAACCCAAACCAAAAACCGCCTTTAGGTAAAAACCATTTCTTCCTGCTAAGAACCATCAGGGCGATCCAAATTCTATCTCAATGTACTTGAGAACACCTGTCCAAGCCATCTTTTATCTGCCATGATACAATCAGATCAAAGCCAGTTTACTGTCTTTTTTATTGAGAACCCCGAATGTACGAAGACCGTTACGGAAATCCGGTTTCCACATCATCACAGGCAGCCCGTGACCACTATGTTGATGCGGTTGACGGGTTGCTTGCAGCTTTTGAGGGTGTAGAGGAAGCCTTTCAAAGGGCAATCGACGAAGATCCGGATTTCATACTCGCTCATATCGGTCTCTCACGACAGCATCAGATGCGCGGGGCTACAGCCCTTTCACGCAAATCGGTTGAAACGGCGCTGGAAATTTCCAGGCACGTATCAAATCATGAGAAGTCACATATCAACGCAATGTCCTTGCTGCTTCAGGGAAAGATACCCGCAGCAATCAAGGCCATTCGATCGCATATCACCGAGTACCCTCGCGATGCGGTTGTAGCCCAGACCTGTATGGGAGTTTTCGGTCTGATCGGGTTCAGCGGTCAGCCCGGCAGGGAGGCTGAGCAGCTTGCATTCACAACTTCACTGGCACCTCATTACGGGGATGACTGGTGGTTTCTCGGTCAACATGCATTTGCCCAACTGGAAATCGGACAGCTCGGCCCGGCGGAAAAATCGATTGAACCGGCCTTGGCGCAAAATCCGAAAAGCGGGGTGAACGCCCACATCCGTTCACATCTTTACTACGAAAACGGCGAAAGCGCTGCCGGGCTTGGATATCTGGAAGCATGGCGCGATGATTATTCCCGCGAGGCAATGATGCATTGCCATCTTTCATGGCACATAGCCCTCTGGTCACTTGAACAGGGCAACGAAACCCGCATGTGGGAAATATTTGATACCGATATCCTGCCTGATGGTGGCGCAACCGGTCCAGCGCTGAACGTTGCAACCGATGCACCTTCACTGCTGTACAGGGCGGAACTTGCCGGTGTTCAAGTATCGGCAGAGCGTTGGCAGTCGGTCAGTGAGTATGTTTCCGGGAGTTTCCCCAAAACGGGTCTGGCATTTGCAGATGTGCACGCTGCACTGGCCCATGCCATGGCGGGCAACATGGATTCTTTGCAAAAGATAATAAAGGACGCACGGGGACCGGCCGGAGATCTTGTGAAGCTTTTTGCCGAGGCATTTGAGGCAGTCGCTTCAGCAAGCTGGCGAAAAGCCGCCGACCTTCTGTCGGTGGCTCTTACAGATCATGCAAGGATTGGCGGAAGCCGCGCCCAACGTGATTTGCTTGAGTTCATACTGGCACTTGCCCTTTTGAAGCTGGGGCGTGCTGAAGATGCCCGATTGTTCCTGAACATGCATCGTCCGAATGTTCCGGCAAGCGCTATTGCGGGGCTTTGATGAAATATGCAGGACACCTCAAAAACAAACTGCTGTCGCAGAAACTGATAGGCTGGTGGAAAGATAATGACTGACGTAAAGCGTATCCGGGGCGGGCACCTCCTGGCCCGCGCGTTTCAGGAAAAAGGCGTCGAACACGTGTTCACCCTGGCGGGCGGATTTTGTAATCCCGCACTCGAAGGTTTCATGGAGTGCCAGATTCCCGTGATCAATTGCCCGCATGAGCAGGTGGCGGGTCATCTTGCAGACGGTCACACCCGAATTACGCGAAAGCCTTCGGTGTGCCTGGTTGGACCTGAGGGATTCGCCAATGCTGTGCCTTCAATAATGGAAGCCTGGGGCGAGAGGTCATCAGTAATTTTCGTTACAGGGTCAAGCACTTTAAAAAGGCAGGGTGCAGGGGGTTTCAAGGAAATCGATGATGTCGCGATTGCTGCGCCGATCACCAAGTATTCCGCCAGCATTACAGATGGCGAAAGGATCGGCGAGTTTGTGGATCGGGCATGGAAGATTGCCATCAGTGGTTATCCCGGTCCGGTGCATCTCAGTCTTCCCGTTGATATCATGTTTTCATCATTTGATGAGAATTCCGGACGCAACGAACGCCCCTTCAACCGGTCGGTGACACAAAGCCATCGCGCGTGGCCCGATCCCGGTGACCTCGAACCGCTCCTTGAGTTAATTCGTTCCTCAAAGAAGCCTGTAATAATCGCGGGACATGGGGTTTGGTGGTCTGGAAACGAATCCGGACTTGAAGCCGCTGGTGATTCCCTGAACATTCCAATTTTCAACGTACCTTACCACCAGAAACTGTTGGGAGAGGGATGCCGGGCACACATGGGGCTTGCAGATATACATCAGTACCCGCCCTCAAAGTTCGCACTGCAGGAAAGTGATGTAATTATCTTGGTGGGCGGGCGGCTCGATAACCAGATGAACTTCGGGAACCCGCCACTGTTTCCCGAAACGAGCAAACTGGTCTGTGTCAACGGATCGCATGAGGAGCTTGAATATAACCGTTCCGCCGACCATCTGCTCCTCAGTGATCCGGGTGCCTTTTTTGACGCGCTGAAGCAATTGGATCCATTCGAGAAATCATGGCTGGAAGAAAATCGGCGCAAGCGTCAGGAGTGGGTCTCGCAAACCCTCTCAGACCTCAATGCCGAAACAGCAAGTGAGCAGTTTGAAGGTAAGGTTCACCCACTGGAGCTGGCTTTGGAAGTCAACAGTGCACTGGATGAAAACGACTGGCTCGTATTCGACGGAGGCAACACTCATTTCTGGTCGGAAATCGCTCTAAATATATCCGAGTGTCAAGGTAATAAACTGGCCGGTACCCTGCATCCGGGCACCTATTCAATGCTGGGGTGCGGTGTACCGTTTGCCCTTTCTGCCAAAAACATTCATCCTGAAAAGAACGTGATCCTGATTAGTGGAGACGGGGCATTTCTTTCAGGCGGCCTCAGCATCGAAACCGCGTTTCAGGAAAACACACCGATTGTCGTTATCATCGACAATAATGGCGGACTCGATTGCATCTCCCAGCAACAGGAACGGCTTTTTGAAAGCGGAACCCATTTTGCGACCGACTTTCGGGATATCCCGTTTCACACCTTGTTCGAGGGTTTGGGAGGGTTTGGTGAATTGGTGGAAACCCGCTCTCAGATTCGCCCGGCCCTTGAACGGGCTCTGGCCAGCGGCAAGCCGGCCTGCCTCAATGTGAAGGTGAAAGGCGTAATCAGTCCCATCGTTCTTGCAACCACCAGCAAACGCGACAAGGCATCAATCGAGTAAACCATGGCAACCGTTTCATCCCACACCCTGAATTCAGTAAACGGAACCCACGCCGGTGGAATAGCTGCAACACTCATCCGGATCGGGAAAGAAGGAGAAAGGGCTGAACTGTTCGAAAGCGTTACGGATGAAGGCGGAAGGTTCACGCACGAAATTCCGGAGGATATGATTGATAGCAGCGCCACCTACGAACTGATCCTTCAAATCGGAGAATATTTTGACCGCACACAACCCAGCCAGGACGGGACTCGGTTCCTGCGGGAAGTAGTCGTTCGTTTCACCATGCCGGACCCCGGCGCACGTTACCATATTCCTTTCATGCTTGCGCCCAATTCTTATTCGGTCTGGCTTTCAGGTTGATGGATCGCCAATGAGTTCAGGACTGAGAATGTCACGGCGCATACGGCGCACCCCGTACACCGACCGGGTTGAATCTCACGGTGTCCGCGGTTTCACTGTCGTTAATCACATGCTTCTGCCTAAGCAATTTGAAACCAGTGTTGAGGAGGACTATTGGCACCTTTGTGAGCACGTCCAGCTCTGGGATGTTTCTACCCAGCGGCAGGTGGAAATTTCCGGCCCTGATGCAGAAAGGCTCGTTCAATGGATGACACCCAGGGATGTTTCTGCGGCTGAAGTCGGCCAGTGCCTTTATGTTCCACTGGTTGATGAAACGGGAGGCATGGTCAATGATCCGGTGTTGCTGAAACTCTCCGATGACCGTTTCTGGCTATCAATCGCTGATTCTGATGTCCTGCTGTGGGCAAAGGGATTGGCTGCCGGTCGCGAATTTGATGTTCGGATATGTGAGCCGGATGTTTCTCCGCTCGCAGTGCAGGGTCCCAAAGCCGAAGAACTCCTAGTTTCCGTTTTTGGCGATCACGTGCGCTCGATCGGTTTTTTCCGCTTCGGCTGGATTGAGTTTCGCGGAACAAAACAGTTGATTGCCCGCTCCGGATATTCTCGCCAGGGTGGTTTTGAAATTTACCTCAAAGGATCACATCTGGGAGAAACGATTTGGGACACAATCTGGGAGGCAGGCAGCTCTCTCAACATAAGGCCGGGATGTCCGAACCTCATGGAACGGATAGAGGGTGGACTGCTTTCATATGGAAATGAATTCACCCTCACCGACAATCCGCTGGAATGTGGACTGGGCAGTTATTGCAAGCTTGATGGCTCAGTGAATGCTCTCAGCTACCCGGCACTCCTCAGAATCGAAAAGCAAGGTATCAAACGGATCATGAGGGGCATAAAGTTCGAAGGGGCGCCGTGTGCTGCATGCGCAACACCCTGGCCGGTATTTTCCGAAAACCGTCAGATTGGTCAGATCACTTCCGGTATCTGGTCGCCAAAACTCAAGACAAACATCGGTCTTGCCATGATTGACCGAGGCTACTGGGATCCCGGCCAAAGCGTCTATGTCAGGACAGACGATGGACAAATGCGGCAGGGCACGGTTTCACTTTTGCCGTTTCAGTGAACGCCCTCTTCTTCCTCGTTTTCAATTCCGTGCTTCAGCATCACCGGATACTGGAACATCATGAAGACGAAGGTCATCGGCATCACACCGTACAGTTTGAAAGAAACCCAGAAATCCGATGAGAAGTTTCTCCAGACAATCTCGTTGACAAGGGCAAGAAACAGAAAAAAGCAGCCCCACCTGAACGAAAGCTTGCGCCAGCCAATATCATCCAGTCGAAAAGGTCCATCGAACAGTATTTTCATGACCGGTTTGTCGAAGATGAACAGGATGCCGAGAATGGTTACCCCGAACATGATGTTGATTATAGTTGGCTTCACCTTGATAAAAAACTCATCCTGCAGGTAAAGCGTCAGCGCACCGAAAATCAAAACCATTATGAAGGTGATCAATGGCATCAGGGCAAGTTTGCGCTCCAGCATCCAGGTAATCGCAAGAGAAATCGTCATCGCAACCATAAAAAATGCCGTTCCGACGAAGATTTTGCCGCCAAGACCCGCCAGCACCGGATACGAAGCAGCAAGCTGCTCACCATAGTTGTTGGCGAGGATAAAAACTGCAAGCGGCCCGACTTCCAGAGCCAGTTTCACCCACTGGTTCAATGGTTTGCGGGTTTCCCCTTTTTCAATCAGTTTTGCTTCAGTCATCTTCAAGTCCTGCTATGGCGCGTGCGAATACGTCAGCTTCAAAGGGCTCAAGGTCCTCAACCTGTTCGCCCACGCCAACGAAATATACTGGTAACTTATGCTTCGCGGCTATGGAAACAAGTATCCCGCCCCTCGCAGTGCCATCAAGTTTTGTCATGACCAGACCGTTGACACCGGCCACATCCTTGAAAATTTCGACCTGATTGAGTGCGTTCTGTCCGGTTGTTGCATCAAGCGTCAGCAAGACCGTATGCGGAGCATTCACATCCTGCTTTTTGAGAACCCGGATGATTTTCTCAAGCTCATCCATGAGTTCCTTCTTGTTCTGCAAACGGCCGGCTGTATCGATCAGCAATACATCCTTGTTCTGCTGTTTTGCTTCCGCATAAGCATCAAACGCCAGTCCGGCTGCATCGGCTCCATGCTCACGGGACATTACCGGTGCTCCGGTCCGCTCCCCCCAGATGTGAAGTTGCTCGATAGCGGCCGCCCTGAATGTGTCCCCGGCCGCAAGCATGGTCGAAAACCCGCCATCATAAAGTTTTTTTGAAATTTTCCCGATTGTCGTGGTCTTGCCGGAGCCATTCACGCCAACAACCAGAATGACATGAGGCTGATGATCAAGATCAAGTTCCAACGGTTGCGCTACGGGCACAAGGACTTTGGTAATCTCTTCGGCCATGATGTCGCGGACTTCTTCGTCTGTCACATCCTTGCCGTATCTTTGATCGGAAAGTGCCTCAGTGATATTCATCGCGGTTTCAACACCAAGGTCTGCCTGAATGAGAATGTCTTCAAGATCCTGAAGCGTATCATCATCCAGCTTCTTCTTGGTAAATACGGCGGTGATATTTTCCTTTAGATTCGAAGACGAACGCGACAAACCCTTGCGAAGACGCTTGAACCAGCCCTCTTTGCGCTCGGTATCTTCTTCCTCAGGAGCCGGTTCAGATTCGGTTTTTGCAATGATGCCTTCGCTGCCGCCCGGTTTATCCAGAGCTTCTGGTAAATCTTCTGAGGTCTTGTCTTTTGTTTCAGCCCGAAGAACATCAGCTTCAAGCCTGGCCTTCTCTTCCTGCGCCAGCTTTTCTGCTGAAAGCCGTTCAGCCTCTTCCTTTTCAGCTGCTTCCCTGACTACTTTTTCTTCAGCAGCCCGTGTCTCAGCCTCTTTTCGCGCCGCTTCCTCGGCTTCCTTCTTCAAGGCTTCTTTTGCAGCCAGTTTTTCTGCTGAAAGTCGCTCAGCTTCTTCCTTTTCCGCCTTCTCGGCAGCAGCTTTTTCCTTGGCAAGACGATCAGCTTCTTCTTTTCTGGCTTGTTCAGCAGCCGCTTCTTCCGCCTCTTTCCGCGCTGTCTCTTGAGCTGCCTTTTTCTCTGCTGCTTCACTCGCCGCTTTTTCTTCAGCCGCGCGTGCCTCTTCCTTCTTGCGTGCTTTTTCCTCGGATTCCTTCTTTAAGGCTTCCTCTGCAGCCAGTTTTTCCGCTGCAAGTCGCTCGGCTTCTTCCTGTTCTGCCTTCTCGGCAGCAGCCTTTTCCGCAGCAAGGCGTTCAGCTTCTTCTTGTCTGGCCTGTTCGGCAGCCGCAGCTTCTGCCTCTTTGCGTGCAGCTTCCTCTGCTTGCGCAGCGGAAGTATCCTCGACCTCCGGCTCGGCTTTTTTCTTCTTGCCGAACCCGAAGGAGAATATGCGTTTCAGAAGTCCCGGTTTTTTTTCTTCAGCCAATGGTTCAAGCCCGCTTTTCTGGGCGAATCGCCTCGCCCATTAGATGCTTGCCGTTATGACCTGAAATTTGCATGGCGACAATTTCACCCTGTGGAAGGCTCCCGGTTTCTACCGTTGTAAACTGGGGCAAGCGACCGACCCCGCCGCGTTCAACCAGAACCGGATGAACGCCGATTGCAACCCGGTCCAGGTGCTGTTGATAGGCAAGCTCACCTTTTTTCCGAAGATGGCCTGCACGTTCTTTTATTAGGTCACGACTGAGCTGCGGCATCTTGGAAGCAGGTGTGCCCGGTCGGGGCGAAAACGGAAACACATGCAGAAAATCCAGCCCGCATTCATCAACAATGGAAAGGGAGTTTTCGAACATTTCATCCGTTTCAGTTGGAAATCCTGCGATCATGTCCGCACCGAAACAGATATCCGGCCTTAGTTTTCTGATCGCAGCACAAAATTCAATCGTATGATCACGCAGATGCCGACGCTTCATGCGCTTAAGGATCATGTTGTCGCCATGCTGGAGGGACAGGTGCAGATGAGGCATGAACCGTTTGTCGTTGGCAATAATTTCCATCAGGGGCTCGTCCACCTCTATCGAATCGATGGAAGACAGACGCAGACGAGGAAGTTCGGGAACCTGGTCCAGAATCTTGCGAACCAGCGTGCCCAGCGATGGTGAACCGGGAAGATCGGCGCCGTAAGATGTTGTGTCGACACCCGTCAGCACCACTTCACAATAACCGTTTTCTACAAGCTTTCTGATCTGTTCGATCACCGAACCCATCGGCGCGGATCGTGAGTTTCCCCGGCCATACGGAATGATGCAGAAAGTACAGCGGTGATTACAGCCATTTTGAACCTGAACAAAGGCACGGGAATGTCCTGACAGTGAGCTGATCATATGTGGCGCAGTTTCCCGCACTTCCATAATGTCATTGACCCGGACCTTTTCGGTATCATTCACTCCGAAATCAGGCAGCGCACGATAACTTTGGGCATGAAGTTTGTCTTCATTGCCTATGACAAGGTCAACTTCGCTCATTTCGGAAAATGTATGAGCCTCGGTTTGAGCAGCACAGCCCGATACAATGACACGCGCACCGGGATTCTCGCGATGTGCCCGGCGAATGGCCTGTCTCGCCTGACGGACCGCCTCTCCAGTAACTGCACAAGTGTTGACCAGTATGGCACCATGTTCCAGATCTTCCAGACCAGCCGATTTCGCCTTGTCGAGCATAACCTCGGACTCAAACGCGTTCAGCCTGCAACCGAAAGTCAGGACTTTCAGACGTCCTTCACTCGTCTTATCAGGATTTTCCATCAGCCATCCTCGCGGATGAAGTCACCGGTCTGGGGATCAAGCCTGCCCTGAAACTCATACTCTACAGGACCGGTCATCAATATCCCGCCCTTTTCGGTCCATTCGATCTCAAGATCCCCACCAGGAACGGTGACCGTTGCCTTGCGATCTGTCAGCTCCTTGCGTACGGCACAAACCAGTGCAGCGCAGGCAGCCGAACCACAGGCTTCGGTAAGTCCGGCACCGCGTTCCCAGGTACGTATCACGATATGATTGCGGGATTTCACATTGGCTATCGTTATGTTTGCACGCTCCGGAAAAAGAGGATGATATTCCAGAAGAGAACCAAAGCGGTCAAGCTCGTAGGACCAAACATCCTTCGGCGCCCAGAAAACACAGTGGGGATTGCCGATATTGGCAACGCTTGGCGTGTGCAAAACCGGATCATCAATCGGGCCAACCTGAAGCTCAACGCCGGTCGTATCGGCAAACTCTTCTTCCAGCGGGATTTCCTCCCAGCCAAATTTCGGCACACCCATATCCACCGAAATCTGATCTTCACTGAAATAAGTCGCGTTCAGAAGACCTGGTGCAGTCCTGAACAGCCAGCTTTGTTTGGCATTCTCGCCATTAAGCCATGAAACCACACAGCGCGTACCATTTCCGCAGGCTTGAGCTTCGCTCCCATCTGAATTTAGAATACGGATCGAAGCATCAATATCCACGCTACCGGATTTGTGTACCTCCATGATCTGGTCGAATTTCATTTCCGGTTGATTATCGAGGGCAACGGCGGCCGCGGATGATATTTTCAGCCCGAGCGAGCGCATGTCGGCAATGATGATCTCATTGCCGAGGCCGTTCATTTTCCAGAAGGGTACATTCATTTCGCTCATGCGGCTTCAAATAGGCGCATTGCGTGAAAATTGCAAAGGAAAGCTACTCTCTGACCGGATCAGGCGACCAGCTTTCGCCCGGGCGCAAGGTCACAAATTCATCTTCTCGCAAGCTGTGTTCGGACTTGGCCAGCGACAGTGCTTCAATTGGTGCTTCAATCGCCTCATTGGTGAGCTGAAATGTCCCCCAGTGATGACCGATTGAAACCTTTGCCTGAATGAGCTTGTGACCCTGAACCGCTTCGTCCGGGTTCTGGTGCTGTCCCTTCATGAACCAGCGCGGTTCATAAGCACCTATGGGTATGATTGCGAAGTCCATGGCGCCATGCTTCTGGAATAACGCTTCATAGTTGATCCCGTTATGAAACCCTGTATCGCCAATGTGATAAATTTTACCGCTAGCACCTTCGAGCACAAAGGCAGCCCAAAGCGCCATGCGGCGATCTTTGGTTCCTCGGGCCGACCAATGATGACAGGGTTCAAAATGAACCCTCATCGCATCAGAGAGTTCAAATACATCGCCCCAATCGCCGCAGACAAATTTGGCTTCTGGTACACTGGACCGCACTATCGCATCGTTGCCAAGCGGGCAGATGATTGTCGAGGAATGTTGCTCTGACAAACGCTTCAATGTCACCAGATCAAGATGATCATAGTGATTGTGAGAAAGCAGGACATAATCAATCTTCGGCAGGTCTTCAAAGCGAATTCCCGGCGGGTTGACCCGTTTTGGCCCGGCAAACTGAACCGGACTGGCACGACTGACAAAGACGGGATCGGTCAGGAAATTCAGGCCTCCGGTCTGGATCAGAAGCGTGGCATGACCAACCATTGTTACCTTGATATCGGCTCCCTCAACCCTGGCGTCAGGTTTTGTACCGTGAAAAGGGCTAGGATAATCTGCTGGCCACTTTGCTCGGCCACCGGACAATTGCCACTTCAACAGGTCAGTGAATTTTCTAGGCGGAACGCCTTGCGGGTTGAAAAAAATCTTCCCGTCAAAATGGTCGGAAACCGGCCCCTTGTAATAAAAATTATCCGGATCGTAGGCAGAATACGCGGCACCACTGCCGAACAGACCCAAGCTGCCAAATCCGAGCCATTTCAGAAATTTTCGACGTTTCATAAATGTCATTCCTTTTGGGGACATTTAGGGAGGAAGCGGAGAAATGCAAATGCCGATGTTACTCGTCAAAAACGTGACGTGACAAAGCACGGGGGAAACATATACTACACCTCGAAATGAGGTTCGATTATATACGAACAACAGAATTATTCGGTCAGGATGAAATGAGAATGGTGAAAATACTGAAATACGGTGTGGGAATACTGGTGTTGGCTATCGTTGCTGCGGTGATTTACCTGATCATTGCACCGCCTGATCTGCTGCGCGTTGCAACAAATTACTCCGCCAAGATCGTTTGTTCGAATGTGTTCATTTCCGGTCGTGACGCAAACGAAGTTCTGGCTGTCGATGTCCAGGCGCCGGGACACCCGTTGCTTAAACAAATTTCAATCGATGTGGACCGGGAAGCGCAGACCGTAACAGCGAAGATGTTTGGATTTGTTGCCACTGCAACATCACAGCATCGCCAGGGACTGGGCTGCACTAATGTTCACAACACGCAACTCAGCGATGTTGAACTTGCCGCAGTCGAACCCGCGAATAATAACCTGTGGCCACAAGGTAACTATGTCAATCAGTCACAAGACCCCAAGATGCTGGATATCCTGTCAGATGAAAAGCTGCTTGGTGAAGGCTTCCGCGCAGTGGTGGTCGTGAAAGACGGCTGGATCATCGGCGAACGCTATGCAGACGGGTTTGATGCGGACACGCCAATGCTTGGCTGGTCTATGACCAAAACGGTAACAGCAGGTGTGATTGGCACCCTGATCCGGTCCGGACGCATATCCCTGAGCGATACACTTGATGACAGCTATCCGGAGTGGGCAGTGGATTCACGCAAGGGAATCACAGTCGAATCCATGCTGGCAATGTCAAGCGGGCTCGAATGGAACGAAGGTTATGGCGATGTCTCGGATGTTACCAGAATGCTGTTTTTACGCCCCAATATGGCCGACTTCGCTTCGCAGTTTAAGGCGGAATCCGAAATCGGATCGGAATTTGTATATTCTTCAGGAACATCCACAATGCTGTCCCGTTTCTGGCAGGACAAAGTCGGTGCTGACAGCATAAGCTATCCACGCGAGCAGATTTTTGCTCCACTTGGCATGAGTTCTGCCGTTATGGAGACCGATGCCGAGAACACGTTTGTAGGATCAAGTTACATGTATGCCACAGCAAGGGACTGGGCCAGGTATGGGCTGTTCCTGCTGCGAAAGGGCAAGTGGGCAGGTCAGCAGATTTTGCCGGAAGGGTATACGGACTGGATGTTTGAGCCGGTGGAAGCATCTGATAACCGGTACACCAGAGGTCACCTGTGGCGCCAGGTGCCGGGCGGTAAACCGCCAATAGCGGATTCTGTTTGGCTGGCCGGCCATGACGGCCAGTCGGTCGGGATATTTCCGTCAGATAACATGATTGTCGTAAGGCTTGGCCTGACACCTTCAAAAGTTGGCTACTCACCTGGGCCACTGGCGCAGGCGCTCCTCAACATTCTTGGAGACTGAGGATTGTTCAAGAGATCGTCCCGAACATCCCTTCTCCCTTGACATTCGGACAGTTTAGCTGTTTATGCGCATCATCTCAGACGAGAGACCATTGTTGATACGCCAAAAGGGACCCGAAAAGGTATAAAGAGCTCCCCAAGGTCAACACCCGGCAGCGCGATGCGCCCCCGGGTGCTTTTTTGCTTTGATCTTTGGTTTGTGATGAATTTGTTCCCATATCTTCGGAAACGGGAATTTTAAGGAAATGCAGATGTTCGAATCACTGTCAGATCGCTTGAGCGGAATTTTTGAGGGGCTCACCAAGCGCGGTGCACTCTCAGAAAAGGATGTATCCGCAGCGCTGCGCGAAATCAGGCGTGCGCTCATCGAAGCAGATGTGGCACTCGAAGTCGTCCGCGACTTTACCGAGAAAGTTCGTGAAAAAGCAGTCGGCGCTGAAGTCGTCAAATCCGTCACGCCAGGCCAGATGGTTGTCAAGATCGTCCATGATGAGCTGGTGGAGATGCTCGGCTCTGATGCCGAGCCTATATCGCTTGCTGCCACACCGCCCGTCACCCTGATGATGGTTGGCCTGCAGGGTTCAGGTAAGACAACCACAACAGCAAAAATCGCCAAACGTCTTTCTGAAAAGCAAAAGAAGAAAGTCCTGATGGCTTCGCTGGACGTAAAGCGTCCTGCCGCACAGGAGCAGCTCCGTCAGTTGGGAGAGCAGACAGGAATCGACACGCTTCCGGTGATCGAAGGTCAAACGCCTGTGGAAATTGCCGCGCGTTCCGAACAGGCTGCAAAACTTGGCGGCTATGACGTGGTGATCCTGGACACAGCAGGCCGTACGCATATCGACGAGCCGCTGATGGTCGAAATGGCGGATATCAAGAAAGCAGGAAATCCGCACGAAATTCTGCTCGTTGTCGACTCGCTGACAGGGCAGGACGCGGTAAACCTCGCCAAGAACTTTGATGAGCGGGTTGGCATCACCGGGCTTGTCCTTACCCGGATCGACGGTGACGGCAGAGGCGGTGCTGCGCTTTCAATGCGAGCGGTCACAGGCAAACCAATCAAGCTGATTGGTACCGGCGAAAAGATAGATGCGCTGGAAGATTTTCACCCCGGACGGATTGCCGATCGCATTCTGGGTATGGGCGATGTCGTTTCCCTGGTTGAAAAAGCTGCCGAGACCATCGATCAGGAAAAAGCCGAAGCGATGGCCAAGCGCATGCAAAAGGGTGAGTTCGATCTGAACGATCTCTCCGAGCAGCTGAACCAGATGCAGAAGCTTGGCGGTATGGGCAGCATTATGGGCATGTTGCCGGGCATCGGCAAAATGAAGAAACAGATCGAAGCAGCCGGGATGGATGATTCGATTTTCAAACGCCAGCAAGCGATTATCTCCTCAATGACACGCAAGGAGCGCAAAGCCCCGAAACTTCTCAATGCCAGCCGAAAGAAGCGGATTGCGTCAGGTTCAGGCTCTTCAGTTCAGGAAATCAACCAGTTGCTCAAGATGCATCGCCAGATGGGCGACATGATGCGTAAAATGGGCAAGATGGGCGGAAAGAAAGGCCTGATGGGCAGCCTCGGCGGAATGATGGGCGGCGGCATGGGCAATATGCTTGGCGGCGGTGGAATGCCGGGCGGCATGGGTGGATTGCCGGGTGGCATGGGTGGATTGCCGGGTGGCGGCGCTATGCCTGATCCATCCAAGATGAGCCCTCAGGAATTGCAGAAAATGGCCAGCGAAATGGGCATCAAAATGCCCGGTGGCGGAAAGTTTGGAGGCAAGAAGCGGTGATGCAGACTGTTTTCGAAACTGAACGTTTGAAATTCCGCCGCTGGCGCGAAGAAGATCTCGATTGCATGGCAGAGATTTTTTCAGATGCGGAACATGCCCGTTTTGTGGGTGGAAAAAAAGAGTGCTGGGATGCATGGCGTGTGATGGCAATGCATGAGGGACATTACAATCTGCGCGGATATACCCTGTTTGCTTTAGAGGAAAAGACGACGGAACAGACGCTTGGTTGGGCTGGTCCGTGGTGTCCTGAAGGTTTTCTTGAGCCGGAAATCGGGTGTGCGCTCAGGCCATCTGTCACGGGTCAGGGCTTTGCAAAAGAGGCAGTGATCGGTTGTCTGGATTATGTTTACACCAAGCTGAATTGGGAGACATCAATCAGCCTTATTGAACCAGAAAATAAAGCTTCCCAGGCAGTTGCGAGAAGCGTTGGAGCAAACCTGGAAGGTGAGCCGATGGACATTTGCGGCTACCACGTATGCGTCTGGCGGCATCTTTCCCCCAAACTATTCAGAGAGCAGTATTCATGAACCCACAAGACAAGCTCAATCAATACCGTGGTTCCATCGACAACCTCGATGCTGCCCTAATTCACATCATGGCCGAACGTTTCCGGGTTACAAAAGCGGTCGGAGAATTAAAGGCACAAAACGATTTTCCCCCTTCCGATCCGGAACGGGAGAAGAAACAGGTCAGGCGTTTGCGCGAATTGGCGGAAAACTCAAACCTTGATCCGGACTTTGCAGAAAAACTACTGAATTTCATCATTTCCGAAGTCATTCAGCATCACAAACAGGCACGGCATCAGGCCTGATGTCATCACATAAAATCCCAAGGAGTAATTCATATGGCACTTAAACTGAGACTGGCCCGCGGTGGGTCGAAGAAACGCCCGTTCTATTCAATTGTTGTGGCTGATGTCCGCAGCCCACGCGACGGACGCTTCATTGAAAAACTGGGGACATTCAATCCACTTCTCCCAAAAGACAGCGATGTCCGCGTGACCCTTGATGCAGAGCGCATCCAGCACTGGATGAGCCATGGTGCAAAGCCAACCGATCGCGTTCATCGTTTCCTGGATGAAGCCGGCATTTTGAAGCGTGAGGCCCGCAGCAATCCGAAGAAGGCGCTGCCAGGCAAAAAGGCACAGGAACGCATTGACGAAAAGGCCGCCAAAGAAGCCGAAGCTGCTGAAGCCGCAAAGGCTGCCGAGGAAGAAGCAAAAGCCGCAGCAGAGGCACCGGCTGAAGAAGCATCTTCAGAGGAAACCAAGGCGGAATAACGGTTTCCAAATTAGTCTCTCGAAAGGTGGCCTCTGGCCACCTTTTTTCTTGATGCAGGATTAATTGCCAGTAAAATAGAAATCCGAATATACATTGCTTTTGGGGGAGAAATGTTTCGGATATTTGGATTATTACGTCGAATTACTGATCGAATTGCAAGTTATGCTGTTTTTTTAAGTATCTTACTGGCATCTTCGTATCTAGTGTTTCCTGATTTGCGTAGATTTGTGGAGATCAATGTCACAAACCGTGGTGCCTGGTATTATATGGGTGTTTACAAGCCATCAGAAAAAAGATGGGGCTATTATGATACCGAAGAAAATGAACCGAGGCGCAGAATCAAGAACTTTTACAGTGCAAATTGGAAATTCCGGGACGGCAAATTGACCCTTGAGCATATACGGTCGGCTGAAGGTAGTATCCTTGTTCCGATTTCTGATATACCGGTAATGGGAAGAAGCGCTGAAAAGCCGTGGAGCGGTGACAATTGGAAATCAAATAATCCGATCGTTGCGATAGCAAACAAGAGCGATTGCCTTTATGTTCACAATATCGAAACAGTCGCAACCAAATCACGGAATAATCCTTCACTTTTGCTTTGGATGTGGGCTACGAAAATCACCTGTGACTGAAGTTTGAATTTGAAAATACACCGCGTCCTCCTCGCCCAAATAGGCGCTGCCCAAGGCATCAAGGGCGATGTACGGGTAAAGCCTTTTGGTGAGCCCCATATGCTCGATCAGTATGGCAAACTGGAAACAGCCGATGGAAGAAAGCTCAAGATCACAAGAATGCGGCCTCAAAAGAACATGCTGATCGTAAAGTTTGAGGGCGTGAATTCACGTGACGAAGCAGAGGCACTTAAGGGGACAGAACTTTTCGTCGATCGCTCCAAAATGCCGGAGCCTGACGAAGAAGAATTCTATATTTCTGATCTGATTGGCATGGCTGTATTCGGCGAAGAAGGCAACGAAATCGGTAGCGTGAAGGATATTCCCAATTTCGGAGCAGGTGACATGCTGGAAATCGTGCCTGCCGGAGGTGGTGTCAGTTTCTATCTGCCGTTTACCAGGGAAGTGGTTCCGGAGATTGACTTTAACAACAGGCAGTTGAAAGTCATGCCTCCTGCGGAAGTAAGTGAGAGGGACGAGGCTGATCGGTGACTTTTCACGCTTCCATCATAACGCTCTATCCGGAAATGTTTCCGGGACCGCTCGGAATGTCCCTGGCTGGCAATGCACTTGAACGCCGCGACTGGAATTTGGAAACCGTAAACCTTCGGGAATTTGGTGAAGGCAGACACAACCGTGTGGACGATACGCCAGCTGGTGGTGGCGCAGGCATGGTATTGCGTGCAGACATCCTTGCCAGTGCAATCGATAGCCTTGATGAGGATGATCGACCGCGTCTGCTGATGTCACCCCGTGGCAAGCCGTTGACACAGGAAAGGGCCAGGGAGTTGGCGCATGGCGACGGCGCCGTAATTGTATGCGGCAGGTTTGAGGGCGTGGACCAACGCGTTATCGAGGGTCGAAATCTCGAGGAGATCTGCATCGGCGACTACATTCTATCAGGCGGTGAACCCGCGGCGCTGGTGCTCCTGGATGCGGTTGTTCGCCTGCTTCCTGGCGTGATGGGAAATGAGACAAGCGGAGTAAATGAGAGTTTTGAGAACGGATTGTTGGAGCATCCCCACTACACACGCCCGCAGAAATGGGAAGACCATTCCATTCCGGATGTACTGACGGGCGGGAACCACGGAAAAATTGCAGAATGGCGGCACGAACAGTCTGAGAAACTGACTGAGGAGAGGCGGCCTGATCTGATCAAGAACAGGCCGGGCAATGCCACAAAAATCATGCCCGCTATCCCGGTTAGGGACCTGAAAGAAGGTGTCGGGTTTTATTGTGATACGCTGGGTTTCAAATGCGTCTATCTTGATGAAGGTGGTTATGCCGTTCTGCAGCTCGATGCCGTTGAGCTGCACCTTTGGCTGGCCAGCGATGAAAGCTGGAAGGACCGGGAAAGTGGAAAGCCCATAGAGTCGGGTGCGGAATCTTTCCTTGCCGGAACCCATTCCTGCCGGATTGTAGTAACAGGCGTTGAGGCACTTTACAGCAAGATGCAGCAACTTGAGTGCATTCATCCGAATGCTAAACTTGGAAAAAGAGAGTGGGGCAGCACCGAGTTTGGTATATTGGATCCCTACGGCAATCTGGTGATATTCCATGAATGGTTATGAGGATCACTCCGGAGTTTCACAGGCACAGGCGGAAGAAATCATCAAGCTTGAAGAAAGTCTCTGGGTTGCCGAAACCCGATACGATGACGCTTACATGGAAACACTGCTAGCACCGGATTTTTTGGAATTTGGAAAATCGGGGAAAACATATACGCGCGATAAAATGTTTTTTGGCGGTTTCAACGGTCAGAAAATTGACTGCAAGTTGCCGCTGACAGGGTTACAGATCAGGGCAGTTGGAACTGAGATTACCCAGACCCTATATGTCAGTGAACTTAAACGAAATGGCATTACTGAGCGTGCAAACAGGTCCTCGATCTGGCGACGGACAATAGACGGAAACTGGCAGATTTTATTTCACCAGGGAACCGAAACAAAGGAATAGTCACTCAAACTACGATACGAGAGGAACCATCAAATGCTGCTGGACACACCCGTTTGCGATTTCGGATGGAAAGCACCGGATTTCACACTGGCTGACCCTGACGGACAGTCCTTCAAGATGTCCGATTATCTTGGAGAGAAAGGGTTGCTGATCGCATTTATCTGTAATCACTGTCCGTATGTTCAGACAATTGCCGATCGCTTCGCGGGCGATACGGCAGAATTGATTGGCGAGGGCATAAACGTGCTCGCTGTCATGTCAAATGACTATACCTACGTTTCCGACGACAGTCCCGAAAACATGAAAAAGTTTGCGCAAAGACACGGCTTCCGGTTTCCTTATCTGGTTGACGAGGATCAGTCAGTGGGCAAGGCCTACAATGCCGTTTGCACGCCCGATTTTTTCGG
>JBCCGN010000037.1:0-30088 GCA_039029255.1 Pseudomonadota bacterium | reverse complement strand
TCGTCTTGTTGGGTCTTATCACAACTTCCCCCACCCATTACCCCACTTAAAAATCAAAATAGAAATTCGTAAAAATGTTTGTGGTGGCTTTCCGCCCACCACCTCCGCCTTTTCAAGCACTGCGTGCATAAGAACTTCCGCCCCGGCGGTAGCCCATTCCTTCGTAATCTCCTCAGCTTCATTGTGACTCAATCCGTCGACGCAGGGACAGAATACCATTGCAGTTGGAGCAACCTTACTGATCGCGCATGCATCGTGACCGGCTCCAGAGACTATATCCCGGTGCGAATATCCGAGCTTTTCTGCTGAATTTCTGACTGCAGATACACAAGTTTCATCAAACTGAACAGGATCGTATCCGCCTATAATTTCGAACTCCGCTTCAAGTCCTAACTCCGAGCATATTTCTTTTGTGCCCTCGTAAAGACGGTTTTCCATGTCCTTGAGTATTTCCATTTTTGGTGAGCGGAAGTCGATTGTGCATTCAGCCTTGCCGGGTATCACATTCGGAGAAGCAGGATGAAGGTTGAGCTTGCCGACCGTCCCGACCGCTAACGGTTGATGGGACATCGCAATCTCATTTACCAGTTCCACGACACGAGCCATTCCGCGTCCGGCATCCTTTCTCATGTTCATTGGCGTAGAACCGGCATGGGCATCCTGACCGCTAATAGTGACTTTGATCCAGATCAGACCCTGACCGTGGGTTACGATGCCAATATCCTTCCCCTCAGCTTCAAGAATGGGTCCTTGCTCAATATGGAGTTCAAAAAATGCACGCATCCTGCGGTTGCCGGTTTCCTCATCCCCCTTCCAGCCGATGCGCTGAAGTTCCTCGCCAAAGGTTTTCCCTTCTTCATCCGTCTGATTGTATGCCCAATCCTGGCTGTGGACGCCGGTGAAGACACTGGAAGCAAGCAAGGCCGGAGCAAAACGGGTTCCCTCCTCATTGGTCCAGTTGGTCACGACGATCGGGTGCCGGGTCTTGATGTTCAGATCGTTCAACGTGCGCACAAGTTCCAAACCTGAAAGAACGCCCAGAATGCCGTCATACCTGCCACCGGTGGGCTGTGTATCAAGGTGGCTCCCGACATAAACGGGGAGTGCATCCTTGTCTTCGCCGGCGCGATACATGAACATGTTGCCCATCTGATCCACGCCCATTGTCATGCCCGCTTCTTCGCACCATTGTCGGAACAGATGGCGTCCTTCGCCATCCTCATCGGTAACGGTTTGCCTGTTGTTTCCACCTGCAATTCCGGGGCCGATTTTCGCCATTTCGTTAATGCTGTTCCACAAGCGATCACCATTGATACGCAAATTATCTCCGGTCTTCATTTTTCAGGCTCCATACACGCACTGCTGATTTGACAGAAACTCCTGTAATTCTAATTATGACATTTAGCAAACAACAGGCCTGATTATGAAATACACGGTATATTTTTTGTGTTTTGTTCTTGTGGCAGTTCTTGGTCCATGGGCTTCAGCAGAAGAAGTGGATCTTGAACTTGTTCTGGCAATGGATGGGTCAGGTTCAATCAGCGATGAAGAATATCTCTTGCAAATGGAGGGGACTGCTGCGGCCTTTCTGGACCCCGGCATTCAGTCAGCCATAACATCGGGCCCTGTTGGAAAAATCGCGGTGGCAGTCATGATTTGGGCAGATGCTCACTTTTTGAAAATAAACACCGGTTGGTATCTCCTGGATTCCAGACAGGCTGCCGCCGGGTTTGCGGATGTTGTCCGAAACTATCACTTCACCTCGCCAAGAAAATTCGGTGTCGGGGGCGGGGGAGGAACTGGCATCGGATCCGGTATAGGCGAAGCATTGCGGATGATGGATAACAACAAGTTCCGCGGTTTGAGGCGCGTGATTGATGTTTCCGGAGATGGCGTTGAATCAGATCCGGGGGATGAAAAATACATCCGGTTACCGCAAGCCAGACTGCTTGCCACAGCAAGAGGTGTGCAGATAAACGGACTTCCGATACTCACCAAAAAATATCCCCGGCTTGATGATTATTACAGTGATCACGTCATCACAGGTAATGGATCCTTCATCGTTGTGGCGGATGGATTTGAGGATTTTGGTCGGGCGATCCTGCAGAAACTTGACCGCGAAATTACACATCGCATAGCTGATCTGGATCAGGAGAAAACGCATGAAACTGCCGGCCTTTCTTTAAACCGGATGAGAGCGTGTCCTTGCTGATCCTGAATTGTCATGTGGAAAGAAAAAGGTTTCAAGCATGCATTGCCTGAAGAAACTGTTCTGCATGCTTACCATGTTTGTGATCGGAACAAACGCGATTGCAGAAGAGGTGGATCTGGAGCTTGTTCTTGCGATGGATGCCTCCGGCTCCATCAGCGACAGTGAATATCTCTTGCAACTCGAAGGAACTTCCGCCGCTTTCCGTGACCCCGCGATACAGGCTGCGATTGTTTCGGGCCCAATCGGCAAGATTGTTGTAAATGTCATGCTTTGGTCAGATGCAGCCTTTCCGAAGGTAAACAGCGGTTGGTTTGTGCTGGATAGCCCCCAGACCGCCAATGCATTCGCTCGTTATGTGAGCACGTTTCAACTGAATGATGACAATTCGATCGGTTTTGGTGGTGGTGGCACAGGAATTGGCTCCGGGGTCGAAGAGGCACTGAAGCTTCTTAACAACAACAGGCACAATGGCCTGAGACGTGTTATCGATGTTTCGGGCGACGGAGTTGAGACCGAGTTCTGGTTTTCAAAGACCATCCTGATGCCGGACGCTAAACTTCTTGCCAATTCCGAGAACGTGACGATCAATGGCTTGCCGATCCTGACGCGGGACTTTCCGAACCTTGATGAGTATTACCGCGAGAATGTCGTCACAGGACCGGGTTCCTTTGTCATCAAGGCAGAAAGTTTTGAGGATTTTGGCCGGGCGATCCGGGAGAAGCTCCTGCGCGAAATTTCGAGTAATGTAGCTAAGCTCGAAATCCTGCGTGACACGCCCGGCAAACACGGTAAACTGTTGGCGAATATAAATTAAATCGGCAGGTAGACATGCGACTTCTTGTTTTTCAGCATATCGATTGTGAGCATCCCGGATCGCTCCGAAACTATCTTCGTGAAGACGGCATAGACTGGGATGCCGTGGAGCTGGATGAGGGGGAGCCGATCCCGGACCTTGAGAATTATGATGCACTCTGGGTTATGGGCGGCCCGATGGACGTTTGGGACGTGGTGGAGCATCCCTGGCTGGTTGCCGAAAAGCAGGCAATTCGAACCTGGGTGCAGGACATGAAGAAACCGTATCTCGGCATGTGCCTCGGTCACCAGCTACTCGCCGATGCACTGGGCGGCACATGTGGTCCAGCACGGCCACCGGAGATTGGCATTCTTGACATTGAGTTGACCGAAGAGGGCAGGGCCGATCCGGTATTCGGTTCACTGCCGCAAAAACAGAAGTGCCTCCAGTGGCACTCGGTCGAAGTTGCCCAGATGCCGGAAAATGCGGTCTGTCTGGCATCGTCCCCGGACTGTAACATCCAGGCAATGCGCGTAGGTGAAAACGCCTGGTCTGCACAATATCATGTCGAGTGTGAACCCGACACCGTACCGAACTGGGGTGCTATACCGGAATATGCAGAGGCGCTTGAAAAGGCCCTTGGTGCCGGAGCGCTTGAGAGGATAAAGGCTGATGCAAAGGCGGCAATGCCGGAGTTCGAGAGCAGCTCGCGGCAGCTTTATGAGAACTTCAAAAAGATGGTAGCGTGAACATGTTCAATCATTTGTTCCGTCTGATTGTCGCAACAGTGTTTTTCTCTGTTCCGTTCAGTGGCCATTTACTGGCGAAAACGGAAGATGTCTGCGTACCCCACTTTTGTGTTCAGACGATAACTGACGGTAATGATGTCGCCGTCATTGGGATCAACAAATCGGACTTTACCCCTTATTCGGTCAAGTTTGACCTTGAGTTGAAAAACATGGATGTTTTCCCGGAAAAACAGCGCCGCGAGTTTGTTGTTCCTGCCGGGCAGCGTTTGCTTTTGTTTGTGTTGCGGGGCAAGGAAAATGCTGCGTGGAGCTATCGTTATGAATTCCGCACGCAAAACGGTGATGTGGAAGCAGTTCATGACAAGGAGTTCAAGTACCGCGTTCCAATTGCAAAAGGCACCTCTGCCTATGTCTCCCAGAGCTGCAATGGAACCTTCTCTCATTTTGGTCCCAGCAAGCATGCAATCGACTTAACCATGAATGTAGGGACGCCAATTCATGCCGCCCGTGGAGGACAGGTAATCGCTGTGAAGGAGGACTCCGACAAAAGAGGCAATACCAAGGATTTCATTGACGATGCGAATGAAATCAAAATTCTCCACGATGACGGAACAATCGGATTCTATGTGCATCTCAAAAAGGACGGCGCTCTTGTGGAGCCGGGCCAGCATGTGCGGAAGGGTGAGAAGATCGCTCTCTCAGGCAATACCGGATGGACCACCGCGCCGCATCTGCATTTCGAGGTCTTTACGGTGAACGAAAATTTCATAACACATACCGTCCCGATCAAGTTCGCAACGTCAAAGGGTATCGTGAGCTGTGTCGACCTGGGTGATATTTCCCCCGGCTGATATCACAGGTTTTCATCGCGGGTGAGCAATCCGGTAAAGCCGGTAATAGTCAGGGCGACAAGCACAGCGCCAAGAAGCTGTTCGAACACGGATAGAATGTAAAGCCAGCGATTGTCCGGCCGCCAATAGGTGTCCATGCCGAGATTGAGAATCGGAATGAACTGGTCAAGTGAATAGAGCCAAGGGTTGAATTCCGGATAGTGAATGTTGACCCCTTCCAAAGGTTCACCGTTTTCAGATTTACTTTCCAAGTTGATAACATCACCGGCAATCGTTTCGATGAACCTCTCCGGGTTTGTGCCGAACCAGTATTCCCCAGATGAGACCGCAAAGATCAATCCACAAAGCAAAACTGTTATCAGGCTCCACCGCACCGTTCGCCAAGGGTTAAAGCCGTAGTCCGAGACATGGTGCAAGAACCCGGAAAGCATGCGCCGTCCGAATTGTGGTTCTACCTTACGCTGGGCGACGCGCCGCTGGATCGCGATGTGACGGGCGTCTTCCTCATAGCCTTGTCCGGCAAGCGTGCGTGCCAATTGTCGCCAGGGCTGGGGATTGAAACGTCTGGTGAGTTCCCCGGCACTTTGCCCCTTCAGCCAGCGTTCGCGAGCCTTCCAGACCTTGTCACCGTTTCTTCCCTCGGCTTCGACTTTTCCATCCGGGTGGTCAAGGTGTTCATAGGTTGTACCATCCAACACAATGTGTTGCAGATCGTAGGTTTGGTCTTCCCCATCCCGGTTCTTGACTGTTACGCATAACCGCTCGTCACAAGCTGTTTTACCGGGTTCAAGGGTCGGGAACCAACCAGTTTCCTCGTCAATCAGCGTACCGATTTTTGCCTGTGATAAATCAATGACACCCTTGGTACGTTCTTTTGGCAGATGAAGGCGATCAATTTTGGCACCAACGGCACTGATAGCGTGGGTGCGATGTCGCCAATAGCGTTCCGTGATGATGGGACTTCCAGCCTTTTCGGGATTGTAAGGTTTTGCTAGCGCTAGATCACAAGTAAGTTCAGCGTCAAGCAGTCTGACCCGGCCAGAACAGACTGCGCCATCCAACACGATTGCACCATCTGAGGAAAAACCTGAAGTCAATGAAAGCGATTGATCTATTCTACTTCGGTCCAGACGGATTGCGACCCCGGGTGTATGGATGATTTGTGTTTCATCCAGATCAATTTGTTTAATTTTGGTGGCGTTAAGATCAAGCTGGCCTTCTATTATGCATGGATCAGTATTGCTGGTTTTGCCGCGCATAAACCAGGTACTTGCTTCCAGAGACTGAGCTTGTACTGCAACTCCGCCAGCATGCCGAAATTTGGTGCCGGCGGAATTAAACTGTCCGCTCAGCTTCGCACCATTAATATCAAATACACCATCAACTTCCGCGTCATTCATGTGCCAGTTTGAAGCCTCTATTTCGAATGCTTGAACGGCTTTCTCATCAGTATTTCTGAATTTGGCGTTGTGAGCCTGGAACTCCCCATTCAGTTTGGCAACACAAATATCAAATATACCGTCCACCTCCGCATTTAGCATAAACCAGCCACCATCAACTTGTGCACCTTCCGCATCAACTCCGTTCGAGATAGTTGAACTGTCTAGATCAATCTCTTTTGTTCTGGCATCGCGAAGTTCCAAACGTTCAAGCTTGCAATACCGCAGCCAGAGCGGCACGGCGATATCAAGATTGTTAAGATCAATTGGGCCAGGTTCGATGTTGGCGTAAAGGAGCCGGATTCCCGCAACGGCGACCACCTCACGATCATGGCTGTTTTCTGCTAGCCAGCGGATCAGTTCCGGTCGTACGATGCGTTCGTTTTTATCAAACTTATTGGCGAGCGCAACTTCACCGGCCTTGGTGGCACGCAGCAGTTCCGTTTCAGCCTTCGTCAGGTTCTCGAATGAATGTTTTGCTGCCATTACCCCTCCCGGTCACATGTGCGCGCTAGAATTATATAGGGATGAAAGCGGGTGATTTAAATAAAACGAATTACAAATACACCAGATACAATGTTGTCCGGTAATATATCAGAAACGGAAATGCACGGAATTTCTCTAGCTCCGCGGCCGTTCCTTCTTCGGGTCGTAATGCGGGAACGTAACAACCGTTGCAGGCAGGCGTTTCTGATGTCCGTCGAGCTTACCGACTTCGACTTCCGTGCCTGGTTCAGCATGCACCACATCAACACGGGCAAGGGCGATGTTCTTTTTAAGAACCGGCGAACGCACACCGCTCGTCACTTCCCCGATCTGGGCACGGCCGATATGAATGCAGTCGCCATTGCCGACCGGTTCCTGCGAGTGGATTTCGAGCCCAACCAGCTTCTTCTGGGGATGCTCCTTACGCTTCAGGAGCGCTTCGCGACCGATGAAATCATCATCCTTGGTTTTCAGCGGAACCGTAAACCCGATACCCGCCTCGAACGGATCGGTCGTATCGTCGAATTCGTATCCCGCAAAGATGAGGCCTGCCTCGATGCGTAGCCAGTCGAGCGCTTCCAGCCCAAGTGGCTTGATACCGTGTTTTTGGCCTGCTTCCCAGATTGCATCAAATACCGCTTTGGCATCTTTCGGGTGGCAGAAAACTTCGTAGCCGAGCTCACCAGAATAACCGGTGCGTGAGACGACCACTGGCGGGCCGGCAAACCCCTCGATACGGGCAGGGGTGAACCGGAACCATTCCAGTTCATCCAGTTGTGGCCGGTTGGGCGGTGTCCAGATGATCTCACTGAGTAGTTCACGGCTGTGCGGTCCCTGAACCGCAAGATTATGCAATTGGTCGGTCGAATTGCGGACCCAGACTTTTAGACCAAGCTTCTGAGCCTGCTCGCGCAACCAGAGGCCGGAAATATCATTACCGCCGATCCATCGGAAATTGTCCTGATCGAGACGGAACACGGTGCCATCGTCAATCATGCCGCCATGCTCGTAGCACATGGCAGTATAAACGACCTGACCGGGTGACAATTTTCGGATGTTGCGCGTGACGCAATAGTTCATGAGGGCTTCTGCATCGGGGCCGGTCACCTCGTATTTGCGCAGGGGTGTGAGATCCATCACCATGACCTTTTCGCGCGCCGCCCAGTATTCCTCAATTGGTCCTTCATTGTTGAAACGGTTGGGCAGCCAGTAGCCATTGTATTCGGTGAAGTCGCGGGTCATCTCCGCGAAACTGTCATGGAATGCGGTTTGCTTTGTCAGTTCGGGTGTTGCATCTGCTGTCATTCTGAATGCCGTTGCTCGTTTGAAATCTTCATCCGCCTTGTAGGTGCGGATATGTATGTCAGTCGGGTTCCAGCCATTGGCTGCATCGATATCGCAGGGACATGCGGAAGCGACGCAGACAAGATCAGTCAGCGCCCGCATCAGCACATAGTCACCGGGCCGCGACCAGGGTTCGTCAAAATAAAGCTGGTTCTGGTCATCAAGATTTGTGTTGTAGAAATAGTTCAGGGCTTCCCAGCCTTTACGATTGCCGATGCCAAATTCTTCAAGTGCATCGTTGAAATTGTCGGTGCAATTCACATGGCCGGGGTAACCCATGTCATCGTAATAGCGGGAGTTGCAGGCGGTCAGGAAAACATCATGACGCCCGCACGTGTCCTGGATCACTTCGACCAGCGGCTCCATCTCCAGATCAAAAGCCTTGGACGGAAGACCGGGTATCGGATTGGCAAGTCCAGTCAGCGTACGCGTAATCGTTGCGTCCAGCGCCTGTTCGTTGGAATTGTCGAGCTTTGACATCGAAAATGCCTGGAAATCGGAGCACTGACGTCCGGCAACATCGATTATTTGAATATACTCGCCCTTTTTGACGGTAAAGCTCTCGGCTGTTGCGCAGTGAATCCGGAAGTCCTGTACCGGATCGGCAAGCGGCTCCGGCAATGGATGGTCTCCGGGCTTGCGCAGTGTGGTACGCTTGACGAACAATTCAATCGGGGTAACC
The DNA here is from genome assembly GCA_039029255.1 of Pseudomonadota bacterium. GTDB lineage: Bacteria > Pseudomonadota > Alphaproteobacteria > Rhizobiales > Rhizobiaceae > JAALLB01. The sequence continues at coordinate 21,532 of JBCCGN010000037.1, read as the reverse complement.
GTATTCTGCTCCTCCGCATCCATCGGTTTGCCCGGGGCGCAGACGATCAGGAACCCCTTTTCCTGAACCTTGAACTCTGCCTTGTCACCGGCGTTGGAATCCTGACCGAAAACACGGATTGCCTTGGCTTTATCAACATTGATATTACGCCGCTTCAGTGCTGCGTGTGACCGCTTGGCGCTTTCATCCTGGCCTGCAAGAATTTCGAGAAAACCCACGGCATCCGTATCTGCCTTGCGATCCAGCAAAGTCGCATCCATACGGCCGTTGCTGGCAGCAGTTATGATCTCACAAGGCTGCAAACCTTCGATATCAATCACCGTAATGGAATCACCGCCATCCACCTCAATTATCACAGAGCCGTTTGGTGCAACCACATACCGTTCCAGATCATCCGGCAGTGTCAGAACACCCGGGCGCTGAATGATGGATGGCTGAGGCAAAAATGGTTTTGCGGCAATGTTCATGCAATTCTCTCCCGGCCCGGAGATTATCAATCACAAATGAATTTTCCAACCAAAAAAGTGCGAATTGGTCCAAAATTGGTATGGAATTGGGCCTAATTGGCATGCGGAAGTGAAATTTCGAACACTGCGCCAGATTGTGTCTCGAGCAAAGTGATTGAACCGCCGTATGCATCCAGTATTGAACGCACGATTCCAAGACCCATGCCTGTACCGCCGTGGTCGCGTCTGGTTGTGAAAAACAGCTCAAAAATCTTGTCCCGATTGGCACTGGAAATGCCTTCGCCATCATCACTGACTTTGAACCTGCTCTCCGTTCCGGATTGAGAGGTTTCGATACTAAACCTAGCCGCTCCGTGTCGACTAGCATTGTCCGCTAGGTTGGAGAAGATGATTGCAGCATTTTCGAGCGGAAGCGGAACTCTGCAATCGCAGTTATCGACATGAATTTCCAGATTTTCATTCTTTTGACGAAGTTCTTCCAATATATCATGCAGGGTACATGTTCCATGGATCTTGTGACTATCCGTGGCAGCCAGATCGCGAAGTCTGTCCAGCAACCGGCTAAGACGGTCTGTATCGGAGACAATATTGCCAAGAAACTTTTGCCGGGTTTCCGAGGTCATGTCGGATTCATTGTCAGTCATCAACTCGGCGGCTCCCCTGATGGATGTAAGAGGAGACTTCAATTCGTGAGACACGTGAGTTGCGAAATTTCTGATATAGTCCGAACGGTCCTGAAGTTTTTCCGACATGGAAAGCAGTCCTTGTGAGAGGCTGGCCACCTCACGTGTTCCATGATGAGCCAATGGCTCGAGGGCGGTTCTATCACCCTTTGCAATCCTTACGGTTCGCGCATTGAGTGCCACGATGGGTTCTCTGATTGTGCGAATGAAAATGAAAGCAATGATCAACGTAACAGCAAGCATGAAAATGATTGCCAAACCAATCTTCCAGCGTTGTCCGTATAGTTCTCTCAAAAAGTGCGATGGCGTACGGGAAAGATAGACAACGCCAGCAATCTTGCCCTCGTATTCAATCGGCATTGCAACAAACACGCGGATATCCGTACCCCGGCTAACTGAATATATCGGCGGGGATGGCTCGTCTGAAATGCGCTCCCGGATTGCGCTTGCATAGTTTCCGTTTAGTGCCATCGCAACTTCGGGAACGTGGGCAAGCGATTGTCCAGTTTCGGTTCGACCTGCTATGACGACGCCATTCGGGTCAAGCACTCGAAACCCCGCAAGCGTGGTTTTCTGGGCATCAAATATGACCTGCCTGATGTTCTGACCCAGATTGACGAACAACTGAATCGGTCGAACCTCAGGCTCGAGTGCATCCGGTCTGGGCGGCAGAATTGGTGAGGATGAGAGATCAAGTTGCGGTAGGACAAGGTCAAAAACACCATTCTCTTTGTCGGATGCATCAACGGTAAGGGATGTCGGATCATATAAGTTCAATCCCAGTTCCCGAACAACCAAAGCATTCACAAAGGCTCCCTGTACGATTAGTTCCCGTTCAGTTTCACGAACCAGCTGACTGTCATAAAATCGAAACAGCCATATCCCTCCCAGAGGGAGGCAAAGTACGGAAAGCAACATCGCAACAACAACCATCGTCAGGGTTGGTCGCCATTTGCTGGGGAATGGGCTCATTCGCAGGACCCCAGCCTGAAACCGATCCCGTGGACCGTTTCGATGGCATCAACGCATCCGGCTTTCGATAATTTAGCGCGCAGATTTCGAACATGGCTATCGATCGTGCGGTCTGAGACATGAATGTTGGGGGGCCATGCCGCATTTAGAAGCTGTTCGCGGGTGAACACCATCCTCGGTCGCCCCAACACCGTTTGAAGAATGTTGAATTCAATTGCAGTCAACTTCATCTCGCGGTCCGAATAATATGCTGAGCGATGAGTGGGTTCCACACGGAGTTGTCCTGCCTGCAATGTGTTTTCAGAATCCACGTGACGTTGTGTTGAATTCTGGGTGCGTTTCAGGATGACGCTGATTCTGGCCATCAATTCACGCGGCGAAAATGGTTTTGTGACATAATCATCTCCGCCTATTTCAAGGCCAAGAATCCTGTCGATTTCTTCATCACGTGCTGAAAGAAACAAAATCGGTGTTTCGCTGGATTTTCTTATTTGCCGGCAGACCTCAAGTCCGTCGATTTCAGGCATTCCGACGTCCAACACAATCAGGTCATCCCGGTTGGGAGTATACTGGTCAAGAGCATCCTGACCGTTTCTGGCAACAGTGAAAGTATGGCCCGATTTCTGGAGTGCGAAACCGATAACATCTACAATATGTGCATCATCATCGACTACGAGTACATGTGCCATGTGATTCCCCTGTGCCTCTTGGAGTATACCGCAACTCGGTCTTGCAACCCAGTGCGCTCATCGGTTGCTGGCAGAGCTGCTGATTGTGTTCGTGCAGCCACCAGCTTTCCCGGATCAGGCTTGAGGGAAGGGTGGGGCGGTTGCCGACTTGTTGCTTGCGAAATTTCATGGCTTCACGATAGCCGGTAAAACGAACCTCAATTACAAGGTTTTCAGCATATGGTGCCTGAAATTGTGCAGATTTTGTGCAGGCGAAAAAATCAGGGACTAAACAAGTTTGCGCATGTGTTGCGTGGTTGTACCCCCGGTAGCAGCAATGATTTTCTGGCGTAGTTTTTGCATGCCCTCAATCCAACGCTCAGTGTCGGCTGCCTTGTGCTGAACATAGTCGCGGACTTCCTTATGTGTCAGGATCAGGAACCTTTCTTCCTCGACACCTTTTAGTATTGTTTTTGCAACCTCCTCCGAAGTTAATGTTCCTTCATTCCTGATGTCATTTGTGCCGTCCTCATATCCAAGCATCGGAGTTGCAACATATTGCGGACAGATGACCGATACCTTGATGCCATCATCGCCATGGCTGATGGCAAGTGATTCAGCAAAGCCGACCGCTGCATGTTTTGTCGCGGAATAGGCAGCATCACCAATCTGACTGAGCAGTCCGGCGGCGGAAGCCATATTCAGCAAGTATCCATCACCGCGTTCCAGCATGGAGGGCAGTACCGCTCTGGCGGCATAAACATGCGACATCACATGGATGTCCCAGCAGGTTTGCCAGGCATCATTGCTCGCTGAAGCCGCATTTCCGGTTTCACCAAAGAAGACGCCAGCATTGGAGCAGAACAAATCGATTGGTCCGAGTTCTGTCTCAACCTTATATACGGCGGTCTTGATATCTTCCTCGCGCGTAACATCAACTTTAATTGCAAGGCCTGAAATTTCTCCGGCTGCTTCCTTCGCCCTTTCCAGTGAAACATCAGCAATCGCGACCTTGGCACCTGCGTTTGCAAATTCTTTCGCGATTGCCTTTCCTATTCCGCTGGCGCCGCCTGTAACAACAGCCACTTTTCCGTTCATATCCATAACCGGTCTCCGCTTGAGGTTCTTCTGCTGCATTTAAACGTGTCAGGGTGAATGTGCCAGCTTTCAATTGTTTCAGAACTGGCATGAAACTTGAAAGGACGTGTCAAAACCGGAAGCCTGTCCCGGTCCGGGACAATTTCAAGGATGCGATTAGCCCGATGACAGGGCGTGATGGATGAAATGAAACAACTACGTTTAGCAACAGCAGTCTGTTTGATTGGTTCTCTGATGATTATGCCGCAAGTACGCGCGTCCGAGATAGCTCTCCTCAAGGAGAGTGAATCAACATTGCAGGAGTTCCGTGTACAGCCGAACCTACCGGCGCCGGAGCCGATAATTATTGTAGTGAACCAGAGGCTGGCAGAAGTATTGGAACTCGCAGGCCGCTTTAATGGATATGAAGTCGTATTTTCCAGTAAAGTCCCCGGTGTGGTGAAAGATACCAGACTGCCGATTGATATCCACAAACTGATCCCTGAACTTGGCAAGGAATTTGATTTTGCGTGGCACATGCGTGCGTCCCGCCTGTTTGTCGCCACCAGAACACGACAACGAAATTTCGTTTTGGAGCTTGGCGGTCTGGACTTTGAATATCTTGAAAAGTTGGTGGCGGATACTGACATTGATCCGGAAAATTTCGAAATGCGCCTTTTGGAGGGCAGCAATACAGCCATTCTTACCGGGCCGGCTAGTTACATCGACGGTGTCATTGCCATAGCGGAAGAGATCAGGAATCAGGATGGTAATCATGACTGATATCGAAACTTCGGGTGATGGCCGGTTTTGGGCTTGCGTAATGGTCGCTTCCGCGCTTGTGGGTTTGGCTGGCGTTACATTCCCTGCGATAGCCGATAAAAAGCTGTCCATTTTGAGACCTGAAATCAGGCAATCTGATCAGGTGGAAAGAGCCTCTGAACGAGGGTTTTCAGAACTGAACCGGGAAAGATATCTGGAAGCCTACGCCTGGAGCGCCCGCATAAAGCTTGAAAGCCTTTCATTGCATCATGGTATCCGGGTGAATGTCACGGAGGACAAAATGCTCTTGGCCTCGGGTAACATACCTCAGAATATCTCCAGCAGGTACAGGTTGTTCAAGCAGTGGTACAGCCTGCAGGAAGGATTCCCGCCACTGTTGGAAGAGGTTTCATTTTCGGAATTGACAATCACCCCACCCGCGCTGAAATCAGTTTGGTTTCATGAACCGGCAACAGCTTTCTTTGAAGATGGCACTTCCGGTGAGATCGGTGGATTGGTCGGGGAGGGCTGGAAAATCCTGGATATCCAGCCCGATGAATTAGTCCTTTACAAAAACGGCAACACATTCCTGCTGCAATTTTGAAGCTCTCGAATGGGGCGGTCGAATTTATCAGACAATTTAAGAAAGCGCATAGGCGCGTTTTCATCGTTCATGATGTGATATATTTCTCGTAAAATAGACCAGGAATCTCCATAAAAGCGAATTGATAAAAATTTATCGACTCAAAAATCTCAAGCAACTTTTCCAAAAAATTCAGCTAAACACAAACTAGATTATAAAAAAATGCCATGATGAGATTATTTCTGTGAAATTTGAAAAATCTCTATAAGTGCATAAAAAAATTATGATTTTTTGAAAATCATATCTTTGAAAAAATTGTATTACTAATTATTTCAAAAGTAACTATTTTGGATGTGTGTAATATTACACAGATAAATATTCTGTGAACGAACCACTATTGGAAACGTAGTGAAGCGGCATTTTTGGCGAAACTACCAAACCCTTGTCCAAATATTGTAGGTTCGAAATGACTCAGAATTTATCCTTTACCACATCCACAGAATTTTTGAGCAACTTCAAGCAGGTTGAACTGCTTGACCAGAGAAAGAAGTTTGACGCAGTACAGACCAAGGATGGGCATACCATCTTTGTCGGGATTGATACCCAAGACCAGTTGCATGTGATTTTGGAGCAGTCTGGAAAGGGGCACGGCTGGGTCCAGTACAATGTCTCGGGTAAACTTTCAGGCAAGGTGAAAGACTTTGCGGTAGCGCAAAACACCGCTGACGGTCACATCGACCTGGCGGTGGTAATGACAGATCCTGCGGATAACAACACGCTCTATGTTTCGCTGGGTCATCCGTACGACAAAACTGACTGGATCAACGAAAATCTAGCGTGGAAATCTATCACGGACGACCGTGCCAATCCGGAAAATCCGAAATTGGTGATTTCCGATGTTCATCTTTCACAAATCTCCAATGGCAGCGAGACCATTGTTGTTGATGCCGTTTCCACAGATAATTTGATTGATCGCTACTGGATCAATATGCGGGGCACTCCGTTCTGGAACAAACACAAACTCCAGTTTGATCTGAGCGCAGGTACTGCAGACAGGAATCGTGTCGGCCGGAAAGCAGGTGACCCGGTCAACGGAGTATACACTATGGGGCAGGTCGGTGGATCGCTGCAATTTGTTTACACGCCGGTTTACAATGCATTCAATCCGGCAATTGCACCGAGCCCCACGAATTTCAATTTGAAAGTCACAAAGCTTACTGCGACGAACTCAAGCTATGACACGTGTGCTGCATTGTCAGGCGAAGACAATGCCTCAGACCTTTTCCTCGCAGGCGGAGGAGTGCTCTATTACCTTCCTGCCCGTGATCAGGACCAGATGGCGGAGCCGAAGGAAATTCTATCGCACGAATTATTGTCTGATGTGCGTGACTTTAGAGTGTCGGTCAATCATGAGAAGATCGTTATCTGGGCGCTGAACGGCCATGATCAGCTCTTCTACCTCAGTTGTCCAAAAGATGAAATTCATACCGAGTCAAAGTGGTCAGTACCGCTTCCGCTTCAAAGCAGGGTATCGGAAATGTCCGAGTACATTTCCAATCGGGACGGTGGCATCACCGTCTTTGCGAATGCCGGAAATGGTAAAATTCTAAAAGGTATGCAGGATCCCACTTCTTCACGCTGGGTCTTTGCTCCGATCGAGTTGCCGCCGTTGAAACCTGATGCGAAGGCGACAAAACAACTCTCGTTTACCACTCACATTCAGGTCAAGGACGAGAATGACAACGCTGCACCAAACGTTGATGTTACGCTCAAGCCAGATGCGCGTGTGAACGTTTACATAAATAATGTTTTCTATTCCCTCAGCGGAGATGCTCTGAAAGTCAAGACAGATCAGACCGGTTCTCTGACAATCATTGAGTGGGTGGATACGATGCAGGGCACCAACTTCAACGTCCATGTTGGAAATCCCGCGGAGGCGAAGGGGCTGAACCCTTTGTCAAAACCACTTTCCAAACTGTCGGAACTCACCACCGCAGACAATCTTGGCTCAGCGCAAATTACTGCTGGTGATGGCTCAAAGTCAGCCCTTCTCAAGCAGGGTGTTACGGATGATCAGAAAAAGGCTCTTGCCAGTGCAATCGCGGATCTGAATACAGCACATTCTTCGATGGCCGCCCCAAAAGTGAGTGTCGGAGCGGATGCCGGTTTCACAATAAATGCGGTTTCCGTCAAGACCATGTCTTCGCCAATTGATTACATAAAGACCTGGTGGGGTGACCTTGTTCAGGCGATTAAAAACTTCGGCGAATACACGATTGAGCTCATCAAGGATGCTGCTTCCGAAGCCTGGCACTTTGTGGTGAAGATCGCTGGCAAGGTTTACGGCTTTCTTGTCGATACGGTTGAAAAGGTAGCTGGCGCTCTGGAGTCGATGTGGAACAAAATCGTCGAGGGTTGGAACAAGTTCATTGAATGGGTGAAATTCATCTTTGAATGGAAAGACATGGTCCACACCAAAGATGTTTTCAAACAGTCTGTCCTGATTTTCTTCAACAAAATGGCTGAGGATGTCCAGAAGGCGCGGGCCGCCATGGATACGGCCATCGACAATGGTGAACGGGCGATCATGGCTTGGGCCAATGAGGATCCAGCATCAAGACCAAGTCTGGCAAATCTCAATACACCGACTAACAAAATGGCCAAGGGGAAGAAGGAGCCAGACGGGACGAACTCGGCACCGGCCCAATTCATCCAGTCGCACTTCAAGAATAATGTAAGCCGGTCGACTGCTACACTGGCTCCGCCTACCGTCGGTGCTGATCCTGACTGGTCCGGTCTGACGGATATGACAGACATCGTAACACGTGCTCAGGACGATATCACTGTACTGCGGAACCATGTGAAAGATCTGTTTGTTCAGGCGGCCTCGCAGCACAATCCGGACATGGAAACGATCCTTAAAAAGATTGTTGCGGATGTCGCGATCATGGCCATGGATCTTTTCAAGGGAGCAGCCGACAAGGTGCTCGATTTCCTGACCCTTTTGATTGAGGAAATTGCCGCCCTTCTGGATACGCCTCTATATATCCCGATCCTGTCGGACATTCTCAAAGATGATTTTGGTATGGAGCTTCCCTCGCTACTGGAAATCCTCTGCTACGTCGCGGCTATCCCGACAACCATCGTCTACAAGATTGTGAAAGGTAAGGCACCGTTTTCAACTGATGACAAGTTGTACAAAAACCTCACGCAGGCAAAAAGCTTTGCGGACCTCAAGAGACTCTACAACACATCAGATGATCTCATCAAACTGGATCCGGCTGCCGAGGCTGTGCTGTTCGAAACGACATATTTCGCATCCGGCATTTGCACCATAATCTATGGGTTCCTTTCGGTAATCGATGAGGAAACAGACGGCGGCGCTTCCACCGCACTGTCGACACCGAAGACAATTCTTTCAGTATTGTCCGGAGGGTCGGTGGGTATAGGCAGCCTGTTTGCCTTGCCGATGGGTATCAAGAACGAGGAGATGAAAACATTTGCCTCCGTCGTTTCCAAGATCAACATTCTCCAGATTGCCGCTTTTGCTGTAGCGCCCAAGGCCATTGCCAAAATCAAGGGCATCAGCGAGGAAGGACCGCTTAACCAGCTTGGCAAGCAGGTGAGGTACGTCTCAGGAGGCGTGACCGCGATCCTTGCATTCATCGGTCTGGTTCCTGCCACCTATCATATCATCGAGATTATTGCGGATGGGGATGCTCTTACCAAGGATGGTGCATTGGGCATCGAGGATGCGACCCAGCAGATAACCGGGAAACTCGCCAAGATCGTCGGCTTTGCGGCTTTGGTCGATGACGAGGAAATCTCCAAGCAGATTCTGATCATCGTGCAGGGGATTCTCTACGGCGCAACCGGAGTGATCCAGATCGAAGAATCCGCTCTCGAAGCGGTAGCCTGATATCCCGCTCCCAGTCTCTATTTACTAGAAAGGAAAACAAAATGGCTTTGACAAATTATCTCAATTCGGACCTGTCCAACGCAAAATACAAGTATGATCTCGTGGTTGGTACTACGGCAGACGCAATCAATGCATCCATGAAAATGTGGCTCTATAAAAATGCGCCAGCTGCCAAGGAAATCTGGTATCAGCAGAAAGAAACAGGCGGCCCGATCACTCCGATGAAACCGATAGCAGGTGTTGATCCGTTCAAATACAAAACGGATGCGAAAATTCCAGACTCACTATCAAAGTCGGATTTTGCATTTGCAATCAAGGCGGGCTTCGGATTGCCGAGAGGCGTGTCACCGCTTGATGTCCCCGATGTAATTAATCTCACCAGCCAAAGGCAGCAGGTTGATTACAATATGTTTTTCAACACGTTTACGATCGTCACCCTGGAGTGGGGACGTCGTGGCTATGCCTGGAAAAACTTTACTCAGCCAAATGGAAAACCGTACATCTTCAAATACAAGGTGGACATGAACATGAATGCGGCCGATCCAACGTCCAAATTTTCTGACTTGCCACCGGAAACCCAGAGAATGCTGCAGAACTATAACACCAGTTCCATGTACAGCGTTCAGCAACTGTTTCTTGATCTGAACAATGCTGGCTTGCAAAGCGTTCCAACGATCTCCGGAGTCCCTTCCAATTCACCCGTCATCCGCACATTGGAAGATGATTTTATCAATACCTATTGGAAAGATCTCAACAAGAGCAAACAGTTCGTACTTGGTTACGCGGTTCATGCCAACAATCGCACAACCTCAGCCAGCATTCAGCCAACATCATTGAACTACCAGGTGGTTCCCTATTATGACAGCAACGGAAATCCGACCGATGATACCGGGATGTACACGCTAAACTATCTGTCAATGACGGAAAATCGTCCACTGACAGTAGGTGCTGCGTTTCCATGGAACTGGGTCGATAAGAACCATGTAGCAGACTATCACGGAGCCATGGCAGTTCGCCGGGATGTGTTCGGTCATTTCTTGTCTGAAAAAATCTCACCCTATCTCCGATATGTCTGCATTGAACCCTACTCCAACATTGATGTGTATGCTGCAGGGTTCAAGTCAAAGGTTCGCTACAGTCTTTCTGAGGCGAGCGGCCAGCAGTTCAAGTCGACTGCCAGTGGTGCTAAAATTCTTGAATTCAGTTATTCAAAGGAAAGCAAATCCCACGACAAAAGCGGACTGATCTCGGGACACTTCAACATTACTTCCACGGCTTCGGGATCGATAACGATATCCGGCAACAAGATAACCATGGAAGTTAAATCCGATGTGAATATGGATCTGGACAACGGCGACATTTTTGGCGTTGGCAAGGTCAGCGGCCGTTGTGGTTCGTACAACTCCAAGACTATCTGGGATGTGACGGTGGACGCTCATGGTCAGGTCAATGTGACGCCTGAGAAGGGATACCCGAAGATTACGGTTCTTGGGCCGGACTATGATGAGGGTGCATTCTCGAAAATTGACGGTACCCATCACGTCGGTGAGAATCTTGGTGGTTTCTATCAGAACATGAGCAGCGCCATGAAAACCTTCAATACCCTTGTTCGCGATTATCTGAACAGTACTGGCGGTAAATGGATATTCCCTGGCGGCAACACATTTGTCTTCAAGGATGCAGCATTCTCAAACGACCAGGACTTTGTCACGCACATAACCTATGCGGACCCGTCTACTTCATAGTCGATCCTCGCGTACAGATAGAAGCGGCCGTGGGATGAACCCCTCGGCCGTTAATGTTTTACGAGTTGTAAATTTTAAAACTTGAATTTGCCGATCACTCCGTATCGCCGGCGAGCTCCGATGTCCAAATTGACGTCTGGTGCGGTTGTAAGAAGTCCGGCGGCACCAACAGAAGTGGTTCCGGTAGCATATATTTCATCGAACAGATTTTCAGCAAAAGCGGTGATTTCAAATGTATCACTGCGCAATCCCGCCCGAAGATTGAACAAATCGAAGCCATCCAGGTCCACAGAATTCGTGTTGACTAGGTTGGTGAAATCACTGCGATAGGAATATTCACCACGAATGAACGGATAAGCGTCCAAACCAGGCACCGGTTCCTGAAGTTCATAATCCACTACAATACTGAAAGTTGTGTCCGGTGCATTGGGTAAATTGTCACCTTCTTGTGCCAATATCTCTACTGCACCTGCAGCGTTGATTTGCGTGACATCCTCCGCAAATTCTGCAGAAAGCAGGCCAAGTTTTTCATCGATCACCAATCCATCAAACGGAGTATAATTCACGCCAATTTCTGCGCCCACGCTTCTTGCAGATCCTGCATTTTGCACTGTCGAAACGGGCAGATTCAAAGGACTGCCCGGCGCTGCTGGTTGAAGCCCGGCTATCACCAGTTGAATGTCATCATAATCGATATAAAAGGCACTTGCGCTGAGTATTAGTGTGTTTTCGAGCAGCGAGGACCGAAACCCTATCTCATATGATTGAACTGTTTCTTCATCAAACTCGTTCAGACCTGCAAAAGTTGCACTAAAACCACCCGCTCTAAATCCGGTCGCATAGGATGCATAGGTGGTAAAGTAGTCATTCCATTCGTAGCGAATGCTTGCATTTGGTGTAATGGCATCGAATGTTGCTTCACCTTCCAGCCTGGCAAGATCGGGAATGAATTGCGCCTCTACCAGACCAGTGCTTTCGGTCTGTGTCCCAACAAAAACTGTATCCCGGCTGTATCTGGCACCAACTGCAACTTCGAGCTGATCAGTGGGCTGCCACCTGAGATCGCCGAATATACTGAAACTTTCTACTTCCTGCTCAATATTTGTACCTGATCCGCCAAGCGTAGCTTCAACAAAACCCGGATTAATAGGTGCGGCATTTATCAGACCGATCAGTTGTGCCTCCTGCGCAGTAAGTGCGGCAACAGTCTGGGTAAGTGTGGCCACAGTTTGTGTAAGGATTGCAATTTGTTGAGCCAAAGCAGGGGGTACCACTCCGCCTCCTGCTACAATTGCTGCCGCTTGCGCTTGAGCCGCTGCCAGTCCGGCTTGGGCTGCTGCCAGTCCCGCTTGGGCCTGCGCAAGACCGGCTTGTACACCAGGCAATATAGCTCCTAGTATTGGAGCGTTAGGGTCCAGCGTAAAGAACTGGTCAAAATCGGCGACTGCTGCACTGGCGCCCATATTGAAGGAAGCTTCACCACCCAGGATACCCGCATCAAATTCATTGCTCTCGTAACGAAATTCCTGAGAAAGAGAAGTTTGTTCTGAAAAACTGGATCCTTGAAGTAGATCTATTGGCAACCTGTCAGTATCGACGCTTGAATCAAACTCGGTTGAAAAATAAGATGTGTTCGAGTTGAACACACCGCCATCCAGTTCAAATTCGCCATTCAGGCTGTAAAGTTCACGCTCAAATACCTGATCGTTACCAAAGAAATTGTCAATGTTTACCGGATCTCCAGCTGCAAAGCTTGCAGATGTTACGGAATTGGAAGTCACAAAAGTAGATCTGTCATAAGTTGCACTTAGATCAAGTGTTATCTGATCTGTAGGCCGGGAACGTAAGCTTAATCTACCACCAAACTCATCAATCTCATTGGTGTCGTCTGTAACATTATTGATCAGTTCCAGAAAACCATCTGAATCGCTGCCATAACCGGCAAAACGTGCAGAAAGCAGTCCATCCTCAAGAATTGGTGCATTCAATACGACTTTGCCCAGAACGTCCAAAGCATCGACATTCGTAAACGATGAGAATTCAGTAGTTATCGAGCCTTCTACCTCGTCAGTGGGTTTCTTAGTGACAAAGTTTACAGCACCACCGATTGTTCCCCTACCAAATGCGGTGCCCTGAGGACCGAAAATTGTTTCCACTCGCTCAACATCTATCAAATTTGGATTTACACCAGTGGATTGTCCAGTCGGATTGACCAATGCTCCGTCTATGAAAACTCCAACCGTCGGACCACTTGCATTATTGCCGCCTACCAGGTTGCTGAGACCGCGGATTGATATGCCGGTATCGACGGGGTTTGAAGATTCGATAAAACTAACGTTCGGTAGTTGTAGAAACACATCCCGACCATCACTGGCATTACTATCTTCAAGCCGTTCATCACCGATGACGACAACACTTCCCGGTACGTTCTGGATGTCTTCTTCGGTGCGCCGGGCTGTCACTGTGATACGATCAAGAACCGTGGCCGATTCATCAGCTCCGTTTTCATCGAAGACTTGAGCTTGTGATCCTGTTGCCAAAAGACCAAATATCAGCGCAAGCGCAGTCGTTTGTTTAAGTACTCGATACATATGATTACCCCTGTTTCGGCGATGCCGTTTTTTTCAGTGGTAATCGGAACTAAGAAACCAACCCCCACACTATATTTTTTGGCTGGCTATCAGGAAGTAGTCTGATCGGCTTGCGGCTACTGAAATCAAATATTCAAACAAGATATTTTTTGTCAAGTTAATGAGCGATCACATTTTCATCACGACGAGGTTCAGGAAGTTTCGTTGCAAAATTACAACAACTTTGTATTTGAGCGCCAATTCAAACTAAAGAATGGCAGGCAATAATTCATTGCCTTACTGTGTAATCTCTTTTGACTTTAATGCAGGTATATGTCTGATCTGTCATTACAATCCGGATGCGGGATCAGGAGAAATTGTGTGTTCGTCTGATGAAGTTCGCCCGTTTGCAAGGCGAAGAATTTTGGGGAGAATGATGCAGTCATGAATGCTCGAACCGTACGCCCACGGCGAAGTTTCATTTTCACACCAGGTTTAAAACCTGAGATGTATCCCAAGGCCCTCGGAAGCGGCGCTGACATTGTGTGTGTCGAACTTGAAGACGGTATTGCTCCAAAGGACAAGGCCGAAGCCCGCAAAAATGCACTTGCTTTGTTTGAAAAGCCACAAGTCGAAGATGGTGTTGAGAGGATAGTCAGGATCAATTCCATGCGTGAACAGTTCGGCATTGAAGATGTTCAGGCAATTCTTGAGACTGATACCCCGCCGCCCGCAATTATGATGCCCAAGGTAAAGTCGTCGGAAGAAATCGTGATGCTTGATACTTTGCTTGGCGAACGTGGTCATGACACACGCTTGCATGTAATTATCGAAACCAATGAGGGCCTTGAAGCCGCTTTCGAAATTGCCCACTCGTCAGATCGCATCGATGCGATGTTTTTTGGTGGTGTGGATATGGCTGCAGAACTACGGTGCGAGAATTCCTGGGAACCGCTTCTATATGCGCGAAGCAGGGTGGTGCATGCAGCTGCGAGTGCGGGCCTTGATGTGATCGACGTTCCGTATCTTGACCTTGAAAATCCGGAGGGCATGGTGGTAGCCGCAAAACAGGCCAAAGCGTTAGGTTTCTCGGGAAAAGGTTCCATTCACCCCAAACAGATTGCGGCTTTGAATGAAGTTTTTACACCTGACGAAGAAGAAATTGCCCGTGCCCGGCGCATCACCAGAACATTTGAGGAAGCAGATACAGGGCTCGTCGTGATAGACGGCAAACTGATCGAAAAGCCTGTTCTTCGCGACATGTACCGGATTATGGCTATAGCGGAGCGGATAGGGAAGTAGGCAGATCACAATCAATTATTCTATATGTAATGCAGTGAGGTGAAGACCAAACACCCTTTTCGTTTTTGGCCGGAACAAGGTATTCTTGTTTGAACGTGTTTATCAGGATTGATGCCGCATGAAGCTCAAGAAATTGACTGGTCTGATGGGTGCGGAAATAACCGGTTTTGATGCCAAGGTTGATATTTCCGACGAAGATGCAAAACTGCTTCGCAACGCGCTGTCAGTTCATCAGATGATTGTTCTGAGACAGCAATTTCTCACCATAGAGGAACAAAAGGCTCTGACGATTAAGTTCGGCCCTTTGATGCGCCTGCCCTATGTTAAGCCGACTAAAAATGATCCGGAAGTGATAGCGGTTTTGAAAGAAGCTCATGAAACCAATACTGGTGTGTTCGGTGGCGAGTGGCACTCTGATTTCAGTTTTCTGGAAAATCCACCAGCCGGGTCTGTACTTAATGCTGTGGAAGTCCCCGAGGTCGGAGGTGATACCGTATGGGCCAGCCAGGTTTCCGCATACGCTTCCTTGCCCGCAGATCTGAAGGAAATTGTAGAGAACCGAAAGGCTGTGCACATTGGCAAACCTTACGGAGTGAAACATGCTCCGAAAAAAGAGGCGCAGGCAAATGCTTCGATCGAGATGACGAGGGGCGATCCCGCCGCTGACAGGGAAATTCTCCATCCTGCCGTAATAACTGAACCGGAAACCGGTCGTCAGGCATTGTTTCTTAATCCGATTTACACTACCCGCTTTGAAGACATGAGCGAAGAGGAAAGCCGCCCGATCCTGGATGCAATCTATAAACACTGCACTCGGCCTGACTTTTCCTGCCGGTTAAAATGGCAGGCCGGCGATGTGGCAATTTGGGATAACCGGATGAGCCTGCATTATGCGACCAACGATTACGATGGTGTGAGGAGACTTCTTTATAGAACCACTTTCAGTGCGGCCCCACCAGCCTGATGTCGGATTTGGCAAAATCATCAAAGATTATTTGATTTGACCGGTAAACCTATTCTTGGCCTAAACCGCTTGTGGAACTGATATGGAAGTCTCATTTTCCGACAACAAGGAGGCGGTCCGCTCTGCAGCGTCGAACGCTCCCTCTATCAGGCCTGGGCTTGTTTGTGCCGTCTCGGAAGCTGCAAAACCAACCCTGCTGTCATAATGCAATTGTCGCAGTACGCTTGGCCCAACAGTCGGGTGATGCATGGGTCCGGAAATATCCTCGGGCGATGCAACGAGAGGATTAGCTGCCCAATCCTGAAAGTGAATGGCGAGTGGCTTCGGCGCATCCTGCCCGAAACAGCGCTGCAACTGTAAAAGAATTTGGTTTTCCAAATCATCACCAAGTTCCTGGCGCATGTCGTGCGGCCACCCTATAAAGCCCCACAGAGCGGCATTTGAACCGTCTGCAGCGCAATGATCGTGTCCTTCAACAATCGGCCCGCTTCTGCTTGCGATACGCCCCGAGAGACCGCGTGTGCGCCAAAAAGCATCTTTGTAAAGAAGGGCGACTTTGGCATGTGGCGCCATCCAGGTCGGCATCATGTCAAGCGCACCAGATAGTTCTGTCGTAAGTGCGGGTTTCCATTCAATGCTCCTTGAGGCAATTCGCGGTGGTAGGGCGATGACAATCTTCTGTGCCGAGAAATCTGGAGTATCGCCACCGTCTGTACGGACAAATACATCGTGCTTTTTGATATGCACACTGATGACTTTTGTGTCGGTGTGCATTGCATTTTCGGGAAGCCTCGAAACCAACGAATTTGTAAGGGATTGGGAGCCGCCATTTAAACGCATTGCTCCCTGTTGTTCAGGAATAAATCCGGTTTTTGCCTGCTGATCGGGTTCATAGTCCAGAACCGTCAGACCATCGCTGTATTGCGGGAAAACGTTGAGACCAAGTTTGTTGAACCAGCGGGTAATCACCGGTTGAAAAGTCGGCCATATCCACGTCGGACCAAGGTCGGCCAGAAACCTGCCGGATTTTGGATCGACAACAGAGCGGATGCGTCCACCTGGTCTGCTGTGCGCTTCGAGGACCTTTACCGAGAGGCCTGCTTCCAGCAAAAGCAATGCCGTTGCAAGCCCGGAGAGTCCTGCGCCAATTATCAACACGTCGGCGGTATTATTGACCTTGCTCATATCCGCTATCAGTCGCCGGGCAATGCCTGCTTTACCATTGTCGCAGATATGTCATCAAAGATGTCTGTATCAGCGAGGCTCGTAGCAATCATCATGGCGCCCTGAAGCCCGGCAATAACCATGCCGGCAATCTTGTTACGTTCGGCTTTTTTGATCGTGTCCGGTAACGCATCTTCAACCCACTCAATGTTGGCAGTGAAAAACGTTTGAATGCCCTGGCTGAGCGGATACGGGAGTCCTGCTACTTCTGCACCCAACAAGCCACACAGACAGATCGCTTCATCTTCAACGAGTGCTGATCTGTAAACGCGCACTAATGCATCAAGCCTGTCTTTGGGTGTTCTTGCTGAGGAGGCAGCTTCCTCCAAAGCGTCGAAGAAACGTTCAGAATATCGCTCAACCAACGCAACTCCCAAATCTTCCTTCTTGGGAAAATGATAGTGAACGCTGGAACTCTTTATTCCCGTGTCACTGGCAAGGTCACGGAAACTCACGGCATTATAACCGCCTCTGCGCATTCTCTTTTCTGCAGCCTCAAGAAGTCGGGTCGTTATCGCCATTGTTTTGCTCGTAATAATCTATCAGTAGATAGGCAAATTGCATAACTTTAAAATCATGTCAATAAAATGATCTTGATGTTTTCTGACAGAACAGGTGAAGACAGTTGACAATCGATCTGTGACAGCATCAGGCTCCCTCGGGCAACTTGCCCGAGAGAGAAATGTCGTTGTGATTTAAATCGCTTTATGATTGCTGGCTAAGTGCCTGAATGAGTGTGCCGAGATTATGCTCAAACATCTTCTCGTAGCTTGTTGCCGGACCGCCACGCTCTGAAAGTGCATCAGAGAACAGTCTGCCGCCAATTTTGATTCCTGTTTCACGGGAAATTTGTTCAACCAGGGCAGGGCTTGTGATGTTTTCGACAA
Source organism: Pseudomonadota bacterium (assembly GCA_039029255.1). Taxonomy (GTDB): domain Bacteria; phylum Pseudomonadota; class Alphaproteobacteria; order Rhizobiales; family Rhizobiaceae; genus JAALLB01. The sequence continues at coordinate 3,709 of JBCCGN010000037.1, read as the reverse complement.
ACAGTGCACCCGCGCCAACCTTGTTCAGGTGGTCGATCAAATCTGCAAGTTCCCTCGCAGAAGGTTCAGCTTCGGTATCAATCCCTACCGGTGCAAGAAAGGTGAGACCGTAGGCGCTTTCAAGATATCCGAAAGCATCATGTGCGGTCACTACTGTCTTTTTGTCAGCCGGCAACTTCGCCAGCTCGCTTACAGCACGGTCATGAAGTGCCTGTAGCTTCTTGGTATAGGCGCTTGCGTTTGCCTTGTAGGTATCAGCATGATCAGGGTCGATGGCTGCCATGTGCTTTGCGATATTGGCTACATAAACCATGCCGTTCGGCAGGCTGTTCCAGGCGTGAGGATCCACTTCGCCATCTACTTTGACCTCGGTGACACCTTCCGTTGCTACGAAGACATTGGCCTTTGTGCCGGAGTTCTCGATCAGTGCCTGAGACCATGTCTCAAAGCCCATTGCATTGACGAATATTACATCGGCATCAGCCACCGCCTTTGCATCTCCAGTATTGGGTGTGTAGACGTGAGCGTCTGCATCCGGGCCCACAATCGTGGTAACTTCAGCCAAGTCGCCGGTAACCTGTTGAACCATATCACCAAGAATGGAAAAGCTGGCTACGACTTTGACTTTATCATGGGCTACGGCAGGCGAGGATATCAGTGCCAGACCTGCAATAAGCAGGGCGCTAAATAGTTTTTTCATGGATTGTCTCTTTCTTGTTTGAGTTTGAGTTGATTTGTGGCGCCGCGGTACCGCTTCTTCGAAACGGGTTTATGCGGGCCCCAAGATGGAAGCCTTGTGGTGAGAAAATCATGCTGAAAAAGAAGATTATTCCCGCCACAATGACGATTGCCGGACCTGAAGGAACTTCCGGCAAATAGAACGAAATGATTAGCCCGAACCAGCAGCTCATCAGGGCGAATAGGAATGTCAGGATGAGATAACTGGTGATAGTGGAAACCCAGTATCGGGCAGCTGTTGCCGGCAGAATCATCAACCCCACCGCCATCAATGTACCAAGCGCCTTAAATGCACCCAGCAGGTTAAGTACGACCAGAAACATGAACCACTGGGTTACAAGACCCGGATTTTTGGACTGGCTTTCATAAAAGACCGGATCGATTGTACTTGTGATTAGCCGCCGCAATATAAGTGCAAAACTGATTAACGTAATGGTGGCGGTTGATCCAATCAGCAAGAGCGTTTCATCATCGATCCCGAGAATTGAGCCGAACAGGAAGCTCTTCAATGGCACCGCAGAACCGGCTGCCGACAAGATGAAAATGCCCAGAGCAAGCGCTATCAGGTAAAGCGATGCGAGGCTTGCATCTTCCCTTATGATTGTCATGCGCGCTACGAGGCTTGCAAGGGCAGCAACTGTTATTCCTGCTACCAATCCGCCTACGATCATGGATATGACAGACAGTCCGGAAACAACGAATGCAATTACGATGCCCGGAACAATTGCGTGCGCCATGGCTTCACCGGCAAGAGAAAGACGTTTGAGCACCAGAAATGCACCGACCGGTGCAATCGAAAAACTCAGCACCATCGTTGCAATTAGTGCGCGTGTCATGAATTCATATTCAAGCCACTCAAACATGATGCGCCCGTTTCTTTGAATGCATGGCTTCCAGCCAGTCTGCCTGACTGCTCGACAGATATCCAAAATTCACAAGATTGTCGGGCGTGAGCACCGCTTCCGGGCTCCCGAACAAAGTCCGCCCTTTCCCCAACAAAAGGGAAGAATGGCAATGCTCCAGCACGGCAGACAAATCGTGGAGTACGAGAATGATCGTACGCCCCTCTGCTGACCATTCGTTGATCAGCTTCAGCAATTCAGCTTCGGTGGTCTGATCAACGGCAGTAAAAGGTTCATCCAGCAATATGAGTGAAGCGTCCTGCACCATCGTTCTTGCGAACAGCGCCCGCTGCAATTGTCCGGCGGACAGTTTGTAAAGCGGCATATCGGCGATTTGCGTCGTGCCCGTACGTTCAAGCGCTGTATCAATCCGGTCTTGCCGATCCTTGTCGATACGCCCGATCAGCCCAAGTTTTGACCAGCTACCCATTGCAGCAAGATCACGAACCCTGATCGGAAACCGATTGTCAAAATCAGTTTGCTGACCCAGATAGGCAATGGTTTCTGGCTTTCCCTCGCCCCAATCCAGTTGCCCGCTTAATGGTAGCAAAATCCCCAGCAGCGTTTTGATCAGCGTCGACTTTCCCGAACCGTTATGCCCCACAACAGAAAGTACTTCGCCGCGTTTGAGTTCAAACGAAACGTTTTCGATTACCGGAACGGCACGATAGCCAAGTGTCAGCCTGGCTGCTGAGAGCAAGGTCGCCTGCATCACTTACCGAAGAATTCAAGTGCCGATGGTTACGGCGATGATAACCCACAGCAACGCACAGGTGACCGCTGCAGCGAACAGATGATGCAATGTACTGACGGTGGTAAGATTGAAGTCAGGCCGTTTCTCGACCGGCATATTTTCCAAAGACATAAACAACTCCCGTAGGGACACCCGCCCCAGTTATGGGTTTCATTTTGCCTGGCAGGTCTTCTGGCTCGTGGTTGTCGGGTTTAATGTACTCGCCTTCCCAGGAAATTTCCCAGTGGCTTTTAATTAAGTACACCCTACCACACACAGTTGCGGGTACAGCCCCGGACTTACCCCCTGATGGGTACAGCGTACCGGGTTCCCTATTAAGCTTCAGCCTTTGGCGTCTGAGCACCAAGCGACTGGAACTTAGCTTTCACAACTTGCGGCCGTCAAGAAAATAGTTTCAGTCGCAAGCATAATTTTGGCTACTTATCCAAACCGTTCTGAATGGTACAATTAGAGAGAATGCAAAAAAACATATCTGAATCGGCGTTAGAGAATTTCAAGGGATTGACTGTTACTTTATAACATTATATTCGATTTTTGTGGTTCTGTGTTGGACATAGTTCATCAGGATTAAAATGGGAACACGGTGCGGTGTAGCCATCAGGCGCCAAATCCGTGACTGCCCCCGCAACTGTAAGCGGTTAGTTTGCCATGAAGTGCCACTGGTGCATGTCACTGGGAAGGTTTGGCAAAAAGGTAACCCGCAAGTCAGGAGACCTGCCACAAAACTGTAACTCATACTCTGGGCGGGGTGCTCCGGGTGAGCCAAGCATGATTGCTTAGCTGATTTCCGACCTCAGAACTTAGTATTAAATGCTTGGAAAGATAACCGATGAATAGAATTTGGTTTTTGGCTGTTTTGTTTGGCAGCTTTTTGGGGATGAGCGGTGTTGCGTACTCAGCTGATCCTACGGAGTTGGATGGTGCGCCTGAGGGGGATGAAGTCGTAATCTATCCCTATATTGAAGGTGAGTTCATCTGGGAATTGCAGAATGATTACACCTTTGATTCCGATGATCCTGACGCGGAACTCAATGACACGTTTGCCTATCTGGAACTCGCGGTTTCCTTTATCCTGAATGAAACATTCCAGATCAATACGGCCATCATTGCAGAGCCGGTGCAGGACCCCGGTCCGGGCGAAGACCGCTTCTTTGATGATCATGGCATCTTCGTTGAAGTGCTTGAGGCACAGATCAATCTCTCCGATGATACAAACATCGTGGCCGGCAAGATCGGACCCGGGTTCGGTACCGCATGGGATGTGACGCCGGGCATTTACGGTGTGGACTTTGCGGAAGATTATGAGCTTTCAGAG
>JBCCGN010000036.1:0-32312 GCA_039029255.1 Pseudomonadota bacterium | reverse complement strand
TGCGAAACCCTGTTCAGGTTCAAGCATCTGGTTGAAGATGTCTTTTGCCAGCAAAATCGGTTGAATTGTATGCGTTGATCGGGAAAGGACCCAGCCCCCCTCTATAGCTACCAGAAGCGCCCGGAATGCCTTTCGATACACCGCAAGTCTGTCTTCCGGTGTGCCTAACCGTGCCGCATGTTCCAGCATACGGTCCATCCAGTGCCTGAAAACATTGTCCACATGAAGACGCGCTTCATCATCTGCCGGAGCAAGGTCCAGTACCAGGGAAGTCACTGGGCACCCTTGTTCAAAGCCTGAATGTTCAAATGCAGATGCGATCATGTCGACCAGGCGCCCAACCCCGTCTTTCACGCTATCGACGTCTTCAAATGCCTTGTCGATCAGTTTGCTGACGAATCGACCGCCGCTGTCAATCACGGCCAGCGCCAGCTCATGTTTACCATTCGGAAAATGGTAGTAAAAACTGCCTTTTGGTGCGCCGCTTTCCGCCAATATTTCTGACAGACCCACTCCATGATATCCGCGCGCACGAAAAAGTTCGCCGGCTGTGCGGATCATCTTTTCTCTGGCATCTGATTTCCTTGGCATGGCGCATAATCGCATTTTTATGTTGACCGGTCTATATAAAAAAGCTTTATTATGGTGATCGCCATAAAACGGAAATTTGATGCAATGACGCCTGTTGAATTCGAAACTGATGACAAGGTTCAAGTACGTGGTGAAGTTTTCGAACACGAAAATCCGGAGGGCGTGTCAATCATTCATGGCGCGACCGGTGTTCCGATGGGATATTACAGGTCATTTGCAAAATGGCTTTGCGATGAACGCCGCCATCATGTGCTGATATACAGCTACCGGGATTCTGAGATTAAGGACATCGCAAAACTGCGTGCCAGTACTTGCGATATGCGTGACTGGGGGGTGCATGATCAGTCGGCGGCGCTTGACTATGTATTGAACGCTTTTCCCGATCTGCCGGTTCACACAATTGGCCATAGTCTGGGCGGCATGTGCCTTCCATATCACAAGAATGCAGACAAGGTGCAAAGCCACGTCGCTGTAAATTCCGGTCCTGCTTACTGGCGGAATCATCCCTGGCACTTCATACCAAAGGTGATTCTCTTCTGGTTTGTTCTCGGTCCGGTATTGGCCAGAATTCTCGGATACCTGCCTGGAAGTCTCTTTGGTGTGAAAACCAATCTTCCGCCTGAAGTATATTGGCAGTGGCGCAGATGGTGTAGCAATCCGGATTTCTTCGAGATTGACTGGAACAGCAGAATGGAGCCACCGGATTTCTCCAGAGTAAGTTGCTCGGTAAGTCTTGTAGGCACTGCGGATGACGATATGATTCCGCCTTATCAGGTCCGAAAACTTGCAAAATATTTTCCGAATGCTTCGATAGCTTTCAAGAGTATCAACCCGACAGCAATTGGATTGAAATCAATTGGGCATATCGGAATCTTTGCACCGCGATGCGAGGTTGCCTGGCCGGCAATCATTGATCAAGGCAAACAGCTGGGTTGACCTTGCTTCCATGCCGTTCATTCGCTAACCCGTTCAAATGGGAAATGATCTGATTCCTCCTGGCTCAGATGACGGCGATAACATTGAACCGGTAGATCTGAAATCCGCGCTTGAAGAGCGATACCTTGCCTATGCATTGTCAACAATCATGGGCCGGGCACTGCCTGATGTTCGCGATGGCCTCAAGCCGGTTCATCGCAGGATCTTGCACGCGATGCGTATCTTGCGACTGGACCCGAATACCGGGTTCAAGAAATGTGCGCGAATTGTCGGAGATGTAATCGGTAAATTCCACCCGCACGGTGATCAGGCGGTCTATGACGCATTGGTTCGTCTGGCACAGGATTTTGCTCAGCGCTATCCGTTGATCGACGGACAAGGGAATTTCGGCAACATTGACGGGGATAACGCTGCTGCCTACCGCTACACCGAAGCGCGGATGACCGAAGTCGCAACACTGCTTCTGGAAGGCATTGACGAGGATGCCGTTGATTTCCGGCTGACCTACAATGAGGAAGATGAGGAACCGGTCGTTTTACCGGGTGCATTCCCCAATCTGCTCGCGAACGGTTCCTCGGGTATTGCCGTTGGAATGGCAACCAACATACCACCACACAATGCTGCCGAGCTGTGCGATGCTGCCATTCATCTGATCAAGTTTCCGAACGCCGGTATCGACAAGCTGGTCAGTTTTGTAAGGGGACCGGATTTCCCGACTGGCGGTGTTATTGTCGATGATGAAGCGACAATCATCGAAGCTTACAAAACCGGTCGCGGCGCGTTCAGGGTTCGGGCCCGCTGGGAGAAAGAGGAAACGGGCAGGGGTGGTTACCAGATCGTAGTGACCGAAATACCTTATCAGGTGCAGAAATCCAGACTGATTGAAAAAACTGCCGAATTGCTTTTCAACCGTAAATTACCGTTGCTGGGTGATATCCGTGATGAATCCGCGGAAGACGTGCGGATAGTTTTGGAACCAAAATCACGCGCCGTGGACCCCGAAATCCTGATGGAATCCTTGTTCCGATTGACCGAATTTGAGACGCGTGTCTCGCTTAACATGAATGTTCTGTCCGCCGGCAAAGTTCCAAAGGTGATGTCCTTGCGGGATGTGTTGCGGGAATGGCTCGACCATCGTCGCGAGGTTCTGGTCCGCCGTTCAAAACACCGTCTCGGACAGATTGATCGCCGGTTGGAAATCCTTGAAGGCCTGTTGATCGCGTATCTGAACATCGACGAGGTGATACGCATCATCCGTTTTGAAGATGAGCCAAAAGAGAAACTGGTGGCGCGCTTCGAACTGACCGAGGTTCAGGTTGAGGCGATATTGAACATGCGGCTGCGTTCCCTTGCCAAGCTGCAGGAGATCGAAATTCGCAAGGAGCATGACAAACTATCCGTCGAAAAGCAGCAGATTGAGGCGTTGCTTGCTTCAGAAGATCAACAGTGGGCGGTACTGAAACACGATATCGGTGAAGTGAAAAAACAGTTCGGCCCTGACACAGATCTTGGATGCCGCAGAACAGGCTTCGGAACTGCACTCGACCATGATCTTGAAGCGGTTCAACATGCGATGATTGAAAAGGAATCGGTGACAGTCGTGCTTTCGCAGAAAGGCTGGATACGCGCGATGAAGGGGCATGTTGCTGACTTGACCACGCTTTCATTCAAGGAGGGAGACAAGCTACTGACAGCGTTCCATGCGGAAACGACCGACAAGATCGTTCTGTTCAATACCGGCGGCAAGTTCTTCACGCTAAGCGGTGACAAACTCCCGGGAGGGCGCGGACACGGTGAGCCGGTTCGGGTGATGGTCGAGATGGAAAACGACACGGATATCATCGCAGCGTTCAAACATGATCCGAAACGGAAATTGCTGGTAGCTTCAAGTGCCGGAAACGGATTTTTGGTTGCTGAAAGTGACGTAATCGCCAATACCCGAAAAGGGAAACAGGTTTTGAACGTGAAGATGCCCGATGAAGCTGCTATTTGTTCGCCGGCTTCTGGCGATCACATCGCTGTTGCCGGCGACAACCGGAAATTGCTCATTTTCTCGCTGGCCCAGATTCCGGAAATGAGCCGTGGCAAGGGCGTCCGTCTTCAGAAATACAAGGACGGCGGCATCAAAGACGTGCGCATATTTGATGGCAAAGATGGATTGACCTGGGAAGATTCAGCGGCGCGGGTACATACCCGTTCCCTCGATGAACTGGCGGAATATGTTGGAGAACGGGCCCAGGCCGGGCGGGTTGCACCTAAAGGGTTCCCGAAAAACGGAAAATTTGACGGCAGATAAGAAATTTTCCGCACAGGCCTTTTCAAAATGATCAGAATGTGCTTGTGAAATTACGTAACGTAAATTTTTCATTTATGAGCCACACAATTAGACACAATAGAACCTGTTTGGCTTCTGATGTTTAATGAATTTGAGATTGGGTATTGACGGACGGGCAGATCGTCAAGATGGGGGAAACAGAGATGGACCGCGACACCATTGATGGAATTGTGTCTGAAGCTTCCGAAACACAGGATGCAGAAAATAGCATAAACGAAGGTAAATGGTTGTTGGGTACCGTTGCCATGTTTGCGGTGTTTGTGTTTTTAATTGGCATGTCAGCGGCAGCATCGGGAACCTGACCCGTCCATAACAAATGGCAATGGATGCAATAAGAAACATTTGATTTCTTGTGCGACCCTCAAACGCTATCCTCAGTCCAATCAAACAGCCAGGGGATTGTGATGAAACTTTATATTGGTAACAAGAATTATTCCTCGTGGTCACTAAGGCCATGGATCGGCATGAGGATGCAGGATGTTGCATTCGAGGAAATCCTGGTTCCGTTTGAAGATGAAATAGGCAATCCGAAATTCAAGCAATTTTCACCGACCGGTAAAGTTCCCTGTCTGGTAGATGATGATCTCACAGTCTGGGAATCCCTCGCAATACTTGAGTATGTTGCCGACCGGTTTCCGGATAAGCAGTTCTGGCCATCTGACCTCGGACAACGCGCTTCGGCGCGTTCAGTCTCTCACGAAATGCATGGCGGCTTCAGCAGTTTGAGAAACGAATGCCCCATGAACATGCGTCGGGATCATTATGCGATTGAGGTTTCCGAAGGTGTCTGCAAGGATGTCGCGCGAATTGAAACCCTTTGGGAAGAGTGTTTACAGAAATCCGGCGGCCCATTTCTCTTTGGACAGTTTTGCAATGCGGATGCAATGTTTGCACCGGTGGTAAATCGACTACAGATTTATTGTTTGAGCGACACGGATGCGGTTCGGCGTTACACAGCTGCCATGCAATCGCTGTCCCCGTGGCAGGATTGGGATGATGCAGGCAGAGCTGAACCCTGGATTGTTGATGTGGATGAAGCCTGACCGGTTAGGCTGCCTGGACAGCTGCCCTCCTGGAGCCGAAGTCTGTGCGTAATTGCCAGAAACTGTGACCTGCAATTGCGGTTAGTACGATCAGACCGCCGATCAGTGCATTGTCTGAGGGAATTTCTGAAAAAATCAGCCAGATCCAGATTGGGGCAAGTACGGTTTCAAGCATGAAAAACATGGCCACCTGTGGCGCAGAGATAAACCGAGGCGCCAGGGACAAGGTAAAGCCTGCAGCTGGTACAATGATGAAAACATTTAGTATAAGCCACCAAGGTGCTCCAGGCATCTCAAATTGAGTGATAGCGATCGGGAGCGCAAACAGGGCAGTAATCGATCCGCCCAGTACACCGCTAAGTGAGAGATCCTTGCCGGATTGCCTGGTGCGGGTAATTGAATAGGCCAGAACAACCGCCGTCATCAGTGATATGAAATCTCCGAAGAATGTGCCGCTCTTAAGTCCATCATTTACGATAATAACAACACCGGTAAGGGTCATTGCAATGGCAATTGCCGTTGCCAAGCCGGGTTTCTCTCCAAGTAGCCACCATGTGAAAAGTGCCGCGATCATTGGATTAAAAGCGAGAATGAAGACCAGATTTGCCGTTGATGTGTTGAACACAGCAATCGTGAACAGGATGCTGCTAATGCCGTAAAGGATACCAACCTCAACCCAGTAACGATCCTGGAAGGGTTTATCGGGCGTGTCTGTCCAGTTTTTCGCAAACATGAGGATCAGTCCGAGAACAAAAGCGAGCCCAAAGCCACGCATGAACATCACCACCCAGGTGTTACCCTCGGCAAGGCGAATTACCGGTATGTCAATCGAGATAAGCAGACCGCCCAGCAGCGCCAGCAAAATTCCCGGTCCGGAGCGTACCAAAAGCTGCAAATCAAACTTTCCTGTTCTAGAACTGTTTTGGGTGTGGAGTCCGACGTTGAAAAAGAGTGTAGCGTTGATCTTGCGTTAGCCACTTCGTACGGTTTGGAAAACCTGCTTACTCCCAGCGTTTCCATCCAGACATTGTCAAGTGTTCCTGAGGGTGAAAACGGGTTTTGTAATCCATCTTGCGTGAGCCTTCCACCCAGTAACCCATGTAAACATAGGGCAAGCCCATCTTTCGCGCGATACGAATATGATCGAGTATCATGAAGGTTCCAAGACTTTTGTAATCGGTTTCGGTATCAAAAAAGCTGTAAACCATGGAAAGTCCGTTTGCCAGCACATCAGTAAGTGCGACAGCGACAAGCGGTCCTGACGGTTTTTCAACTAATGAATCGGGATCACGTGTCCGATATTCGATCAGCATTGTATCCACATGCGTATCTTCAACCATCATGGCATAATCGAGAGATGTCATCTCAACCATACCTCCGGTTGAATGGCGATCGTCCAGGTATTTTCTGAAGAGCGAGAACTGTTCGGTTGTTGGTGAGGGCGGTAACTCATCGCCTACAAGGTCTGAATTCCCTTGCAGTATTCTCCTGAAAGATTTTCCCGGACGGAATTCATCTACAAGCACACGAACGGACACGCATGCTTTGCATCCTTCACATGCAGGTCGGTAGGCTATGTTCTGTGAACGCCTGAATCCGCCTTGACTCAACATGTCGTTTACCTGCTTGGCACGCCCGCCGACCAAATGGGTGAACACCTTCCGTTCTTCCTTCCCGTCGATATAAGGGCATGGTGCGGGAGCAGTCAGGTAAAACTGCGGGGTATCAAGCGAATGCTTAGTCATAATTGATCCTGTTCGAAACCAGAGGTTAACCGAAAAATCAAAAAAAACCATCGTATATTTTCAGTGAAAATGACATTCAAACGCGACAGGTGAATTTCTCCTCAGATATCCCGAGGCATGATAGTATGGGGAGACAAATTCCTGATCAATCCTTGGCTGATCTGCTGCCCAGTCTATCAGATTAGTTCTTATGAATGAATTGGCACCAGATACTCAGATTATCGGTGCAAACGAATTCAATCCCGCTCTGGTCGTATTAGGCAACGTAACGTTATCGCCAACGGCCTCCAGCCAAATTATACTGCATATTATTTGCTGTATTCTTTTTTACCGGTTATCCGCCAGTCTTCAACATTGATGTATTCGGTAATGTCATTGACCAGTCAGTTCCAAACCACAGGAAAATACAGGCCATTTAGGAGTTTGTTAACCATGAATTCATAATACTGGCCCCGCATACTATGGGGCTGTGACTGATGGGTTCAATTGTAAAATCAAGGAACTGGGTTTTTGTATCTTGGATCATGCGGGGCTGCTATGTCCTTGCGCTTGCTGTCATCGGCCTGATCTGCGTAAAGTTCTATTTTGATCAGGATGCCACAAACCTCCAGATTGAGCGAATTTCAAGCCTGTCCGACAAGCTGGAAGTTACAGACAATGCAATGCTTTTGCTGTCCGAAAAAGCTAAAAGGATTGGTTCGGAAACTCCTGAAAAAGAAGATCAGGAGGCGCTATCAGATCTGCTGGTCGGATTGACGTTCAAACAGCGCAAGGAATTTCTGAGGAATCGTCCCGTCGACCCTGAAATATTCCCTTATCAAACAGCTCTGGTTTTTTTCCAGAAGGGAGCCAATGCAGAACTCCAAGAAATGATTGCCTTATGGGATCAGATACCCCAGGAGTTGCGTATTCTTATACAGAAATCATCACGATATCTGCAGGGTGACCAACCGTTCCGCCATCATAAGGCAATTTTGAAAAGCGATAAAATTGATGAAGCTCGAACCAAGGCCGACATCCACTGGGCTGCCCGAGCTGTGGAAGCAACATACAACAATCAGGTTCTGATCAGCAATCAGCACATATTGAAGCATCTTCGCCAAAGTAAGGTTGCCTTGGGAGCAGCACAGGGAATTCTGCTAGAAGAGTTTCTGCTGATCACAATCGGCGCTCTGGCATTCATCGGCTTTTGTATCTTCATTCCATTGGACTTGTTTATCCACCGGATGATGAAGCACATTTTCGAGAAAACGAGGTTTGCTGAAAGGGAGACAAGGCGCGCAGAGCTCGCTGATCGCGCGAAGAGTGAGTTTCTGGCCAACATGAGCCATGAAATTCGCACGCCTATGAACGGTGTGATGGGAATGACAGAACTGCTCATGCGGACTGAACTGGACCAGAAACAAAAAACCTTTGCGGAGATTATCGTCAAATCCGGAAGCTCGCTTCTGACGATTATCAATGACATACTGGACTTTTCAAAGATTGATGCGGGGCAAATGACGCTTGATCCAGCACCGTTCAATCTGGCAGAGTCAATTGAAGACATTGCAACGCTCGTTGCAACCAAAGTCAGCGAAAAAGATCTCGAATTGGCGGTAAGAATTTCGCCTGATTTGCCAGAACAACTTGTAGGAGACGTGGGGCGCATTCGCCAAATCGTGACGAACCTCGTCGGAAATGCCGTCAAGTTTACCGAAGAAGGACATATTCTGGTAGATGTCGATGGCACGGTGGAAGATGATCAGGTCAAAATAAGGATGGCGGTTACAGATACCGGCATTGGTATTGAGCAGGAAAAACTTGACCGGATTTTCGAAAAGTTCAGCCAGGTTGACGAGAGCGCAACGCGCAAGCATGAAGGAACCGGTCTGGGTCTCGCAATCGCTTCATCACTTGTAGAACTGATGGGCGGCGAAATGGGTGTAGAATCGAAAATCGACGAAGGTTCCACCTTCTGGTTTGAGGTTACCCTGCCCGCATTTGGAAACGAAATTAAGAAAAAATATGTACCTGTAAACGTTAACGGTGCACGTGTGCTTGTTGTTGATGACAATGCTGTCAACCGCTCCATTCTCGTTGAAAACATGATTGCATGGAACTTTGAAAGCGCAGCTGCAGCATCCGGTGAAGAGGCACTTGTGGCCGTTCGGGCGATGAAAAATCAGGGTATTCCGCCCGATTGCATCATTCTTGACTACCATATGCCGAAAATGAACGGTGGTGAACTTGCAATGGCCATTCGTTCAGAAGATGCAATTGCGGACATACCGATTATCATGCTGACATCAGTTGATCAGATGGAAGACGGGCAAAATTTCTCCTCGCTGTGTATACAGGGACATCTTGTGAAGCCAGCGCGCTCTTCGGTCTTGCTGGAAACAATCATCAAGGTGCTTCAGGAATCGCGTGATACGGACAATGAAACGCTTACGGGCATTGAAATGGCCAGAAAAATTGGAGCCGCGGACCTGAATGCTGATGTATCTTCCCAAAACAATGATCAAAGTTCAGCTGCGGAAGTTCTAGCCGAGGAACTCTTGTCTTCAGAAGAGGCTTTCCAACAAACCCGGACAACAGGCGAAGCCCAGTCGGTTTCCAAAAATGAAGGTGAAAGAAGCAACAGTTACGATGCGATAGCGACCCAGAAATCGTCGATTGCCTCCGTAATCGGTGAGTTGCGCGATATGCAGAAAGATCAAATCGACATCCTGGTTGCGGAAGACAATGAAGTTAACCAGATTGTGTTCCGGCAAATCATACAAGGTACGAAATACTCGTTTCTGATAGCTAACAATGGTGAAGAAGCGGTCGAAATGTACCGCAAGTATAATCCGAAGATTATCTGCATGGATGTCTCAATGCCGGTCATGAATGGGCATGAGGCAACCCGGGCAATTCGCCAGATCGAACAAGAGGGCGAAAAGCATACCCCAATTATCGGCGTAACAGCACATGCCATCAAGGGTGACATGGAGAAATGCTTTGAAGCAGGAATGGATGATTACCTTTCAAAGCCGGTATCGCCTGAAAAGCTTGAGGCAAAAATTCGAATGTGGATGACCGAGGGCCAGGCCAGTTCCTCTGCCCCAATAACTGTGTAGTCAGCCGCAGTTTTTCTAAACTGTTTCATCGCCCTTGAAGGCATTCATCGCGAAACTGGCAAGTAGCGCAAGGAAGTAAACACCCAAACCCGTGACGTGAAACAGCAAAACCAGATTTGCCTGACCGAAGACCTGTGGGTATAGTCCGTACATCGTAAATTCAATCGCCGCTATTACGATCCACAGAACTATTCCCCAACGCCATCCACCCCAAAGGCCCAACGAAGCGACTGGCTGAAGCACGGCCAGTGTAGAAATCGTTGCTCTGGCAGGGACCGTCATCGTGTCAAACCGGATATCCATGTTTGTTGCGCCGGTGAGCTGGCCCCAGTATGCCGCAGAATATGCAAGCAGAACCATCGATGCCATGCGCAGCAGAATCAGCCGATAGTTTTCTTTAAAGGCTTTCCCGATCAGGAATTGTTTGGCTCTCATCAGGTTTTACTTTAACGTTCCTCGAGCCTATGAATTACATCGAAATCCGATGCGCAGACAAGCCTTTACGTTATGGAAACTGGAATGAAACGAACAGTCGATGAAATTACGGGAAACCGTCGCATGCGGCGCAACCGGCGCTTTGATTGGACACGGCGACTTGTTCGCGAAAACCGATTGTCGAAGGACGATCTGATATGGCCGGTATTCATTTGTGAAGGAAAGGGGCTGAGTGAGCCACTTAACACACTTCCCGGGGTTTCGCGGCATAGTGTCGACCGGATCGGTGAACAGGCAAAACTGGCAGAATCCCTTGGAATTCCAGCGATCGCGATTTTTGCGAACGTCGCACAGGAAAAACGGGATGTAACTGGCTCCGAAGTTTTGAACCCCGACAATATTATCAACCAGGCCACCCGGGCTATCAAGGACGCTGCTCCAGATGTGGGTGTCATTACCGATGTCGCACTCGATCTTTTCACTAGCCACGGCCATGACGGCATCCTGCGCGACGGCGTAATTTTAAATGACGAAACCGTGGAACAGATATCCGCGGCTGCGGTACTTCAGGCTGAAGCCGGAGCCGATATCGTATCCGCATCCGAAATGATGGACGGACGCATGGGTGCCATTCGCGATGCACTAAACGATGCGGGTTTCACTGACACAGGAACGCTCGCATATACCGCTAAATACGCTTCGGGTTTTTATGGCCCCTATCGTGAAGCTGTCGGTACCGATCAGATGTTGAAAGGGGATAAGCAAACCTACTTCATGGACCCCGCGAATACCGATGAAGCCATTCATGAAGCAGCCCTTGATATTGCTGAAGGGGCAGACATGATTATGGTGAAACCGGGACTGCCATATCTCGATATCATACGGCGTTTGAAAGACGAATTTATGATGCCGACTTTTGCCTATCAGGTCTCCGGAGAATATGCGATGATCATGGCAGCCAGCGAACGGGGTTTTCTGGACGAAGAACGGGCAATCAGGGAAACCCTTACGGCATTTAAACGGGCTGGTGCCGATGCAATCCTGACCTATTTTGCTCCTCGAGTGGCCGAATGGCTGGACTGACGCTTTAGACGGGGCAATCAGGATCAAAATTCGGATCCCGCTTCTCCTGTAGCGAACCGAGACCTTCTTTGGCATCTGATCCCATAAACCCGAGCATTTCCAGCGCAGTAGAAGCGTCGAAAATAGGGCCCGCCTGACGAAGCCAATTGTTAAGTGAGTATTTGGTCCATCTCAGTGCGCTCTGAGACCCATTGGCCATACTTACCGCTGTATCTAGGGCGGTTTGCTGCAACTCGTCATCTTCAACGCAAAGAGAGACGAGCCCAATTCTTTCTGCCTCTTCTCCCGTCACAGGTTTTCCGGATAAAAGGTAGTATTTGGCCTTTGCCATGCCACAAAGAAGTGGCCAGATTATTGCAGCCACATCACCTGCTGCCACCCCAAGCCGTGGATGGCCATCCACGATCTTTGCTGATTTTCCTGCAATTGAGATGTCTGCCAGAATTCCCACAACAAGACCGGCTCCCGCTGCCGGTCCATTGATTGCTGAAATCATTATCTTGTTGCAGTTGATAATATTGTAAACCAGATCCCTGGCCTCTTTCCATGTGCTCATCAGCTCTTTGTGGTCTGTCATCATCCGGCCAATCCAGTCGAAATCGCCGCCAGAGGAAAACGCCTTTCCGGTGCCTGTTACAATTACTGCGTTGATATCCGGGTCTGCATCGATGTCCCGCCATATTTGCGTGATTTGGGTGTGGGTGTCCGCATCCACGGAATTGTAGGTCTCAGGATTGTCAAATGTGATCCGCAGAACCCGGTCAGCAGGCCGGTCAATTTTCAGCTTGTCGTAAGCGTCATAACGGTCAGACATAAGTTCTCTCCTGTATGGTTTTTCTTTTTTCTGACAGTTCAGACTGCCACACTACCAATACCTCGGGCGCAGTCAGTTGAACATTGTAAAGGCATGCACAAAAACACTGCATTGAGACATCTTTTTACAAATCGTTGCGATGATTTAGCCTCCACATACCTGCCGCTGTAAACTGTATCATTAATTGGAATTCAACAAATTCTTTTGCCAAATGTGCAGTTGGACACATAGGTGCAATCACGAACGGTAACGCACGCGTTAGATTCATTGCATACATTTCATGTTCACCTAAATCCCGGTTATCAACGGTACGGGGCATTTCCGGCACCACAAACCTTATTTCGATTACGGAGAAAATTGATGAATACCAACACGGTTTCCAGAGGATCTATTTTAGATACAATTCCTGAAATTAATGCATATACAATCGCCACTCTATTAATAGCGGGTGCCTTCGCTACGCTTGCATTTGATTTGTTTGGTCAGACTGTAAGCCCGCTTCTAAAGGGCATTGTTCCCACCTTGGGTTCAAAGCTTGCTCCAGTCGGCCTCGCAAATCAGTCGCTTGGCGCAATTACAGGCCTTGGTGGAAAGTTTATAGGATCGAACGGGATCGGTCATCTGGTACACCTGATCACCGGGCTTGTCGCCTATCCGATCGGTTACATGTTTATCGCTAGGCCGATTTCGCGTGTTGCGCCGTTCGTCCCCTGGTGGGTAGTAGGCATTGCCTACGGTGTGGTGCTCTGGGTCTTTGCCTTATACGTAATGGCGCATCTGGTCGCGGGAAATCCTGCTTTCCTTGGTTGGAGTGGCATTACTTGGGTTGCACTCTGGGGACACATAGTGTTTGCCCTGGTGATCGCAGGTTTTGTACACTGGCGCCACGAACGTTAAGTAGATCTGATCCGATTGCCTTCGGAAGAGCAATCAAGAATGACAGGCAACATCTGCCTGTCATTTTCAGTTAACAGGATTTGCGACCAGATGTTACAAATCGCGCGATTCCGGTAACACCTAATTAATCCTAAGTTTTAATTCGAATTTTAGACGATTGCCGTAAAAGTGTCCTCACAGTGGGAGGAAACAATCCCACCTTGATAAAAACAGTGAGGCAAAAATGAACAACATACCAGAAATGGTAGGGAAGGCGATTGAGCCTTCTTATGAAGGGGACCTGAAAACCCTTTATCTGGATTCTCTGACAATGGTGGAACGGCTGCATCGTCGTTTGCTGGATGTCATAAAGGACGAATTCGACCGGAACGGGCGCACCGATATAAATCCTGTGCAGGCTCTTCTTTTGTACAACATAGGAAATATGGAGCTAACGGCCGGCGAATTACGTAGCCGCGGATACTATTTGGGTTCCAACGTTTCCTACAATCTCAAGAAACTGGTCGATCAGGGATACATCAACCATCAAAAGTCCCGTGTGGATCGCCGGTCCGTTCGTGTGAGCCTCACCAAAGCGGGCATGGAGGTTGCTGACACCGTCAACGGACTTTATGAGCGTCATACAGAATCCATAGAGCAGGTCGGCGGAATCAACGGTGAGGAATTTTCCCGTATGAATCGTTCTCTCAAGCGGCTTGAGCGCTTCTGGACCGACCAGATTTTGTATCGTCTGTAATTCTCACGAGATGTTGAAGAAGGCCCGCAAATCACGCGGGCTTTTTTCATTTCTGCCCATAATTCACCACAAATCAGCGATTTAACCCATATAAGGGTTTATCAGGTACTCGAAACAGGGTTTGGAAGGTAGGGAAAAGCGGCGCGTTTTCCTATAGTTACCAAAAATTTAACCTTGTTTCGGCATCTATCAAGGCATATCTTGGCGATGCGGGGATAAATCCGAGATTGTTTGATACTGACTGGTTATGGGCTGTAAGCGATGAAACGTAGAGATTTTCTTTCTGGAATGGCTGCATTGGGGTCCGCCTCAGCCGTGACTCCGGCATTTGCTGAAAATCCGATTACCTCAATAATTCGCTCTTCACAGCGTGATATCTGGAATGACCAGTTCGACGCGCGGCGCGGCGACGCCAAACTTTCATCCACCAAAATCCCCGTATTCTCGCCGCAAACACCAGTATTTGTCGAACGCGCGATGAATGAATATCGTGAGCTTGCGTTCAAGGGCGGCTGGCCGGTTGTTCCTGCAAACAAAAAACTCCGTCTCGGGGTTCAGTCACGAAACGTGGAATTGCTTCGTGACAGGCTTATTGCTTCTCGCGATCTTGATCCTTCAACCGGACGCTCAGATATTTTTGATACCTGGGTCGATGGTGCTGTCCGCCGCTTTCAGGCACGGCACGGTCTTCCGGCAGACGGTGTGATGGGCAAGTACTCGTTTGCTGCCATGAATGTACCAACGAGCATCCGACTGGGTCAGCTCGAGACCAACCTTGTGCGTTTGCGTTCGATGTCAGGTTACCTTGGCGACAAATATGTAATGGTAAACATACCAGCCGCACAGATCGAAGCGGTGCGCCATGGCAAGGTGGAATCAAGACATACGGCGATTGTCGGAAAAACCGACCGCCAGTCACCCATAATTGCCTCAAAAATCTATGAGCTTAATCTGAATCCCTACTGGACGTCTCCTGTATCTATCATCAAAAAAGATCTGATACCGTTGATGCAGAAGGACCCCACCTATCTTACCCGAAACAAAATTCGCATTTTTGATTGGAACACCAGGCAGGAGATCCCGCCCGAAACCATCGACTGGAATTCCGATGAAGCGGTGAATTACATGTTCCGCCAGGATCCGGGAAAAATTAACGCCATGGGCTCGGTGAAAATCAACTTCCCGAACCCGCATGCGGTTTACATGCACGATACACCGCAGCAGAGCCTGTTCTCGAAGTTGCTTCGTTTTGAATCTTCCGGATGTGTACGGGTACAAAATGTACGTGATTTGATCACATGGATCGCCGACGATACGCCGCAGTGGGGTAGGCGCCAACTCGAACGGACAATTGAATCCGGTGACAGGATTGATGTTGAACTATCAGCACCGGTACCGGTTTACTGGAATTACATCACCGCTTGGTCTACGAAGAATGGTGTTGTGCAGTTCCGTGACGATATTTACAGCCGCGACGGCGCTGAAGAACTGGCTTTTGCAAGCTGGAACTGATTCAAGCCTATAAATCTTGAAATATGCCCTGTTTTTGTTGAGGGTGTGCGCTTTTGCGCATTGATCTGGCGCGTCCAGATTTGCAATTCGTTTATCCTGATTTACAACGACCGTTCATAAGGGAAGTGAACCGGACAGATTAACCGGCAGAATAGCCTGCATCTGTCCCGCAAAATAAAAGGGATAATTTCAATGTCGGCAAGTCTGGACACTTTTTTCAATGCACCTCTGAGTGATGTGGATCCTGAAATTCATGCAGCGATCAACAAGGAACTCTCGCGCCAGCGTCATGAAATCGAGTTGATTGCTTCAGAGAATGTTGTTTCACGGGCAGTTCTCGAAGCGCAGGGCTCCATTATGACCAACAAATATGCCGAGGGTTATCCCGGTAAGCGCTATTACGGCGGCTGTGAATTCGTGGATATTGCAGAAAATCTTGCGATTGAGCGGGCGAAAGAATTGTTTGGGTGTAATTTTGCCAATGTACAGCCGAATTCCGGCAGTCAGATGAACCAGGCAGTGTTTCTCGCTTTGTTGCAGCCGGGTGACAAGTTCATGGGACTTGATCTCAATTCGGGAGGTCACCTCACTCATGGATCTCCCGTGAACATGTCAGGCAAATGGTTTGAAGTTGTTTCCTACGGTGTTGATCAGGAAAGCCATCAAATTGACATTGCCGAGGTCGAGCGCATCGCAACGGAACAGCGCCCGAAACTCATTATTGCAGGTGGCACAGCATATTCCCGCGAATGGGATTGGGCGGCATTCCGCCGTATTGCAGACAGCATCGATGCATACCTTTTGGTTGATATGTCCCATATTGCTGGGCTGGTTGCAGCAGGAGTACACGAGTCACCAATTCCACATGCCCATGTGGTGACCACAACCACTCACAAGTCGCTGCGCGGCCCGCGCGGCGGAATGATCCTATCAAACGATGAAGCGCTTGCGAAGAAAATGAATTCAGCAGTTTTCCCTGGTCTTCAAGGTGGACCTCTCATGCACGTAATTGCTGCAAAGGCAGTTGCATTCGGTGAGGCTCTTCAACCCGAATTCAAAGCGTACGCGCAAGAGGTCAAGGACAATGCCCGGGCATTGGCAGCGAGTCTGATGGATAACGGTCTTGATATCGTTTCCGGCGGCACCGACAACCACTCCATGCTTGTTGATCTGCGGCCCAAGAAAGCAACCGGTAAACGCGCGGAAGCAGCGCTTGGCCGGGCTAACATTACCTGTAACAAAAATGGAATTCCGTTTGACCCGGAGAAGCCGTTTGTAACATCGGGAATTCGCCTCGGTTCACCAGCAGGAACAACCAGAGGCTTCGGAGAGAACGAATTCCGTGAAATCGGAAATCTCATTACAGAAGTTCTGGATGGTCTGATGGTTGCCAATGATGATGATGCGAACCGGGCGGTGGAAGCGGCCGTTCAGGCAAAAGTTGTCGAAATGACTGACCGTTTTCCAATGTATTCGCACATGTAATCTGGCGGATATAATTCAATAGTGTTAAGAGCCTTCCATCCCGGTATGGAAGGCTTTTTCTTTGCGTTGTCCTTATTGCACAAATGAAGATTCCCAGGTGAAGGACTCGCGTCCTACGGAGGACGGGAGTGCCATTCGCAGGCGCCGGGTTTGTTCGGCTTGCGGAGGGAGGTTCACGACTTTCGAACGTGTTCAACTACGCGAACTGACGGTCCTCAAGAAGTCGGGCAAGAAGGTTCTCTTTGATCGGGACAAACTCGCAAAATCAATAGATACAGCCACCCGCAAGCGCGATATCGATCCGGAACGGCTGGAAAAGATGATTTCCGGTATAGTGCGCCAGCTCGAGAGCCATGGCGAAGGGGACATCAGGTCCGATGAAATCGGCAAACTTGTTATGGAAGGCCTCAAGCACATTGACGAAGTGGCTTACGTGCGTTTCGCTTCTGTCTATCAGGACTTTCAGGAGGCTAGGGATTTCGAGGGAATTCTCAACAAAATGGGTCAGGAAGAAAACTGATGGCTTGGAAGCGTATGGTCATGGAGCTGGGAATGGGGACGGACATTCGGGGTTCTGATTACACAAAGGCGGCGATGCGGGCTGTTCACAACGCACTCAGACAAAATTCGCTGGTTATTGCGGATGCTTTCGGCAAGCCAAGGGAAGAAATGCGGGTCGACATTCATATTGGTGTCCAGAAACCGGAGAATGTTGATCGGCAAGAAGTTGCGTCTGTGCTTCCCTATGGCAGCGGCTCTGTAGAAGTGGTCAAGGGTGGTATGGATACCCCCAAGGATGATGGAACACCGGGTACCATCATGGCCAACGCTGCATTGATCGTTTATCTGGATTTACCGGAAAACGAAGAATGGGTGAAAAAATGAGTGACTTAAAGCGGATCATTCTTGAAATGGGGACCGGAAACGATCTTTACGGAGAGGATTATACAAAGGCCGCTAAGCGCGCGGTGCAGGATGCCATTCATCATTCTTCTCTCACCATGTTCAAGAGCATCGACATAGATCCGTCACACATGCAGATTGAACTGAACATTGCCGCCCAGGAGCCGGAGAAAGTGAACCTCAGCGAAGTTGCAAAGGAGCTTCCTTATGGACAGATCGAGGCAAAAGCGGTTCATGGTGGCCTGAACGTCCTTGATGAAAACACAGATCGCATGAGTGTAATTGTCAATGCCGGTATCATCGTTCGCTTGCCTTTGATTTAGGGACAAGGTTTTTGTTGGAAAAAAAGCATCACGGGTGCAGTATCCAAAACTTGTGAGTGTCATGAATTCAAGTTGTGATGAAAACATCAGTGATCGCCGTTTTCTTGATGCAGCATTGCGTCTTGCACGCAAGCATCAAGGACTGACCGGTACCAATCCGTCGGTAGCTTGCGTAATTGTAGCGGACCTGGACATAGGGCAGGTGATTGTGGGCTCCGCTGTTACAGCGCGAGGAGGGCGGCCGCATGCGGAACCGCCAGCACTTGAAGAAGCCGGTGAACTGGCGAGAGGTGCAACAGCTTACGTCACTCTGGAACCTTGCGCGCATCACGGTAAAACGCCGCCCTGCGCGCAAACTCTGATAGATGCCGGTGTAAAACGGGTCGTCACGGCCATCATGGACCCTGATAACCGGGTAAACGGCAGGGGCCATGCGATGCTCCTGGAGGCCGGTGTCGAGGTCACAGAAATGGATGGTGGTGAGGCGGCCAACCGGGTCATTCAGGGGTATTTGAAAGCCCGGTCCGGGATACTTCCGTTTGTCACACTTAAGCTGGCCATGGATCCCAACGGCATCATCGGTTGCAGCAAGACTGGCAATCTCAAGATTTCCTGTAAGGAATCCATGCAGCAAACCCATCTTGCCCGTGCTCGCCACGACGCAATTCTGGTTGGACGTGGTACAGCAATGGCTGATGATCCGATGCTGACTTGCCGTTTGCCGGGTATGCATCACCGTTCGCCGGTTCGTGTGGTTTTGGACAGCAAGTGTCAGCTTACCGATGCTTATCTGCTGGTTTCAACTGCACCGGATGTCCCTACCTGGATATTTGGCTCACCGACGCCACCGGAATCGTGGGAGGCGATGGTGGCCAAATATCGCATCCAGCACATTCCTGCGGAGATTGACGATGGCCATGTGGCACTTCCTGAAATGTTTGAGGACCTTGCAGCGCGTGGTATTCAGTCTGTTATGGTCGAAGGAGGCGCCAAACTGGCGGACAGTCTGCTCAAAGACGACCTCGTGGACGAGATCATCGTTCATGTTGGCGGAAAGCCGGAGCTGCCTGTGGAAAAAGATGAGGCTGTTCGGGCTACGTTTACTCCTGAAAATCCACCTGAGGGATTTGAAATAGTTCAAACATTGAAGTTCGGGCATGATGTATCATTGCGTATGAGAAAGCGGGTTGAGTAATGTTTACCGGAATAATTACGGACGTTGGAAAGGTGGAATCCATTCAAACCCTGGATCAGGGTAAGAGGATCCGCGTACGGACCGCCCATGACACCACTTTGATCGATATCGGCGCATCCGTCTGCCACAACGGGGTTTGTCTCACCGTGGTTGAAAAGAACGATGGTTGGATCGAAGTTGAAGCCTGGGAAGAGGCGCTGCGTTTGTCCTCGTTGGGAGAAGTCTCTGAAGGTGACCCAATTAATCTTGAACTGTCATTGAAGATTGGAGATGAACTGGGTGGACACCTGGTTTCCGGTCATGTGGACGGCATCGCCACAATTACAGAAGTTGAATCTGAAGGTGAGGCTGTTCGCTTTACGCTGGAAGCTCCTGATCATCTTGCAAAATTCATAGCATCCAAAGGTTCCGTTGCTCTGGACGGAACTTCGCTCACCGTGAATGAGGTGTCAGATAACCGGTTTGATGTGCTTTTAATCCGGCACTCGCTGGAGGTGACCACCTGGGGAAACCGCAAAAAAGGTGACAGGATCAATCTGGAAGTCGATCAGATGGCCCGATATGCAGCGCGCCTGGCTGAATATGGCGGTTGAAAAACACAATCGCGCCAGTTTGATTTCCCATTTTGCCAAACATTAACCTAAATGATGCTCTAGTAACCTCACCAAATCCATCAACGTGCGGTTGGCCGGAACAAAAAAATGCTGAAGAGAATTTTGTTTTTAGTACTTACAGCGTTTCTTGCCGCTTGTGTGTCAGGCGACGGGCAAAATGTTCTGAATTCCGCAGTACCATCACAACAGCCAGTGCCGCCGCAAATTCAGCAGCCTAATCCGGCGCAGGTGGCGGGAAATATCTCCGACAGGGCAGCATCGCCAAACAATGCTTTCGCATTCGATCAGAATGTCTTTGAACCCGTATACCGACCTAGAATAAGAAAAACCTATTTGATCAATGGATTGGCCAGCAATGTTGAAGCCATCGGTTACGGTTTCACGAATCTGGCGAAGAAAATTCCGGGCTCTTCACTCCACAATTATGCTTCCTTCATAGAAAGCTCGACATTAATTCGCGCACAGATAACCCGCGAACTAAAGGCTGCTTACAGACGGAATCCGGAAGTCGAGATCAACCTGATCGGAATAAGCTTTGGCGCCAACATTGTGACCCTGATCGCTGGCGATCTTGATCGTTCCGGTATTCCGGTAAACTATCTTGCAACCATGGAGGGGCCGGCGATGGTACCAATCCGGGATAACGTAAGGGTAGCGGACAATTTCAGTTGTACAAATCTTGATTGCTTCCGGACCAAATCAATTCTTGCTTGGGGCAACAAGAACACCCAGTACAGGAGTTTCAAGATAAAGAGCTCGCATATTCCACTCGCGAATCACCCACAGGTTCACCAACGCATTCTGTCTCAGATAAATGCTTTGCCTCCGATCATTGTTGGGCAACAATAACTTACATCTTGCCATCTCGACGAATGCGTGATTTGTCAGCGCTGAAATGAGAATTGCCCGTATCACAGGAGTTGGGAATGGCGGATGCCCCGCATTTATTGGTGGTTGATGCACCATATTATTCCGAAATATCAGCCAGCCTGTTGGATGGTGTAACTGCTGAACTGGATGCAGCGGGTGCAACTCATGAATATGTGGCAGTTGCAGGAGTTCTGGAAATACCTGCTGCTGTTGCGATGGCGGTTGCTTCCGGGAAAAAATATGACGGATATATTGTGATCGGGTGCGTCATCCGAGGTGAAACAACGCATTACGAAATTGTGGCGAATGAATCAGCAAGGGCATTGATGGACCTTTCCGTCGAGCACAAACTGGCGCTCGGCAACGGCATTCAGACAGTCGAGAATGAAGCTCAGGCTTGGGCGAGGGCTCGTGTTTCCGAAAAGAACAAGGGAGGAGGCGCCGCAAAAGCAGCACTTTCCATGATTGATCTGCGGAACAGCTTGGTCTGAACGATGGCAACTGACACTAAAGACATTCCAGCAGCCAACAAACGTGGTGCTGCTCGCCTTGCAGCCGTTCAGGCGCTGTACCAGATGGATATGACGGGGAGCCGAATATCCGATGTGGTGGAGGAGTATGAGAGCCTCAGAATTGGCAAGGAAGTCGATGGCGATGAGTACCTTGAAGCTGACCTGGGATGGTTCAGGGGCATTGTTTCGGGTGTCGTCAAAGAACAGAAATTGCTGGATCCCGTGATCCATCAGACATTACCGGATGATTGGCCGCTATCACGAATTGACACGCTGCTGCGTTCCTTGCTGAGATGTGGTGCATTTGAACTCAAGAACCGCAAAGATGTGCCTGCACGAGTGGTTATTTCGGAATATCTCGAGATTGCCAAGTCGTTCTTCGAAGAAGAAGAACCACGTCTGGTGAATGGTGTACTCGACCGCATAGCGAGAAAAGTTCGTCAGGAAGAATTCAAAGATGGCGAATCCGGGTGAATTTGAAATTATTGAAAAGTATTTTGCGCCTTTGTCAGGCGACGGAAGTTTTAGTCTGAAGGATGACGCTGCCGTAGTTGAACACCAGCCTGGATGTATGTTGGTGATTACGCAAGACGCTGTCGCAGAAGGCATACATTTCTTCGGTACTGACCAGCCAGCGCACATCGCGCAAAAGGCATTGCGCGTTAACCTCTCTGACCTTGCTGCCAAGGGTGCAACACCGAAGTGCTTTTCTCTGGCGTTGGGATTGGGAAACGACTGGGATGAAGCATGGGTTGAGAATTTCGCCAACGGTCTGGAAGAAGATTGCGGGCGTTATGGCATCACACTGAATGGCGGCGATACGTTCAAAACAGGCACACGATTTGTGGTTTCGATCACAGCTTTTGGCGATGTTCCGACCGGCAAATACGTTTCGCGGTTGGGTGCGCGGCCTGGTGATGCGATATTTGTCACCGGCACAATCGGCGACGGTGCTTTAGGACTCCTTGCGAGACAGGACAAACTCCCCGGTCTGGAAGCGGACCACAAGGAGTACCTGACACGGCGATATCTTCTGCCAGATCCAAGAATCGAAATTAGAGAACTGGTCCGTGAATTTGCTTCTGCAGCTATGGATGTTTCCGATGGTCTGGTAGGAGATCTGGCCAAATTGTGTGCTGCATCCCACGTTTCTGCAAATATAAATGCTGACAAAATTCCATATTCCGACGCGACAAATGCAGTTCTGCAAGATGAATCAAAACACGTGGAAACTGCTTTAACCGGCGGAGATGATTACGAAATTCTGTTTTCCGTGCCAAAGTTGAAACTGGATGAATTCGAAAAAATGCTGCCCGACCTTGATCTGAATGTAACTCGTGTTGGCTCAATTCATGAAGGTTCAGAAGTTACCGTGTTTGACAGGGACGGCGCTGTCATCGAATTTGAAAAGACCAGCTATGATCATTCGGAAATGAAGCAGTGACAACAGCAACTCCAGCACTATCGGACTTGGAAGAAAATGCCGTCGCGCGAAGAAACGTGTGGCTCTATCTGGTCTGCCAGGCTTTCGGAGGTGCATCAGCACCGCTGAACATCGCCCTTGGCGGACTTGTAGGCGCGCATTTGCTTGGTGACGACAAGTCATTGGCCACTGCACCGATTACTGCTTACAATATCGGAGTTGCCATTGGCGCACTGCTGGCCAACACGATCATGCGGACGATGGGCCGCAAGCTTGGTTTTATGGCCGGAACCTTTGTCGGCATCTCCGGCATGATACTTTCAGGACTTTCTATCACCGTCGAGAGTTTCTGGTTCTTTTGTGCAGCACTTGGGGTGAATGGAGTTTCCGGCGGATTTGTCCAGCAATACCGGTTTGCGGCTGCAGACCGGGGAACAGCAGATTTCAAGCCAAAGGCTATCTCCATCATAATGGCAGGCGGAATAGCCGCCGCCGTCATCGGGCCTCAACTGGTGATTTATGCAGGTGATCTTGCCGCACCTGTTCCATTCGCTGGAGCATTTTATGCAGCGACGGTGTTGTTTGTCCTGAGCTTCATCGCTTTGACGTTTTTGAACCCCTCCAATCTGGTCAGCAACACACCTGTTGCCGGTTCTCAAAATGCCAGGCCTTTGAGCGAAATCATGATCCAGCCGAGATTTGTGGTGGCAGCTTTGTGCGGCACGTCCACTTACGCGCTAATGTCCTTTGTCATGACAGGAGCGCCGCTTGCAATGGTCCATCACGGACATTCCGTAGATCACGCAACGCTCGGTATACAGTGGCACGTGATGGCGATGTTCGGACCAAGCTTGATTACCGGTACCCTGATTGCGCGCTTTGGCAAGGAAACAATTGTCTTGACTGGACTGGCAATACTGGTTGCTTGTGCGATTGTGGCACTTTCCGGCCTTGAATTGATGCATTTCTGGGGATCGCTGGTCCTTCTCGGCCTTGGCTGGAACTTCGGGTTCATCGGTGCGACAGCGATGATTACGGACACTTATCGGCCCGAGGAGAAGAACAAGGCGCAAGGTGCCAACGATTTTATCGTATTTGGCTCGGTAGCCTTTGCATCCCTTATGTCCGGTCAAACGCTGAATGCCTATGGCTGGGACTTCCTTAACTGGGTGATTTTTCCTGTTGTTGCGATTTGTATCGTGGGATTGATCTGGCTCAGGAGAACACAGGAGCCAGACAACTTGAAGGCCTGATTATGATCAATGTGAGACCGCTTGAAATCTACGATCTCTCAATGTTGCACCGATGGATGAATGAACCTCATTTGCGGCCCTTTTATATGTGGGATGATATTTCTCTGGAAACGGTGAATGCCAAGTTCACTCCGCGAATTCACGGGGAAGAAGATTGCTTCTGTTTGTTGGCCGAGGAGTGCGGAAGGCCTTACGGGTATCTGCAGTGGTACTTCAACCGAACAAATCCGCAATATGGGGTTGGCACCCTGGGATATCTTGATGGCGTGAGTTTTGATTATTTTGTGGGTGACCCGGCATTTCTGGGACGCCAATTGGGAACGGAAATGCTGGGGTCTGCCGTTGACCACGTGATCGGTCTCGTGGATGAATCAGATCGTGAGTTTTTTCTGATCCACGCGAACAAGAATGTGACCGCAATTCGTTGTAGTGAAAGGGCAGGCTTCAACGCGGTTGATGAGATGAACTACAACTCCCTACCCAGTACCATATATACACGAAAATCATGAGGCGGGTCATGATCATAGGAAATTCTGGCTCCGGAAAATCGACTCTGGCAAAGCGTCTTGGTGAAATAACCGGATTACCTGTTTTGCACATGGACCAGTTCTATTGGGAACCCGGTTGGAATATGCGATCAGATGAAGATATGAAATGCATGGTTTCTGCTGCAATCAAAAAGGAAAAATGGATTTTTGACGGTAATTATTCCAGGGGATTTGAGGAAAGATCAGAGCGGTCGGATGTAATTGTCTTTCTGGATATATCGAGATGGTTATGTCTGTTTCGTGTTATCAGACGCGCTATCAGTTCTTACGGTGTGACGAGGGATGATATGGCCACAGACTGTCCCGAAAGATTTAATCGGGATTTTTTGAAGTTTCTGAAATTCATTTATGATTATCCAACAAGAAGTCGCCCCAAGGCGCTGGCGCTTGTCAAAAACGCACCTGAACAGGTCAGAACACATCATTTGAAGAACAAAATGGAGGTTGCGGCGTTTCTCAAATCTGCCAGAATGATCAATTAGTCGAATATTGCGGCATTTTTGGTGCGTTTTAATAACAATTTCTTGACCTTTGGAGCTTTCTGGCTAGTGTGCGCGGCGGTTGGCCGGTTTTCTCAGATTCCGGCTTTTTGATTTGGTTAGTGGCGTGGATGAACGGGGTTATCCATCAGTTTCACGCCTCCACAAAATAGGGAAACAGGAAAATGGATCCTCTTATTCTGGCTATTCTTGCCGGATTGTTGTCCATCGCATATGGCGTTTGGGCCTCCATGTCCGTCATGAATGCGGATGCGGGCAATGACCGCATGCAGGAAATTGCTGGCTTTGTGCAGGAAGGTGCGCAGGCCTATCTATCAAGACAATATATGACAATCGCTATCGTCGGCGTGGTCGTTTTTGCAATCGTTGGCTTTCTGCTTGGATGGCTTGTTGCAGTCGGCTTTCTGATTGGTGCGGTTTTGTCCGGTGTGGCAGGCTTCATCGGCATGCTCGTTTCTGTTCGTGCAAACGTACGTACAGCCCAGGCATCAAGCCAAAGCCTCGGTGCGGGCCTGGATATTGCATTCAAGGCAGGTGCGATTACGGGTCTTCTCGTCGCTGGTCTCGCGCTTCTGGGCGTGGCCGTTTACTACTGGTATCTGCTTAACGTAGCTGGATTTGCAAACAATGATCGCGTTGTGATCGATTCCCTTGTTGCCCTTGGTTTCGGTGCCTCGCTTATTTCAATCTTTGCACGTCTCGGCGGCGGCATCTTCACAAAAGGCGCAGACGTTGGTGGAGACCTTGTCGGTAAAGTTGAAGCCGGTATCCCGGAAGATGATCCACGCAATCCTGCAACAATCGCGGACAACGTCGGTGACAATGTTGGTGACTGTGCCGGCATGGCTGCTGACCTGTTTGAAACGTATGCTGTTACAGTCGTAGCAACCATGGTTCTTGCTTCAATCTTCTTTGTGGGAGAACAGGCGTCAACGTTGATGCTGTTTCCGCTTCTGATCGGAGCTAGTTGTGTTGTGACTTCGATCATCGGTACGTTCTTCGTGAAACTCGGTGCAAACAATTCGATCATGGGTGCGCTCTACAAGGGCTTTATTGTGACAGCGGTCCTGTCAGCTATTGCTCTTTTTGGTATCGTCTGGTTCTGGCTCGGAATGGACACCAGCTTCACCGTTGGCGGCCAGTCCTTTACCGGTAGTGACTTGCTGGTTTGTGGCCTCGCTGGTCTGATCATTACCGGATTGATCATCTGGGTGACTGAATATTACACGGGCGTTGAGTACCGTCCTGTACGTTCGATCTCTCAAGCCTCAGTAACCGGGCATGGCACGAACGTTATTCAGGGTCTTGCAATTTCGCTTGAAGCGACAGCAATTCCTGCAGTAATCATTATCGCTGGTATTATTGTTACCTATTCGCTTGCTGGCCTGTTCGGTATCGCGATTGCAGTGTCTTCAATGCTTGCGCTTGCCGGCTTTGTGGTTGCGCTGGATGCATTTGGTCCAGTGACTGACAACGCTGGCGGCATCGCTGAAATGGCGGATCTTCCTGCTGAAGTACGGTCTACGACAGATGCACTGGATGCTGTCGGTAACACAACAAAAGCTGTTACCAAGGGATATGCAATTGGGTCCGCTGGACTTGGGGCACTGGTTCTTTTTGCAGCTTACACCGAGGATTTGAAATTCTTTGCTGCAAACGCTGAAGCCGGTTCTTTCTTTGAAGGCGTGTCAGTGGATTTCTCTCTGTCTAACCCATACGTGGTTGTTGGCCTTCTGTTCGGTGGCCTGTTGCCATACCTTTTTGGAGGTATCTCAATGACCGCTGTTGGACGCGCCGGTGGTGCTGTTGTTGAAGAGGTTCGTCGCCAGTTCAAAGCAGATCCGGGAATTATGAAAGGCACTTCAAAGCCTGACTACGGCCGCGCTGTGGACATGCTGACCAAGGCAGCCATCAAGGAAATGATCATTCCTTCGCTGCTTCCGGTTCTCTCGCCAATCTTCTGCTTCTATGCAATCTACTTCATTACCGGAGACAAGGCACAGGGCTTCTCAGCTCTTGGCGCTATGCTTCTTGGTGTGATTGTTACCGGTTTCTTCGTAGCTGTTTCCATGACAGCCGGCGGTGGTGCCTGGGACAATGCCAAGAAATCTTTTGAAGATGGTTTTGTCGATAAAGATGGCGTGAAGCATGAAAAGGGCGGAGAAGCTCACAAGGCTTCTGTGACTGGTGATACGGTTGGTGATCCTTACAAGGATACTGCCGGTCCTGCAGTTAATCCGATGATCAAGATCACGAACATCGTGGCGTTGCTTTTGCTGGCTGTGCTTGCTCACTAAGCAGCGTCGGCTTGATGAAACACAAAACCCCGCAAAGCAGTTTGCGGGGTTTTTTTGTAAGTAAAATTCAATTTCGGTTGAACTGCAGTTACCCGCCGCCTGGGAATGT
Source organism: Pseudomonadota bacterium (assembly GCA_039029255.1). Classification (GTDB taxonomy): domain Bacteria; phylum Pseudomonadota; class Alphaproteobacteria; order Rhizobiales; family Rhizobiaceae; genus JAALLB01. The sequence continues at coordinate 5,049 of JBCCGN010000036.1, read as the reverse complement.
ACTACTGGGGTCTGATGGCTGACGTGATACGCCCTGAAGCACTGAGGATGGGCTCGCACGACCTGTAAGGATTTGTCTAAGGAAGGTAAAGTCCTCTCCGCCAGTCGGTGTCGTACGTGTAATGAAGTCGAAAACCCTGCCGTCACGAATGCCATAATTGGCAATCCGGCTTACGGTCCTTTCATCATCAAAATATACGGACAGTACCTTCTGATCGATCAGTTCCATCTTTTCAAATTCGAAGGTTTTCGCCCGCTTCTGAGAAATGTAATAATATACTTCATTGCCGAACTGGCCTGTTGTGGATGGAGAGCCAAGGGCCAGCAAAACCTGGTCCTGACTTGATCCCACCGGCACCAAATCCAACTGATCTTGAGTGATCACCGGTCCGTTGTTGAAAACGCGCTGTTCAACGCAACCAGCCATCAATGGCAGGACCACGGCGGACGCCAACAGAAAAGGACGTTTCGGAAACTTGGAATTCATGTTCAATATTCCCCAGTGCCAATTGTGCATGCACCTCGAAAACAGATTTTGAGTGACTATATCAAAACCGTATTGTTTTCAACTGGCTGCATGTATTATCTGTCTTAGTCATCGAAACCGATCATCCAACCAAATTCGAGCAAATCCTGAATGTTCAAGTTTTTTTCAAAGCAAAACAGTAGTGCGTCTGTTCCAGAACAGATTTATGGCACTGTTGTGGCGAGGGCACGCGATCCCGTTTTTTTTACCGAGTTCGGCATATCAGACACGGTAATGGGCCGGTTTGAGGTTCTGGCGTTGCATATTTTCCTTTTTTCAAGGCGCATGAAGCGCGAGGGTACTCAAATTGCCCTTGATCTCAGTCAGGAACTTTTTGACCTCTTCGTTGCCGACGTGGAGCGGGCGCTACGCGAATTGGGAATTGGCGATACCAGTGTGCCAAAGCGCAAGAAAGCAATGATACACAGTTTCTACGGCCAGATTGAAGACTTCGATCTTGCGCTAGAACAGAATGATTTGAAATTGCTGGCGGAACGGGCATCCAATCGGTATCTGGAAGGCAGGTGCGACGGCAGTGAGACCCAAATTGCCAACTATATGGCTGATCTGGCAGATGGTTTGGATGAAATGGAATTTGAAACGGTTAGAAAAGGTCAGTTCAGTTGGCCGGAATTGCCCGAACTGGTGCAAGAATGAGTCCAGCGCTACCACCAAATCGCATTCATATAGCGAGCCTGCCGAAGAGCGGAAAAAATATCGATTTGATTGCGGGTGTTGAGGAACTCGCTGAACTGGCGTTGGCTACTGGAACGGATTCCATGGCTGGTTTACGTGCAAACGTTATTGTCGAGCCTTGGCGCCTGGATGGTGCTTACCTATCTGGGACGATCAACGCTGTGGTCCGGCAAACCTGTGTCGTCACTCTTGATCCAATTGAAACCGAACTGGCCTTTCAGATTGGGCGATACTTTGTGACCGGTGAAGATCAGTCGGGCAAAGGTGAGATGTTTGTTGACGGGGAACTGATACTGGATCCGGAGGCAGATGATTTACCGGACACCCTCACAGATGGCATGATTGATGTGTGGAATGTTCTGATAGAAGAACTGAACCTGCAGATAGATCCTTATCCCAGGTTAGATGATCTGCAACAATCTGAAGCTGCAGAAGAAGCAGTTTCTTCTGATACCCATAAGCCGTTCGCGGACCTCAAAGCGTTGATAACCGAAAAAAAATCACAGAATTGAGCAAAAAACAGGTAATAGGATATCTCTACAGACAGTTGGACCTGGCTTACGAATATGAAATCGCGTGAAGTATGAAACAGGGTCGTTGCATATCACTTGATGCAATGGGCGGTGATAATGGCCCAAAGACCGTCATTGGCGGTGCTGACATTGCATTGCTTCGAAAACCGCAACTTCGGTTCGAGATCTACGGCGAAGAAGAAGCGGTTCTTCCAATTCTCGATCAATACCCCAAAGTCAGGAATGTAAGCACATTCCATCATTGTGATGTCTCGATTGAAATGGATGACAAGCCAAGTAAGGCGCTCAGGCGTGGCCGGTACAAGTCAGGTATGTGGCGTTCCATCGAAGCGGTCAAGGAAAGTGATGCAGAAGTGTGCGTGTCTGCTGGGAACACCGGCGCGTTGATGGCAATGGCAAAGTTCTGTCTTCGCACACAACCCGGCATCACCCGACCCGCCATGGCGGCCTTATGGCCAACGCTGCTAGGCGAGAGTGTTGTACTGGATGTTGGTGCCAATGTGGGAGTGGATGCGGATCAACTAATCGAGTTTGCAGTGATGGGCAGCGCAATGTCGCGGGCCTTGTTTGACCTCGATCGCCCCAGTGTCGGTTTGTTGAACATTGGCGTTGAGGAGGTCAAGGGTGTTGAAGCTGTCAAGGAAGCCGGCAGTCTCTTGCGGGATGCGAAATTGGACACCATGAACTATCACGGCTTTGTTGAGGGAACTGATCTCGGCCAGGGAACGGTTGATGTGGTTGTAACCGAAGGGTTTGCAGGCAACATTGCCCTCAAGACCGCTGAAGGTACTGCAAAACAGCTTTCGGAATATCTGCGTGCAGCGATGAGCAGAACCCTGTTTGCGCGCATCGGTTACCTATTCGCGAAAACTGCTTTCCAGCAATTGCGTGAAAAAATGGACCCGAGAAAGGTCAATGGAGCCGTTTTACTCGGCCTTAACGGTATTGTCATCAAAAGCCATGGTGGAACGGATGCGGAAGGATTTGCATCTGCCATCGATTTGGGTCATGACATGGCGGCTAACGGATTGCTTACAAAGATCGAGACCGACTTGGAAGATTTCGCTGAAATTCGAATTCAACTGGAAAAGATAGCTGAATAACAGGTTGGGTAGCTGGGAAACGCAATGATAAGATCAGTGATTGCCGGATGTGGTTCATACGTTCCGGAACATGCGATGCAGAATTCCGAATTCGAAGGTGTTGTGGAAACATCCGACGAGTGGATTGTGCAGCGAACCGGGATCAGACAGCGCCATATCGCTGCCAAGGATGAAACCACTGCTGATCTGGCGGAAAATGCCGCCAAAGCGGCTCTGGAGGCCTCCGGCGTCACAGTGGATGAGCTTGATCTCATAATACTTGCAACCTCAACGCCCAATAACACCTTTCCCGCCACGGCGGTTGAAGTTCAGCACAGGCTGGGCATGAAGCATGGTGCCGCTTTTGACACTCAGGCTGTATGCTCCGGATTTGTTTTTGCACTCACCACTGCAGATCAATACATCCGCGCAGGGCAGGCAAGGCGAATCCTTGTGATTGGTGCTGAAACATTCTCGAGAATTCTGGATTGGACCGACCGCACAACCTGTGTGCTTTTCGGCGATGGGGCAGGGGCAGTGGTACTTGAGGCGTCGGAAGGAGACGGAACTTCTGATGACCGCGGTATTTTGACATGTCACTTGCGCTCGGACGGGACACACAAGGAAAAGCTTTATGTCGACGGTGGACCATCATCAACACAGACTGTCGGGTGTCTACGTATGGAGGGCAAAGAGGTTTTTCGCCATGCGGTTGGCATGATCACGGATGTAATCGAAGCGGCTTACGAAGCAACGGGACTTGATTCTGAAGATCTCGACTGGTTTGTGCCGCATCAGGCAAACAAACGCATAATCGATGCATCCGCCAAAAAGCTCAACATTGCGCCTGAAAAGGTTGTGATTACCGTGGATCAGCACGGTAACACATCGGCGGCCTCGATACCGCTGGCGCTTACTCATGCTGTCTCCAATGGTCAGATTAAGCGCGGTGACCTTGTTCTGCTTGAGGCCATGGGTGGGGGGTTCACCTGGGGCTCGGCGTTGGTCCGTTGGTGATACAAGTATTCTGGACGCCGCACACCCAGCCCGCAGTATCAGCAATTCTTCACCAACCCCTTGTTGTAATTTGGAAATTGACCTACAATCGGTATTGTTGAGGTGAGCGGTCCACAATCGTGGAAGTATAAATGAAGCTCATATTAGTATTGTTTTATTGTATTGGCGGTATGCGATGGGTTCGAAAACAGTTACCAGAACAGATTTGAGTGAAGCAGTTTACCAAAAACTGGGCCTGTCTCGTGTTGAATCTGCCGAACTGGTCGAGATGGTATTGGATACGATCAGCGACCGTGTAGTAGAGGGCGAATCTGTGAAACTGTCCTCTTTTGGTTCATTTTTGGTGCGCAGTAAAAACGAACGCATCGGCAGGAACCCGAAAACAGGTGAGGAAGTGCCTATCACACCGCGTCGTGTGATGGTGTTCAAACCTTCCAACATCCTCAAAAAAGCCGTTTTGGACGGGCATAAATAAGACTCCTCATAGTTTTTTCCGCGGTTAGACGCTACTGTCTCTAACAGGGGATTCGTAGGTGGAGTTGAGTATGGACAAGAGCGCGGACGCTTTTCGAACAATCAGCGAAGTTGCAGAGGATCTTGATCTGCCGCAACATGTGTTGCGCTTTTGGGAGACCCGTTTCAAGCAGATAAAGCCGATGAAAAGGGGGGGCGGCCGGCGCTATTACAGGCCTGATGATGTGGATTTGTTGCGAGGGATCAAAGGCCTGCTCTACGATGAAGGATATACAATCCGTGGAGTTCAGAGGTTGCTGAAAGAACACGGAAACCGGATTGCAATCGATTTTGGTACTCACGGCACGCTGAATCTGACGGAATCGCCGCTGCCCGGAGATTTGCAGGGAAGTGGGATTGCGCCTTCGACGCCAGCCATGAATGTCGCTGAATATGAAAAGGCGAGAACATCGCCCAAAAAAGGCGGTGGTTTTTTTGGCAAGATGACATTGAAAGGCGGATCAGATGGATTTTCTGAACCGGCGGGTGATCTTGCCGCTGACGATCTGGAGGCACTTAGAAATACCCTCCAGGAATTACTGGAATGTAAGCGGCTGCTGGATCAAACGCGCCAGACCTGATCACTTTTGGATGTTTAAATCTGATTGAATTAAGGAATACGGCTGGTTATAAAAAAAACGTGTCGGAGCGTGGCGCAGCCTGGTAGCGCACATGCATGGGGT
>JBCCGN010000035.1:0-34433 GCA_039029255.1 Pseudomonadota bacterium | reverse complement strand
CCGGCAGTTCCGACTGAAAATCATCGGGGTCGAGCTCAAGTCTGCTCAACCCGGTTTCTGTCGGACCGTTACGCTCAAGACGTATCACTCCTGCGTTGGTCATATAAAGATCGCTCCTCTTTTCTGCCCTCGGGTTGCTCTCAATCCGGATGTTCCAGTCTCCCTGAGAACCATACAAACATGCGGTAAATCAATAGGTAGCCGCCAGCGAGCCTGCTTGACTCGCCGCCCCAAGCCTGCTTATCTTCTGACTGAACGTTCAGATAGTCAACCACATATTTCCTGAACTGAATTTTCCGGATCAATCAAATTGCCCAAAGTTTAATTGGCAAATCCAAAAAGTCCGGTTAAGCTCTTGTTCACAACGGGGAATAATATCTCAAAGAACGTCAAACCCTAAGGGAGGAAAATTGACAATGAAAATCAAGTCACAATGGAAGATTCTGGCATGTGCCACCGCCATCGGCACAATGATGCTCGGCTCTGCGTTTGCAGAAGATCGTGTACTCAAGGTCACGAATTGGGCTGAGTATATCGGTGAGGAAACAATAGCCAACTTTGAAAAGGAATACGGGATCAAAGTTATTTACGACACTTATGATTCTGCTGAGGCCATCGATGCAAAACTGCTTGCGGGGAGCAGCGGTTATGACGTGGTGAGCCATTCCGGTGGTGATACAGCCCGTTTGATTACGGCCGGCATTGTTGCACCGCTCGACAAGTCGAAGCTTGACAATCTGAAGCACATGGATCCGAAAATCATGGAACAACTTGCTGCCGACTGGGATCCCGGCAACAACCATTTCATTCCTTACATGTGGGGCACACACGGCGTGACCTATAACAAGGAGCTGGTTCTGGAAACATATCCGGATGCTCCGATCGGTTCCATGGATCTGATTTTTGATCCGGTTCATCTGGAAAAGGTTTCAAAATGTGGCGTGTCATTCCTGGACTCACCGGGTGACATCATTCCGATGGCACTCGCCCATCTGGGTTTGAGCCCGAACTCCACCAACAAGGCGGATTATGACAAGGTCGGAGAATTGCTTGCCAAAATCCGTCCTCATATCAAAACATTTGACAATTATGCCTACCAGCGGATGCCGCAGAAAGAATTCTGTATCTCCACGACCTGGGGACCGGATGGCCTGCTTGCGATGTCCGGTGCAGCGGAAGCCAATACCGGTGTGGTGCTCGACTTCTTCCTTCCGGAAGGCCAGGGCAAGGCACAATTGTGGATTGACGGCTGGCTTATTCCTGCTGATGCCGCCAACAAAGAGGATGCACATCTGTTCCTCAACTACATGATGCGTCCGGAAGTCGGTGCCGCTGACAGTAACTTCACCTGGTATGCGACAGCCAACGCTACGGCAAAGCCGCAGATTGACGAGGAAGTTACCAGCAGCCCGGCAGCTTTCCCGACTCAAGGCCAAATCGCCAACATGTACACGACTGCTGTTCTGCCTCCAAAGGTTGAGCGCCTGCAGACAAGGACATGGACCAATTTCAAGGCAGGCAACTGACCGGATTTGAATTCAACCTGCGGCGCTGCAACCGGCGCCGCGGGCATACTTCCCGATAATGCGGAAATACTGAGAGGTCTCCTATGGCTGGCGAACCAAACGTCAACGATGCACCTTGGCTCGACCGGGACGCCGAACCGCTTGTTCGGATCAAGGGAGTTACAAAGAAATTCGGCGAAGTCACTGCCGTCAACAATGTTGATCTCGACATTTACCAGGGAGAGCTCTTTTGCCTTCTTGGTGGATCGGGATGCGGCAAGACCACATTGTTGAGAATGCTGGCAGGATTTGAGGTGCCCACATCAGGGACCATAAGCATTGATGGCAATGACATGTCTACTGTGCCGCCTTATGAACGGCCAACGAACATGATGTTCCAGAGCTATGCGCTGTTTCCCCACATGACGGTTGAAAAAAACATCGCATTTGGCCTTCAGCAGGACAAAATGCCAAAGGATGAGATAGCGGACAGGGTTCATGAAATCCTCAAGCTTGTGGAATTGCAGGATTATAAAAAACGCAAGCCCCAACAATTGTCCGGCGGACAAAGACAGCGTGTTGCGCTGGCACGGGCCCTGGTAAAGGAGCCCCGGCTTCTGCTGCTCGACGAACCGCTGGCTGCTCTTGACAAAAAACTGCGGAAGCAAACCCAATTCGAACTTGCGAACATTCAGGAACAGGTTGGTGTGACCTTTATTGTCGTTACCCACGACCAGGAAGAAGCAATGACGCTTTCGTCACGAATAGCGGTTATGGACGTGGGTCAGTTTGTGCAGATCGGCACACCAACAGAAATATACGAATTTCCTGAAACACGGTTTGTTGCTGATTTCATTGGTTCGGCAAACATTCTGGAAGGACGGGTAACCGAAGACAGTGCTGATCATGTCCGCGTCGCGACTGATCTCGGTGAAATATACATAGACCACGGTCAGTCCGTTTCAGTGGGAAGCCAAATCTGGGTGGCCCTGAGACCCGAAAAGATTTACCTGAGCAAGAAAGCCCAGAAAAAATCAGGAGCAAACCAGGCGACCGGTATAGTCGACGACATCGGGTACCTTGGTAACACTTCAATTTACAAGGTCCGTCTGGAAAACGGGCAGGTAATAGATGTTACCGCCCAAAACCTGATACGGCCGATGAGCCGGACCCATGGTATCACCTGGGAAGATACCGTTTATCTCAATTGGGAGCCATCCAGCGCGATGTTGCTGAACTCATGAGTGTGCTGAGCGAGAAACCGCTGGTCAATGTTGATCGGATGGATGAATCCATAAGGCCAGTATATTCCCGTGTGCTGGAACGGCTGGAAGCCCAGCTTCAAACAGGTTGGCGGACCGTCGTCATCTTTATTCCGTATGCCTGGCTGCTTCTCTTTTTCCTGGCTCCATTCTTTATTGTTGCAAAGATAAGTGTTGCAGAATTGGCAATTGCTAGCCCTCCCTTCACTAAGATGATCGAATGGACGGACACCGGTGTCGTGAACATCCGGATTGTTTTCGACAACTTCATCTACATACTGACGGACGATCTCTACGCCAGCACTTATATCAACTCTCTCAAGATCTCCATTATATCGACGATTTTCTGCCTGTTGTTGGGATATCCCATTGCCTACGGCATCGTTCGGTCTGGCCCGGTTGCAAAGAGGGTGCTGCTGTTCCTTGTCATTCTTCCGTTCTGGACTTCGTTTCTGCTGCGGGTTTATGCGTGGATGGGCCTGCTGGCTGATCAGGGAACCATAAACAACCTGCTGATCGCAATTGGGATCATAGATGAGCCCATCCGGATGCTTTATACGGAATTCGCCGTATTTGTTGGTGTTGTCTACGCCTACGTACCGTTCATGATCCTGCCGCTCTACGCAAATATGGAAAAACTGGATGGCAGCCTGAACGAGGCAGCGGCGGACCTCGGCTCCAAGCCGACCAATACTTTTTTCAAAGTCACGCTGCCCCTCACCATGCCCGGAATTATAGCCGGATCACTGCTCGTGTTTATTCCCGCAACAGGTGAGTACGTGATTCCAGACTTACTGGGCGGCGGCAATGTTCAGATGATCGGGCGAGTCCTGTTCAACGAATTTTCGAGAAACACCGACTGGCCGGTCGCAGCGGCGGTTGCCATCGTATTGCTGTTCCTGCTCGTCATCCCGATGATTATCTTCCAGTATTATCAGGGCAAAGAAGCGGAGGCACAGTAACCACCATGTATGGCAAGCGCTCCCGCTTTCTAACCGTCATGCTGACCTTGGGTATGGCGTTTTTCTATATACCGATGGTGCTGCTCATCATCTACTCCTTCAACTACTCAAAGCTGGTGCCGGTCTGGGGCGGCTGGTCACTTCGCTGGTACGAAGTTTTGTTCAAATCCGAAGATGTCTGGAATGCGGTTTCCCTGAGCCTTCAGATTGCTGTCGTGAATGCAACCTTTGCCACCCTACTTGGGACCCTTGCCGGGCTCGCGATGGTGCGCTTTGGAAGGTTTCGGGGCCGGACACTGTTCGGTGGCATGCTCGTTGCACCGCTGGTGATGCCAGAGGTGATAACCGGATTGTCGCTACTGGTGTTGTTCATTTCCCTAAAGGAATTTATCGGCTGGCCCGTGGACCGGGGTTTCACAACCATAACCATTGCACACATCACGTTTTCGCTCGCCTTTGTTGCGGTGATCGTCCAGGCACGTTTGACCGGAATGGGACAAACACTGGAAGAAGCCGCTTCTGATCTCGGTGCCAAGCCGTTCAAGGTTCTGACTGCAATAACGATACCGCGTCTTGCGCCGGGTATGATTTCCGGTTGGCTTCTGGCTTTTACACTGTCTCTGGATGATCTTGTGATTGCCAGTTTCGTAACCGGACCTGGTGCAAATACGTTGCCTATTCTGATCTTTTCGCGAATACGACTGGGCCTGCGTCCAGATATAAATGCACTTGCGACAATCATCATTCTCATCGTTGCAATATGTGTCGCGATCGCTGCGCTCATAATGTTCCGGCAACACCGGCGTGAGCAAATGGATATGCAACTTGCGGAGCGAGGCACGTAGTGACCGATCTACAAACCGGCAAACAGACTGGTAAACGGACTGCCCCGCGCGACGTACGACGAAAGCAGCTCATAATGGCTGCCATTGATTCGATTTCCAAGCTTGGATTTTCCGGAACAACCCTCAAGCATGTTACCGAGAAGGCTAATCTGTCACATGGAGTTGTCAATTATCATTTCGACAGCAAGGAAGCATTGTACGATGCCACGCTCGGTTTTATTGCCAAAGAACACTATGAGATGTGGATGGGATTCATGCAAAAAGCCGGTCCCGAACCTGCTGAGAAACTCAGGGCTGTTATTGAAGCTGATTTTGACAAGAAAATATGTGCCCCGAAGAAAATGGCGGTCTGGTTTGCATTCTGGGGACAGGCAAAGTATCGGCCGAACTATCTGAAAATTCACGCCAGGTATGATGAGGAACGATTTACAGAGATTGGCAGACTCTGTTCAGAAATTATCCGGGAAGGAAACTATTCGCATCTCGATCCGAACCGGACTGCCCGTACGATCGAGGCCCTGATAGACGGCCTTTGGCTTACGATGATGCTTTATCCGTCGGACGCAAAGAGGTTGCAATGTCGCGACGATTGTTTCGGGACGATTGCCCTTTTGTTTCCCGATCATGTCAAGGACTTCGCTCCATCGCATCCTGTGACCTGCAAAAAATCCTGACCCATCGCCCCGACAAGAGTCAGATTCAATGAGAGACAGCCGTTACGATATCCTGTTTGAACCCGTAAAATTCGGCCCCGTTACAGCCAAGAACAGATTCTACCAAGTCCCCCATTGTACCGGCAGCGGAGCCCTGCGCCCCAGAATTCTTGCTGGTCTGAGAGCGTCAAAGGCCGAAGGCGGTTGGGCCGTTGTCAATACGGAATACTGTTCTGTCCATCCCTCTTCCGATGATCTACCCTATCCAAGCGCCACGCTCTGGGATGACCGCGATATCAAGGTCCATGCCCTGATGACGGAGAAGGTGCATGAGCATGGATCACTTGCGGGTGTCGAACTGGTTGTCGGTGGCGCCAGGATGGCCAATCTCTATACAAGGGAAACATCCCTCAGCCCGGCCAACCTGCCGAACCTGGCCGGAAATCCATACCAGACCAGAAAGATGGATTTGCACGATATCCGGGAAGTCCGGCGATGGCATCGAAATGCCGCCTTGCGCGCCCGTAAGGCCGGATTTGATGTTGTTTATGTATATGCCACCCACGGGTATCTGCTCTCGCAGTTCATGTCCGACAAAATGAATCCACGCACCGATGAGTATGGCGGTTCGCTGGAAAATCGCGTGCGACTGACACGGGAGATAATTGAAGATACCAAGGAAGCCGTTGGTGACACGATGGCCGTTGCCGTTCGAATTTCGGCGGAAGTCAACGGCGGATATGGTGGCGATGGAAACCCCTTGCCGGGAGAAACTGAAGACGTGTTTGGTTTGCTCGGTGAACTTCCGGACCTCTGGGACATAAATGTTGCCGACTATTCGCTGGAAATGGGTTTGTCGCGCTTCGTTCAGGAAGGTTCACTTGAGCCTTATATTGTTCCCATCCGCTCAATGACCAGCAAGCCGATCGTAAGCGTTGGGAGATTTACATCACCCGACACGATGGCCAGCCAGATTAAACGCGGTGTATTGGACTTTATTGGAGCAGCACGTCCATCCATTGCGGATCCGTTTCTTCCCAAGAAGATCGAAGAAGGCCGACTTGAGGATATCCGGGAGTGTATCGGCTGCAACATTTGTTACACAGGAGACGGGAAAGGTGTACCGATACGCTGCACTCAAAATCCAACCATGAGTGAGGAATGGCGGCGAGGGTGGCATCCGGAAAAAATCGGCAAGAAACAGTCTGAATCCTCTGTGCTGGTGGTTGGCGCCGGTCCTTCGGGATTGGAGGCGGCCCATGCACTCGGTAAACGCGGCTACGCCGTAATGCTCGCCGAAGCGACGCGAGAACTGGGCGGAAGAGTAAGTCTGGAGGCGAAGCTCCCCGGATTGTCCCAATGGGGAAGGGTTCGCGATTACCGGCTGCAACAGATAGAAAAGCTGGAAAACGTGGAAATATTCCGGGAAAGCAGGCTGTCAGCACAGGAAGTACTTGAAATTGGCGTTGACCACATTGCGATTGCAACCGGAGCTTTCTGGCGGCGCGATGGATATGGCGCCAATGCGCTTGCTGGTATCGCTGATCTTGAAGCCGAAAATCAGATATTCACACCGGATGACATCATGGCCGGGCGACTGCCCACAGGACACACGATCGTATATGATGATGATCACTATTACATGGGATCCGTTGTTGCGGAACACATAAAAAACCTAGGTCTTACTGTCACATTGGTTACCCCTGATGACACTGTGTCCACCTGGGGCGGGTATACCTATGACAGATGGCGAGCCCAGTCGCGACTCATGGAGATCGGAGTTGAACTTCTCACTGCCCACAGCCTGCAGTCCTTTGATGGTGCGGAAGCAAAGCTTTCCTGCATGTATACGGAGCGGCAACGGAAACTGACTGCTGAAAGTCTCGTTCTGATTACGGCACGTCAGCCAGATGATGCATTGTATCAGGAGCTATCAGCAATACAGGCTCAAACATCTGAAGCGGGCATCAAATCCGTGAAGAAGATCGGCGATTGCGATGCGCCCGCCATCATAGCCGCTGCTGTCTATGCGGGTCATCGCTATGCCAGGGAGCTGGACGAGACCCTAGATACGGATAATCCACTCAAATATGATAGGGCCCTGGCTGATTATGCCTGATCAAAGCATGCGCTATCTGGACACGCTTCTCCTTTACTTTGAAGAAGAGATCATGGGCGAAGCTTATTTCCTGGCGCTTGCAGATGCTTTCAATGAACCCGTGCAAAAACACAAAATGACATTGCTGGCGAAGGTGGAGCGCCAAGCCGCAGAGATTGTACGGCCCCTGCTCGACAAATATGAACTCCGACCGCGAACAGATGAGGTCCTTCATGAGATCGGGCTGGATGACGTTGCGAAAACAAAGAATATGGGATGGCAAGGTATGATTACACACATGGTGAATAATTATCCCGACTACATGCCGCAGTTCGAAGTGCTGGAAACCATGGCGCCGATTGAGGATCGGCCACTACTCGAGATACTTACCGAGCATGAAACAGCGACAATTGAGTTTGCGAAACTGGAATTGTCCGGTGATCCTGAAAGCACAGTGCTGCTCGAGACCTACATAAAGAACTGCAAAGAAATTCGTGGGCTAACCTGATCTGACATACCTGTTGTATGGCAAGGTCAGAAACCGGTTATGCCGGAAACTCAGTTCTTTTTCTTGTCGTTGACAATATCCATACCTTCAAGAGCACCTTCACCGAGTGGAACTGATGCGAAAGGTCCGCCATGGCACATGTGTCCCTTGTCATGCGGGTCAATGGCTGATTCCCGAGCAAGAATTTCATCCGCGAACTGCTCTGCGTTATCCTTAGGGCGATATCCAATATAGGACGCAAGGGAATTGTCCACGGGAACCCGATCGTTGTCCGAGACACCGTATATGATGGAAAACCCTGTTACAGGCGTGTCGATGCAACGGGTAACAAGCTGAACCAGATCATCATACGACAGCCAGGAGCCGAGTGCTCTGGCATTCGTAACCTGGGCGCAGGAGAGTATCCTCATGTGTACACTCTCAAGTCCGCGTTTTTCCCAATACATACGCCCGAGATCCTCGGCGAAACATTTTGCGAGACCATAAAACGTGTCGGGCCTGTGCGGCACATCTGTGCCAATAAACTCGTTCTTGGGATACATGCCGACCGCATGAATAGAACTTGCATAAACCACCCGCTTCAGTTTGTGACGATATGCGGCCTCCCATACATTGTAGGCACCGACAAAATTGGGTCCGAGCAACTTCTCAAAAGGGCCTTCATCAACAAAAGCGCCAAAATGCACGACCATATCTGCGCCTTCGAGCACATTCATCATGTCATCAAGGCTCGCAAGGTCGGCTTTTACGTAAGATTCGCCGCGATACAGGTTACCAATATTCTTGACGACGTCCGTAGAAACAAATTCATCAGCCATTTTGCTCAATGGCTCGCGGAGGTGTGAACCCAGACGCCCAGCAGCACCGGTTAGAACAAGTTTTTTCAATCTCATGATTCTAGTACTTTCAGAAACTTTCAAACGTTTATTAATGCGCGCGATCAATGCAGGCAAGTGCCTGATTGCAACCGTATTGATTAAGTCTTTAAACCAACGAAACCCCCAAATGACTATGTCGTCTGAAGGGTATGTCTTTCAATAGTTAATGCTTACTGTGGTTAATGGGATAGAAGCCGGCGGGCAATTGTCTCAGTGCATTATGGCTAACTTACTCAGAAAGCAATCAGCCATCGGATTTGGCGAAGTATCTTCCCGCCTGCAAAGTGCGGTGGAGAAATGCAATTATGAATACACCGGTAAGCACAAGGATAATTGTGGGCGCAGGCGCACTGTCGAGATGAAAGCTCAAATAGGTGCCGAACAGCATGCTGACCATGTTTATTAAGACAGAAACCACCAGCATGGCTGAGAATCTACGAGTGAGGAGGAAAGCAATAGCGCCCGGAGCAATCAGAAGGCCGATTGCCAATATCAGACCAGCGGCAGTAAGGGTCGCGACAATCGTCAGTGATAGTGCGCTTAAAAGTCCATAGTGCAAAAGGTTTACCGCCAGCCCCGAAGCCTGAGCCTGTCCCGGATCAAAACTGTGCAGCAACAGATCCTTCCATTTGATGACTACTACAATTGACACAAGAATGGACAAAACACCTGTCGTCCAAAGCTCGTGCTGTTCAATCCCGAGTATGTTACCAAACAGAATGTGATCGAGGTGCACGCCGGAATCTACCCACACATAAAGAACAATGCCTACTCCGAACATTCCAGAAAACACGACGCCCATGACTGTGTCCTGTTTGATGCGACTGTTATTGGAAAGGTATCCGGTTGCAATAGCACATAGCATACCGGCAGCAAACGCTCCGATAATCAGTGGGATATTCAGAATATAAGCTACAATGATACCTGGAAGAATCGAATGACTTACAGCATCTCCCATCAATGCCCAGCCCTTCAATACAAGATAGCAGGATAACAGCGCAGTCGGTACAGAAACCAGAAGGCAAATAAGAAACGCATTCTGCATGAAAGCAAACTGGAATGGCTGCAACAAGACGTCCATCGTCATGACAGAGTTCCGGTTGCGTCCGCGATGCTGTCAGATCGACTGGAACTGTTTAGCGCCACTTGCGCCCTGCGACGCGACGCCAGGAGCCCGTGCTTGGGAGCAAGGAGAAAAACGATCAGGAAAACCAGTGTTTGCAGCGTGACAATGATCCCCCCTGTGGCGCCATCCAGAAAGTAACTGAGGTAAGCGCCGAAGAAACTCGTCGCGGTGCCAATCAGAACAGAAGTAACGATAAGCCTCGGAAAGCGGTCGCACAAAAGATAAGCTGTCGCTCCCGGCGTCACAACCATCGCAATCACGAGGAATGCGCCAACGGTGTGCATCGCAGCAACGACTGCAGCTGACAGCAGTGAGAAAAATACAATCTTGAGCAGCTGCGTATTCAGGCCTATCGATCGAGCATGATTTTCATCAAAAAAAGTGACCATCAGGTCCTTCCATTTGGCAAGCAGTACACCCAGGGTGACAAATCCGATGATTGCCAGTTGCAGCGTATCCCCGGGAGTGATTGCGAGAATGTTGCCCATCGTAATTGTCTGAATATCGACCGCGATCGGATTGAGCGAAATCATGAACAGGCCAAGGCCGAAGAAAGACGTGAAAATGAGACCTATGATCACGTCAACTTTCAGGCCTGACCGTTCCGACAAAAACAGCATCGTTCCGGCAGCAAGTCCGCCAGCAAGGAATGCACCGAGCGAAAAGGGAAGCCCAATCAGATAAGCTGCTGCTACGCCCGGCACAACAGAATGGGACAAGGCATCACCAATAAGCGACCAACCTTTCAGCATCAGATAAACAGAGAGAAAAGCGCATATACCGCCGACCAGCGCCGAGACCCACATTGCATTGAACATGTAACCGTACGTGAACGGCTCCAGCAGAACCGCGGTCATTTGCCATGCCTTCCGTCTTGCTCGGCAGTACTTTTGCCGCGTTCGCCATATTGCACAAACGGGCGTTCATCATCGGTGAGAATGGTGACTTCTCGCTGATCATCGTCATCATGCAGGTCTGCTCCACCGAGTGTAAACTGGCGCAGAACACCGCCAAAGGCCTGTCGGAGATTTTCACCTGTGAACGTGGTCTCGGTGGGGCCGTGGGCAAGTACGGTTTGCTTGACCAGTACCGTGCGATCACAGAACTCGGGTACTGATCCAAGGTTATGGGTGGAAACCAGCATGACGCGCCCTTCTTCACGCAGCTCTTTCAAAAGTTTCACGATCTGCTCTTCTGTTTGAACATCAACTCCGGTAAAGGGCTCGTCCAGCAAAATTATCTGCCCATTCTGAGCCAGCGCACGGGCCAGAAAAACCCGTTTGCGCTGTCCACCGGAAAGTTCGCCTATTTGCCGGCGGCGATGGTCCTGCATATTCACCCGATCGAGCGCCTCACTTATTGCATCATGGTCGTGTTTGCGGGGTCGTCTGAAAAAACCCATGTGACCGTAACGCCCCATCATGACCACATCTTCTACCAGAACCGGAAAATCCCAATCCACCTCCTCTGCCTGCGGCACGTAGGCGATCAGGTTCTGCTTCAGAGCTTCACCGACAGTCTTGCCAAGTAAGCGTATTTCTCCGGTAGCGGCTGGCACAAACCCCATGATTGCCTTGAACAGCGTGGATTTCCCCGCCCCATTTACACCTACGAGGGCGGTGACAGTGCCGCGGGGAATTTCAAAACTTGCATTCCTCAATGCGGTGTGGCCGTTGCGGTATGTGACCGTAACATCCGCAACCGTAATGCCGGGCTCGAAATCCTCAGACAAGATGTTCGCCTTCATCGGTGTTTTCAATTGGTGGCCGCAAGGCCTTTTACCACTGTTTCAGAAGTAACGCGCAGAAGATCAAGATAAGTTGGAACAGGGCCATCAGCTTCGCTGAGTGAATCCACATAAAGGACACCGCCATACTTTGCTCCCGTGTCTCTTGCCACCTGCTCGGCAGGTGCTGTGTTCACAGTGCTTTCGCAAAACACCACAGGAATGTTGTTCTCACGCACGCCATCAATAACGGCACGCACCTGTTGCGGAGTTCCGACGCGGTCAGCATTCATTGGCCAGAGGTAAAGTTCCTTCATGCCGAAATCCCGGGCAAGATAGCTGAATGCCCCCTCGCAGGTGGTAAGCCAACGTTCGTTTTCAGGAATTCTGGAGATTTTTGCACGTAGTGGACCAATTGTTGCGCGCAACGCCTCCTTATATGATGCAGCATTTTCTTCGTACACAGCAGCATTCGCGGGATCATGTTCTTTGAATGCCTGCAGGATGTTGTCGATATATACCAGCGCATTGTTGAGACCCATCCACGCATGTGGATTAGGCTTACCCTCATAAGAACCGGATGCGATCGGTATTGGCTGGATGCCCTCTGTCAGTGTTACCGATGGAACGTCCTTTAGATTTGTAAGAAATTGTTCGAACCACAGTTCCAGGTTCATCCCGTTCCACAATACAAGATCCGCATCACTCGCCCTTACAATATCTTTTGGCGTGGGTTCATACCCATGTATTTCGGCGCCAGGCTTGGTGATCGAAACCACCTCAGCCGCATCACCGGCCACATTGGATGCCATATCGGCTATCACCGTGAACGTCGTGACGACCTTCATCTTTTCTGCTGCATGCAGCCCTCCTGAAAAATTCAAGGCAAACACAACTGACAATACGAAACCGAGCAACTTCTTTTTCATGGAGACTTCCTGACAGACGAAAAACGCAAAATCCATAATTTAGAATAATAATGATAATCATTCGCAACTAGAAATGCAATTGCAAATCATTCGCATTGTTACGATGGTGAACTTGAGCACACCGACTGATAGCCGGTGTTGCGTTACACAAAACTTTTCGGGGCAAAAATCAGGCAGCGTGACAGAAGTCCGCCATCCTTATACCGTCGCTATGACTGGTGATGAATGCAAGAAAATCATCTGCACTTAGCGCCTTGGAAAACAGAAATCCCTGCGCATGCTCAATCCCCTGACTGCGAACGAATTCAAGGGTCTCTGCATCTTCAATGCCCTCGGCTACAATTCGCATTCCCTGTTGCTTTGCAAGTGCAACTGCTGCATGTACCGTTTCCCTTGAAAAGGTGTTTTTGGTAGCATTGGAGATGAAGGATTTGTCAATTTTCAATTCCGAATAGGGAAAGTCCCGAAGAGTCTGGATGTTCGATGAGCCTGTACCAAAATCATCAATCGCAACATCAAAATTGTGTATGCGAAGCCGTGACAAGACCTCAAGAGTTATGGCCTCGAGGTTCAGAACGCTGTTTTCCGTTATTTCAAAACTGATATTGTCCGGTGAAATTCCGTAGGAATGAATCAGCGCCTTCAACTGATCCGGCAACGCGATCTGATGCATCATGGTAGGAGCAAGATTGACTGCGAAGCGCATTCTTGGGTTAACACGCAGGAATGGTCCGATTGAATGCAGTGTTTGTTTAAGCAGGTAGATTGTAAGCTCTTCAATCCAGCCGTTTCTTTCAGCAAAATCGATGAAAACTTCAGGACTGATATGTCCAACACCAGGTTTATCCCAACGTGCAAGCGCTTCCGCGCCAACTATCAAACCATTTTGAATATCAATCTTCGGCTGAAAGTGGGGAAGGATCTCGTTCTTCTCCATCCCGGTTAAAAAATCACCCTGCGTAAGTACAATCTGCTGTCGCTTTATATTTTCTGGATCCTTGTTCTGAGCTTTCGTGAATATGGCCTCAAGGGCCATTTTGCTCAACGGTTTGTGAATTTTGCCGATAAGATTGAGATTGTGCATCTGGGCCAATTTGGCTGCGTGATCAAGTAGGCTGTGTTCAACCCCGGACATAATTACAAGGTTACCCCGATATTTGAGCGCACTGAGGTGACGCAGAAACTCCAGGCCATCCATTTCGGGCATCTGCAGATCGCTGACGACCAGATCGAATTCGAGACCATTGTCCTTCAGCTTTGAAAGGCCGACCGCTGCATTCGATGCGGATTCAATCCGCGATATTCGGAGATTTGAAAAATAGGCCGTTAGAATGGCAATCTGTGTTGGATCGTCATCTATAATCAATGCTGACTGGAACTGCCCGCTCATGATCCCCTGCCGCTGCTCAAAGTTGTTATACCGAAAACGCTAGCAGCGGCGGGTAAAGAAATCGTAAGTGTTTCACAAATTTCACTAAATTCCGTGCGGAAAACATGAGTAAAATCCGCAACTTAACAAGCGACACTGTCATCCGTAGCCGATCCGCTAAAGAACCTCTCTTCCAAAAAGGCATACAAGGATTTGTAACAATCCGTGAGCTCTTTGAACTGGCCGGGAATCTCATGACAATTTTGTAACTTGGCACTGTCTTCAAGGCGCTGACATGCCTCTCCGACCTTTCGTGCACCAATATTCATGCTCATGGACTTGAGAGCGTGTGCTGCAGACTGGACCTGATCAGCATCACGGGTCTCAACTGCATTTTTAAGCGTCAGGTATGTGGTAGGCGCATTGTCGCGATACAGCTTGAACAACTGGCTGATCATGACATCAAAACCGTCTCCTGCAATTTCGCGAAGGTTTTCCAGCAAAGCATAGTCGAGAACCTCGATATCCTTTGGTTCACTGTCATCAATTTTTTCACTTTCCTCCGTAAGTTCCGAGATGGAGTTTTTGTTTTTTCTGGTGCCGGAATCAGTGTTGAGCCACTTATCAAGACAAGCGCCGATGGTCTCCAATGTAAACGGTTTCACCACAATGTCGTTCATCGTTGAGGCTTCAACCTTGCCCGCAATCTGTTCCGCAACGTGAGCTGTAAGCGCGATAATCGGAATGGGCTGCCGGGCCTGCGCCTCTTCGATGTTGCGCAGAGCACGGGTTGCTTCGAAACCATCGACATCCGGCATGCTGCAATCCATGAAAACAAGATCAAATTCGTTAGCCTCAAACTCGGCGATCGCCTGAAGCCCGCTTTCTGCAAGAACCGGGGAAACTTCAAAATTACCAAGCGCCTGCATCACCACTTCGCGGTTGACCGCACCGTCATCGACAACCAGCACCCGGTTTCCGGAATACGATTTGTAGGTTTCAGTTTCCGGTCCGCTTATTTCGAGGAGAGTTTGCCCCTTCGGCTTCTTGTCAATCAGACGCTCCAAACATTCCCGTACCGAAATAGATGAAAACGGCTGCGAGAGAACCTCATGCACCAGTCCGGAAGCAAGCAGGTCATCCAAATTCGCATCGCCAAGTTCTGCAAGCGCTGTCACATATGCTCCCTCAGGATAGTGTTGCATTCTCAACAGTTCAGTCACACTGGCGAAAACATAGTCAAAGGAATTCAATTCCGGAAGGACGGGACCACCGGTGGACATGATGCAGGTTTCGATACCGTACTCGGCCAATACATCAGCAATCAGTCGGGTTGTCGGTGTGTCCTCAGCCAGCAAAAGAGCAGATCTGCCATCGGAGAAGCGGGATTTCTCGACAGACGGAACGTCATCAACCGGAAGCTGAAAACTGAAAGTTGAACCGGCACCCGACTCACTTTCAACAGATATTTCACCGCCCATCGCCTCCACCAGTTTTTTACATATCGGAAGCCCGAGGCCGGTTCCACCATATTTGCGTGTCGTTGTCTGATCCGCCTGGCTGAAATTTTCAAATACCTTGCTGATTCCATCCGGATTGATGCCAATCCCGGTGTCTTTGACTGAGAACCGAAGATACCTTTCCCCGGTTTCTGATTTGACAGGTTCAACATCAAGCGTAACGGAACCGGAGTCCGTAAATTTTATCGCATTGTTGATGAGGTTGCTCAGGATCTGGTTTATGCGGGTTGGATCACCCTTGAACTTCGTGCCTGCCATTCGCGATACGCGTGCGGTAATGTCGAGATTCTTCTCCCGCGCCTTCTGCCAGAAGAGGCTCATTGCGTCTTCGACAAGTTCCTTTATTTCAACATCAATCCTTTCGAGCTCCAACCGGTCCGCCTGAATTTTTGAAAGGTCCAAAATGTCGTTTATTATGGTCAGCAGGTTTTTACCGGATTTGACAATTACATCCGCATAACGTTGATGTTTCGGGGCAAGATTGGCTCCAGCAAGGAGCTCCGACATAAGCAGCATACCGTTCATCGGAGTACGAATTTCATGGCTCATAGTCGCCAGGAAATCTGATTTTGCGGCATTTGCCTGCTCAGCATCATTCTTTGCTATTGAAAGTTGGCGCGTTCGTTCCTCTACGCGTGTCTCCAGCGTCAGCTGGTATTCCCGCAAAGCAAAATCGCGGTTTTCAATGTCTGCCAACATATTGTTGAAAGATTTTGCCAGAAGGCCTGCTTCACCTTTCACATCTTCGGACGCTCTTACCGCGTAATCGCCGGTGCCACCCAGACGTGCCATGAGATTTGAAAGATTGGTAATCGGCTTGGTCAATCTGGAAATGATGATCCATGAGAAGCGGGCCGCCACAAAAGCCGATGCGGCCGCTGCCAGAATGTTGGCAAGCAAGTTCCAGAAGAAATTGTTCCAGATATCAGATACATCAGCAAGGATTCTCAGATAGCCGATACCCTGACCGGAGTAGACAACGGTATCCTCAAGCCAGACATTTTTCGTATATATGCTAAGACCTGACTGATAGTCTGAACGCTGCAGGTTTTTCTGCAGCATGCTTTCAAAGCCCATTTCCGCAAAAGGCGTTTCATCTGCCAAAAGCACTGAAGCGAATTTCAGGTTTTCAAACTTCCCGATCGCCGTAAGAGCAAGTTGAACCCTTCTTCGATCCTTTTCAAACAATGGTTCAGCCAGCGATGCGGAAAATACCTTCGCGGTGCCTTGCAGTAGATTAACTTGCTGATTGAATTCCCGATGAAAACCGGCCCAGGATGCAATCCCGGAGGAAATCAGAACCGCCAGAAAGATGATTGAAGCGAGAGGGAATGACAACTGGCTGCGCAGTTGCTCCTTGCGGGGCAGTCTCACTTGCGAAATTTCACCAGACTGTATGTTGTCCACCCGGTTCTTCACCTCTGTTTTTCTCCGCTATCTTTTCAGCAGAGGCTTCGCATTCGAAACTACGTTTCTTGGGAAACCGAAGAAGGCTGAACCGAAATTGCAAGTCCCTGATGGTCTGCCAGCCGGAACCAATGGCGGTGAGATTCTTCCGCTGAAGTTGGCTACGTTTGAGATTGCACATATCCGATGTGGTTTGGACATCCTGACCCCCTTGCAATATTGGGCCGGAGAGTAACTTTAATTGGTTAACATCCGAGAAACAACTTCCGGCAGTGTTCTTCCTGAATTCACGAAGCAACAGCACGCTCTGTACCGGAAACTGTCCGCCTAATGGGCTGTTCGTGCTTCCACCCATTGGCGCCATGCAGACGTGGATCCGGCGAATACATT
The DNA here is from genome assembly GCA_039029255.1 of Pseudomonadota bacterium. Classification (GTDB taxonomy): domain Bacteria; phylum Pseudomonadota; class Alphaproteobacteria; order Rhizobiales; family Rhizobiaceae; genus JAALLB01. Next base: position 17,255 of record JBCCGN010000035.1, on the reverse strand, counting down.
GATATCTGTTTCGCCCTCAATTCCCGGAATTTGGCCGGTTCCGGTATATTGCCAGAAAGACCATCGCTGACCCGGATACCGTTTGGATGGATGGTCAGCGACGGATCTCAACCAGTATTCATAATCAAGAATGAGGCCAAGATGATTGTCCTTGTAGAAGTCGACGGTTGTGTAAATCAGCGGCCGCTTGCCGTAATGCCGGTGCACCATTCGCAGGAAAGTACGCATTTCAGACCGGATTTTGTGGGCGGAAGGCTTTTTCTTGCAACTGCGGGAACCATGATTCCATTCCATGTCCAGTACCGGCGGTAGCGCTTTTGGGTCGCGAGGCACGTTGCGAATGAACCAGCGGGCCTGTTCTATCGCAGTTCGGCAAAAATAATAGAAATGATAAGCACCGCGCGGAACCCCTGCCCGACCTGCAGCGTACCAGTTCTGCCGGAAGCGTTTATCCAGATGATCACCGCCTTCCGTCGCCTTTATGAAGGCAAAGGCTACACCACCGCGCTTGGTTGTTCGCCAGTCGATATCACCCTGATACCTTGAGACATCTATCCCGTGGACAGGATAATGGCTGGGGGTCCTGCCAGGCCAGTCGACTGGATCGGTATCACCAAATCGCGGAGCCTGAATCGCAACGCCAAGATCGAGCACCGTGTTCGGTGCAGCCGTGCAGGCATTGAGAATCACAGCCAGCAGCAAAACAAATAAAGGACGCAAAAACCTGTTCCTGAAAGGTAGTGGGAAGCCAGACATTAAAATCTTATCTAAATCTTTAAAAAGCCTTAAGGATTCTGTTTTCACGCAAATATGGCGAATTTCGGAATCGGCAGATAGCCATCTGACGTACTCAACCCGCTTTTCCCTCACAAGTTTGATCGGGGAGATTAAATATCCAGGTTCGCCACATTGAGAGCGTTGGACTGAATGAAATCACGGCGCGGTTCGACTTCCTCACCCATCAGCCTAGTAAACAGATCATCCGCGTCCGTTGCTTCATTGACCTTCACCTGCAAAAGAGAACGCGCGTCGGGATCCAGGGTTGTTTCCCAAAGTTGGTCGGGATTCATTTCCCCGAGTCCTTTATAACGTTGTAGTGTTATGCCCTTGCGACCTGCTTCAAAAACGTTCTCCAGCAAGGCGCGTGGCCCGGAAATCGACACAGTTGCGTCCTTGCGGTGAAACGCTGGCGGCTTGCCGTAAATTTCCTGCAACGGTGCGGCAAAACCATCCAGCCGCAAAGCATCGGAAGAATCAATCAACGCCATATCAATCTGGGCAACCTCTTTTACTCCGCGCACCATTCTTTCAAAATTGAGGTTGCCTTCTTCGCTCACCGAGCCCTGCCACCCACGCTCGGTTTCCTCTGAAATCGCATCAAGTCGTCTGGCAACGTAGGTGGCTGCCTGAGCAGCTTTTTGAGGATCTCCAATCATCTCCGGGTTCAAAGCACCTGCGATGGCTGTCTGCTCTACCACATCCTTGTTGTAACGCGTGTGCAGTCCGTTGATCAGTGCCTTTACCCTCAAAGCTGTCGACACGATATCACGCAGATCTGTGCCGGACCGGACTTCGCCGTCCGACAGTTGAAGACGCGTCTCTTCAAGCCCGCCTTCAATCAGAAAATCCTCCAGTGCATGCTCGTCTTTGAGATACTGCATCGATTTCCCCCGGGTCACCTTGTACAGCGGGGGCTGGGCGATATAGAGGTGGCCGTGTTCGATCAGCTCCGGCATCTGACGAAAGAAAAATGTAAGAAGCAAAGTCCGGATATGTGCGCCATCAACATCCGCATCGGTCATGATAATGATCCGGTGATACCGCAATTTTTCAATCGTGAATTCGTCTTTTCCGATTCCGGTTCCAAGTGCTGTGATAAGCGTCCCAATTTCCTGACTCGATAACATCTTGTCGAAGCGAGCCCGCTCCACATTGAGAATTTTGCCTCGAAGCGGCAGCACGGCCTGGTTGGCCCGGTTGCGCCCCTGCTTGGCTGACCCGCCGGCCGAGTCCCCCTCAACCAGAAAAAGTTCGGACTTCGCAGGATCACGCTCCTGACAATCCGCAAGCTTTCCGGGCAATGACGCGATATCGAGAGCGCCCTTGCGACGCGTGAGCTCCCGTGCCTTGCGTGCTGCTTCACGTGCAGCGGCAGCTTCCACAACCTTGGTGATCACCATTTTCGCTTCATTGGGATTTTCTTCCAACCAGCCGTTCAGCGACTCGTTGACAAGGCTCTCGACCACAGGTCGTACTTCTGAAGAAACCAGTTTGTCCTTTGTCTGTGAAGAAAATTTCGGATCAGGTACCTTAACGGACAGAACACAGGTCAGACCTTCGCGACAGTCGTCACCGGATAATGACACTTTTTCCTTTTTCAGCATGCCGGAACTCTCGGCATAACCGTTGACCTGACGGGTCAGTGCACCCCGGAATCCGGCCAAATGCGTACCACCATCACGCTGTGGGATGTTGTTTGTGAAGCAGAGCACGTTTTCATGGTAGGAATCGTTCCACCAAAGCGCCACTTCCACGGTTATTCCATCTTTTTCTGATTTCAGATAAATCGGACTTTCTATCAAGGCATTCTTCGTACGATCAAGGTACTTGACGAACTCCTCAAGCCCGCCCTCGTAGTAGAGTTCTTCTGTTATGTCTTCGGCGCCGCGCTTGTCCGAAAGGATAATACGTGCTCCAGAATTGAGGAACGCAAGTTCACGCAGCCTGTGCTCAAGCGTCTTATAGTCAAATTCGACCATGGTGAATGTTTCTACAGAAGGCGTGAACGTGACTTCCGTTCCCGTTTCATCGCCACATTGCCCGGTTACCGCAAGAGGCCCGTCAGAAACCCCGTGGGTGAAGCTCATCTCATGAATTTCACCATCTCTCTTGATCTTGAGCTTCAGGGAAACGGACAGCGCATTTACAACCGATACACCGACACCATGAAGACCGCCGGATACCTTGTAGGAATTCTGGTCAAACTTACCGCCGGCATGAAGCTGGGTCATGATGACTTCGGCAGCCGAAATTCCTTCTTCTTCGTGAATTCCTACAGGTATGCCACGGCCATTATCTGTTACAGAAACCGACCCATCCGGATTGAGCGCAACTGTGACGCGGTCCGCATGGCCAGCCAGCACCTCATCAATCCCGTTGTCGACGACCTCATAAACCATGTGATGAAGGCCTGATCCGTCATCGGTGTCGCCTATGTACATGCCGGGGCGTTTGCGGACTGCATCAAGCCCTTTGAGTACCTTAATGGAATCGGCACCATACTCTACGGCGTCAGCGCCGTTTTCTTCTGGATTTTCAGAGGTTTCTGTCATCTGGTTGCCGCTTTTTCTTCGACCGCATTACTGTATGCGAATCGCTCCTGTCATTCTCCTATAGATATAGGCTTTTTGAGCCCAAAATCCAAATCCGGGACAGGGTTTTCCAGTGTGTGGCGAAGCAGTCGTAAATGCGTCCTTCGGGCGTATGGAATTTGTCGCGGCGCTGGCCTATCTTTGAACGAAGAGGAGCCGTAAATGGACACCACCCCTTCGCCTTTCATACCGCCCGCTCCGGTGCCCCGCACAAAGCCACCGAACATGCTCAAGATGTTCCAGATCGTCTACAACAATCCAATTGAGCTGTGGGGGGCTCACTCCTATCGGGAACCATATGTCTACATTTCATCGGGGATCGGAGGGCCCTTGCTGGTGGCCAACGACCCGCAATTGATAAGGCTCATACTGGTGGAACGAACCAAGTCTTTCAAATTTGCCAAAACCCGTCAGATTGTCTTGCGACCAATTCTTCAGGATGGTTTGCTGACGGCTGAAAATCCGGTTTGGAAACGTTCGCGCAAGGCAATGGCTCCGGTATTTACGCCAAAAAACATACATGGTTTCGCCGAAGGCATGCTGCGCGTATCACAGGAATATGTCAGCAAGTATGAGGATACAAACGCCCGGCATGACATTGCAAAAGACATGACCGAGCTTACTTTCAACGTGCTTGCGGAAACGCTCTTCACCAACGAAATAGAAGGAGACGTCAAGCAGTTCGAACATATGATCGAGCGATTGTTTGAAACAGTCGGTCGGGTCGACCCATTTGACATCATCAATGTTCCCGAATGGGTGCCGCGCATAAAACACATTACAGGTCGAGGCGTGTTACGATATTTCCGAAAGATAGTTCGAGAGACCATTGATGCGCGGGTCGTCAAAATCAAGCGCGGCAAAAATGTGCCGGACGACTTTCTGACCTTGCTTTTGCGCGCCGAAGGTGACGATGGTCTCAGCCGACAGGAAGTTGAAGACAATGTCATCACCTTTATCGGCGCGGGCCATGAAACGACTGCCCGGGCATTGGGTTGGACGCTTTATCTCCTTGCAAAAGCGCCGCATGAACGTGAGAAGGTGGAAGCAGAAGCAAGGGAGATTGTAGCCAGATGTGCCAATCCGCTCGATTGGGTGGATCGGATGCCTCACACACGCGCTGCTTTTGATGAAGCGATGCGGCTTTATCCCCCCGCTCCGGTGATAAGCCGTGAAGCGCTTGAAGATATCAAGTGGAAGAATACGACCATTACGAAAGGATCCCAGTGTCTGGTTATGCCATGGACACTGCATCGACACAGAATGTTGTGGGAGAATCCTGATGCGTTCATGCCCTCTCGTTTCCTACCCGGCAACCGTGAAAAAATTGACAGGTTTCAATACCTGCCCTTTGGTGTCGGACCGCGGGTATGCATCGGTTCAAGTTTTGCCATTCAGGAAGCCATCATCATATTGGCGACCATGATGTCACGTTTCCGATTTGATATGGCGCCAGGCGCGCCGGAGCCGTGGCCGCTACAGAGATTAACCACACAACCAGGAGGCGGTTTGCACATGGTTGCGACCAAAATTCCTGCCTAACGGTAAGCGTCTGTTTTGGAATTGAATTTCCTTCGCAGTATAAACATAATGCCATCTCGCAAGCATTTCAGGGATATAAAGTGCAAGCTGTTGTATTTGATGTCGGTAATGTCCTCATAGGATGGAATCCCTATCTCGTTTTCCGGGATTTGTTCAAAGATGACGACCGCATAACCGCCTTTCTTGAAGAAATCGAATTTCATGAATGGAATCTTTCGCTTGACCGGGGTCGCGACTGGGAAGAGGCCGTCCAGTCGCTCAGTGCAAGTTATCCACGATGGGAAAAACAAATAAGATATTTCAACGATAAGTGGCACCTGTCGATAAGCGGTGAAATTACCGACAATGTAAAAGTCCTGAATAAACTGCGTGAATCAGAAGTGCCGGTCTATGCAATTACCAATTTTGCAGTTCAGCGCTGGCAGGAAACCACAACCACATATCCGTTTTTAAAGACTCATTTTGTGGATTCAGTGGTTTCCGGAGAAGTGAAGATGATCAAACCCGATCCGGACATTTTTGAGCTGTTTCTGAATCGGAACGATTTGGAAGCCGCTGCCTGTATTTTCATTGATGACAGGGCGGACAATGTAGAAACTGCGAGCAGTCTCGGCTTCGATTGTGTGCTGTTCCAGCCCGAAACAGACCTTGCTGGCGAGTTGAGAGCAAGAGGTCTACCGGTATGAAGCGTGAAATTTTCAGTTGAAAATTTGGTTGATCTGGTGCGTTATCTTGTAAGTAACGGCTGAGTAAATTTTACCGAATTCCGGTTGAGCTAAATCCGCATGTCATGAGGAACGAATGATGACTGAAATTCTCGAGCAAATTGAATCCATGCTTACGAAGAACGGCACTGGTCTTTACGGCGGTGAGGCGGTTACGCAAACCGAGCATGCGTTGCAATGTGCTACCCTTGCCGAGTTGGACAACGCATCATCGGAACTGATCGCCGCGAGCTTGCTTCATGACATCGGTCACCTTCTGGAACCGGAATTCGAGGCCGGACTGGAAAGGGGCGAAGACCTCTATCACGAAGATCTTGGAGAAGTTTTCCTGGAACGGTATTTCAGCGAAGCGGTGACCCAGCCGGTAAAACTGCATGTGGCAGCAAAACGCTATCTGTGTGCAACCGACGGGAACTACCTCTCAAAACTTTCTCCTGCTTCTGTTCATACCCTGAAGCTTCAAGGCGGACCAATGTCTGAGGAGGAAGTAAGGGAATTTGAAGCAAACACATATTATGCCGAGGCGGTACGGCTTCGCGTCTGGGATGATCTTGGCAAAGATCCGGAAATGAAAACCCCGGATGTTTCCCACTTTATGAAATATGTGAAAGAGAGCTTGCAGTAGTGGCTTGTACCGGAATTTAACAATTGTCGGCGGGCGGCTTGATTCTGAATGAACCGGAGATTAATCGATGAGCCTTAAAGTCGGCTTTCAGATGGACCACGTATCCTCGATACACATTGGCGGGGACTCTACCTTCGCGCTCGGACTTGAGGCGCAGAAACGCGGCCATTCCCTCTTTCACTGGGAACCGGATCGCCTTCAGTTGCGGGACGGCAAGGTTCGGGCAAAGGTTGAATCGATGACCCTGAAAGATGTCGAAGGAGATCATTTCGAACTCGGCCCAGCCGAGGATACGGACCTCTCGACGCTTGATGTAATCCAGCTCCGGCAGGATCCGCCATTTGACATGGCCTACATCACCACAACGCATATCCTCGAGCGTATTCATCCCGAAACGCTTGTGGTCAATGATCCGGCTTCCGTTAGAAATGCGCCAGAGAAGATTTTAGTAACTGAATTCGCAGACCTGATGCCGGAAACACTAATAACCAGAGATTTCGCGGCCATTGCGGATTTCAGGAAAGAAATGGGCGATATCATCATCAAGCCGTTGTTCGGGAACGGCGGCGCGGGTGTTTTTCTGCTTCCGGAAACAGATATGAATTTCACCTCCCTTCTGGAAATGTTTGATCAACAATTCCGCGAGCCGATGATTGCCCAACGTTACCTAAAAGAGGTGCGCGGCGGCGATAAGCGTATCATTCTGGTTGATGGTGAGCCGGTTGGTGCGATCAACAGGGTTCCGGCAGCCAATGATGCGCGATCAAACATGCATGTGGGTGGCAGAGCAGAACATTCGGATCTGACTGACCGGGAACGGGAAATATGCGAACGCATTGCGCCTGTTCTTAAAGAGCAGGGCTTTATTTTTGTCGGCATCGATGTAATCGGCGACTATATGACAGAAATCAATGTCACATCACCAACCGGCATCCGTGAGGTCAAGAAGTTTTCCGGCACCGATATCGCCGCACTGGTCTGGGATGCCATCGAGAAAAGGCTCTGACATGACTGTTGGCAGTGAAATTCCTTATCTGGATTTTCGCGCCTCAGGTTTTTCCACCCGTTCAAAATCAGTCAGGGATGCTCGAGACCGGCACTGGTGTGCACAGACCCCTTTCGGATACGCTGTTTTACGGCACAGGGAAGTCGGCCTTTTGCTGCGTGACAAGAGACTTCGACAAGGCAGCTACGCCTGGCCTGAAATCAATGGGCTTCGCGGGAGTTTTGCCGAGTTCTGGAGCCGGAGCGTGATTTCAAAGGAAGGCGAAACTCACCGAAAGCTGCGCAGTATCGCAATGCCGGCGCTTGCTCCGGAATTCATAGAGACCCTCAAACCGGAATTTGATCGTATCTCAGACGGTCTTATAGCTGACCTTCGTAATAATGAGACTTGCGAGTTCATGCGGGATTTCTCGGTTCCGTTCGCCGGACTAGCAATTTGTGCGCTACTGGGACTGGACAATGAACACTGGGATACCCTTTCGAGCGATGCCTCGGACCTTGGTCTCGCCATGGGAGTCGATTGTGAATTACATGAGAGTACTTTCAACGCGGCATGCGACCGGTTGATGATCCTGTCGACACAATTGATCGAGCGGGCAAGAAGCGGAAAGGATCAGACCCGTTTTGTAGCCCGGTTGGTCAAGGAAGCGGAGAAACTCGGTGATATAACCGATCAGGAATTGCTTGATCTGGTGGTGATTTCGATATTCGGTGGTGTGGACACCACGCGTTCACAACTCGGCTTTGCCATGGGTCTTTTCATTCAGCATCCGGATCAGTGGCAGATTTTGCGAAATCAGCCATCCCTTGTTCCCCAGGCAATCGAGGAGATAATTCGTGCGTGGCCCACAACAACCTGGGCAACCCGAGAAGCGGTCGAAGATTTCGAATTTCAGGGACAGGACATCAGACGCGGCGAGACGCTACACATGCTCGTACACGCATCGGCGCGGGATCCGTCAATCTGCAAAAATCCAGCCTTTGACATCACAAGGAAACGCAAAATTCATTTCGGATTTGGCGGGGGCGCCCATCATTGTATCGGCGCCCAGATGGCCCGAACCGATATGGCATCAGCGCTAACCGCACTGGTCAACAATCTTGAACATTTTGAGTACACTCACGAGCCGGAATGGTTGCCGGACAGTGGCAACACCAGTCCGGTCAGGTTGCCTATCAGGTATTCTATTTCGCGACCGGAATGACAGGCGTTTCAGCCGTGTGGCATCTCAGGACCGATACCTTCGATTCAACAATTGAGATCAGTTTATTTCAGCCGCAATGGCGCTGACCATGTTCTCCCGAAACTTGGGGCTGAAACTTGAAGTGCCCCATTTAAATCCCTTGTCCACCAGTTGGGTCTGTAAAGTTGGGCCATCTCCATTACCATATTTGTCGATTGCACTGATGAGCATCTGAAGCCTGTCCTTGGAACCTGGTTTCTCCCCCTTTTTCAACTCAGGGAAAAAGTGCTTGTACATGCGCTGCGCCTTGTCATAGGCATCCCTAAGATTGGCAGTCGGGTCTTCAGCCTGAGGAATTTCATGCTGGTTTGCCCATTCTTCCAGAAAGGCTTTTGCAGCAGCCTTGAATGCGTTTTTGCCGAAGTCCTGAGGACCACCGTCCATTTTGCAAAGCTTTGCAGCGCGTGCTTCAGCAGCTTTCGCACTCTTGTCCAGAATTGCATCTTCTTCACCGGCAATGCTTTCGTTTACATAGCCGAGCATTATCGTTGAATAGCACCACAGTTTGAGTTCTTCGGACTTGAATGCAATGAGACCTCCCAGCGCAACTGCGGCCGGCATTGCCGCAGCCGCCTCAGCACCGGTAAGGGCCGCGCCCAGCGCAGCAGACTGCTTGACCGAATAATTGTAAGCTCCAATTGCTGTTTGAATGTCAGCAAATCGGGCAGCAATTTCCACATCACGGGAGCCCTTCAGCGGTATATCATCCCAGATACCAAAGCCGCGCCACTGGCCGGTATTTGCACGGCCATGCCAGAACACATTGTCTTTTTCGGAATGACGGAAAATCTGCGAGTCAGAAGACCCTGCAAGTGAGGAGTTATCTATCAAAACCGATGTTTCGCTTTGCGTAGTCACAGAAATCACATCACTGGCTTCTGCGAAATCGCGAGTCAGGTTTTCACCGGAATTGTTCAGTCTCGATTCAATATCGTTCAGCAGCAGACCTGCGCGGGCAACTTCAAGTTTCGCAGCCGCGTTTGCTGTAAGAGGCGACCAGGCCGGCGCATCTAGTTCATTAACAATCGCCACCTGTTCACCATCACCGCCTTCCAGATCTTCTGCGTATGATCTTTTGACTGCCAGAAGTGGGAAACGCACATTCTGCTCTGCGGTGAGGCCAAATCCCACTGCGTTGGAAAGTCCGTTTATCGTTTGCATTTCGGCAACAGAAATCCGGGGAGACTGTGCTGCTTTTTCAAGTTCGGCATCGTTGTCGGTTTCGATGTCATAGTAGGTGATCCAGTTGTTCAAACGGCCCGCCAAAAGTTGGTTTGTGTTGTAGCGGCCAGCTGCCAAATACACACGATAACTTCCAGTCATTTGCGGGTATTTATACTTTTCGCCAAGCGCGACTATCGGCCTTGAAGTGCTGTTACCGCCTGAACTGACGTTAAGGTAAATTCCCGGTTCCCGGCGATTGATGGCTTCAGGAACCGTCAGCCGGGAAGCAACATTACCATCAAACCCTTCAAGTGCCAGTTCAAAGGGTACAATTTCATCTGTCTTGAAATCGGGTTCCAAGGGCATCCTGAAACTAATAGCCATGCCGCCCGCCAATTCATTGGCAAGCGCCGAAGCCTGACTGTCAATAACGCCTGGTTGCGTTATCCTTATCAGCTTTCCACCCGTTTCCCTGGCAACCTTCGCCAGATTGGCTGCACTGGAAGTTCCCATCACAACAGGGCTGATGGAAGCTTTAAGTTCCTGGGCCCGTTTCGTTATGGTCCCAAGTTCTGCAAACCATTCATCGTCGGTAAGCCGTCCCGCTTTCCCGTCGGTTAGCAAAATAATATCTGTCCGTTCCCCCGGTTTGTTTCCGAGTTCCACCAAAACAGCATTGAGCGCATGATCCAGTGCTGTTGTGAAATCCATCTGTCCCCTTACCGGCTGATCCCATGCCGCTTCATAAGCGGTCTGCGGGTAACCCTCCAGTTTGAAATTGTCGAACAGCTTGTGAAAAACCGGCTGATATCCGTATGTCGCGATCGCAAATCGCTGTTGCGACGAGAGTCCCGATGCAAGCGTCTTTCCAAATCGTTTGATCCACTGATGATAGTCGTTTTCCAATGTACTGCCTGACTGGTCAGCAAGAATTATGGCATTGGTCTGATTGGAAAATGGCTGCTCTATTCTGACTTGTGGATTTTGATCAGCAATCGTCACGGAGAAATGCGAGCCGTGCCAGCGCGGGGTGCCTTGGACGGATGCAGCCAGACCAAGATTTACCCGTGGCCACTGAGAAACATTCACAGAGCGGATCTCGAGACTGTTGACCTTTGGTGCCGAAAACTCCGGAACCCCGTCTCCTGAAAGAAGAGATTCAATTAACTCCAGCGGCGCTACATCTCCTTCTCGATTTACCGCGGAACCCAACTTGGCGTCTGCACCAACGGATAAGACCGGTGCCCAGACTTCGACATCCGACATGTCAGGATCACCTGCAAGACGGCCAGCCGTATCAACGGCAGGAACAAATGTCACGGAAACCGGTTGACCATAGGCGTTTCCTTCCCATGCAATCATTTCACCAACTTCACCATATGAGTTTACCCCATGTAGTGAAAACCGCGAAACCGCCGGACTATCATTATAAACACGGAATGTTTCAGGACGATCACGCCCCTCCAAAATCGGATCGTATATTTTCCCGTCGGCTCCCTCAAGCCAGACCCAGTCTAGGAAAACCGGTTGCGCTGATGATTTTCCCTCCAGATCGATCAGACCACCTGCCCGCGCTGCGGCAGCGTCCACCAGTTTCCGACCTTCCTGCAAATTTTCGATCACGAGGCCAAGCTGGTACTTGATGTGATCTTCTGTATCGTCACCCTGATAGCCAATTCTGGTCATCAGTTCTCGGAGGGATTCGGGTAAGGTTTTTTCATCCACTTCGTTTTCAATAACAAGGAATTTTCGAGCATCTTCAGGGAAGCCGGTCGCTTTCGCAGTGGTGGTGACCTGCAATTCTTCCAGCAGTGCTTTAAGGAAAATTGCCTTGTCTGCCGGATTCGCGATGCGGGTTTTCAGCACTTCTTCCGGCGTCTGCAACCGACCTTCATAGATCGAGACAGAAATCTTGTTCCTTGCAAATTCCAGTGCTTTGTCTGGCGTTTCCAGTGACTTCGCCAACTCAGAAACATTCTCGTATTTTTCTTCATAATGATCCCGGGATTGCACAAGCAATTCACGAATGCTCTCACCTGGTTCACCTCCAGACAGCCAGAAAAAGAGGAACAGGAGAACAATTATGGCGATCGAGCCGGCGCCATAAATACGCCACTTATTGTTCGGTGACGGCGCGTTATCGATGTTCTCATCAGCAGGTGGCATTTTCTGATTGTCCTTGAGTATCCGGTAACTTGTTGACTATCGCCAGAGGGTTACCGGCTGTTCGCGCCCGGCACCGCCACACTCGCGCTTCGACCAGGCTTTTCTCGACGCCGAAGCCGCTGATGTAATATTGTGCCACCCACTCCATTGCCCAGTGATCGCCATCCTTTGCGTCCCCCATGGCTTTCTCGAAAGAGAGCTCCGACAGGAACTGTCGACGTTCGCCTGCTTCAAGCATTTTCGCAAGATGTTCCAGGGTATAGAAATTCGCTGCATAGGCACCGCGTCGGCGCCAATATTCCCAGTTTTTTGCTGATCGTCCGCGTGAATAGTTGGTCATCGCATTAAAGTCATTCAGTTGGCTATGTTTCAATTCATAGTAAAGTGAATCAGTTGCGCGCTGCCTGATTCTGTAAGCATTGTGCAGATTGGTGGAATAGTTGCCCAAAGCAAAAGCATCACCTTGCTCGGTAGCCGCTTCCAGTAGACTGTATGCTTCTTTCGGTTTTATCAGGTCGTATTTCAAGGCATGCTCAAAATATTCTGAGGCAGCGGGCAGATAGCCAATTTCAATTGCCCGTTTCAGATTTGGCTCAACTGATCCATCGACATTCGTCTGATCCTCAGAAGCTATTTTTTTGCCCTTTTCTGTAACTGCCTGCTTTGCAAGGTGATAAAGTGCCGGTCCAAAATCCTGCGCTGCGGACTTTTTATACAGATCTACTGCCCTTTGTTCGTCTTTCTGAACACCGGATCCATTGTCAAAGCTTTGCGCCAACAGATACTGGGCCGGGGCATAGTCAACCAACAAAGGAGAGGTGAGGCGCGCTATAGCCCGTGGGTTGCGTTCGCCGAGCAATTCGACTCTGGCGAGGTTCGCGGCCAGACGCATGCTTTCCGGAAATCTGGAAATTGCAATCTCGCATTCGCTAAGAGCTTCCGGAACATTTATGTCTGTATCGCTGCGACCCAGGCCATTGCTGTCAGGATTGTAAGGAAACCCGGCCAGCTCATCACACCGGGTTTGCTGACCGTCAGCCAGAGGGTCGGATTTCCCGGACAACGGAGGCACGGGTGGTTGGGGCCAGCGGCCGGAGGTATCTGCATCTGAGAAACCTATCAGGGCGATATCCGTCAATCTTACATCACGGGGATTACTGTGCTTCTCCCATCCGCCCTTTCCGGCCTTTTCCATTATTACTTTCAACGAGCGCAACTTTACGGCTTCATCAAAACTGAAAACTGCAATGCCATCACTGCTTGCCGACAAATCCCGCTGCCCGAGCTTATAAAAGGCGTTCCCGAAAGACTGATGACTGCCCCAGATCGTAATCAGATTTGCGGCATTCGCCTTTCCTTCTTCCGGATCAATGGTGTTCAGAAGGGCGTTTGATGCGACTACAGTTTCGTCAAACCGGAATACAAATTCGCAAAGACCGGATGGTCTAGCGCTTAAGCCGGTTGTGGGGTCACCGTCGACAAGAAGTTTCAAGACGGATTTGTCAGGGTTTTGACAATTACCCTCCAACTTTACCGCCTGTTCAATCAGATTTATCTGTTGCGAAAGTGCAGGAGTGGATGCAGCCAACAAGGCAGCCGCAATCATTCCAACCCGAAATGTTTTCATGTTTCAGCCTGCGTATTCAAAGCTCACAGGAAGAAGTGAAAATCCATCATCCATGAAGCGGATGAAAATCGAAACTTCATCATCCTCTGTTCCTTGACAACGAACGCCTAGCACCCGCTCGCCATCCGATTTGGTCTCCTCAAACGTCAGCGGAACACTGCACCCTCCTGCCGCTGAAACGGCGCTGGCGATTGCTGAAAGTGCCGCTGGTGACTGTGCATATTGAGAAAAGTCAACCTTGTCTCCAGCAATTACCGGACTTGTGTTCATTGCGAGTAGTGTTGCGGTCAGTAAAAGAAATTTCTTCATTGGTTCCCCCACGAGGTTGATTTGTTCTTAAATATAGAACCACATTTGCGGCTTGAAGCATATTAATTTTTGACGCCTGAACATGGCATGAATGTTGCAAAATTGTTCATGTTCAATTCATTTGTTCTGCCCTATGTTCCATACAAATCGAAATGGGAAAAACAGTATGAAACCGCTTCTTTATTCAACGACATTCCTCTCTGTTCTTGTTGCTTCCACATTCGCCCATGCAGAGAGTTTCAAACACGTATCCAAAGACAGCGGCAACGTATTGGAAATTGAACAATCATACTCCGAAGATGGTGTTTCCCAGCCCCGCGTCAGCATCAATGGCGCTGTTTTGCGCGACTTCTCCCTGAAACAGAAGTTGACACTGGTTTATTCCGACAAGCTGGACGATGCAGAGGAAGTAACCGTCATTCATCACTGGGATGGCGGCAACGCATGCTCAGGAAACCTGACTGTGTTTTCATTGTCCAAGGACGGGTTCTTCCAGTCATCCGATCTGGGGAATTGCACGGAAACCTATGAGGCAGCTGTTATCAATGATGAAGGATTTAAGGTCCTTGAAATCAAAACATATCAGGATGAAACCAAAGAGACCGAATCCGGTCGCTGGCACTATTCTGACGGTTTTGTTGCCAAGAGGTGATGCCTCGCAGAATGGCAAATCACCAGTCAACGGTTGAATTGTTCCGGATGTCGCTCACCGATACGCCTTAATTGAACGGTACGACTACTCTTACGGATCCGCCGTAGCTTTCGAAGTCGGATATTCCGAGGCCGTCATAGAAGCCGGTTATTGTGAACTGCATGCCGTCTGGACCGATCAGGGCAAAGCCGCCGTCAAGGCGAGCGCGGAAGTCCTCATTGCCAAGCCCGAAGCCCTGGCTCGCATTGTTGTCATCCACGGCGAAGTTGAACACGCCAGAGGCTCCGATTGCCGTCTCAAGCTGCATGCCGTCCTCAAGCGTGAACGTGCGTGAGACTTCAGGCCCGAACCGGACCTCGCCAAGCGAGATGGTCTGCTCGGGGATCACATTGTTGAGTGAGTCGGTATAACTCTCCTGGGTCTCCTCGAAGTAGGAGACACGTGCCTCCGGGCTGATCGTGTAATCGCTGTAGACAAACGATCCGCTCACCCGTCCGCTTGCAAGGAAGCGGGTGGTCTCGAAGGCGTCGGTAAACGTGCCGAGCGGGGAGATGTCATTGTCGGACTGGCCGTAGGCAACGCGGGCCTCATAGTAAAGCGGCTCACCCGGCACCTGACCGGCAATATACGGACCAACCATCCAGCCGACACCGTCAGCACTGGAATTGGTCGCCGAGTTACTCTCGTCCGCCCAGTCGATCTGGCCAAGCAGGCCGACCAGCGTATAGTCGTCGACAAAATAATGGGCGCCCACATAACCGACCCCAAGCGAACTCTCGGACGTGTCTGACGTGCTGCGCGAACCGTAGATCTCAAGCCACACATCCCAGGTGCCCGCCCGCGATGGCGCAACCCCGTCATCCGTGACCGCATCGGCTCCCTGTGTGTCATCGCGACTGTTGGTGCCGAGAGACCTCAGGACCGAACGGATGCCCCTGTTGTCGGATGCATCATCCTCATTGCCGCCAAACGCCAGTGCATGTGAGGAGGAGGCTTCATCAGCGAGCCGGTTGTGCAGGTTGGCTTCCTCACCGACCGGGACCGTTGCAGGGCCTGCCGGGGAAGATGAAGAAGAAGGTGCCTGCAGAACCGCAAGCGGATCGACTGACTGGCCCGTCAGAAGCTCTGTCTGCTGCCGGTCAAAACCGGACAGGATCTTCGAGCGAGAAGTCGAGAACGAGAAGGTCTGGCTTGCCTCATTGGCATTGAGCTGCAGTGCCCCGAACTCACCGCCGCCGCCAGTGTTGCCCTGGAACTGCTCGATCAGGTCAGGCTGGTTCGACAGGATCAGGTTGGCCCTGTTCAAGAGGAAGTCGGCAATTGCGGTCTGCGTCTGCTCGATGATCGTGCCGAGCACGGTGATCTGCGGAGCCGGATCATTCGGATTGCCCGCAAGGTCCGTTGCAACACCTCCCGCCACATCAATCGTCAGATCATCAGTGCCGGCTGGCGTGATATCCACGGTAAAGGTCGAGGCATTGACCATCACGAGGTTTGACGGAGCACCGCCCACAACCGTGACGTCGCCAAGGACAAAGTTCTGCACATCTTCGGAGAACTGGATCGTCACCGTAAACGGTGTTGCACTGTCATGGCTGCCCGGTGCGCCCTGGATGTCGACCGTTGGAGCCGTTACGTCCGGTGCCGTACCGGTGACCGCAATGTCATAGGGGTTCTCGTCCGCATCATCATTCACAATGTCAATGTCAAACGAGAAGGCACCCTGCATGGTTGGTGTATAGGTCACCATGAAGGTCGCATTGCCGCCAGGGGCAATCGCATTCGACGTCGGGGCTGTCACCGTCACAGGCGCATTCACATTGACCAGATTGGCCGTCGTCGGCGTGCCCGTAATGTTGAGCGTGTCCGTACCCGTATTCGTAATCGTATAGGTGATCGTTACAGGGGTTCCGGCATTCGGTGTCCCCTGTGCATCCGTGCCGCCATCAGCAACCGGACCGCTTATCGAAGACGACACATCAATCTCCGGCATGCCCGTCGCATTGCCCGAGACAAGAATGTCATACGGGTTCTCGTCACCATCATCATTTACAATGTCAATCTCAAACGAGAACGCACCTGCCAGCGTTGGCGTATAGGTCACCATGAAGGTCGCATTGCCACCAGGGGCAATCGCATTCGACGTTGGAGCCGTCACAACCGGCATGCCCACGTTGACACCGTTCGCCGTTGTCGGTGTGCCCGTGATGTTGAGCGTATCCGTACCCGTATTGTTGATCGTATAAGTCACCGTTACCGGAGCGCCCGCAATCTGCGCACCCTGCGCATCCGTGCCGCCATCGGCAACTGCTCCACTTGCCGAAGAAGAGACATCGATCTCCGGGAAGCCTGTCGCGGTGCCGGAGACAAGAATGTCATACGGGTTCTCGTCCGCATCATCATTCACAATGTCAATGTCGAACGAGAAGGCACCCGCAATTGTCGGCGTATAGGTCACATCAAACATCGCACTGCCGCCCGGTGCAATCGCATTTGAGGTCGGTGCCGTTACCGTCACCGCTCCGGTGATATTGGTGAGGTTCGCTGTCGTCGGTGTGCCCGTAATATTAAGCGTATCCGTGCCCGTATTGTTGATCGTATAGGTAAGCGTTACCGCGGCACCTGCAATCTGCGCACCCTGTGCATCCGTGCCACCATCCGCAATCGCACCGTTCAGGGAAGACGAGACATCAATCTCCGGATCACCCGTCGCAGTGCCCGATACCGCAATGTCATACGGGTTCTCGTCCGCATCATCGCTGACAATGTCAATGTCGAACGAGAACGCTCCCGCCAAAGTCGGCGTATAGGTCACCATGAAGGTT
>JBCCGN010000034.1:0-34545 GCA_039029255.1 Pseudomonadota bacterium | reverse complement strand
GATGAATTGCCATGAAGCAGGAAAATCAGATGGTTGCGGACCTGTTGTGCCACTCGGGAATTCACTTGCGAAACAGATACGGCAGAAAGGTTCGGTCCCGAACTAAGGGATGCAGATTGCTCACCGTAAAGCGGCTGAAACTGACAGGCGGTCAGTGCAGCAAACAGCAGGACAGCAACGATTCGTGTGGCATTTGCCCTGTATCGGGGTAAATTATCAGATAACCACATTCACAATTCTCTTCGGCACGACGATGACTTTCTTTGGGTCACGGCCTTCTAAATACTTTACTACCACATCAAGGCGCAAGCTTGCAGCCTCTATTTCTTTCGCGCTGGCATCGGGTGATACTTCGAGATCTCCACGTTTTTTCCCATTGATCTGTACCGGCATGACTATGACGTCATCGACAGAGAGCGAAGGATCATATTCCGGCCAGGCTTTCGCTGACACAAGCGTTTGATTTCCAAGGGTTTTCCAGCATTCTTCTGCAAGATGAGGCATCATCGGAGCCAGCAATTGGACAAGGAACTGTATTCCCTCTCTCATTGCAGATGATATTTCAGCTGAGGATTGGTCGGGTTTTGCGGATGAGAGCACGTTGCAGAACTCGTAGATTCTCGCAATCGCCCGGTTGAAGGCCAGCTTTTCTATGTCTTCACCGACAGCCTTCAGGGTCTTGTGGGACGCCTTGCGAATTTCGAGCGCTTTACCGACTGAACCTTCCGGCATTGGAGAAGATGAAATCCTTTCCCGCCAGTTTTGAACAATCCGCCAAACGCGCTGCACGAACCGATGCGCGCCTTCCGCTCCGGCATCCGTCCATTCCACGTCCCGGTCAGGTGGGGAATCCGACAGCATGAACCAGCGGGCGGTGTCAGCGCCGTAGGTTTGCATGATGTCATCGGGATCGACCGTATTGCGTTTCGACTTTGACATTTTCTCAATGCCGCCAATCGGGACTTCCGTTCCATTGTCGAGGCGTTTGGCCGTGCGTTTTCCGGCAGTTTCCTCAATTATGAGTTCGGAGGGCTGAAACCAACCCATGTCCTTGTCACCGTAAGTCTCATGGACGACCATTCCCTGGGTAAAAAGTCCCCTGAAAGGCTCCTTAATGTCCATATGTCCGGAGATCGACATCGCGCGCGCAAAAAACCGGGAATAGAGCAGATGCAGGATCGCATGCTCAATCCCGCCAATATACTGATCAACCGGCAGCCAACGATTTGCGGCTTCAGGAATAGTTGGTTCTTCTTCCTGAGGTGTTATGAAACGCGCGAAGTACCAGGACGAATCGACAAAGGTATCCATTGTGTCGGTTTCACGCTTGGCTGGTTTGCCGCATGCCGGACAAGGCACATCACGCCAGGTCGGATGACGGTCGAGCGGGTTTCCTGGAATGTCAAATGTGACATCATCAGGCAATTCAACGGGAAGGTTTTCTTCCTTTTCAGGCACAACCCCGCAATCTTCACAATGAACCACCGGGATTGGACATCCCCAGTAGCGCTGACGGGAAATTCCCCAGTCACGGAGTCTGAAATTAATCTCCTCTTCGGCCAAATTTCTTTCGGCAAGCACATCAATTGCGGTATTGATCGCATCTTCCTTGCGTTTTCCGCTCATGGGACCTGAATTGACCAAAACACCGTCATCGACATAAGCGGTATCGCCAATTTCAGCCGGCTCATCGGGCGTGTCGAACTGAGCAACAACAGATGTGACTTCCAGTTTGTATTTGCGAGCGAAATCGAGGTCGCGCTGATCGTGTGCCGGACAGCCGAAGATTGCTCCGGTTCCGTAATCCATCAGAACAAAGTTTGCAGCGTAAACCGGGAGCTCTTTACCTTCGATGAACGGATGAGCGACGGTCAGCCCGAGATCAAACCCCTTCTTCTCTGCCGTCTCAATATCCGCTGCAGAAGTTCCTATCTTGCGACACTCTTCAATAAAGGTGGCAAGCTCCGGATTGGATTTTGCGGATTCAAGGGCAATAGGATGTTCTGCCGCGATCGCCATGAAGCTGGCACCGTAGAGTGTATCCGGTCTGGTGGAGAAACAGATAAGCTCTTTTTCTTCTAATTCACCTGAGTTTGAAAACGGAAACCTGATCCGCGCGCCACGCGAACGACCAATCCAGTTGGCTTGCATCAGTTTAACTTTGGCGGGCCACTCATCAAGTGAATCGATGGCGCTTAGTAATTCTTCCGAAAAATCCGATATCTTGAAGAACCATTGGGTAAGTTCGCGCTGTTCCACGTCCGCGCCAGAACGCCAGCCTTTCCCGTCGATTACCTGCTCGTTTGCAAGCACAGTCATGTCGACCGGATCCCAATTGACTTTCGCGTTCTTGCGATAAACCAGATCGTGCTTCAGGAAATCCAGAAAGAGTTTCTGCTGCTGTTTGTAGTAATCGACATCACAGGTTGCGAATTCACGAGACCAGTCAATGGACAGACCCATGCTCTTGAGCTGCTTGCGCATCGCAGCAATGTTGTCGTAGGTCCATCCTTTTGGATGAGTCTTGTTCCGCATCGCGGCATTTTCCGCAGGCATGCCGAAAGCATCCCATCCCATCGGATGAAGAACTTCATAACCTTTTGCTCGTTTGTAGCGTGCCACAACATCGCCCATTGCATAGTTGCGGACGTGGCCCATGTGGATCCTGCCTGACGGATAGGGAAACATCTCAAGCACATAGTATGCAGGCTTTTCATTGTCAGGATTTGTGTCGGCTGCAAAAAGTTCCTGTTCATTCCAGATATTTTGCCAGCGGGGTTCCGTCTCTCGCGGATTATAACGCTCGGTTGTCATGGTTACGGTTTCTGTTAGAAAGCTTGTTCGTGAGACCTTCAGCAAAATTTGGTGTGGTGGTCAACCTAAACAGGATAAACACATGAATGAAAAGGTGGATTCAGCCGGAAATTACCTTGAAATCTTGACCGGATTGAAGGATCACGCTGCAAAGCATGGCAACAAAACACCGCAATTGGTTGTCGTTTCAAAAACATTTGCTGCTGATGCCATCCGTCCGGTGATTGATGCGGGCGCCTGTATATTTGGTGAAAACCGTGTGCAGGAAGCACAGGGAAAATGGCCCTCTTTGAAGGATGTGTATCCGAACCTTGAACTTCATCTTATTGGTCCGTTACAGAGCAACAAAAGCGCTGATGCCGTCGCCCTGTTTGATTGCATACAGACGATTGATCGAGAAAAGATCGCGCGGGCGGTTTCATCCGAAATGCAAAAACAAAGTAGGAGTTTGAAACTGTTTGTTCAGGTGAATACCGGAAGCGAACCCCAGAAAGCCGGGATTTTGCCCGACGCGGCCGAACAATTCTGCGATTGGTGCAGGCGAGAAGCAGGCCTTGAGCTTGCCGGCCTCATGTGCATTCCGCCATTTGATGAAAACCCGGGTCCACACTTTGCGCTGTTGAAAAAGCTGGCAGCGGAATCCGGCGTTGAAGAACTTTCCATGGGAATGTCTTCTGACTATCTGACAGCCGTCGAATTCGGCGCAACGCACGTCCGGGTCGGCAGCGCAATTTTCGGCGCCCGTTGAAAGTTACGGCAATATCCTTACGACTGTTTTATTTGAAACCATCGGCAGCAGGCGGCGCATTTCTTTCGGGTCAATGGCAACGCAACCTTCTGTCGGTTTCAATTCAGGGCTGGTCTGGTGGAAGAAAATCGCGCTTCCTCTTCGACGGATGACAGGATTTATGTTGTAGTCGAGAACAATACACACATCATAAAGCCTATCATTTCTGCACATCATTTCATGGGAAGCAGACAGTGGCAGCTTTACGGGTTTGTTGTAGTTGGGAGAACCGGGATCATCACACCATCCGTCTTCAGGTCTGATGTTTCGGAGTATTATCCTTGTTGCCGGTTTTCTGATCCGGTCCCTTCGGTAGTAGCCGAAGAGAATTGCGAATTTGCCTGCAGGTGTTGAGCCATCCCCCTCTACTTTTCTGCATCTTATGCCACTGCGGCCGAGCCTGCAGCTGATTGCCCTGTTTCCGATCATCAAAAGGCCAGCGGCCGGATTCCGGCCCGGTTTTCGTTTTACCATGATTTGTGTAGATGATTTTGCTTTCAAAACAGCGACTTCACTTATTTTCACATTTTGATTAAAAAGATCACATGCACGTGTCACTAATTGCAATCCATTTGTTTTCGTACCAAATCGGACCCTGGGCGATTAAAACAAAATTTGTAACATTTAATGATTGAGGAAACTTATGGCAGCAAGAAATATTCTGTTGGTAGATGATGATGATGATCTACGTGATGCATTGGTAGAACAACTAGCATTATATGATGAATTCACTGTTATCACTGAGGCCAGCGCAACCAAAGGCGTTGCAACCGCAAGAGCGGAACATGTTGATCTGCTCATCATGGATGTCGGTCTTCCGGACATGGATGGCCGGGAGGCTGTGAAGGTGTTGCGCAAAGGCGGCTTCAAGGCGCCGATCATCATGCTCACCGGTCACGACACGGATTCCGATACCATTCTGGGTCTGGAAGCCGGAGCAAACGATTACATCACCAAGCCGTTCCGGTTCGCTGTACTTCTTGCGCGCATGCGCGCTCAGTTGCGAACCCATGAACAAAGCGAAGACGCAGTGTTCGCGGTCGGACATTATACTTTCAGACCGTCACAGAAACTGCTCACCGAAGAAGACGGTTCCAAGGTACGCCTGACTGAAAAAGAAACGGCAATCATGAAGTATCTTTATCGTGCGGAGCAAAAGGTAATCGGCCGCGATGAACTGCTCGAGCAGGTGTGGGGCTACAATTCCGGTGTCACGACACACACACTGGAAACCCATATTTACCGGCTTCGACAGAAAATCGAGCGCGATCCATCAAATGCAAGATTGCTTGTAACTGAAGGCGGAGGGTATAAGCTAGTCCCCTAGACTGGCATTTACCACAGAAGGGAATCCGTAATTTCTCTTGAATCCGACATTCGAATCCTGAGCGGTATTGAACTATTCTCAGGATTCAATGAAGAACAATTCCGATTGCTTGCTTTTGGCAGTCAGAAACTGAGCTTTTCTGTCGGCGCCCGAATTTTTCATGAGGGTCAGCCGACAGATGGCGGATTTGTGGTTATTAGCGGAGAAATTGAACTTCTGCAGGCCCGGAACGGAATGGAAATTGTCGTGGATGTTTACCGATCCGGTGATCTGATCGGTGAAATGGCCGTGCTCACGAGTAACAAACGGGTCGGCACCGCCGTTGTTGTTGAGGATTGCCAGCTCATGAAGATTACCCGGTCTGCAATGCATCGAATTCTCGAAGAGTATCCCGAATTGGCTTATGGCCTGCAAAAAAAGATCACTGACAGCGTTACTTCTTTTTCCAGAGGTCTGGAGCCGGTGGGAAAAAAAATGCGGCGCTCAGATAACAGCTGAAGCTTTATAGGCTAGTCCAAATTAAACCGGGCGATAATCGGAACGTGATCCGATGGCTTTTCCCACCCCCGGGCCTCTCGCAGAACCTCAATATAATGAAGTTTTTCTGCCATTTCCGGGGCAGACCAGATATGATCCAACCGCCTGCCCTTGTCAGCAGCATTCCAGTCCCGAGCCCGGTAACTCCACCATGAATAAAGTCTTTCCTCGTATGGAATTTTCCGGCGAACCAGATCAATCCAGTTTCCTTCATCCCTTATTCGGTCCAGATAATCAGTTTCCACCGGAGTGTGACTGACGATTTTGAGAAGCTGCTTGTGCGACCAGACATCGTTTTCGTGTGGTGCGATGTTCAGATCACCGACCAGAATATTCTGGAGCCCGCTGTCGGTTGAAGAAAGCTGCAGCATCTCCTCCAGAAATCTCAGTTTGTGATCGAATTTCGGATTTTTCTTTGGATCCGGTTCATCGCCACCGGCCGGCACATAAAAATTATGAATTTGATAGTCGTTGCCACCCGCCTCGAACGTCGTAGCCAGATGACGTGTGTCACCCATGCTGCAATAATCGGTACTGGTCGTATTTTTTAGGGGTCTCTTCGAAACAGTGGCGACGCCGTGGTATCCCTTCTGGCCATGGACTTCGATGTGTTCATACCCAAGTTTGTGAAAGTTCTTTGCAGGAAACTGGTCATTCTGGCACTTGATTTCCTGAAGGCACAGAATGTCCGGATTATGGGACTTGAGAAACTGCTCTACTATTCCGATCCGCAGACGAACCGAATTGATATTCCACGTTGCTATGGTGAGAGGCATGAATACTTCCAGATTGATATCCGGACAAGTCTAATGCAAGCCCCGTGAATCACAAGCTAGCGTTGTTCATTATTCTGGGGTTTGTTGGAATTTTCTATCCGAAATACGGAGTCCGAAATTTCAATGTTTTTCTCGACATTGAAAATCATGACGGATGTTTCTTTGCCCTGTGCGTCCTTGATGGTCCACTGGCGAAGATCCTGGGTCAGCGGATCAAAAAGCAGTGTGATCTCGGAATCTCCAAATATGTTTTTGTTACCCATCACAATTGTTGTGATGTCTTCCTGGGCGTCCACCGCCCGGATGGTTTTGTCATCAATTTCGATACTGTTGCTGAGAAGCAAACTCAGAGGCGTCTTTTTGAGTGGATAATAGCTCCAGGTTTTCAGCTTTTTGTTGTTGACGGCAAGGGTCTTTCCGTTTGAAACGACCATTATCGGCGAAGGCTCTTCGTAATTGAAGCGGATTTTCCCAGGCCGGTGAATGAAAAATGTTCCTCCGGTTTGTTCGCCGCTGGGTCCGAACTGGATGAACTCGCCGGTCATGGTGGGGACTGAAGTAAAATGCTCACTTATCGCATCAATGGCCGCCTGTTTGTCATTGGCCTTGGCGTTTACGCCAGGCGAAAGGGTTGCGACTCCAACCAGAAAGCAGGTTGCAAGGAGAAGTTTTTTCAGCATTTTCCCACCTTTATTGATTCTCGATCGTGTTATTCTTGAAATTCATGACGGTTTTTTGACCACATTCTATCCATTATATGGTTTCGTCTTCGCCGGGTACAAGAATTTCACGTTTACCGGCATGATTGGCCGGGCTTATGAGGCCTTCCTGTTCCATGCGTTCAATCAGTGAAGCTGCACGGTTATATCCGATTGAGAGCCGACGCTGGATGTAGCTTGTCGAAACCTTGCGGTCGCGCAATACAATTGCAACCGCCTGATCATAAATGTCATTTGATTCAGCCAGTCCTCCCGGATCACCGGCAGCATTAGCAGCTTCTTCCTCATCCTCTTCTGTAACCGAATCGAGATATTCCGGAACACCCTGCGCTTTGAGATGCTGGACAATCTTGTCAACTTCCCCATCATCCACAAACGGTCCATGTACCCTTTGTATCCTTCCGCCTCCGGCCATATACAGCATGTCACCCATGCCGAGCAGTTGTTCCGCGCCCTGTTCTCCCAGGATCGTGCGGCTGTCAATTTTTGACGTGACTTGAAAGGAAATACGGGTTGGGAAGTTTGCCTTGATGGTGCCGGTTATGACATCAACGGAAGGCCGCTGGGTAGCCATGATTACGTGGATTCCTGCCGCACGGGCCATCTGTGCCAGCCGCTGGATGGCGCCCTCGATGTCCTTGCCCGCTACCATCATCAGATCGGCCATTTCGTCTATGATGACAACAATGTATGGCATTGCTTCGAGGTTTAGCTCTTCAGTCTCATAGATGGCCTCGCCAGTATGACGGTCAAAACCGGTTTGGATTGTGCGGGTTATACGTTCCCCTTTTTTGTTTGCCTGTGCAATTCTGCCGTTAAATCCATCAATGTTGCGGACGCCCAGCTTGGACATTTTCTTGTAGCGTTCTTCCATTTCACGCACGGTCCACTTGAGGGCTACAACCGCCTTTTTTGGATCTGTCACGACCGGGGTCAACAGATGGGGAATGCCGTCATAAATTGAAAGTTCCAGCATTTTGGGATCGATCATGATCATTTTGACCTGGTCCGGTTTCAACCGGTACAGAATGGACAGGATCATGGTGTTGATTGCGACCGATTTACCGGAGCCTGTGGTACCTGCGACAAGCAGATGTGGCATTTTTGCAAGGTCAGCGATGGTAGATTCGCCGCCAATTGTTTTACCCAGAATAATTGGCAGCTTTGCTTTTGAGCTTTCGTAGTTCTGGCTCGCCAGAATTTCCCGAAGATAAACCGTTTCGCGTTTGGAGTTCGGCAGTTCAATTCCAATCGCATTGCGTCCGGGTACGACCGCGACCCTTGCAGCAATGGCTGACATTGAGCGGGCAATATCATCAGCAAGACCTATGACGCGGGATGACTTGATCCCGGGCGCAGGTTCCAGTTCATACAGGGTTACCACCGGGCCTGGCCGCACGTTGATTATCTCTCCCTTGACGCCAAAGTCCTGTAGCACACCCTCCAGAAGGCGCGCATTCTGCTCAAGCGCTTCGGTGGAAAGCTGCATGTCCCTGTTTGCAGGCGGAACCTCCTGCAGGAAATGAAGGGAAGGCAGTTCAAAGTCAGTATTTATCAGGGAAGGCTGGGCTTCCCGTTGAATGCGTGTTGACTGAGCTGGCGGCGGAGCCATGGCCTGAACCCGTGTTGCGCTTTGTGGTGGCAATGGATTTTCCATCGCTGTGTTTTCAAATTTTTCAGGTGCTGCCACAGGTGCCCACTCATCTTCATCGTGTGTGTGGACAGCGTCATCCAGGTAGTTGTTTTCTCCGTATTCCGGGCCATCGTGATAGAATTCAGGTTCAGTGTCAGGTCCCACGCTTGAAAACGGTGCCGCAAGATTATCCAGGCCATCATCCTCGGGTTTTGTCAGCTCACGGAAAGCAGCGTTCAATCGTGCGAAAAAGCCGGGTTTTTGTGGCTCATCATATGCATCAGAAGGGCTCTTGTTGGTTTTTCCTGAGCGGTATCTGTAGGCGTAAATGTAATGACTGATGGCTCCTAGCAACCAGCTTGGCTGACCTTGTTCTTCGTTGTTTTCTGCAAGGGAGTCCAAATCGTATTGATCGCCTGCAGACTTGTGAGGTGGGTGCCAGATTATACCCGATGCAGCCAGTAGTGCGTAACCACCCGCCAGAGCGGCGGGTACACCTAGCAGAAATGCGAATATTCCAGATGGTGGGATACCAAATGCTGCCGGTAGCCATAAAACCATATCACCTGTTACTCCCCCCAGACCCAACGGCAAAGGCCAGTTTCCGGGAATTGGCAGGCAGGAAAATGCTGCTGCAAGAAACAGGACTGAAATCAGCCAGAAGGCAATCCTTCTGCCGAACACACTGATGTTTTGTTGTAGCAATTTGGTCCATCCCCAAAGCGCGGGAGGGACAAGTGCAAGGGCCGACGTGAGGCCAAGGAACTGGATGACCAGATCGGAAAATACCGCACCGGGAAATCCAAGAATATTTCTGATTTCACTACTATTTGAAACGGAAAAACTCGGATCGTTTGCCGTCCAGGTAGCAAGGCTTGCAAAAGCCAATCCTACCGCTCCCAGTATGAGCAGTCCGATTATGACAGAAGCCTGGCGGTTCAGGCCTTCCGTTATGGTTGGGCTATGATCTGGAGAATCAATCTGAGAAATCTGCATGCGGAACTCCAAGTGCAGAAACAAAATTGTTTCAGCGGGTACAGGTAATCTTCCTGGGAATCCTATGCCTTGAAGGTTAATTGGCTGTTAACCATGGGCTCTAACATAGGCAAGTTGCCATGATAATTGACAGGTGAATGAAATTTTTCAGGGCCTGGCGTTACTCTTGCGGTGTTTCGGGCCTATCGTCCTTGCTAACAGGCTTTGGCGGCATATCCGTGAACAACAATCGCGCGGGAGTTTCAAGCCATGCACTTAGGTTCTCTTGCATCTCGGTTGCGACGGGCTTTTTTTCGTCAAACCAGTCTTTGACCGTGTCGACGGGAACGCCCATGACCTCCGAAAACTGTGCGATATCCCTGCCGCTTTTTTCCAGAGCGGGTTGGAGCCCAATGCCCCAACGGTCTGAAAAAGTATTTTGATTTCGAAACCAGTCCTCAGCGGCTTTTTTGATAGACTGAATTGCCTGCTCGGAAAACAGGCCTGATATGATTGCAATAAACGAAATGAAAAACGGGCTCAATGTCGCCCTGCTGGATTGAGTGGGTGGATCTGTAAGGAAAAGGACACCGGCCTTTGCCAGCACAAAAATGGAAAGTGCGGTTATCGCTCCAAACCAGGGTCTTGAAAGAAAAAATACAATGTTGAGTTCTTCGTCAAATTTCTGCTGATGTTTGTCGCGCCTGAAGAACAGTTGTGTGATGAAGATAGTGCTACCAAGAATACCCATTGCGAGCACGAGAAACAGAACGAGAATTTCGGTTGGCATGATGGCCAGCTTGTGAGGGATGTTCCAGAAAATGTTTTTCAGGGACGTAAATTCGGAGACGGCATCCTGCAGCCGGCCTTTTGCTTCAGCGTCTAACTCGGTACCGTAGCGTTCATCTGAGCTTATTATTTTGTAGATGCCAAGCTTCAGGCGTTCGGCGGTCTCGATCAGCGAATCCTGAATAGCATTTGTCTTCGCGGAAATCGTGTTGGCTCTGATCTTTATAAGGGAAATCTTCTGGAAAAGTTCATCGCCCTTCAAATGACGCTGCTTGATATCATCGTAATTTGTTTTCAGATCACCGGATAGTGTGTCGGGATCAATCTGGCTCTCGACGTTCTGAAACAGGACCTTGACGCTGCTGGTTGGCTTATCAAGTGATGCAAAACTGAAGTTGGTTACTCCTGCTTCATACGCGTTTTTGAACTTTTCGATATCTCGCTTCAATCCATCGAATACCGGTGTGTACTGTTTATCAAGGTCACGTATGCGCGCCCGCATTCCTTTGAGTTCCTGCCGGTTTTGATCAAGCGTTTCTTCCTGCAGCTTGAGGGCTTTTTGCTCAAGCGCATAAGCTTCCGAGAGTTCGTTAAGGCGCCAGATTGAAAAACTTGCACCGTTGATTTCAACAAACTGCATGCGCGATTGGATCTGGTAGCTGCTCAGCATCAGTATGGAAACCACAATGGTCACCACATAAAGCAAGAACAACCATGTGCCGATAACAACGTTGGATAAATCATTAGAGCGCCGCTGAGCTTCCGGCCTTGTTACTTTGTCGTTTTTGCTATCTTTTTTTCCAGCCATGATCTGAATTCATTAGAATGGATATTTGAAATAACTATTTCTAAATTTACAATGTATTTGTAATGATATTTATAAAATCACGATAAAGTAAAAAGTACAAGCCGAATCCGGAAACCAGGTTTCTGGCTAACATGAAGATTTGATAAAAATGAACTTATCCGCCGGAAACGTCTGTTTTCTGTTTGTCCGGTGCCCGTTCCCGTATCAGGCCTTCCTGAGCTACAGACGCGATGAGCTTACCGTTTTGGTTATATATGCTGCCTCGGGTGAAGCCCCGCGCACCGGATGCGTTCGGACTGTCCTGGCTGTACAAATGCCATTCCTCCATGTTTAGGGGGCGGTGAAACCACATGGCGTGATCGAGACTTGCGACCTGCAGGTTACGGTCGAATACGGCCCTGCCATGCGCAAAAAGGGAAGTATCCAGCAGTGTCATGTCAGACGCATAAGCAAGTACTGCCTGCTGAATTGCGGGGTCTTTTGGCAATGGTCCGGTTGCCCTGAACCAGATGTCCTGTTTGGGGTCAAGTTTCTTGTTTGAAATGTAGTGATCGAGGTTGATTGGCCGCAATTCGATCGGCCTCTCCCTTTGCCAGTAACGGCGTACGCCCTCCGGCGCATGGTCGATGAATTGGTCAGCGAGCTGCTTTTCGCTGGGCAGATTATCAGGTTCGGGTGCATCGGGCATTTCCACGTAATGCTCAAGACCGGGTTCAATGATCTGAAACGATGCGGACATTGAGAAAATAGCCTTGCCGTGCTGAATGCCCACCACGCGTCTGGTGGTGAAGCTCTTTCCGTCACGGATCCTGTCAACTTCATAGACAATCGGAACGGACGGATCTCCGGGTCGCATGAAATAGCCGTGAAGCGAATGAACCACCCGTGCATCCTCCACGGTTCTCTGGGCAGCGACAAGAGCCTGTCCAATGACCTGACCGCCAAAGACGCGTTGCCAACCGACATTCGGACTTTCTCCGCGATAAAGGTTTTGCTCGATTCGCTCCAGATCCAGTGTTTCAATGAGGGTTTCGACCGCTGTAGACATGGGAAATTCCGGGGTTATTTTCTGATCAGGTTAGCCAAAAACTGAAGTGAGACAACATGGACGTTGAAGTTTTGATACTCAACCGCCACTTTGAAGATAACAGGATTGTATCAAATGACAAAAGCACAAGTGGTAAACATCCCTGAATTTGTTGATGTCCTAGTGGCCGGCGGGGGCTATGTGGGTTTAAGTTGTGCGGTCTCCATAAAACATGCTGCACCCCACCTGTCAGTCGCGGTCGTTGATCCTGCTCCTGAAGCAGCGGTTGAAAAAGATGAGCGCGCTTCGGCGGTTGCCGCAGACGCCATCCGGATGCTTGATCAACTTGGCATCTGGAAGGCACTTGCTGATGATGCACAACCGATCAATGAGATGATTGTTACAGACAGCAAGGTGAGTGACATTACCCGTCCGGTTTTCCTGACATTTGCAAACGACACCAATGAGACCGGTCCGTTCGCTTATATGGTTGAAAACCGCGAAATGGTGAAAGCTCTCCGGGCAAAGGCTGATGAGGACGGCGTCATTCGCATTGCGGAGTCCGGTGTGGAGCATTTTGAAAACCAAGGTGCTGCGATGCAGATCAGCCTCAATTGCGGTCAATCTTTGAAAGCAAGGCTTTTGGTGGCCTGTGACGGGATAATGTCCAGACTTCGTGATCATGCGGGCATTCAGACTGTGCACTGGCCGTATGACCAAAAGGGAATAGTCTGCACGGTTGAACATGAAAGGCCCCATAACGGAAGGGCTGAGGAACATTTCCTGCCTGCAGGTCCGTTTGCGATACTTCCGTTAAGGGGAAACCGCTCTTCGCTTGTATGGACAGAAAGTACGAAATCCGCAGATAACCTTTTGAGCCAGGATGAAATGCTGTTTGAAGCGGAGCTTGAACAGAGGTTTGGGCACAAGCTTGGCGCCATCCGGGTTGCAAGCCGGGTACAGGCGTTTCCGCTTGGCCTGCGTCTCGCGCGTGAATTTGTGCGTGATCGATTTGTTCTGGCAGGCGATTCAGCCCATGGAATCCATCCGATAGCGGGACAGGGGCTCAACCTAGGTTTCAAGGATGCGGCTGCTCTCGCCGAGACTGTGGTCGATGCTGATCGCCTGGGGCTGGATATTGGAACCCTGGATGTCCTTGAGCGATATCAGATGTGGCGACGTTTCGATACGGTTCAGATGGGCGTTGTTACCGATGTGTTGAACCGGTTGTTTTCAAATGATAGCGATGTTGTCCGGGGCATACGTGATCTGGGACTTGGAATTGTAGACCGATTGCCGGGTTTGAAGAAGTATTTCATCAATCAGGCAGCCGGAGAAAATACTACTGCGCCAAAGCTCCTTCGCGGTCAGGCAATCTGATTATTTGTCTTCGAGCTCTCTTGCTTCAGATGCGATCATAACGGGTATTCCATCCCGTATTGGATAGGCAAGCTTCGCAACCTTGGATATCAGTTCCTGATTTTCGCGATCATATTGCAAGGCTGTCTTGGTCAGGGGACAAACCAGAATTTCGAGAAGTTTGGGATCTGGCTCTACCAGTTCGCTCATTGGGGTATTCCGGCGCAGGTTTTACTGGATGGAAACGTTATCATCTCCAGCTTCGCGCGCAAGGTGGATTTCAGAAATTGCAATTAGGGTTTCGGCCCTTGTCCGGAGGTTTGGGGCCTCCAGCAGAGCCTGTTTTTCAGCAGGACTGTACGGACACATCATGCACAGTGCAGTAAGAAGGGTGGTGTCATCCGTGTTTTTGATCGCATCCCAATCGGCATTGAGGCTGTTTGCATCCAGAAAGTTTCGAAAAGCTGTCAGAAGCGAATCTCGTTCAATCGTGTCGTTTTCATCTGTGGATTCATTGAGGTCTGCTTCAAAAGGCGAAATCCTGCACTGTCTGAAACTGGTATTAACCGCAAGCTCCTCGGTAATCTTGTATCGGCAGATTCCCCCAAGGCTGATGAGGTAGCGGCCATCGCCGGTTTCCTGCAGCGCCGAAATGCGACCGAGACAACCTACTTTTGACAATGCGGGAGGCTGACCTTCAATCGGTTCAGTTTTGAGGCAGGGTTGAACCATCCCGATGATCTTGGAGCCACCCATGGCACTGTCTATCATCTCAAGATACCGGGGTTCAAAAATGTTCAAAGGCATATGTCCGCCGGGCAGAAGCAATGCACCGGTCAACGGGAAAACAGGCACCGTTTCAGGTAGCTGGCTTTTCTCGTTGTAGGTTATGTTTCCGGCCTTCACCACGTTGTAATCCTGTCTTCAGTATAGTGAATAACCTGTATCAGCTTCGCAAAATCTCAAGTGCTGATGATCACCATGTCTGGCTGTGATCAGGAAAACAGCAGTGATGAAAGCTTGCGCCTTGAAGAAACCGTAACCTCGTCAGTCATTCCCCATGCCTCGAAAAACTGAAGCAACTGACCGCGTGCTGCGTCTTCGTTCCAGCCGGGATTTCTTTTAATGATTTCAAGCAGATGATCCGCTGCTTCTTCCCGCATCCCAGCGGCGTTCATTGCAATAGCGAGTTCAAGCCGCTTCTGGTGGTCGTTGGGATTTGCTTCAACATCCGACTTCAATTGTAAGTGATCGCCCAGTTCTTCAGCCTGTTTCGCAAGTTCAATTGCGGATATCAGGGATGCAACTTCCGGGCTTTCCTTAAGCTTTTCATCCAGAGACGCGATAATACCCCTAGCTCCGTCGACGTTTTTGTCATTCAGATAAAGGTGCCCGATGGCTGAAAGGGCTTTCAGATTCTGTGGCTCCACCGTCAAAATCTGGCCGTAGATGCTGCCGGCCTCGCCCAATGCGCCCTGTTCTGCCAGCTCTTCAGCCTTTTCAAGCATCAGCTCTATCTGATTTTGTTGTTCATCGGGTCCTGCAACTTTTGTTATGAAATCGCGGATATCACCTTCTGATTTAACCCCCATGAACATGTCGGCAGGTCGCCCATTAACAAAAGCCACCACCGTAGGGAGCGATTGAATTCCCATCTGCCCGGGCACTTCAGGGTGTTTGTCCACATCCATCTTGACCAGTTTGACCTTGCCGCGGGTGGCGGCAACGGCTTTCTCCAGCGCTGGTGCAAGCTGCTTGCAAGGACCACACCAGGTTGCCCAGAAATCGACCAGCACCGGTATTTGCGCCGAAGCTTCGATGACCTCTGTCATGAATTCCTGTGTGGTTATGTCTTTCACTGCCATAGCGGGTGATGAAGGCGTTGCCTGCTCACCGCCAAGTGTTACGGTCGTGTTTCCATCCTGTGTGTAACCATTGCCGAACCCGTATTCATTATTGCTCATTTTCTACCTCTTCGAGTGACAGGGTTATGATTTCCGGCGCATGGTTTATGTGTTCCAGAAACTTTAGCAAATCCGGTTTTGAAATGGTGGTTGTCATTTCATTCGTCAATGGGTGGCAGTTGATGAGATCATAACGCAGCAACGGTTCGTCGATGATAACTTTGACCCGGTTTTCATGGTCGTTCATTGGGGCAAATGCTGTTACAGAACCCGGCTTCACGCCTAGAAGTTCCATCAACGCCTGTTCGTTGCCAAAGGAAACCCGGCCCTTCGCACCAATCAGCCCGTGAATCGAATTCAGCTTTATCTTTGCGGTACCTTCGGCGACGACAAGGAAGAAATTTCCCTTTTTGTCTTTCAGGAACAGATTTTTAGTATGCCCACCGGGGATATTCTGTTTGATCCTGGATGATTCTTCGACGGTGAAAACTGCTTCATGTTCATATGTCTTGGTTTCAATACCGAGATCGTCCAGCAGGTTGAAAAGATCTTGCAGTGTTGCCGGCATGGTTTTTCCATTGTTCTCCAGTTTTGGTTCGCAAAGCTTTAGAGCGCCATCTTGGATTTATCAATAGTTTGGTAATCGTGAACGAACCGGATGAAATAATCGGTTGCATTTCCCCAGCGCTTGCGTCATAGAACGGCCTCGGAGCGTTTCACGCGTTATGCGGGCGTAGCTCAGGGGTAGAGCACAACCTTGCCAAGGTTGGGGTCGGGCGTTCGAATCGCCTCGCCCGCTCCATTTTTCTAAATTCAGGATTGCACCTCGGTCTCTTGTTTCACAGCGGCCTTAATCTATGATTACGGCTATGTGGTCTTCTTCCAGGACATCACCTTCGGCAATTGAGAGCTTTACGATCTTTCCCGATACCGGTGTCTCATAAGGGACTTCCATTTTCATGACTTCCATTATGAAGAGTTCCTGATCCTGATCGACGAGATCGCCCTCTTTCACCCACACTTTCCAGACCGACCCGCCGGTTTCCAGTTTTATTTCTCTTGCCATGTTATCTTTATCCAATCCTAATTTTCGACCGGTTATGGACGTACGGAAAAACTGCTTGGCCCCAGCAGCCCCGGCAAAAGGGGTTTGACCCGGTCAACCCACCGGCAAAGCATTGGACGTGTTTCCCGAGGGTCTATCAGTTCGTGTATCGAAAACGCTTCAGCGCGAGGAAACGGCGACTGTTTGGCGGCGAGTTTTTCCTCCAGCTCGCGGCGCTTTGCTTCAGGATCATCTGCTGCTGCAATCTCCCGATGAAATGCCACCGCCACACCACCCTCGACCGGTAGAGGGCCGGTTTCCGCAGAGGGCCATGCAAGCACATAGCCGTCCGGGCCGTAATGGGCCGCCTGGGCAACACCAAATGACCGGCGTATCATGATCGAGGCCCAGGGAACCTTGCTCATCGCTGCAGTAAGAACAGCATTCGCTCCGTGACGGATTGTTGCTTCGCCTTCTGCCTTTGAACCGATCATAAACCCGGGCTCGTCCACAAAACTGAGTATCGGAAGGTGGAAGGTTTCACATAGCTCTATGAAACGCCGGACTTTCTGTGCCCCATCTGCCGTCATGGAACCTGCAAGATGTCGTCCATCGTTCGCCCATACTCCGACCGGCTGTCCGTTCATGCGGGCAAGGCCCGTGATCTGGCTCCGGCCATATCCCTTCCCGATTTCAAAGAATGATTCGAGATCCACAACGAGTTTTACCAGTTTGCGCATGTCGAATGCACGCCTACGATCCTTGGGTACAATATCAAGCAGGGCATCTTCCTGTCTGTCGACCGGGTCGGTACAGGATTTTACCGGTGCCAATTCCCATACATTTGGCGGAAGGTAACTCAAGAAACTGCGAATCTGGTTTAAGCAGTCGACTTCATCCATTCCCGCATTGTCGACGGTGCCGTTCTTTGCATGTACTGCCGCACCGCCCAATTCTTCCTTGGTTTTCTTTTCTCCCATGGCGCGTTCGACGACAGCCGGGCCGGCAACAAGGATCTGTGCGGTAGATTCAGACATGATCGAGAAATGGGATGCAACCAGCCGGCCGGCAGGCATGCCGGCAACGGCTCCCAGTGCCGCAGAGGCAACGGGAACGCTGGACATTGCTTCAGCTACAGATTTGAACCTCGACATTTCGTAAACTGGGGCGCTTAGGCTTTTGTTTTTGGGTGATCCGACACTGCCTCCTGCGCCCTCATGCAGCCGTATCAGGGGCAAACGGTACTGGACAGCCAATTGTTCAGTGTAGACACTTTTCCGTAGTCCAGCTGCAGTCGGCGAGCCACCTTTCATGGTGAAGTCTTCTCCGCCGACAATGCATTGGCGTCCTTCTATGCTGCCAAATCCAAGAACGTAGTTGGCGGGGGTGAATTCTACAATGTTTCCGTTTTCATCGAGTTCCACTTCTCCGGCGCCCATTCCGATTTCTTCAAAGGAACCCTCATCAAGAAGGGCGTCAATTCTCTCACGGATGGTCAGTTTGCCTCTGCGGTGCTGGACGGCAATCGCCTTCGAGCCGCCCTGCTGTTTGGCAAGCTTGCGGCGTTCGTAAATCTGATCGACTTCGTTTTTCCAGCTCATAGAGAAAGACATATTCGACCAACGCGCCGTTGGCAATCGCGGGAAGAGTTTAACGGATACAGCGTCTCGGGGACCAGGTCAGACCCGCCGCTCGACCATCATTTTCTTGATTTCGGCAATCGCCTTGGCCGGATTGAGATCTTTGGGGCAGGCTTGCGCACAGTTCATGATTGTGTGGCAGCGATAAAGCCGGAAAGGGTCTTCCAGATCATCAAGACGCTCCCCAGTCGCTTCATCGCGGCTGTCAATCAACCAGCGATAGGCCTGCAGCAGGACTGCAGGTCCCAGATAACGGTCGCCGTTCCACCAATATGACGGACAGGAAGTGGAACAACATGCACACAGGATGCATTCATACAGGCCATCGAGTTTTTCGCGATCCTGTTCGGACTGGCGCCACTCATCACGTGGCTGGTTTGAGACTGTTTGAAGCCAAGGTTTTATGGAACGATGCTGGGCATAGAAATTGTTCATATCCGGCACCAGATCCTTTACAACTTTCATGTGCGGCAGCGGATAGACTTTAACTGTTCCGGAAATTTCATCCATGCCGCGGGTGCAGGCAAGCGTGTTTGTCCCGTCAATGTTCATGGCGCAGGAACCGCAAATGCCTTCCCGGCAGGAGCGGCGCAATGTCAGGGTCGGGTCAATGTTGTTCTTGATCCACAGCAGTCCGTCGAGCACCATTGGTCCGCAATCATCCATGTCAACATAGTAGGTGTCGATCGACGGGTTTTCACCGCTATCCGGTGACCAGCGATATATGCGGTATTCACGAAGGTTCGTTGCACCTTGCGGTTTTGGCCAGGTTTTGCCTTCGTTGATCCGGGAATTTTTCGGGAGTGCGAGCTCTACCATTTTGTTCCGATCTCTGGTGGATTACTTGTTTTCGCATTTCGCAGGTGTCGTGGACATGAAATTGGTCAGGAACAACATGTCCTGTCCGTCAATTTCGCCATTGGCTACGGCCTGCGATATGGCAGCATTGTCGCCTTGTATCATTTTGACAAATGCTTTCCGTTGATTGTCGCTTAATTCTTCATTCACGGCGTTCAGCACACAATCACACTCTGAATCTGAAAACTTCAAATCCTGCTTGCAGGAGGCATAGATTGCATCATCATCAGCCTGTGCGGGCAAGCTGAAGATTGGCGCTACAACTAGTGATACAGATACCAGGAAAGTCTTAAAGAAATTAGTTGCCCTGGTTTTACGTATTCGCTCATACTGAAACATCAATACACCCTTTCTTTTGGCGCAATTTTCGCCAGATCAATTCCACCTTCGTTATGGCCGAGGAGCGGATCGGTTTTTACTGGGCGGTATGTGAGTTTGACTTTGCCTTTTTCACTGACTGTCGAAAGG
This sequence comes from Pseudomonadota bacterium, assembly GCA_039029255.1. Lineage (GTDB taxonomy): Bacteria > Pseudomonadota > Alphaproteobacteria > Rhizobiales > Rhizobiaceae > JAALLB01. Next base: position 15,079 of record JBCCGN010000034.1, on the reverse strand, counting down.
GTGTGAACCCGCCAATTTTCGTCATCGCGTTTCGGGTAGTCTTCATGAGCATGAGCGCCACGGCTTTCCTTGCGGGCTTCTGCTCCATAAACCGTTGGCAGCGCAGAAAGCAGCAGATTGTCGAGTTCCAGGGTTTCAACCAGGTCAGAATTCCAGATCATTGAACGGTCAGTTACAGCCACATCCGGGAAGTGCGAATATACATCACTCATTCGGTCACAGCCCTGTTTCAGGGTTTCATCTGTCCGGAATACAGCCGCATCTTCCTGCATGGTCGTCTGCATTGACATGCGCAATTCTGCTGTAGGTGTGTGGCCACTTGCATATCTCAAGCCGTCAAACCGGTCCATGATCCGTTCGCTTGCCCTGGCGTTTGGCATTGGAATCGGACCATCCTTGTCAACTGTTTTGCCCGCGCGGATTGCTGCAGCCCGCCCGAACACCACCAGATCAATCAGCGAGTTCGATCCAAGGCGATTTGCCCCGTGTACGGAAGCGCAAGCTGCCTCACCGACGGCCATCAGGCCCGGAGTGACACGATCAGGGTCTTTCTTCGTGGGATTGAGAACCTCACCCCAGTAATTGGTCGGGATACCGCCCATATTGTAGTGAACTGTCGGCAAGACCGGGATGGGTTCACGATTGACATCAACACCGGCAAATATGCGCGCGGATTCAGAGATGCCAGGCAAGCGTTGTGCGAGCGTTTCCGGCGGCAGGTGATTGAGATGCAGGTGAATGTGATCACCCTTGTTGCCCACGCCGCGACCCTCGCGTATTTCCATGGTCATGCAGCGGGAAACCACATCGCGCGAAGCGAGGTCCTTGTAGGTTGGGGCATAACGTTCCATGAACCGCTCGCCCTCGGAGTTGGTCAAATAGCCTCCCTCACCCCGTGCACCCTCGGTAATCAGGCATCCGGCACCATAAATGCCGGTCGGATGAAACTGGACAAACTCCATATCCTGAAGCGGTAATCCGGCGCGGGCAATCATTCCGTTTCCATCGCCTGTGCAGGTATGTGCCGAGGTTGCAGAAAAGTATGCCCGCCCATATCCGCCGGTTGCAAGTACCACCATTTTGGCATTGAACCGGTGAAGCGAACCATCATCAAGGTTCCAGGCAATTATACCGGTACACGTACCGTCGTCTGACATGATCAGGTCGATCGCAAAATATTCTATGTAGAACTCCGCATTGTGACGCAGGGATTGGCCGTAGAGTGTATGCAGAATGGCATGGCCGGTCCTGTCTGCTGCTGCACATGTCCTTTGAACCGGCGGCCCTTCACCAAACTCTGTTGTATGGCCTCCGAAGGGTCGCTGGTAAATCTTTCCTTCTTCGGTGCGTGAAAACGGAACCCCGTAATGTTCAAGTTCGTATACAGCTTCCGGTGCCTCGCGTGCGAGATACTCCATTGCATCCACATCGCCAAGCCAGTCTGACCCCTTTACCGTGTCATAAAGGTGCCATTGCCAACTGTCCGGTCCCATATTCCCTAGTGAAGCGGCGATGCCACCTTGTGCTGCCACGGTGTGGGAACGGGTTGGAAATACCTTGGTGACGCAGGCTGTTGAAAGCCCCTGTTCTGCCATGCCCAACGTCGCGCGCAAGCCGGAACCTCCAGCTCCGACAACCACCACGTCATGGAAATGATCAATGAAATCATACGCCTTGCCGCCTGCAGCATGGCCATTTGATTTCCCGTTGGCAGCAACCATCGATTAGCCTCCAAAGCCGAGTTTCAAGATGGCAAAGGCACAAGCAAGGCCGATACCGACACAGAAGAATATATTGAGAATTATCAGCGCAACCTTGGTGCCTTCAGAATGTATATAGTCCTCAATCACGACCTGCATGCCCAGCTTCATATGCAGGCATACGGAAAAGATTACGGCCAGTAACAAAAGCGCAATGAACGGATTGGAAAGAGTTGACACAAATTCGGAATGGGACGCATCGCTAAGCGAAACGATCAGCCAGATGAAAAACAGGATCAGTGGCACATTTGCGATTGCAGTCAGTCGCTGTTTCCAGAAATGATCCGTACCTTCCTTGGCTGACCCGAGGCCACGAACCTTCCCGAGTGGGGTGCGCATGTCTGCCATCTGTCTACCTCACCAAATATCCGATGACCCAAATCAGGATCGTTGCAAAAATCGAGAATGCAAGTGTTAACCAGGCAAGTTTCGTCGACAGATGCTTGTCAAAGCCCCTGCCGGTATCCCAGAGAAAGTGCCTGAGGCCGCCTGCGAGATGATGCATTAGTGCCCAAGTGTATCCCAGGAGTATCAGGTTGCCGAACCAGGATCCGAAAAAACCGGTGACCAGATCAAAATATGCTGCTGATGTTGCTCCTGCAAACAACCAGCAGGCAACCAGAAAGGTTCCCATGTAAAGTGCGACACCGGTAATTCGGTGCAGGATTGACATGACCATTGTCGGAATAGGCTTGTAAATCTGAAGATGCGGTGACAGCGGACGCTTGTCATGCAGATCGACATTGGACATCAAATGTTTCTCCGGTTGACCCGGTAGATCACCGGCATCAGGTAAGGTTTGTTCTAGTGCCTTGAAGCGCGAAGGTCAAAACCTACCAATGGACTATTTCGCCGCAGTAGATCACAATTTGCAAACCCATGGCTTTTGAGGCTTTAATGACGCCGGTTTGTTAGCTATCAACACTAAAAAAAGAATCCGGACCTGAAGAATCGGGAAATTCGGTAAGTTAATGGGGACCATTGATGGTGCTTAACAGGAAGGCTCGGCGACGCGAAATTGCGCTGACCAGGCAACGTACGAAACGTGTTCCTTCAGCCATGTTGCGAACGGTAGCAGCAGGTGCCATCGGCTTTGGTGCGGCGGCAGCGGCGCCTGATTTTTCGATTGCCCAGACAGTTGTTCCACCGGCAGGTGGACCTTGTGTGATAACAGGCACGACCGTAACCTGTACCGGTGATGTTTCTGCCGGTGTTGTGGTTAATGGGCCGACAGTCGATACACTCAATATCAATAATGTTGATGCTCCTGGAATTGCACCGGCTGCAGGTGTGAGCGGTATTATTTTTACAACACCCGACGGCAACAATGTGATGATTGATGTGGATACAACCGGTACAGGCGGGATTGTAACCGATCAGGACGGTATTTATGGCGTTGTTACCGGTGATGGAAATGTATCCATTGCTAATCGGGGCAACATCACGTCGACAGCAGAAGAAGGCATCGATGCAGAGATCGCCGGCAGTGGCAACATCAACATCATGACGACCGGTAACATTACTTCAGATGATGAATCGATCGATGCTACGGTCGGGAACAATGGCAACATTGATATCATCAACATTGGCACACTGATTTCAAATGACGGCTACGGAATTGATGCGGTTGTCGTAAACAACGGTAATGTTCAGATAACCAATTCCGGGAACATCAATTCTTATGAAGATGGCATTTACGGATTTGTCGGGGGGAATGGGAATATCGGAATTGCAAATTCCAGTATCATCAATTCCCAATTCGGTTTTGGCATCGATTCCTATCTTACCGGTAACGGCAACAATACAATTATCAATTCTGCCAATGTCACTTCATACTTCGACAGCATTCGCAGCCTGCTTGCGGGCAACGGTGATGTGACGATTTCAAATACCGGCAATCTGAATTCGACTGACGGTGCGGGGGTTGTCGGGGCCATCCAGTTTGACGGTAATGTCGTCATTAACAGCATCGGGAACATCGCCTCCTATTTTCCCGGCATAGTTGGTTATGTTGGCGGTAACGGGAACATTGCGGTGACCAGCACAGGGGATATCATCTCACAGTTTGGTGACGGTATTAATTCCTATGTGTTTGGCAATGGCGATATCAGCGTTGCGTCCAATGGTGACATCACGACCATGGCTGATGACACTTACGGTATATTTGCCCAGCGAGTCTTTGGTAACGGCAACATCAGTGTAAGTTCAAATGGCAACATCAACACAATGGGTACCAGTGCTGACGGAATTTTTGCCGAACAGGCGGTCGGCAACGGTGATATTAGCGTCACTTCCAATGGTACGATTAATGCAACTAACGGGACCGGTATAGTTGTTGATCATGATGGCATGGGAGTGATTGACATCAATACCTCCGGTATGGTCACTGCCACCACGGGTATCGTGGTTCAAATTCGCAACATGATGGCTGCTTCAACAATCAACAATTCCGGTGTCATTACTGGAACCAGCGGCTTTGCGATCAATCTGGGTGGCGATGGCAACGATGTGGTGAATCTGTTGCCGGGTTCTGTGATGAATGGTGCGATTGATTTCGGGAACGGTAATGGCACCGGCCCGGGTGGAACACCAGGCAACCTAAACGACATTGATACTCTTAATTTCGCTGCGGGATTGAATGCGGTGGTCAATTTTGCCGATACGGGCGGTGTAGGCCAGGGGGATACCGACCCGCAATCAGCGCCGGAAATCATCAACTTTGCCGGAGGCGGCGTAGTTATCAATGGCGGTCTGACAGCAGTCGCCGTCGATGCAACCGGATTTACTGCTCAGGGTACGTTTATCTCTGATCTGACGGATGCAATCTTCAACTCAATCGACAATGGTGGCACACAACAGGGTAGCGGTATCAACCCGCAAGAGACGCTGGGTTTTGGCCCTATCGGAGATGAAGATGCGGAGGGCAGTATCCGGCTTTGGGGCTCAGTCTTCGGTGGTTATCATGATGTGGATGGGACAAGCAATCTTGCCCATTTTGATCACAATTTCTTCGGGCTTATGTCCGGCATTGAGAAGGGTGATGCAGAAATAGATGGCGTCTTCGGCCTGTTCGGCGGTTATGGCGACAGTAATCTTTCAGTGGCGTTTAATGCAGGAGACACCGAGATCGATTCTTATTTCGGGGGTGTTTACTGGAAGAAGGACTACGGTTCGCATCGTGTTCATGCGGCATTTGTTGCCGGGGCAACGGACAATGAGGTTACGCGCAATGTGGGCGGCATGACGGCCACGGGCGATTTTGACGGGGTGTTTTACTCGCCATCGCTGACGGTTTCAACTCCTGTCGATCGTCTTCCGGTGCCTGCTTATGTCAGTGCGCGCGCAAACTACGTTCATCTGGATCTGGATGGTTACACGGAAACCGGCATTGCGCTGCCGCTTACGGTTGGAGATCGGGATGTATCGATTATCAATCTGCGCGGTCAATTGAACTTGCCGCAGTATACTGAACAGTCAAACGGTGACACGACACGGATAAACTGGGCAATTGGTGTGGATGCAACAATTGATGCAGGTTCAGATGATGTGGCTGCCATTGTTGCCGCAACTCCGTTCGGGTTTGGAGCGAAAACCGAGGATGAAGTTGCAGGATTTGTCGGGCTCAATCTGGCTCACACCTCGGCTGATGGAATGCGCACACTGGGCATCAACGGCGAATTGCAGTCGGCGGGATCCGGCAATATGGAAGCAACCGGAGAGGTATCTGTCTCCTTCCGGTTCTGAAACCGGACATAACTGTATCTGCCCGGTTGAAAAGGGTTTGCCCCTCGCAATTCCGTGGTAAACAGTTACTGCAGTTTGGAACCACCCATTGTTATCCGTTTTCATCACCATTCTCCCGGTATTTCTGATCCTTGGTTCGGGCTATCTGATCGGCAGGTTTAAGTATCTTCCGGACAGTGTTGCCGATGGCCTTAATGCCTACGCGTTAAAAGCGGGCGTCCCGGTTCTTCTTTTCATGGCGATGTACAAACTTGATTTCTCGAAAGCGTTCCATCTCGAGATGCTGGCAAGTTTCTATGCCGGCGCTTTTGTCTGTTTTTACGCCGGAATTGTGCTGTCGCGACTGTTCTGGAAGAGACGTCCGGGTGCATCTGTCGCGGTCGGGTTCTGTGCGGTTTTCTCCAATACCCTGCTGATCGGGTTTCCGATTGCACATCTTGTGTTCGGGGAAGTTATCCTGGCACCAGTGTTTGGCATCATCGCATTGCATGCATCGGTCCTTTACACGGTGGGCATGACTACGATGGAATTTGCACGTCAGGATGGTCGTGGCGTAGTCGACACCCTGAGAGCATCATTTTCGTCAGTGATTGCCAACCCGCTGATGCTCGGGATTGTTGCCGGACTGATATTCAATCTGGTCGGAATTGATCTCTTTGAACCGGTGGAACGGGCCCTTGATATGGTCAGGCTTACAGCAATCCCCGTGTCTCTTGTAGGGATAGGGATCGCGCTCAACCGTTATTCAATCAGCTCTGAATTCACCGAAACCCTGATGGTATGTGCGCTGGCCCTTTTTGTTCATCCGGCGGTCGCATTTGTACTTGCGCATCATGTCTTCGGATTGGATCCGCTGTTTGTGCAGGCTGCTGTGGTATTGGCGGCAATGCCACCCGGAATGAATGTCTACATATTTGCCTCGCTTTATGATCGGGCCCTGAACCTCTCTGCCTCGGTGCTGGTGATTGGCAATATTCTGGCCGTAATTACCATTCCGCTATGGCTGCTCCTTCTTCAGGGTTTGAGCTGAATTCCGCATAAATCAGCAAAATGTGTGCTCAATTGCACATGCCAAAGCCTATTTTTTCAAATTTTGTGGAGAATCTGGTGCCGATTCTCACGAATATTCACATGCGCAGGAGATTACGGGCATTTCCGAAATTCCGCTTTACTTCATTCTTATGACCACACGAAAGGAGTCATGAAATGAAGACCATCATATTAATAGCAGTGGGTGCTTTTGTCGGTGGTATTGCCCTTGCGACACCATCACAGGCCCAAGAAGCTCCAGTTTTTCAACCGGTATATACAGTTCCGTTGGTTCAGCTTGATGATAACGGTCGAAATCTTGTTCAGGAGGCAGGCTTTCGTGGAAGAGGATTCCGTGGACGCGGTTTCCGTAGCCGGGGATTTCATCGCGGATTCAAGCGCGGCTTTCACAAGCGCCGCAGTTTTCACGGAAGTCACCGATACAGGAAGTTCGGCAAATTCCATCACAGAAAATTCCGCAAGTTCTAATTCTTGAATCCGAAGCAGAACTCATCCAACAAACGAGGAATCGAACATGCTGAATTTTTTCAGGATCTTCCTGGTGGGAGTGGCGGCTGCGGGAATTGCCGCAACTACTCCTGCTCTGGCGGGAAGTTACAAGAGTAAGCACGGAAAGTCGGCTTTTTCCCAAAAATTCAAGTCAAAGGGACACAAAAGCCGGAGTTTCTCCCGAAACGTTGTCAGACCGAGAAACACCATTCGCAGCCTCCGTGGCGGTCGCGGTATTGGTTTCAACGGCGGTTTTGATTTCCGTGGCGGCGTTTGAAGTTGAAATGAAAGAATTAGAAGAGAGGAAAGTACAATGAATACAGGAAAACTACTGGTGGCTGTTTCATCGATTGCAGTTGCAATGACGATGGCCACGCCCGGTTTCGCCGCCAAGGCTGACAGCGGCAAAAGCAAGTCCATATTTTCGCAGAGCGTTTCTGGAAAGAAAAAGACCGGCCATTCTTTTGGTGCGATTTTTCGCCGTGATGCGGGTGTCAACAAGAACCGCAGGGTGAATGCAGGTCGCGGTCCTGGTTTTGAGTTGGGATTTGACGGACATTCCGGCGGAACCTAAAGAGCCAACTTTTTTGCAAAGTGGTTAAAATCCCTAAATCCAGGGCTATTGGCTGTCTTAAAAGCTGAAAAGCCCTCTGAATGTATCGACAAACAAGTCGCCAGCGTACTCCCTAAAAGGATTGTGCTGGCGTTTCTGTCATTTTATGCCCATAATTCCGATTGTATTCTGGGTCATAGAGTTCGGGTAGGGTCAGAAGTGCTAGACAATAACAATGCAGCCAAGATTAAACTAAGTATTCAGAGCCTGGATACGGTTACGCGTTTTGCACTTGCCATTTTGGCACTTGCAAGCGGTGTTTACACTTATCTTGGCGTCAGAAGCCTGCTGGATGGTTCGAGTTCGCAGGTATTTTTTGCCGCGATCATTTATTCATCTGCTGTGTCGGTCGGGATTTATGCATTCTGGACGTACCTGATGAAATTCGTGCCGTTGATGACAGACGGCATGCGCAGGCTAGCATTGTGCGGTATCATGGTGATTGGCTCTCTTATGATCATTGCCATGTCCTCGTGGCTCAATGCTGCTGCGCTTGCTGGTTCGGCGGCGACGGAACAGCATCTGGCACTCACCCTTGAAGATTATGCGACCGATCTTGATAAAGCCCATGCCAAGGCGCTTTCGGCCCAAAGCCTGCTTCCGGACGTTCAAAGGGCTTCAGACAGGTTCAAGCGTCTTGCGACGGATGAGCAATCCACTGGCGCCCTGACCGGCACTTCCGGTAGGGGCAGTGTGGTTCAGCTGCTAAGGCAAATGGGTGGTCAGCTTGATGAACTGGCTGAAACCATAGTTGCCTCAAAGGATGAGACTGCCCAATTGTTCCTGGAAGGCCGAGAGCGGCTTTCAAAAATGCGGTCATTGGTCTCTGCGCCGGGTGCAATTCAGCCGCGGGCTGATGCTTTCTCGGGAGAAGCGGTTGCGCTTGCTGCTGTGATTTCCGCACTTCAGGAGACTTCTATCGCACCGTCGGTGCGGCGAGCTTCAGAGGATCTATCGCTTGGGTTCATTGCGCCAATTGCAGATGGTGGAACTGCTGATCTTGCGAGCCGTCAGAACGCTGTAATCAACACAATCAAATCATCGGTGGCGGCACAGTCGACGGCACTGGCAGAGGCGGCAGACCAGATCCTTGCCGAACCCTCTGTGCCGACCCGGCGGTTTGTACCCCTTTCCAGTGCGGAAGCAGTGCTCAGGTATGCATCTGATTTTGCACCCAGCTGGGCCGGGGCCATTTCTATTGATCTCCTGCCGGCTGTCCTTGTGTTCATGCTGGCGGTCGCCCATTCGGCCGTGCGGAAGAATGCAGCATTGCTTGAGCCGGCCGAGAAGATTACCGCAGCTGAAATGATTCGTGCGGTGAGCCTTTATCGCCAGATGACTGTTGCTGAAGAAGAAAATGACGAAGGTCCGGATAATCGATCCTCATCTCTACAAGAAGATCCCCCAGAAGTGGACGAGGAAGAATCCAAGAAAACCAAGACAGCCTTATTGAGGCCAGTAGATACGGATCAGCGCGAGCGGATTGAAAGAAGCCGGGGATGAAAACTGCACGGAAAGTCAGATTTCCGGGCGATGACACAGTGCTCCGGGTAGCCTTCTATTCCATGTTAATAGCCGTAATCTGTGCCCTGGTTTTTGATTATCGGGAGATGATCGAGCAGACTCCGGTTGAAATCTCGCTTCCGAACAATCCTGTTCTTCCGGCATTTGTTCCCCCAGGGCTGGATACGGATGAGGAACCTGACAGAGTCTCGCCGAAGGTTGAAACAGCGCAAGAAGTTCTCCGACAGCCTTTGCAGATCGAGCTTGTTACCGATGGGGTGCTGAATGTGACCGGTATGATTTCAGTGGGCTCCGCCAAGCTCTTTGAAGAGAAAACGCAAAATATCATTGAATATATAAAGGTCGTAAACCTCAATTCGCCAGGTGGATCGGTAAATGATGCGCTGGAAATTTCAGATCTTATAAGAAAAAATGAGCTCAGCACAAAGGTTGCAAGTGGTGCCCTTTGCGCGTCTTCCTGTCCGATAGTTCTTGCTGGTGGGAAAGAGCGGCTGGCCGGTGAAAAAGCTGCGATCGGCGTGCATCAGGTTTATTCTGGCAGCCGCGAACCTAAGTCGGCTGATCAGGCCTTGTCCGAAGGACAATCGGTCACGGCGCGAATTACCCGGCACCTTGAAGCGATGGGTGTTGATCCGGTCCTGTGGATACACGCGTTGGAAACCCCGCCCAACAAGCTTTATTATCTTTCAGTCGAAGAACTGGAAAAATTCAAGCTGGCAGTTGTAAGTCCTGACGCTTGAGCGTCAGTCCCATTCGCGAACATCCACAAAGTGACCGGCAATCGCTGCTGCACCCGCCATTGCCGGTGAGACCAGATGCGTTCGACCTTTGAAGCCCTGACGGCCTTCGAAGTTCCGGTTTGAGGTGGATGCGCAACGCTCTTCCGGCTTTAGGCGGTCATCGTTCATCGCCAGACACATGGAACAGCCCGGCTCCCGCCAGTCAAATCCCGCTTCAACAAATATTTTGTCTAGGCCTTCGGCTTCAGCCTGTTCCTTGACGAGGCCGGAGCCCGGAACAATCATCGCATCGACATGATCCGCCACTTTCTTGTCTCTCACGACTGAAGCCACGGCGCGCAGGTCCTCGATGCGCCCGTTAGTGCATGAGCCAATGAAGACCCTGTCCAGTTTGATGTCCGTCAATTTGGTGCCGGCGGTCAGACCCATGTAATCAAGTGCCCGTTCCTTGGAGGCGCGCTTGGTTTCGTCGTCAATGTCGGCAGGATCCGGAACCACGCCGGTTACTGAAACTACATCCTCCGGTGAAGAGCCCCAGGATACGATCGGTGGCAGGTTGGCTGCATCCAGCTCCACAACCTTGTCAAAATGTGCACCTTCATCCGTATGCAGGGTTTTCCAGTACCCAACCGCCATGTCGAAAGCAGTACCGGAAGGAGCCTTTGGTTTGCCTTTGATATATTCAAAGGTTTTCTCGTCCGGAGCTATCAGTCCTGCTCTCGCCCCACCTTCAATGGTCATGTTGCAGACAGTCATTCTGCCTTCCATGGAAAGGGAACGTATGGCGTCCCCCGCAAATTCAATCACATGACCTGTGCCTCCCGCTGTGCCGATCTCACCGATGATCGCCAGAATGATATCCTTGGCGGTAACACCTTCTGGAATTTGCCCGTTCACCCGAACCAGCATGTTCTTAGCCTTTTTCTGAATGAGCGTCTGGGTCGCCAACACATGTTCAACTTCCGATGTCCCGATTCCATGAGCAAGTGCGCCAAAGGCACCGTGTGTTGAGGTATGGCTATCACCGCAAACGATTGTCATGCCAGGAAGTGTGAATCCCTGTTCCGGTCCGATGATATGAACAATGCCCTGACGCTTGTCATGTTCGGAATAGTACTCAATCCCGAAGTCAGCGGCATTCTTGGCAAGGGCCTCCACCTGTATCCGGCTTTCCTCGTTCGCGATTCCGTTTACCCGGTCCGCAGAAGTGGGAACATTGTGATCAACAACGGCGAGTGTTTTTTCAGGCTGACGAACTTTTCGCCCAGCCATTCGCAGCCCTTCGAAAGCCTGTGGGCTGGTTACTTCGTGGACAAGATGCCGATCGATATAAAGCAGGGATGTACCTTCCGCATCGGTGGATACGAGGTGATCATCCCAGATTTTGTCGTAAAGCGTTCTAGCCATTGTTTCTGTCCGTCAAAACATAAGAATAGGAAGCGTTGATATGCACCGCAAGAGGCAACGCGTCAAGGAGCTCTCTGATGAGGGATTTCAGGTGCGCTTACAGCTTTCAGCCGTTCTGGTTTCTGATTCAAAAAGGGCGGTCCATCGAACCGCCCCTGAACTGTGTTTTCTGGAATGGTTTCAGAACTACTCTTTGTTTTGTTCTTCGCCAGCCTGATCCGCATTCGCGTCATTCTCGGCTGATGCAGCTTCCACAGCAGCTTTTGCTTCTGCCTCAGCAGCAGCGGCGTCTTCAGCGGCTTTTTCTGCTGCCAGTGCTTCGGCAGCAGCTATTTTCTCGGCTTCAATACGTGCTTTCTCTTCAAGCAGTGCCTGACGTTCAGCATCATTCAGCTTTTTCGCACGGGTTCCTGTATTTTCGGAAATACGGGCTGATTTGCCGCGGCGGTCACGCAGGTAGTAAAGTTTTGCGCGGCGAACCTTGCCCCGGCGAACCACTTCAACGCCTTCAACAAGCGGTGAATAAACAGGGAATACACGCTCGACGCCTTCGCCGTATGAGATTTTTCGCACTGTGAAACTCTCATTAAGGCCACCGCCGGAGCGGGCAATACATACGCCTTCATAGGCCTGAACACGTGTTCTCTGTCCCTCAGTAACACGAACCTGTACGCGCAGGGTGTCACCCGGCTCGAATTCTGGCAGTTCACGTTTTTCGGCAATACGGGAGGTTTCTTCAGCTTCAAGCTGTTCAATAATATTCATCGTTCCAAACTTTCGGTTCTCAGATCAGGCCAGGGTCAAGCTTCGGTTGCCTTTGCCGGATGCATTGTTCTTGTTTAAAAACGCCAGAGCGGCAACGGACAAGTTCTGTTTAGCGGCGACCCGCACTGACCAATCCGACCGAACCGAAGTCCATGCCGATACGCTGTTTTCCGTATTTCGGAAATTTGAGCGCGGTATAGGGGAAATTCCACCGATTGTCGAGAGCTAATGTTTGCAACAAAGCGCATGAACTTCACATTTATCTTCGCACTGTTTTCGTGATTTTCTGCAAGGTGCACCTCTTTTGAAAATTAGTCTATTGATCTGTGCTTTTGGCTACGTTATACCATTACACTTATATGTAACTTAATAACATTACATGTCCTTTCGGATGTCGGGATATCATCGCTATGGCTTATGTCAGGCAAACGGTCGAAAATGCTGCAATAGGGGTCGCCGTTATTGATCAGGCAACGTCATTTGATGTGCTGCGGCAACCAGGCGTGGCAGCAACCATATGGCGACGTCAGGTGCCTGCTGATTTTCAAGCCTGGATGGATTCGCTTCCGCAAAACAATCTGCCGTCTGCGAGAGTGATTGTGCGGGCAGATGTGGTTCGCGATGCCGTTGAGGCAATTTGCACCACAGCGGGGATGCCCAACACGTTCAAGCGCCGCTTCTTTGTTGATGATGTTGTTCTCCTGGCAGAACAGTTTGCTGACCTGATGGATACTGAATTCATTCGTCTCAGGATGGATGTGATTACGGACAATGCCTGCCGGAAGTTTCATATAGACAGGGTCACTGCGCGTTTGGTGTGTACCTACAGGGGAATGGGCACACAATACGGCATCTCAACCGACGGAGCAGAACCCAGACGGATTTTTACAGTACCCACCGGCGCACCAATTCTGCTCCGGGGAACCAAGTGGCCAGAACCTCCGGTTTCCGGTCTTTTGCACCGTTCACCACCCATCGAAGGCCTGGAAATGACCAGGCTTGTTCTGGTTCTGGATCCGGTGCCTGAGCCGGATGACGAAACCTAGACCGCAGATTTATCCAGTCAATCACCCTAAAAGTACAGGAAGTAAAATGAGTAAAAGATCAAACATGAACAAATTCTTGGGTTGCGTAGTCGCGACTACAGCAATGACCTTGGGTTTCCAATTTTCGTCAGTGGTGGCAGCAAATGCACAGGCAGGAATCTTTGAGGTCGTTCATCCGGACGTGAAACAAGGTGAAATTGAAATTGAAATTCTGAATGGGGTCAGTCTCAACAGCATAGATGATGGGGAAGAGCGTTCAGTCCACGAATTCGCTATCGGGTATGGTCTTACAGACTTCTGGAAAGTCACAGCCGCAGTGGAAGTCGCAAACCCTCAAGGTGATGACCCACTGGTAGAAGGATTTGAGTTTGAAAACTTGTTGATCCTTTTTGGCGGTGGTCATCATCATGATGAAGGTGAAAGTGAAGTGGAGGAAGAGCACCATGACTTCACGCTCGGCTTCTTTACAGCGCTGGAAGTTCCCAAAGAGGGCGGCATCAGCGAAGGTGCGGTTGAGTTTGGTCCGGTTATAGAAACCGGAATAGGCAGCGCGGAATTCGTTGGCAATCTATTTGTGGAAGTTCCATTCGCAGATGGCGAAGATGCGGGTCTTGCCTACGCTTCACAGCTTATTTTTCCGGTCAGCGACGGATTCGGCTTTGGTGTTGAAAATTTCGGCGAGTTTGAAGGTTTGTTCGGGGACAGGGGTGAAGATGTCCACTTTGCCGGACCGGCTTTTTATTGGGAGGCAGAACTCGACAATGGACATGTAATTGAACCTCGGATTGCGGTTCTGTTCGGTCTCAATAACGATTCACCAGATGCTGTTCTGTCCTTCAATCTCGAATACAAGATCGGTCAGCAGGAATAGCGAAACAAACCACAGAATTGAATTTCTGACTTCATGGTTCCTTTGACTAAAGGATCGTTAGATCGCAAAAAATTTGTTTATTGAAGAGAACGTTGTCTTGGGCAATTCAATCGACAAGTGCGCTCTGAATCATGGAAAATAAGTCGATAACCGGCTTCTATTGTCTAAACTCAATATTCTTTATGCCTAGTTCATCGTGTGCGTAAATTACTCTTTTTTTCCTGCCTTTTGCAGCATCCACAGTCTTGTGCCGCCAAAGGGAACACAAAAATGTTTGGCCCGTATTTGCAATTGCGAATCTTTTCCGTGAAACCTGCCGCCAACTTTTCTCATCTCCCGGCTTTTTGCCAGGCCGCCATTCGTCGTTGCCTGATATGTAAATGAACATCCATTCTTTGTCGCCGTTGTTTGGCTTCCAGCTAAACTTGTATTGCGGATTCAGCCTATAATTTGCAGCCGGATTGTTACGGCACTTTACTGAAGCAAGAATGTTTCCTTTCCGGCGCTGCTGCCGAAGTTCATTGACTGCGTATCCGGCGGAAAGCCATCCGTCGGAAGCGAAGGATACTTGGGCAGGATAGACTGGATACAGTATAATACCGAATACAATTGGAAAAATTGCCTTTTTTAATCTGAACAAATTTCTCATCAATTACTCTCTTAAAAAGTATTTGAAAAATAACATTAATCATCCGATTGGAAAAGACACCCAATTTATCTACAAATTTGCTAACATTGGGCTATTGATCAGCGTTCGCTAACGCCATTTGATTGAGCAACCCATGCTTGGAATCTGATCTGCCGGACCCGCACCGGTTTCGGCGATCAGGCGCATGGCGTTCACAAGTTCCCGGTTGCGTGTGGAAGGGTCTCCCATGCGCGCATCGTCGAGCCTGCCCCGATACTGTAATTCCCCATGGGCATTCAGTCCGAAAAAATCGGGCGTGCAAACGGCATTGTAGGCCTTGCCCACTGACTGATCCTCGTCAACCAGATAAGGAAACCGGAAGCCGTGTCTTTGCGCAAACTTTTTCATGTTTTCGGGACTGTCGTCGGAAACGTAGGTATAG
>JBCCGN010000033.1:0-35009 GCA_039029255.1 Pseudomonadota bacterium | reverse complement strand
GGGCAAAGGGGTGCAAAAGGCCGTTGCCGCTGTGAACGGCGAGATCGCCGAAGCGCTGTCCGGCGTCGATGCCACCCAGCAGCGGGCCATAGACGAGGTCATGATCGACCTTGACGGCACACCCAACAAAGGCCGCATCGGCGCGAATGCCATTCTTGGCGTAAGTCTGGCCGCCGCGAAGGCCGCGGCAGAGGCGGCAACCCTGCCGCTCTACCGGTATGTCGGTGGCCCCAATGCCCATCTGCTGCCGGTTCCGATGATGAACATCATCAACGGCGGGGAACACGCGGACAATCCGATCGATATCCAGGAATTCATGGTGATGCCGGTCTATTCCCACGCCTCTCAATCCAGCCTCCGCCAACCTGTTGATTGTGTCAGGGCCAATCGCGGGTAGATCCACACGCATTTCCTGTTCCGGCTTCATTGTTTTTACGAGAACACCAAACCTGCCATCTTCAAACAGTCTGCCGGTAGAACGCATGCTTGCAACACGCTCAAGCATCCCGTCTGTACCTTCAATACCCTCGACCGCCACTACACGGCCTCCGACGGCGACTGATGCCTGACCTATGTCAAGTCGCCCCAACTCTTTACAGGCTTCGGCAGCCTTGTGGATGTTTGTCATCGCTTTGCGTGATGGCTTTCTGCCACTGATTGCGCCACTGCCCGCCAGCAATTGTGGCATGACCTGATGGGCGCCAAGCACTTCAATTCCACGCTTTTCAAAAAGCTTGATAACGCCGGACAAGAGTGAATTGTCACCACCAATCATGAACGCGAGTATTTCAGGAAGGGAGCGGATTGCGGTCCAATCCATCCTGGCTATGTTGATTTTGGGGCGCGTAACGCCTCCTGCCAGGACTACTTTGCCTACACCGTGTTCTGAAAGCAGTTTGAAAAGCTGGCCGAACTGGCCCCAACCCAGGATTGAATGATTGAACTTTTCAAGCCAGGGGTCGGTCTCACCTTCAATGCCTATGAGAAAAGGTTCTTCTCCTCGCGCACGCACTCCAAACGCCAACTCCTGTGGGAGTGAACCTCTTCCAGCTATAATTGCAAGATTGTCTGTCAATCTGCCCTCTAAGTGAATTCAATTCTTTGGGGTGCACAACGCCCTTTCACCGGTATCGGCAATGAATTTCAGCATCTTGTCAACAAGAGGATCTTCACCCAGTTCATCTGCAACCAACTTCGTATTATCCGAAACGCTTCCAGAGCCGTCAAAAATATCCTTGAATGCCTTTCTGGCTTTATGAATGCTTTCCCGCTCTATGCCTGCACGCTTCATACCAATCAGGTTCAGCCCGCCCAAATACGCACGGTTTCCGAGCGCCATTCCGAACGGAATGAGATCGTTTTCGAGTCCAGCGAGGCCGCCGATGAATGCGTTGTCACCAATCCGGCAAAACTGATGAACCGCAGCGCCACCGCCTATTATTACGTTGTTCCCGACCTTGCAGTGTCCAGCAAGTAAAACGGCGTTTGAAAAAATTACCCCGTCACCAATGCTGCAATCATGAGCTACATGGGAATTGGCGAGGAAAAAACAATCATTTCCGATGACCGTTTTCTTGGCGTCGCCCGCTGTCCCGGGGTTCATGGTCACGCCTTCCCGGATCAGACAATTCCTGCCTATCTCCAAGGTCGTATCTTCACCCTTGAACTTCAAATCCTGGGGTTCATGACCAATAGAGGCAAATGGGAAAATACGGGCGCCCGGGCCCATTGATGTCTTGCCGGCCAACACGACATGAGAATGCAGAACAGAACCCGCACCCAGGCTAACATTCGGACCAATATGGCAAAATGGACCAATCGCACAATCATCGCCGATTGTTGCGCCGTCTTCTATGACGGCAGAGGGATGAATATTCACGCTCTCAACCTCTTTCTTCGGGATCTACCATCATTGCGCCTATGTCTGCTTCAGCAGCTTTTTCAGCGCCCACCCAAGCATCACAATGATATTTGAAAATGTTTTTGCGCTGTTTTTGTTTCACTACCTTCAATTCCAGAACATCACCGGGAACCACTGGCCGTCGAAATTTCGCATTATCAATGGTCATGAAATAAACGAGCTTGCGCTGGCCCATTGAATGTTGCCTCGCGCAAATTGCTCCGGCGGTTTGGGCCATTGCTTCCACAATCAATACTCCCGGCATAATCGGATCACCAGGGAAATGTCCACCAAAATGCGGCTCATTGAAGGTTACATTTTTGATACCAACTGCCGAACTATCCTCGTTCACATCGATAATCCGGTCAATCAACAAAAACGGATAGCGATGTGGTAACAGGATAAACAACTCCCTGATATCGATCAGTTCGAGAACATCCTCCGCCATGTTCATTCACCTTTCTTTTTTCTGGAACGCTTGTCAGCCAGCATGATTTTTGCCGCATCCCGCATCCAAGTAGAAGCCTTGATCGCCGGATATCCCATAACTCTTTCTCCGGGAGCTACATCACCATGAACTCCAGAACCGCCGCCAACCTGGGCACCATCTCCAACTTTGGTATGCCCAACAATTCCTGCCTGCCCTGCAACAACCACAAAATCACCAAGGGTCGCACTGCCGGAAATTCCCGCAAGTCCGACAATCACGCAATGTCTGCCAATCGTTGCGTTGTGCCCGATCTGTACAAGATTATCTATCTTCGTACCCTCGCCTATTACGGTATCCCGATTGGCACCGCGGTCGACGGTTGAATTTGCTCCAATTTCGACGCGGTCCTGAATGATAACCCGGCCAATTTGCGGAATTTTTTTATGGCCCCCCGGGCCCATGGCAAACCCGAAACCATCTTGCCCAATCTGTACGCCGTTGTGGATGATTACATTATCACCGACAAGGGCATGAACCACTGTCGCGTTGCAGCCGATTGTCGTGTTACGGCCAATTTGAACACCTTTGCCCACAACTGCACCCGCCAGAACGCAACTGCCGCTCCCGATTGCTGTGTCCGGTCCAATTACCGCTCCAGCTTCTACAATGACATCCTCCTCCAGCATTGCATTACTGGAAATATGAGCTGACTTTGAAACGCCTGCCTCACCTGTTGCCGGTTCAGGTCTTGCTGCGGTGGGGTAGAGAAATGAAAGAGCCTGCGCATAAATCTGATAAGGCTTTTCATGAACAAGCGCAGCAACTGTTTCTGGCACTTGATCCAGATGTTTTTCCTGACAAAAAACTGCAGAAGCAGAAGTTGCTGCCAGAAATTTCAAATACTTGGGATTGTCGATAAATGTGACATCGCCCGGTTTTGCCGCTTCTACAGGCGATGCACCAGACAGAACAACTCCGCCTGCGTTGCCTGAATAATGCACTTTTACTTCACATTTTTCAGCGAGTTCTTTCAGACCAATTTCGGTGGGAACAAAAAACATGAATAATCCCCCGCTTAAGCCCGGCAATGTGGTTTGAACTGGATTGCAGACAAATCAGAATGCGGAGCTAACGCCGAAATTGAATTCCTCAACATCGTCAAAGACTTCTTCAGAAATCGGCACAGCATAGTCAACCCGCAATGGACCAAAAGGTGAAGCCCACAAAACGCTACCACCGATCGAAGCACGCAAAGCGTCGTCATCGACTTGCGCCAACTCAGCCGCATTCAATGCACGTCCATTTACACCGGTAACAGAGGCATTGTTTACTGCTGCAATCGCCGCATCACCAACATTGGTCAGTTGTCCAGCATCAGCAAAAACGGCCCCACGAATACCCAATGACCGTGGAATAAATGGGATCGGGAATTGCAATTCAGCTGTGGCGTTCCAGAATGTTCTGCCTCCCAGAGGGTCGCCAGTCAATGGATCCCTCGGGCCAAACCCAAAGGAATCAAATCCCCTAATGCTGTTGTTTCGTGCCTGGAAGTTGTCGATTGTTCTAAAGCCACCAGCTATCGTGCCATTATCCGCACCAAAAACTTCGATGTGTCCGCCACGAACGCGTCCAAAGAGAACAACATCTTCTTCTTCAGAAAGGGTATGATATCCGACAAGACTTGCTTCAGTAGCAAAATATTCCGCATCACCGCCTGCACCAAAGAAAGTCTGGGACAGGGATGCTCGGATCCCTTCACGTGGTGACTGTGCGCTGTCAAGTGTATTGTATAGCAGGGTATATCCAAAGCCTGAAGCGGTGAAATCGCCAAGCCCCTGAACCAAGGCTGCCGACAATTCGGTATCAGCATCCCCTTGAATATTGTTGTTGTTACCTGTCATCGTATTCACAAGATCACCGTCGTTATCCAGCAAAATCGCATTCGCGCTCGCATCGCTGCCACGGTAGGTATAGAACACACTCGAGCTCAGGTTTTCGACAATTGGAATTCCGAACGAGATTGTTCCGCTCGTGCTGTCAATTATATACTGGCGTTCGCTGGTTTCATCAGACTCAACCGCCTGTAGGCTAAGGCCTGCTGCAATCCGGTACCCAAGGAAATATGGCTCGGTAAAGTTGAAATTATAACTTTCCTCGTCATCACCTGCGTTAACTCCCAGTCGCAGGAACTGCCCACGACCAAGGAAGTTCCGCTCGGTGAGGGAAATGTTGGCAGATGCGCCTCCATTGGAGGAAAATCCACCGGCAAGCGTGATGTCGCCTGTAGACTGCTCTGTAACCGTAACAAATACGATGACACGGTCAGGGCTGGAACCAGGCCTTGTAGTAATGTTCACACTTTGGAAGAAGCCAAGACCCTGAATCCGATCCCGGGTTCTCTGAATAAGCACCTGATTATAGGCATCGCCTTCTGAAATATCGAATTCGCGACGAATGACATAATCCCTTGTGCGATCATTACCGAGAATACGGATGTCTTCAATAAACAGCCGAGCACCTTCATCGACCAGATAGGTCACATCGATCGTGTTATCCTCAAAGTTACGGTTGCCACGAGGCACAACTTCGACAAATGCGAAACCCTCTTCTGAAACGCGTTCGGTGATCGCAACAATTGATTCTTCTACATATTTTGCGCTGTAAAATTCGCCAGGCTTTGTTTCGATAAGATCAAGCAGGCTTGCACTGTCCAAACCGCTTATGGTGCTGTCGATATCAATATTCCCAAATGTATAACGGGGGCCTTCATCCAATGTGATTGTGATGTGATACTCGTTTTCTGCAGTATCCAACTCCGCATTTGTAGAGATGATCTGGAAATCCGCGAAGCCCTTGTTGAAATAAAACCGGCGCAAGGCTTCTTCATCAGAATTTATCCGGTTCTGGTCAAAAATATCGCTTGTCGTAAGAAAACTGAATATGGTGGATTCCTTGGTAGAAATCACATCCAGCAAACGCCGCTCGGGAAAAGTGGTGTTTCCGATAAAGGTTATGGATCCAATCTTAGTCTTGTCGCCCTCATCAACACGATAAATCACATTGATCCGGTTGTTGGCCAACGGCACAGCTTCGTATGAAACCGAAGCGTCGCGGCGTCCAACACGCGAATATGCCACGTTGATGCGCTCAACATCTGTTGCCGCCTGTTCATCGCTGTAGATAGATCGTGGCTGAAGCCGGACAATTCCAGTAAGAGCATCGTCTTTTAGACGAGAGTTACCTTCGAAAAAGACTTTGTTTACGGTTGCGTTTTCATCAACATCAACGATCAGTATAGAACCTTCCTGGAAAATACTGACATCGCTGAAAAGACCGGTTGCAAAAAGTGCCTTGACGGAATCATCTATGTCAAAGTCGTTGAAACGCACCCGAGGCTGGATTGTGATGTAGGAGACGACGACATCGTCTTCGATCCTCTCGTTACCGCGAACGTCAATATCATTGACTACAGCCGCGTGCGCCTGGTGGGAAAATTCCATACCTTGCAAATTTGGCAGGAAGATCGCACTCACCATCAGAGCGATCAGGAAGAACACAGACTTCATAACAAATTTAATACGCATTAACCTAATCTAGCCCCAGACCACCAAATTGAGAGCAAACCTTTTGTTCGGATCGAGCCAATCGGCAAGAATCCAAATCGTTAATAAACCTTTTACAGAGTTTTCCCCGCCACGCAACCTTGAACAACCGATTTTACCGCCACCATTTCACACATATTGCCAGACTGTTGCATTTTGGACCATGTCATTTGTTTTTTGTGGTTAATGAACACTTTTCCAGAGGCGGTCAAATGACAAAATGTTTCTATTTATTAGCAAGCTAGGTCACAAATTTCGAATCTGGTCTAATATTACACTGCAGGCTCAAAAAAGCTGTTTTTATGCGATTTTCGATCAAAATCGGTGCAGTCGAAAGACAAACGCGCTCATCTGAAGATGTGGTTCTGAAAATCGTTCGTCGTAGCAAACAGCATAAGCCCTATTAAAAGGGCAAATCCGACGCGAAATCCAATTTCCTGAGCCCTTTCGCTCAATGGTTTGCCGAATATTGCTTCATATGTGTAAAATACAAGATGGCCCCCATCCAGCATCGGAACCGGAAACAGGTTCAGCAATCCTATGCTCACTGAGAGAACGGCTGCCAGATTTATCAGGGCAACCCACCCCAGGGTAGCAACATCACCTGATATTTTGGCGATTCCAACAGGTCCACTCAACTGATCCGCCGATTCACGGCCAACTATGATTGCGCCAAGATACTGCAAGGTACGTTTCACGATGAAGACAGTTTCGCCCACAGCGCGTGTAAAGGCCTCACCCAGTCCGAATTCGCGAATTCTTGCATTTGCATCTTCGGGGTTGTTGCCGATACCTATGATTCCTGTGCTGTGCACATTGCCAAAGTCATCCTCTCGTTCCTGCAACCTGGGCGTGACCGGCAGATCCAGCAACCGTCCCGAACGCTCCACTGTGAATATCAGTTCAATTCCATGGTTGGGCCCGGCTATTCTGGGAATTTCTGAAAATGATACAATTTCAGTGCCGTCGATGGCCTTGATAATGTCGCCCACTTCAAAACCGGCTTCCGCTGCAGCACTGTTTTCAAGAACCTCTGACACAACCGGGTCACGCTCCTGAATACCAATAAAGAAGAACGAGCCGGTGAAAATCACAACTGCCAATATGAAATTCGCGATCGGACCTGCGGCCACAACTGCAGCCCTTTGCGCGACGGACTTGTGCTCAAAGCTTCCAGCCATCTGCTCTTCACTGAGTTGGGAAAGCTTTTCCCGGTCGGGAACGGATGCAGCGTTGGCATCTCCTAGAAATTTAACATAACCGCCCAATGGAATGGCGCACAGTTTCCAGCGGGTTCCATTGCGGTCATTAATGCCGACCAGTTCGGGGCCAAAACCAACTGCGAAAGTTTCCACATCTACCCCATTCCACCGGGCTACAAGAAAATGTCCAAGCTCATGAAAAAATACAACAATTGTTAGAACCAGCAGAAATGGCAGGATATAACCAAAAAGAGAAAATCCGCCCGCACTAAATTCTGTCAGAAATTCCATATTTTCACCCTCGTCATGGAAACAATCGAAGCTGCAACTGATTTTTACAGCGTCAAAAACGCACTCTCAAACAGTGCTGAAAGGCTTATATGGGAATTGTGTTGCAGTTGCATTACTTTTAGCACCGCCCATAGTGTCACAGCTGCAAAGACAAGACCGTCTACACGGTCCAGAACACCGCCGTGTCCGGGAATAAGGGTGCCTGAATCTTTCACATCAAATGTCCGTTTAAGCATCGATTCCAGCAAATCACCGATTTGCGAGAGAATTGCAAGAACCAAAACCATGGCGGCAAAAACGAATGTGAAATCAAAATCGTAAAAGCGAATTACCAAAAATGTGAGAAGCAAGGCTCCGAGCAAGCTGCCTATGAAACCGGACCATGTTTTCTTTGGAGAAATCCGCGGAGCCAGTTTTGGTCCGCCAAACCCCTTGCCAAAGAAATAAGCCAAAATATCAGCACCCCAGACACACGCAAAAATGATCAATATCAAGAGAAGACCGCCTGCATCGTCACTGCGCAACTCACTCATGGCGACCAATGGCATAGCCGCGTAGGCGAGCCCAAGGCCAGCCCAGACAGAGCGCCTCAAGTAAAATTCCCATCCCGACAACAAGACGACCGCAACCGAAATCAAAAAGTAGGTTAATCCGTGTTGTCCGGTGATATGTGAGGCAATAACAAGAAACACTGCTGCATAACCGGCCAGTTTTGGGCCCTGCGGAACGGACTCAGAGCATATCCGGGCATATTCATGGTATATTGCGAAAGCCGCAACCGCCCAAAGCAGTGCGAAAGTCAGTCCGCCTGTCCAGGTCACCCACAATACAAGCGCTGCCAGTATTACACCTGAAACAACTCTAAGTTTCAACTCATGGTTAAATATGCGGGAACCTTCTTCGGCACCTGTCACGACCCGGTTTCCCTAACGAGTCCACCGTATTTTCTCGTACGCTGATTGTATGTTTCTATGGCAGAATGCAGATCGGCCTCAGAAAAGTCCGGCCACAGACAATCCACAAATACGAATTCGGTGTATGCAACCTGCCATAACAGGAAGTTTGACAACCTGATTTCACCACTGGTTCGGATAAGCAAATCCGGATCAGGTATGTCGGATGTCTCAAGAGAATTCGCAAACAATTCCTCATTGATGTCTTCCGGCGCCAGGGACCCCTCTGCCACCCGCTCCGCAATGCTCTTTACACCGGAGATAATTTCGCTTCTGGACCCGTAGTTAAACGCAATAACAAGCTTTTGTCCGCTGTTGGCCTGGGTTAAAGTCTGCGCTTCATCAAGCAAGACGAGGATATCTTCCGGAACGCCTTGCCGTTGACCGATAATTCTGATGCGAACATTGTTTTCATGGAGTTCGGCAAGGTCGCGCCGAATGAAATACCGCAGTAGCGAAAAAAGCTCCGAAATCTCCTCGTCAGGGCGGTTCCAATTCTCTGAAGAAAATGAAAAAAGAGTCAGGTATTCAATTCCAATGTCACCTGCAATGCGTACAGCATTGCGTACTGACTCCACACCCTGGCGATGGCCAGCCGTCCTGGGTAACCCACGCTGTTGCGCCCAACGCCCATTTCCATCCATGATAATGGCAACGTGTCGAGGCACCTCGTCAAATTCATGTTTTATGCTGGATGAGCCCGCAACGTTCATACTGGTTATCAGACCTGCATTATTTCGGTTTCTTTGGAGGCAACAACACTGTCAACCTCTGCGATCATGTCATCAGTCGCTTTCTGCACCTTGTCTGAAAGACTTCTGGCATCATCCTGACCAATATCGCCATCTTTTTCAGCCTTTTTTAGGTCATCCATTCCGTCCCTGCGAACATGCCGGATGGCAACCCTGGCCTGTTCGGCGTATTGATGTGCGACTTTCACGATTTCCTTGCGGCGCTCTTCATTGAGTTCAGGCAGCGGTATCCGAAGCATTGTTCCATCAGTAACCGGATTAAGGCCAAGATCCGATTCCCGGATTGCCTTTTCTGCAGCCGCAACCATCGACTTATCCCAAACCTGGACTGCTACTGTTCTTGGCTCGGGCACCGAGATTGTGCCGATCTGGTTCATTGGCATCTGCTGTCCGTAAGCTTCCACCATTATCGGATCGAGCATACCAGCCGAAGCTCGGCCGGTGCGAAGGCCAGCGAGATCTCCTTTCAGAGAATTAAGGGCTCCGTCCATTCGCCGGTTCAAATCCGAGAGATCAATTACACCATCTGACATTCTATTCTACTTTCTTATTGTTCTCGTGTTCAGGTCGTGACCGTAGTCGAACGGCCCTCACCTTTCAATATTTTTGCAAATCCGCCTGCTTGAGAAAGTGAAAAAACCACCACCGGAATATTGGCATCCTTTGTCAAACTTACCGCGGCCGCATCCATGACTTCGAGGCCACGTTCCAAAACTTCTGAGTGAGAAATTTTGTCAAACCGCTCAGCATCCGGATCAATCTTGGGATCAGCAGAGTATATTCCATCAACCTGTGTGGCCTTCATCAGTGCATCACACCGCATTTCGCATGCGCGCAGTGCTGCGGCCGTATCGGTTGTAAAATACGGATTGCCTGTTCCACCGGCAAAAATCACAACTTTACCTTCATCGAAATGTCTTTCCGCCGCGCGTTGGCTGAAGGGTTCGCAAATCTCGGACATTTCGATAGCAGAAAGAACCACTGCATTAATGTTGAGCGCTTCAAGTGCCATTCGCATTGCAATTGCGTTCATAACGGTTGCCAGCATGCCCATATGGTCGCCGGAAACACGGTCCGCTCCTTTTGCTGCTAATGCAACACCGCGAAAGATGTTCCCGCCACCCACTACAACTGCAACCTTTGCTCCCAGATCAATGCCTTCCTTGATGTCAGAGCAAATTCTGTTGACGGTTTCAGGATTTATGCCGAAGCCCTGATCGCCCATCAAGGCTTCCCCAGAGACTTTCAGCAGCACCTTGCGATACTTGAGATCGGTTGCCATGAATCAGTTACCTCAAATTCCCAACTTTCGATACACGAAGGGCGTCCCGTTGTCACGAAACGCCCTCCACAGATTTCAATCAGTTTTTGAGCAATTACCGGCTTACTCAGCTGCCTTTTACTGCTGCAGCAACTTCCGCCGCGAAATCTTCTTCTTCCTTTTCAACACCTTCACCAAGCGCAAGCCTGACAAATGCCTTGAATGTGATCGGAGCGCCAACATCCTTTTCAGCATCCTTGATTGCCTGCTCAACGCTCACATCAGGGTTGATCACAAAAGCCTGTGAAAGAAGAACGCTTTCCTTGAAAAATTTGTTCAGCTTTCCAACCACCATTTTCTCTGCAATTTCCTGAGGTTTGCCGGATTCCTTGGCCTCTTCAAGATAAACTGCACGCTCACGTTCCACCACGTCAGCCGGGACTTCTTCTTTCGTCGCTGAAATCGGGTTGGTAGCGGCAACATGCATGGCGACCTGCTTGCCAATTGCACCGAGCGCGCCCGCATCACCGGAAGATTCCAGAGCAACCAGCACACCGATCTTGCCAATTCCGTCACCGGCAGCATTATGCATGTATGTCGCAACAACACCGGATTCGACTTCAAGCTTCGAAGAGCGGCGCAGGTTCATGTTTTCACCGATAGTAGCTACAGCATCAGTAATTGCTTCAGATACAGATTTTTCACCGTCAGCAATTTTCGCATCTGAAACTGCGCCTACTGAACCGTCAGTGTCCAAAGCTGTTTGCGAAACATTCCGCACAAGTTCCTGGAACTGCTCATTGCGTGCAACAAAGTCGGTTTCAGAGTTAACCTCAACGACTGCAGCAGCAGAACCTGAGCCGGCAATTCCGATCAGGCCTTCCGCAGCGACGCGACCCGATTTTTTCTCAGCCTTGGCGATGCCTTTAGAACGCAGCCAGTCCATTGCCGCTTCGACATCACCGTCGGTTTCAGACAGTGCATTTTTACAATCCATCATGCCCGCGCCAGATTTTTCGCGGAGTTCTTTCACAAGAGCAGCTGTAATAGCCATTTTCATCTCTTTCCGGCAAACATGCCTTTTTAAGGATATTCAGGGTTTTCAAATCCCTATTCATTCATGTGTTGATTAGGCGAGGTTGCTAGCCCTGCATGAGTTCGCTGGCTTGTTTCAGCCATTCATCACGCTCGATGCGACCCTTAAAGTTCAAAACTTCATCAACCTTTTCAATGTCTTCTGCGGTAAATGCCGCTATCTGAGAAAACTTGGTGATGCCCAAACTGTTGAGTTTTCCTTCCAGAACGGGACCAACACCTGAAATCTTTTTAAGATCATCAGCATCGCCTTCTGGAGCTGTAAACATGGCTACCGCATCCGATGCCTCTGGAGCAGGTTCTTCCGGCGGAGTTTCTTCGACTGCCGCTTCTGTTACGGGTGCCGCTTCTTCAGCTGCAGGTGCAGCCTCACCAGCAGATTCTTCAACTGGTACCTCTGCTTCTTCAGCTATCGCCTCTTCAACCGGAGCAACATCAGCTGCACCAATGTCAATACCGGCAGAACCCTGCTGGCGGGCAATACCATCAAGTGCTGCCTTGGCAATCAGATCGCAGTAAAGCGAAATTGCTCTTGATGCATCGTCATTGCCCGGTACCGGATAGTCAACATTATCCGGATCGCTGTTTGAATCCAGAACTGCAACAACAGGAATGTTAAGCTTTTTCGCTTCCTGCAGCGCAATGGATTCCTTGTTGGTATCGACAATGAAAAGAATATCCGGTGTGCCACCCATATCCTTGATGCCGCCAAGCGCACGCTCAAGCTTGTCACTTTCACGGGTAAGCATCAGACGCTCTTTCTTGGTAAGGCCGTCTGCTGAGCCAGCACCAAGAATTTCTTCAAGTTCGCGCAACCGCTTGATTGAGTTAGAAATGGTCTGCCAATTCGTCAGCATGCCGCCCAACCAGCGAGCATTCACGTAATACTGTGCCGAACGCCTTGCAGCATCCGCTATGATTTCCGAGGCCTGACGTTTTGTTCCAACGAACAGAACACGACCGCCGCCGGCAACCGTATCTGATACGACTTTCAAAGCCTGATCGAGAAGCGGAACAGTCTGGGACAGGTCAATGATGTGGATGTTGTTTCTTGAACCGTAAATATAACGGTCCATTTTTGGGTTCCAACGATGTGTCTGGTGTCCGAAATGTACGCCAGCTTCCAAAAGCTGACGCATGCTGTAATCTGGCAGCGCCATGGTAGTTTCTCCTTTACCGGTTCAACCTCCGCAGGGAATGAACACCGGATGGTGTCACCGGACCGCCTGCTCTTTCAATGCCGTTCAGGGGCTGGGGAAAGAAAGCGTAATCCTGCGTGTGGAATGCGGGTGCTTATAGCGAAATATTTGCAGTTGTAAAGGGCTTATCGCAGGCCAAGTTTTTCAACCAGTCTATCGCGCTTCATAAGCCACCAGCCTGCCTCCATTGGAGCAAGGCCGTGATCCTTGTTCAGTCCCAGTTCGCGTGCAGCGTGCAGCGGCCAGTTGGGATCATCGAGGAGTTCCCTTGCCAGCGCGATCATGTCCACATTACCTTCCTGAACAAGTTTCTCACAGTATGGAGCGTCCCAGATAAAACCCACACCCATTGTCGCGATATCCGCTGCATCGCGAAGCTGCGCGGCAAAAGGTGTCTGAAAGCCCTGTTCGATCACCATTCGCCGGGGGCGCTCTTTTCCACCGATCCCGCCGGTTGAGCAATCAATCATGTCAACGCCGGCGGCCTTTAAGGCCATTGCTGTCTCGATCGTATCTTCAATCTCGACGCCCCCATCCAGCCAGTCAGTCGCAGACAGGCGGAAAGCCAGTGGCAGTTCATCGGGCCAGTTCGCCCGAATTGCATTCGACACTTCAACCGCAAAGCGTCGCCTGTTTTCTGCACTTCCGCCCCATTGATCGGTTCTCCGGTTTGAAATTGGCGACAGGAACTGATGAACGAGGAATCCATGTGCTGCGTATACTTCTATAATTTTGAAACCCGCATCGCGTGAGCGTCTTGCCGCTTCGCCGAACGACGCAATGACCCGTTCTATATCACTTTGCGACATTTCAGACGGGGCGGGCCATCCTTCCGCATACGGAATTGCCGAAGGAGCAATCGCAGTCCATGGGTGTTCGCCGCGCTCACTGACATCTTCGTCGTCTACCGGGGTCTCGTTATGCCAAGGCCTGCGTTCTGATGCTTTTCGACCCGCATGACCAATCTGGATGCCGGGAACAGATCCTTCCGCTTCTATGAAGGTGGAAATTTCCTTGAGCTTTTCGATATGGCCATCATCCCATATTCCCAAATCACCGTGAGTGCGGCGTCCGTCTTCTTCAACAGCTGTCGCTTCGGCATAAACAAGCCCTGACCCGCCGAGCGCAAACCGACCAAGATGAACCATGTGCCACTCGTTCGCGTAGCCGTCCTTGGCCCTGTACTGGCTCATGGGTGAGACTGCAATTCGGTTTTTGAACGTCACACTGCGAAGGGAAAAAGGCGAAAAAAGTTTACTCATCGATACACAAAATCCTTAAATTCCTTGCGGTCTAACAAATCATCACGGTTGCATGGAAATAACATTTGTGTGGCTACTCCAGTGGTGACCTGATTGCCTATGGGTCAGGCAATTGCCACATCTACCACGCCTGGAACAGCTTTGATTGCACTTTGCACCTTTGAAGAAACCATGAATTTATCAGGCAATTGCACCTCTATTTCCCGCTGTCCGTCCGCTTGCAGTACAACGAATGAAATGCGTCCATTACCCTTTCGATCAAGCAGTGGCGGCAGGAACTTAAGCGGGCCTTCATCGCGCAAAAAGATTGTCATGTCCCGTTCCTCCCGGGATGCAGCCCGCTCAAGCGGTTCAACACTGTTTATTCTGATCGAGACCCCCTCTTCCCTCAGATCTGCCCCTGCTTGCAAAATTACCGAGCTTCCGACAGTTAGCTGATCACGAAACTGGTTCAGCCCTTCTTCAAAAATAACCGCTTCATACTGCCCGGAAGGATCTGAGATCATCACGATGCCCATTGCCTTTCCCATCCGGGTTTTACGATCTTGCCGCGCGACAATGGTGCCGGCAAGCCGTCCGGCAGTCGCGCCATTATGAACAGATATCTCAAAATCCGCATAAAGTTGAACGCGCATTTTTTCCAGTAGCGGGCGGTACTCATCCAGCGGATGAGCACTCAAATAAAAGCCGACAGACTGGAGTTCGCGGTTAAGTTTTTCGGCACTGTCCCAGACTTCACAAAGCGGAAGATCGATCCGTTCTTCACCGCCAGAAATACTACCAAACATGTCGTTCTGCCCGGTTTCCCTGTTTTCGGCGTTTCGGCTTGCGTGAGCCACGAGGCGGTCCAGCCCGGCAAGCATGCGTTCACGGGGATAGTCGAAACAATCCAGAGCGCCTGCACAAATCAGGTTTTCAAGGGTACGCTTGTTGACCTGGCGAATATCGATCCGAGAGAAGAAATCTTCGATTGATGCATAGCGGCCGTTTACCCGGCGCTCGGAAACTATCTGTGCAACGGCTGCTTCACCTACCCCCTTTATCGCGGCCAATGCATAAAGGATTTTCTGGTCTTCGACTTCAAAGCCCACTCCCGAAGTCTGAACGGACGGCGAAACGACTTCAATCTTCTGAGAACGGGCATCCTGATAGAATATTCCGAGTTTATCGGTATTGCCGAGATCGAGTTGCATTGAGCCCGCAAGAAATTCCACCGGATGGTTCGCTTTAAGGTAGGCGGTTTGATAAGAAACCAGCGCGTATGCCGCAGCATGTGATTTGTTAAATCCATAGTTTGCGAATTTGGCGAGAAGGTCGAAGATCATGTTTGCTTCGCCCTTTTGCAGCCCTCGCTCGACCGAGCCATCTACAAAACGCACACGCTGCGCTTCCATTTCAGAGGCAATTTTCTTGCCCATGGCGCGTCGCAGCAAATCCGCCTCGCCCAAGCTGTAGCCGGAAAGTATCTGGGCTATCTGCATCACCTGTTCCTGATAGATGATGACGCCGTAGGTTTCCTTCAGAACGGCTTCGATCTTTTCGTGGTAATAATCCGGAATTTCTTCGCCATGTTTGCGCTTGTTATAGGTCGGAATGTTGTCCATCGGACCGGGTCTGTAGAGAGCGACAAGCGCAATAATGTCCTCGAACCTGTCGGGACGCATTCCGACAAGTGCTTTTCTCATCCCCTGACTTTCCAGTTGGAACACACCGACCGTATCGCCGCTGGTAAGCATTTTATAAGTCTTTGCATCGTCCAGCGGAATTTCAGCGAGATCCAACCTTTCGCGAGACTGGCCGATAAAATCCAGGGCCTTTTCCAGCACCGTAAGTGTCTTGAGGCCAAGAAAGTCAAATTTGACGAGTCCGGCCTGTTCCACCCATTTCATATTGTATTGGGTAACCGGCATTTCTGATCGCGGATCACGATATAAGGGGACAAGTTGATCGAGTTTGCGATCCCCGATCACAATTCCCGCTGCATGGGTTGAGGCATGGCGGTACAGGCCCTCGAGCTTTTTAGAAATGTCGAAGAGTTTTGCGACCACTTCTTCTTCGCGGGCAGCTTCCTGCAGGCGCGGTTCGCCATCAATTGCTTCAACCAATGTTGTCGGGTTTGCAGGATTGTTCGGAACCAGTTTGCAAAGCCTGTCTACCTGCCCGTACGGCATCTGCAGGACCCTTCCCACATCGCGCAGGACAGCGCGCGCCTGAAGCGTACCGAAAGTTATGATTTGTGCGACCTGATCCGATCCGTATTTCTCCTGGACATACCGGATTACTTCCTCGCGGCGCTCCTGACAGAAATCGATATCAAAATCCGGCATTGAAACACGGTCCGGATTGAGGAAACGTTCGAACAGGAGAGAAAACTGCATCGGGTCGATATCGGTTATCGTCAATGCCCAGGCCACGAGTGACCCTGCCCCCGAACCGCGTCCAGGTCCTACCGCAATTCCCTTTGCCTTTGCCCACTTAATGAAATCGGCAACAATCAGAAAATAGCCCGGATATTTCATCTGCTCGATTACATTGAGTTCAAATTCAAGCCTTTCATCGTATTCCTCACGGCTGTATCCGTCAGCAAGGGGGTGCGTGCGAAGACGTGATACCAAACCTTCGCGGGCCTGCCTTTTCAGTTCTTCTGCTTCGACAGCGAGCGCCTCATCGCCGGAAACAGATTTTGAATCCTCAGAATATTGCGGCAATATCGGATCTCGCAATCCATCTCTAAAGCTGCATCTTCTTGTTATTTCCACTGTATTTTCAATTGCTTCTGGTATTTCTTTGAACAATTTTCTCATTTCGGAAGCGGTTTTGAAATAATGCTCTTCCGTCAATCGATGCCGATCTTCAACAGCAATCACCTCGCTTTGGGCAATGCAAAGCAGCGCGTCATGAGCCTCAAAGTCGGATTTTTCAGGAAAGTAAGGCTGATTGGTTGCAACCAGAGGCACATCATTCTCATAAGCGTGTTCCAGCAGGGTTTCCTCAATCTGCCTGTCCTGAGAGGTATGACGCTGAAGCTCCACATACAGCCGGTCTTCGAACACGTGCCTGAGTTTAAGAAGGCGTGTCTTTGCTTCATTGGCTCTGCCGTCCAGTATCAGCTTGTTCAGAGGCCCTTCTCTTGCCCCTGTGAGACAAATCAATCCATCTGACAGGTTTTCAAGTTCAGTTATCGGGACATGAGGCAATTCCCGCTCGCCACTTTCAAGGTGCGCGCGGCTAACCAACATCCTGAGATTGGAAAACCCCAATTCATTTGTTGCTAGGAAAACCAGGAACGGATACTCACCAATTCCCGATTTTGGCTTGGGATCGACACCATCACCGAAATCCACGGCCAGTTTGCATCCCATTATTGGCTGTAATCCCTCTTTGGCGGCCTTTTCAGAGAATTCCAGCGCGCCAAAAAGATTATTCCTGTCGGTTATTGCGATGGCCGGCTGATTATCTGCAATCGCCAGGTCCATAATTTTTTTGAGAGGCAGAGCACCTTCTAGTAAAGAAAATGCGGAATGAACATGCAAATGCACAAAACTTGCGGCAACACTTTCTGGGTCATCACCGCCGGAGCCTGCTTCGAGTGCCTTGTGTAGATTGTCTGTTTTTGACCCCATGCCACCTGTCCGCAAATTGGATCCGGGAATCTTCCCGAAATGCGAACACTGTCCTAAAGGTTCCGCTGCATTTCAAGTAAACAACTGCAGGAAACATTGGATAAGCCGTCGAAAACGGCCAATCAGGAAATGATTGACAGGATTTCTCCCCACGTAAAACATGCTGTCAGGAACATGCTCATTGTAGCAAGCGACGCCAGGTCCTTAATGGATACATACATCTGATACTCTTTCACTGTTCAAACTCTTTATGTACGCTTAATGTTCCTTATTTGTTCTTTTTTGTCAACAAAAAAAGAACAATTTTATTATCGTTTGATTTCAACAACTTGACCGCTGTCAAGGGAAACGCAACGGTCCATTTTGGCGGCCAATTCATGATTGTGGGTAGCGATGAGGGCCGCCAGACCGGTCTGCCTTACGAGTGAATGAAGCATTGTAAAGACATGGTTTGAAGTTTCGGGATCAAGGTTTCCGGTTGGTTCATCAGCCAGCAGAAGTTGGGGATTGTT
Source organism: Pseudomonadota bacterium (assembly GCA_039029255.1). Classification (GTDB taxonomy): domain Bacteria; phylum Pseudomonadota; class Alphaproteobacteria; order Rhizobiales; family Rhizobiaceae; genus JAALLB01. The sequence continues at coordinate 16,927 of JBCCGN010000033.1, read as the reverse complement.
TGCGACAGCACGCACAATTGCGACACGTTGCTGTTCACCGCCGGATAGTTCTGAAGGCCTGTGATTTGCCCGATGCTCGATTTTCACATATTCCAGAAGCTCGACTGCACGGGTACGGGCTACTGGCTTGCTTACACCAGAAAGCATTTGCGGAATCATCAGATTTTCTTCGGCCGAGAACTCCGGCAGAAGATGGTGAAACTGATATACAAATCCAATTGACGACCGTCGAAGATTGGTACGGGCGCGGTCCGGCATATCTTTCGTTGGTCGGCCATTAACAAACACATCCCCAGCATTGGGCCGTTCCAACAAGCCTGCAGAATGGAGCAAAGTTGATTTCCCGGTTCCGGACGGTGCAACCAGCGCAACCATTTCCCCGGCTTGAATAGAAAGGTTTGCGTTTTTCAGGACGGTAAGGGAATGTTCGCCTTCACCGTAGGTGCGCTCCATGTCTTCGATATGAAGAACGGGGGAATTACCCTCATTATTCATACCGTAACGCCTCTACTGGATCGAGGCTCGCCGCCCGCCATGCGGGAAACAGGGTTGCGAGGAAAGACAATACCAGCGCCATCACCAGAATTGACACAGTCTCGCCCATGTCCATCTGAGCCGGGATGTCACTCAAAAAACGCACCGTTGGATCCCAGGGGTTGCTCCCGGTTACCCAGGTGAAAAAATCCTGGATTGCCTTTATATTGAGGCAGACCACAACGCCCAGTACAAATCCGACAAACGTTCCAACCATTCCGATTGCGGACCCTGTAATCATGAATATCCGCATGATGGCAGCGCGGGTTATACCCATTGTGCGCAGGATTGCGATGTCATGGCCCTTGTCTTTTACCAGCATGATCAAACCGGAAATAATGTTCAATGCAGCAACCAATACAATCAGGGTCAGGATCATGAACATTACGTTGCGTTCGACATCGAGCGCCTGCGTGAGGGAGAAATTGCGGTTTCTCCAGTCTGAGAGGGAAACAAGCCTGCCTGCGGCTTGTTCAATGCCGGAACGGTATTCATCCACGGCATCCGGGTCGTCGACGTAAATATCGATGACATCCACAATCCCATCTTTGTTGAAGTACAATTGGGCTTCTTCGAGCGGCATAAAGATGAACGAAGAATCGTATTCAGACATTCCCACATGGAAAATCGCATTAATCGGATACGATTTTACTCTGGGAGTCGTGCCGAACGCGGTCACATCACCATCCGGAGAAATGAGCGTTATTTCATCACCAAGCGCCAAACCGAGATTGTTTGCAAGGCGGTAGCCTAATGCCACGCCTTCCTCAGTATCAAATCCTTCCAGAGTTCCTTGTCCGTATCGTTCGTCATTCACACCATCAGCGATGGTGGAAATGGATTTGATGTCAGCTTCGCGCAGACCTCTGACAAGAGCACCGTTACCGGTTCCCCAGTTCCCGTTCACGAGCACCTGCCCTTCCACCAACGGAATTGCCAACTCGACACCATTGGCAAGTTTGAACTTTTCAGAAAGGCCCACATAATCATTCAACGGGCCATCAATGGGATTTACAATCAGATGCCCGTTAAGGCCAAGTATCCTGTCCAGCAGCTCGGTCCGAAAACCGTTCATTACTGCCATAACAATGATCAGTGTGGCCACGCCCAGCGTAATTCCAAGGAACGAAAACCCTGCAATCACGGAAATAAATGCTTCCTTGCGGCGTGAACGCAAGTAACGCCCGGCAAGCATCCACTCGAATGGCGAAAATGCACCAGGAGCGCTGCTGCCTTTTCCGTTTGGTTCTGCGGTTTGCTGCATTGTGATCCCGGTCAGGCTGTAAAGCGGTTTATTGCGGCATCAGGGGAAACCATCTCCCGCTCGCCGTCAGCTCTGCATTTGATTTCGACTTCATTGTTCGCAAGCCCTCTGGGACCAACTACAATCTGCCAGGGAACCCCTACCAGATCCATGGTTGCAAACTTTGCACCAGCCTGCTTGTCCGTATCGTCATACAGAACATCAAGGCCGGAATTTGTCAGTTGTTCATAAATTCGTTCGCTTTCGCGAAAGCATGCTTCATCATTCGGCTTCATGTTTACAATTCCCACATCGAAGGGGGTGATTGCTTCCGGCCAAACAATGCCTTTGTCATCATGCGAAGCTTCAATAATGGCCGCGACAAGACGGCTCGGTCCGATACCGTATGATCCCATATGAACGAAATGTTCTTTGCCGTCCGGTCCGGTAACGCTCGCTTTCATCGGTTCAGAATATTTCGTACCAAAATGGAATATATGACCAACCTCGATACCACGGGCGCTCATCTGATTTTGCTCGGAAATCTGCGCCCACAAAGCATCATCATGAAGTTCATCGGTGCGTGCGTAGTGTGATGTCCAGTCTTTCACAATTCCGGCAATCAACTGATCGTTGTCATAATCCACGGTTTCATCAGGCACCGGCAGTCTCATCACGTCACTATGGCAAAAAACTTCGCTTTCGCCAGTATCTGCAAGTATCAGAAACTCGTGAGACAAATCGCCGCCAATCGGTCCGGTATCCGCGCGCATTGGAATTGCCTTCACACCAAGACGGTCAAAGGTCCGCAGGTAAGAAACAAACATGCGGTAATAAGCAGCCCGTGAAGTTTCAGCATCCAGATCGAAGGAATAAGCATCCTTCATCAAGAATTCCCTGCCCCGCATTACGCCGAAGCGCGGCCTCACCTCATCACGGAACTTCCACTGTATGTGGTAGAGGTTGAGCGGCAAATCCTTGTAGCTTTTTACGTAGGATCGGAAAATTTCTGTAACCATCTCCTCATTGGTCGGGCCGAAAAGCATGTCGCGTTCGTGGCGATCCTGGATACGTAGCATCTCCTTGCCGTAGTCGTCATAGCGACCACTCTCGCGCCATAGGTCGGCGGACTGGATCGTCGGCATCAGAATTTCGATTGCCCCTGCCCTGTCTTGTTCCTCACGTACAATATCTGAAATCCGATTGAGAACCTTGAGACCCAGTGGCAACCAGGAGTAAATACCTGCGGATTGTTGACGGATCATTCCTGCTCTCAACATCAATCTGTGAGAGACGATTTCAGCCTCCTTGGGAGTTTCTTTCAAAACTGGGAGAAAGTATCTGGAGAGGCGCATGTTCAAGCCTGAATCAATGAATTTCCGGTTTCAGTTTAAAGCCTTATTTCAGCAGATTAACAAGCCCTGCCAACGTTTTGTGCCCATTCGGGCTTTTTGGTGAAATATGTCAAAAAAGTGGCATGATTTCAAAGTTTTCACATGACATAACAATCAGCATGTGGTTATTATTTCCGCCAAGATTTGGATCAAACCAAACATCTAGCTGTCTTTAGTCTTGGGAGGATGTGATCAAGGCGCCTATTTGTGCAGCCGCTTCCTGAAAGGGAAGAGTTGATCGAGACATGCAAACTTACTGGCAAGGCCTTGTGCCTTGCCATTTTTATTTTCGGCTGTAATTATCCGCGCGGCTTGAGATGCTCAGGAAAGACGCTTGGAATATCCGAAAAATCCAATCCAAAATACGTGGTGATGAGCCAGTAAAGTCCAAACACGATTGCGGCAACCAAAGAATTCCACAGCAGTTTTTGAGGCAATCGGGATTTGGTAGGTGCGCCTGGATCTGTACCCTGGATTACTTCACCATCTTCAGCCTGGGACCGGTTTCCGTGAGGCAAAACGATAAAAAGTGTCACCCACCAGATTACAAAATAAACTGCAAAACCAGTAAACAAACTCATCTGGCTAAACCTGCTCCAATTCCACAAGCGTTCCGCAAAAGTCCTTTGGATGCAGAAACAGGACCGGCTTGCCGTGAGCTCCGATTTTTGGCTCTCCATCACCCAGAACACGTGCACCCTCTTTGATCAACCGATCACGGGCTGCCAAGATGTCATCGACTTCATAGCAGACATGATGAATGCCACCGGAGGGACTTTTTTCCAGAAACGGTGCGATGGGTGAACTTTCACCCATCACCTCGAGTAATTCAATTTTCGTGTTAGGCAATTCCACAAAAACAACCCGGACGCCATGCTCAGGCAATTCCTGTGGAGCACTGACACTCGCACCCAGAACATTTGCATAGGTCGCAATTCCCGATTCAAGGTCGGGAACAGCAATTGCCACATGGTTCAGCCTTCCAATCATCGTTTTATACCCTTGCCACAAATACTGTTGTCACTGGCTTTTTACCCCACTTGTTGCGAGCTTCACGTCGGACGGAATTTCTCACTGCTTCCCGCACCACGTCTTCATCACGACGCCGTTTTTTGGGAATTCCGGCAAGCGCGCTCATCGCCGCCTTGTACAAAACCTCGTCAAAATACTCCCCTTCATTGGTAACTTCCGGCACTCCGAAAACCTCGATATCCATATCGTCTGCCATTTCACCCTTGCGATCCATTACTATTGAAACAGCCACATGCCCCACATGGGCAAGCTTCCAACGTTCCTTGACGCCTACGCCTTCATCCGTCCCTATAATATCGCCGTCTTTAAATATGCGTCCGTGCGGAACCTGGTCAACGATCTCTGAAACGCCCGGCGCAAGACGTACCATGTCACCGTTTCGAACAGGCACCACTTGCGGAATCCCAGCATCAGCGCCTAGCCGCGCATGGGCATTCAGATGTGCTGCTTCCCCATGAACAGGTATCAATATTTCAGGTCTGGTCCACTGATACATTTGTCTCAGTTCGTGGCGACGCGGATGTCCGGAAACATGGACGAGATTTTCTCCGTCCTCAATTACCTCAATGCCTTGCTCAATCAATCCGTTCTTGACTGCAATAATCGGCTTTTCATTTCCGGGAATTGTTCGAGATGAAAAAACAACCGTATCACCGGCATTCAGTTCTATGTATCGATGTTCGCCAAATGCAATCTTTGCCAGTGCAGCGCGCGGTTCACCCTGGCTACCGGTCAGGATTATCACCAGCTCGTTCGCAGGAATGGATTTGAATTCTTCATCCTCGACAAATTCCCGGATGTCGTCAAACATTCCAAGTCCGGATGCGACTTCCACCACCCGGCGGATTGAACTTCCAAGCAACATGACTTTCCTGCCAGCCTTTTCAGCCGCCTGTGCGATTGATCTTATCCGCCCGACATTGGATGAAAAAGTCGTGATGGCCACCCTTCCCTTTGCCTGCCTGATGAGATTGGCGAGGCTTTCAGTCACATCCATTTCAGAAGGAGAAACGCCATCGCGCATGGCATTGGTCGAGTCGCATATCAACGCCAGAACACCGGCATCACCGATTTCGCGGAAGGTTTTGCTGTCGGTATTGTGACCAAGTGTCGGATTGTCATCGAGTTTCCAGTCGCCAGTATGCACTGCACATCCCGAAGGCGTATTGATGGCCAAAGCCATAGGCTCGGGAATTGAATGCGTAACGTAGACAGGTTTTATTTCGAATGGTCCGATTTCGATCAGATCGCCTGCCCTGTAAAGTTCTGGCACAAGCGGAACACCGTCATTCTCGTAAGCCGCTTTGGCTTCCAACATACCCGCGGTGAAGGCGGTACAGTAAACCGGCACACCCAGACGCTGATGCAAGCTCAATACCGCTCCGTAGTGATCCTCGTGAGCATGCGTAATTATCAAACCCAACAGATCTTCGCCAAGTCCTTCTGCAAATCGGATGTCAGGAAGTACGAGGTCAACGCCCGGCAGGTCAGGTCCGGGAAAGGTGACTCCACAATCCACCATAATCCATTTGCGGTTAGCCTCTTCCCCGTAACCATAAAGGGCGAGGTTCATGCCGATTTCACCGACACCCCCGAGCGGTACAAATAGAAATTCCGGATTGCTCAACATCTACTCCTGAAAATATTCAGTCAAAAAATACATCACCTGCCGAGATGCGCATCGTCTCATTGTTGGCCGTTCTCAGCAAAAGGTATCCACGCTCATCTATGGTTTCAAATATCCCGTTGATGGGGCCCCGATTTGGCAGATTGATTTTAATCTGTCGTTTCAAACCCTCCGCATGTTCCAGCCAATTGTCGCGTATGCGCGTGAAACCAGTTCCTCTGTTCCATTGGCATAAGACATCAGCAGCATGACCGGCAAGCTTTAAAAAAAGTTCTTGCGATGTGATCGACAATCCTTGCACTGCCAGGCTGGTTGCGGGAAAGAGTGTGTTTTCGGGATGCTGACTGCAGTTTATCCCGATACCCATTGCAATACACATACTGTCCGTTTTGCTGGTGCTCTCTAACAGGACCCCTGAAATCTTCTTATGATTTACAAGAACATCGTTTGGCCATTTAAGACCGATGGTCTTGTCACCGGCGTCTGCCAATACTTCAGCGAGCGTGTTACGAACTGCGAGTGCCGCTATGAACGACAGTTCCGCCAAATGCTGCTTTTCACATGGATCAAGCAACAGAAGTGATGCATGAAGATTCCCCGTGCTGCTCGTCCAGCTTCTCCCCCTGCTGCCCCGACCTGCGGTCTGGCTTAATGCGCTGATCCACAGGTTGCCGGGATCACTATCATATGCGGCATTCAGGCACTCCGTATTGGTAGACTCGCACTCATCCAAAGTTAGATGGCGGTATGCTGACGCTCGCCCCGAAAGAAATTGCCCGATCAAAAGAAAGACGCCGCCGCAGTCGTTGTCACTTCAGCAACCGGTCCGGCGATCATGACATAGAAGGTGACAAAAATTCCGCTGCACAACAATACAAACCGCAATTCGGCTGGCATTATGACAAAATCATCAGCCGGTTCGTCAAACCACATGATCTTGATAATACGCAAATAATAATAGGCTCCAACAACACTTGCCAGAACACCTATCACGGCAAGCGCATAAAGACCCGACTGTATCGCTGCCACAAAAACGAAGTACTTGGCGAAGAAGCCCGCCAGTGGTGGAATACCTGCTAATGAGAACATAAGGATCGTAAGCATCATTGCCATAAATGGATTGCGTTTCGAAAGACCTGCCAAATCATCGATTTCTTCGACAAAGCCATCCTTGCGACACATGGCAATGATGCAGGCAAAAGTCCCGACAGTCATGACCATATAAATCAGCATGTAGAGGATAACGCCGTTCACACCTGCCTGTGTTCCCGCAGCAAGACCTACCAATGCATAGCCCATGTGACCGATAGAAGAATAGGCCATGAGACGCTTGATATTGTTTTGTCCAATCGCTGCAAATGCGCCTAGAACCATTGAAGCAATCGCGATAAAGGCGATTATCTGCTGCCAGTCGGGTGTGATCGGCTCGAACACGCCAACAACCACACGGATCAACATGGACATGGCCGCAATCTTTGGTGCGGCAGCGAAGAATGCGGTCACCGGTGTCGGAGACCCCTCGTAAACGTCCGGTGTCCACATATGAAATGGCACCGCCGATATTTTAAAAGCGATGCCTGCCAACAGGAATACCAAACCGAAAATCAACCCCAGGGAGCGGTCGCTGCCAGCCAACGCTTCGGCAATACCTGCAAAATCTGTGTGACCGGTAAACCCGTAAATCAGAGATGCTCCATACAAAAGCATGCCTGACGAAAGCGCACCAAGGACAAAATATTTGAGTCCAGCTTCTGTTGAGCGTACTGAATCCCGATTGATCGAAGCAAGGACGTACAAGGACAGGGACTGTAGCTCGAGACCAAGATAAAGGGATATCAGGTTATTGGCAGAGATCATGATCATCATGCCGAGCGTCGCCGTTATCACCAGAACCGGATATTCAAAATTCGTAATGCCCTCACGCCGCATGTAATTGACCGACATGATCACCGCGAGCCCAGACCCAACCAAAGTGAGCAGTTTCATGAACCAGGCAAAGTCATCCAGAATGAATGAACCATTCATCGCCTCGCCGCGCTCGCCGGTTGCAAACAGCCAGATGCCGGCGGCAGCAAGCAATGCAATCGAGAGGCCTGTTACCTGGCTGTAAGACCGTTCACCGGAAAACACACCAAACATCAGCAATGCCATCGCACCGAGGGCAAGCCAGAGCTCCGCCCCTAGGAGGCCCAGGTTTTGATTGATCACGATTTCAGTCAGAGCTTCATTCATGAAACCGTCCCTAATTCTGCAACGCGGCCTGCGCCGTTGTCTTGGCAGCTTCGAGTGAAGCCTGATAATTCTGTATCAACGCGTCAACAGAAGCATTTGTAGCATCAAACACCGGCATTGGATAAACGCCATAGAAGATCACCAAAATCACGAGCGGATAAATGATTGCCTTCTCACGTGTATCAAGGTCCAGAATTTGTTTCAGACTTTCCTTGTCAAGCGTACCAAAAATTACCCGGCGATACAGCCACAGTGCGTAAGCGGCAGAGAGAATGACGCCCGTGGTCGCAAACAAAGCTACCCACGTATTAACCTGAAAAACACCCAGCAATGTCAGGAATTCTCCAACAAAACCAGACGTTCCTGGAAGCCCCACGTTCGCCATCGTGAAAATCAGAAACACGACCGCGTAGTTCGGCATTCGGTTTACAAGCCCGCCATAGGCCGCAATTTCCCTGGTATGCATGCGGTCATATACGACACCAACGCAGAGGAACAACGCACCTGAAACAAGGCCATGCGAGAGCATCTGATAGATGCCGCCCTGAATTCCGTATGCGTTGGCAGCAAATATGCCCATCGTCACGTAACCCATGTGTGCAACGGACGAGTATGCAATCAGTTTCTTGATGTCCTCCTGCATCAGTGCGACCAGTGAGGTGTAAACGATCGCTATGACGGACATCACAAAAACCAGGGTCGTGAAATCGGCGCTCGCGAGGGGGAACATCGGCAGAGAAAACCGCAGGAATCCGTAGCCGCCCATTTTCAGCAATACGGCAGCAAGGATTACCGAACCTGCTGTCGGGGCTTCCACATGTGCATCCGGCAGCCAAGTATGGACTGGCCACATCGGCATTTTCACCGCAAAGGACGCAAAAAAAGCGAGCCAGAGCCAAGTCTGCATTGATGCCGGGAAATCATAGGCGAGAAGAACCGGAATGTCGGTTGTGCCCGATTCCCAATACATTGCCATCATGGCAAGCAGCATCAAAACGGAACCGATCAGCGTATAAAGAAAGAATTTGAAACTGGCATAGACGCGTCTTTTGCCACCCCATATTCCAATGATCAGGAACATTGGAATGAGGCCCGCCTCGAAGAAAATGTAAAAAAGCAGCAAGTCAAGCGCGCAAAACACGCCAATCATGAATGTTTCCAGAATAAGGAACGCGATCATGTATTCCTTGATTCCGGTTTTCACGCTGTTCCAACTCGCCAGAATACAGAACGGCATCAGGAAGGTCGTCAGGATCACAAACAGCATGGAGATCCCGTCGACCCCCATATGATACGCCATGAACTCTCCCACCCACTCATGGCGTTCAACAAACTGGAATCCAGGCAATGAATTATCAAAATTAATCCAGATCAACAGGGAAGCCAGGAACGTGAAGCCCGTGGTAAACAGCGCCACATTCTTCACATTGCGCTCGGCAATCGGCCCATCATTCACAATCAGCATGATGAAAAAGGCGCCGAGGAGCGGCATGAATGTTATGGTCGAAAGGATGGGCCAGTCAGTCATCAGCCAGCTCCGCCGAACATTGACCAGGTAACAATTGCGGCAAGCCCGATCATCATGGCAAACGCATAATGATAGAGATATCCCGATTGCAGTTTGACAATCCGCCCCGTGACATCAAGTACGCGCGCCGAAACACCGTCCGGACCGAAACCATCAATCAGCCAGCCATCGCCGCGCTTCCAGAAAAACCTGCCAATCCACATCGAAGGTCTGACAAAAAGAAAGTCGTAGATTTCGTCGAAATACCACTTGTTGAGCAGGAACTGATAAAGTGCCGGATGCTGGCGAGCGAGTTCCTTGGGCATTTCCGGAGACCGGATGTACATGTACCATGCCAGGACAAATCCGATCGCCATCACGATGAACGGAGACCATTTGACCAGATAAGGCACGTGGTGGAATTCATCGAGGATATGATTGTCAGTCCCCGCAAACAAAGCTTCGCGCCAGAAGGCATTGTACCAACCTTCATGATGACCGCCGACCTCATGGCCAAGAAAGGAGCCGTAAAAAACAACACCGGCGAACAGCGCTCCAACTGCCAGCATGTAAAGCGGAACCAGCATCACGTTGGGGGATTCATGCACATGGCTCATGACATCTGCCGAAGCGCGCGGCTTGCCGTGGAAAGTCAGGAAAACGAGACGCCATGAATAAAAACTGGTGAACAGTGCAGCCACGACTAGCATGACAAAAGCATAGGTTGCAAAGGCGTTGTTACCAACGAATACGCTCTCAATTACTGCATCCTTTGAGAAGAAGCCGGCCGTTCCGATATAGGTTCCGGGTATACCAAGACCGGTCAGAGCGATTGTTCCGATCATCATCATCCAATAGGTTTTCGGTATATGCTTGCGCAGACCGCCCATTCTCCGCATGTCCTGCTCGTCCGAGACCGCATGAATGACAGACCCGGCGCCAAGAAAAAGCAATGCCTTGAAGAAAGCATGGGTAAACAGGTGAAATATTGCCGCTCCATAAGCACCGACACCCAGAGCGGCAAACATGTAACCAAGCTGTGAACAGGTTGAATATGCAATTACGCGTTTTATATCGTTTTGCACAAGACCGATGGTGGCAGCAAAAAAAGCAGTTGTGGCCCCGAAAAACGTTACGACAGACAATGCGGTTACAGAAAACTCGAACAGAGGCGACATCCGGGCAACCAGAAACACGCCCGCTGTTACCATGGTTGCAGCGTGAATAAGCGCTGAAACCGGTGTCGGGCCTTCCATCGCGTCCGGCAACCATGTGTGCAGCAGAAACTGAGCAGATTTTCCCATCGCACCCATAAACAAGAGCAGACAGACCACCGTTACCGCCTCTCCTCCGGTTAGGGAATACCCGAGAAAGCTCATCACTTCATCCTGCGATGTTGCAATTCCTTCCGCGTTAGCGAAAACTGTCGACAGTTCGATGGTGTTGAAGAGATAGAAAACGCCGAAAATGCCGAGTGCAAATCCGAAATCACCAACGCGGTTCACAACAAATGCCTTGATTGCTGCCGCATTGGCTGAAGGTTTTTTGAACCAGAATCCTATCAACAAATAGGACGCCAGGCCAACACCCTCCCATCCGAAAAACATCTGAAGCAGATTGTCCGACGTAACCAGCATGAGCATGGCGAATGTAAACAGCGACAGATAGGCAAAGAATCTCGGCCTGTGCGGATCATGATGCATGTAGCCAATTGAATACATGTGCACGAGCGCGGAAACAGAATTCACCACAACCAGCATGACTACCGTTAGCGTATCGATCCTGAATGCCCAATTCACATTGAGGTCACCAGAACTAACCCATTGTAGTACGGGAACGGTAAACGGCGCCTGTTCAGAAAAGGCAAACGTGAGAAACGCAACCCAGGAGAGGATTGCTGACAACATCAGCAGACCGGTGGTTATGAACTCGCATCCCTTGGCACCCAGCGATTTTGCGAAGAGCCCGGCCAGCAAAAACCCGATCAGAGGGAAAAAGACAATCGCGTGATACATGAGTTGCTGTCCATCTAGCCTTTCATCGTGCTGACATCTTCGACTGCAATCGACCCTTTGTTGCGGAAAAATACAACAAGAATCGCGAGACCGATCGCAGCTTCGGCTGCGGCGACTGTCAAAACAAACAGCGCAAATACCTGTCCCATCAGATCATTCAGATGCTGAGAAAACGCTACGAAATTAAGGTTCACTGCAAGCAGTATAATTTCGATCGACATCAGGATCACCAGGATGTTTTTTCGATTCAGAAAAATACCGAGCATTCCGATAGAAAAAAGAATGGCACTCACGGACAGATAATGTGAAAGACCTATTTCCATGATTTTGCCGGTACCAGCGCCTTAAAGGCCCTGCCCCGGCTCCACCTTTCTCAATTGAATTGCGGTTTTGGCATCCCGTGCCACTTGTGCTGCAATGTTCTGCCGCCGCACGCTTTCCTTGTGACGCAGTGTCAGCACAATTGCACCAACCATCGCAACCAGCAGGATCATACCGGCAAGCTGGAAGAAGAAGATGTATTCCGTATAAAGAATGTTGCCCAATGCTTCGATGTTGCGAACCTCATTTGCATCAGGAATGGGTGCCTCGCCGGTATTGCTTGCGCTTGGTGCAGCAACCCAGCTACCGATAACCATCAAAAGCTCGGCAAGCACAAGAAGCCCGACAAGCAGACCTACCGGCATATACTGCAAATAACCTTCCCGCAGTTCGGCGAAGTCAACATCCAACATCATGACGACAAACAGGAACAACACCGCGACAGCACCGACATAAACCACAATCAGCAGCAACCCCAGAAATTCTGCACCCGCCATAATGAACAACCCGGATGCATTCACAAATGTCAGGATCAGGAAAAGGACTGAGTGAACAGGATTGCGCGAGGAGATCACCATGAAAGCCGCGGCAATCATGACGAATGAAAAGAGATAGAAAAAGATGCCTGATACGATCATTTCCGTTTCCTACCTGTAGGGTGCATCCAGAGAAAGATTTTGCGCGATTTCGCGTTCCCAGCGATCGCCATTGTCCAGAAGCTTGTCCTTGTCGTAATAAAGCTCTTCACGGTTTTCTGTAGCAAATTCGAAATTCGGTCCTTCAACGATCGCGTCTACCGGACATGCTTCCTGGCAAAAACCGCAATAGATGCATTTCACCATGTCAATGTCGTAACGAACGGTTCTGCGCGTTCCGTCATTACCGCGCGGGCCAGCCTCGATGGTAATAGCCTGCGCCGGGCAAATGGCTTCACACAATTTGCATGCGATGCAGCGTTCTTCACCGTTGGGGTAACGGCGCAACGCGTGCTCACCACGAAAACGCGGTGATACAGGCCCTTTTTCAAAAGGATAGTTGATCGTCGCCTTAGGTGAAAAGAAATAACGCAGCGCCAGTCCCAGCGCGCTCAGGAATTCCTTAAGCAGAAGCGATTTAGCTGCCTGGCCAAGTGTACTCATGCTGCCACCCATCCTGTCACCTGAAGAACCAGTGCTGTTGCAAACACCATGAAGAGCGACAATGGCAGAAATACTTTCCAGCCAAGCCGCATCAACTGGTCATAACGATACCGCGGCACCACTGCCCTGACCATGGCCATAGAGAAAAACACGAGCAGCATCTTGCTCATGAACCAGACTGCTCCCGGCACCCAGTTCAGGAACCACACATCAAATGGTGGCAACCAGCCCCCGAGAAAAAGCAGGGTGACCAACGCGCACATAAGCTGGATCGCCACAAATTCACCCAGGAAGAAAAGCAGGAACAGCGTTGAAGAGTACTCAACCATGTGTCCGGCAACCAACTCGGACTCGGCTTCAGGGAGGTCAAATGGCGGGCGATTGGTTTCAGCGATGGCTGAGATATAAAACACGATGAACATCGGAAACAGCGGAAGCCAGTGCCAATCCAGCAATGAGGAGGGCATACCGAGGAAATGAGTTCCGAGTCCTGTCTGCTGTGCATTGACTATGTCAATCATGTTCAGTGAACCAACGCAAAGCAGCACGGTTATGATAACAAATCCGATCGAAACCTCGTAGGAAACCATCTGCGCTGCCGAACGCAACGCAGCGAGAAATGCGTATTTCGAATTTGAAGCCCAGCCGCCCATGATGATGCCGTAAACTTCAAGCGAGGAAATAGCGAATACAAACAGGATGCCGAGATTAAGGTTGGCGATCGCCCATCCTTCGTCGATGGGGATCACCACCCATGCGGCCAATGCCAGAATGGCTGATACCATAGGCGCGAGAATGAATACCGATTTGCTTGAACTTGCGGGAATGATCGGTTCTTTGAGAACAAATTTCAAAAGATCCGCAAACGATTGGAGTAATCCCCAAGGCCCTACCACGTTCGGACCCCGGCGCAATTGAACGGCGGCAAATATCTTCCGGTCCGCATAAAGGATGTAGGCTGTCAAAACCAACAGACAAACCAACAGCAGAAGGCTCTTGGCAAAGATGATGACCGGATCGGAGGTCAATATGTTGATCAGGAGTTCCATTACACCGACAGCCTACTCTGCAGCCTGTTCTAATGCACCGGAACGCAGTGCAGAGCAATCTGCCATTACCCTGGAGGCACGGGCAATCGGGTTGGTCATGAAGAAGTCTTTCACGGTACTGGAAAGCGGCGCGGTCAGAACCTTGCCATTTTTGGTTGCACCCAGCGCAGATGCCAAACCTCTCACGTCGCCAACCCCGCCTTCGGTCACCTCATCCAGAGAGGCAAAATGAGGAAACTCCGCATAAAGATGCGTCCGCAGTTCTGCAAGGCTGTCAAAAGGCAGTGCTTTCCCCATGACAGCTGACAGTGCGCGGAGAATTGCCCAGTCTTCTTTTGCATCACCGGGGGCGAACCCGGCACGGCTTGTCATCTGTACACGTCCCTCAGTGTTGACATATGTGGCAGATTTTTCAGTGTACGCTGAAGCAGGAAGGATAACATCTGCACGATGGGCTCCTGCATCTCCATGGGTGCCGACATAAACAGTAAATCCCTTGACGTCCTGCATGTCTAATTCATCTGCTCCCATAAGAAACAGAATATCCATGTTTTCCATCATTGCTGCCGTATCCAACCCACCTTTGCCTGGCACGAAGCCCACATCCAGACCGCCAACCATTCCGGCTTCAGTGTGGAGGATGGACAGACCATTCCAGTCCTCGGTGATTGCATCGGTATCCATGGCAAGCTGGCATACCATGCCAAGAAGCGTGGAACTGTCCGATCGGTTCAGAGCTCCCTGCCCTATGATAATAAGCGGTTTGCTGGCTGATTTGAGCTTTGCAGCGAATTTGTTTTTCCCGGAAACCAAGTCCTTTACAGCATCAGCGGAGTAACCGAGGTCTTCGTAACCATATCGCAGATCTCCGGCGACGCCGACGACACCAACCGGGTAATTGTCCATCTTCACGCGCTTCAGGATGCGGCTGTTCAGAACCGGCGCTTCAAAACGCGGGTTCGAACCGACAATCAAAAGCGCGTCTGACTCCTCAATTCCCGCAACTGTCGCGTTGAAGAGATAGGATTCCCGTCCTCTCGAAGGATCAAGTATGCTGCCCGGTGCCCGGCAATCCATGTTTGCAGATCCGATGGCGGCCAGAAGTTGCTTCATGGCGTACATCTCCTCGACGCCAGTCATGCCACCCGCGATCGCCCCGATCCTGTCTGCCTTTGTTGTCCTGATCTTTGCTGCAATCGTCTTGAACGCTTCATCCCAAGTAGCGGGTTTCAATTTACCCGATTTGCGGACATATGGCTGATCCAGGCGCTGGGTGCGCAAACCGTCCCAGATGAACCGTGATTTGTCGGAAATCCATTCTTCATTCACATCTTCATGCAGACGGGGCATGATCCGCATAACTTCACGCCCGCGCGCGTCAACCCGTATGTTGGAGCCAACTGCATCCATTACATCAATTGATTCAGTCTTTCGTAGTTCCCAGGGACGCGCGGTATCCTGGTAAGGGCGTGAAGTAAGGGCGCCAACCGGACACAGATCAATCACATTGCCCTGCATCTCCGAAGTCATTGCCGTTTCAAGGTAGGTTGTGATTTCGGCATCCTCGCCACGCCCTAGCAATCCAAGTTCCGAAATTCCAGCCACTTCAGTCGTAAAACGGACACAACGGGTGCAATGGATACAGCGTGTCATTTTGGTCCGCACAAGCGGCCCTATGTACTTGTCCTCAACCGCGCGCTTGTTCTCTGCAAAACGGTTCTTGTCGACACCGTAGGCCATCGCCTGATCCTGCAGATCGCATTCGCCTCCCTGATCACAGATCGGGCAATCGAGCGGGTGGTTTATCAGCAGGAATTCCATTACCCCTTCGCGCGCCTTCTTGACCATGGGTGACCGCGTTTCAATAACCGGTGGCTCACCATTGGGGCCCGGACGGCAATCACGGACACCCAATGCGCACGATGCCTGCGGTTTTGGCGGCCCGCCTTTGACTTCAACAAGGCACATCCGGCAATTGCCTGCGATCGAAAGGCGTTCATGAAAACAGAAACGGGGAATTTCAGCACCAGCCTCTTCACAGGCCTGCAAGACCGTATAATGGTCCGGAACCTCGATTTCATCACCGTCGATGATCAGCTTAGCCATCGTTACAAGACATTCCTTATGCGCATTGCTGCGTTTGCCAAAGTTTGACATGGGGCAAATGCGACCAGCCAAACGCGTAGTCGGTATTGCCATGTTTGTCGAGATGTTCAAGGCGCCCTTTTGCCTCATCAAGCGTCGGCCTGTGTCCTACCTCAACCCACCACATCACAAAGTGGTGAGATTCCATCGCATCGAACCATTCGGTCTTGCGGTTGTAGAACTGCCTGTGAACCGTATTCCAGACGAAATGCTCCAGATGTTCGGGCGTTTCCCAAACAGTCAGGTTTGCTGCGTGGTCTGGCCACGGAGTCGGCATATCCATCGCGTGACCGGACTCATCCTTGTGAATCCAGACAAATCCGGGCATCGATTCACCCAGGCTGTTTATGCGCTCGAGATTGTCCATGAAATCTGCAAAGCGAGGGTCATCGTTGGTAAATTTTGGTTTGGCTATGTTGAGTTCGGCTAGATGCATGGTCTCTCGCATTCACAGTATCAGTGCGCATTGAGCGAGAAAGCTCAGGGTTTTGGTACTCGCGTCATAAACAGGAGGTATGGGCGCTTTTGCATAGACCGCCGGTAAAAGTGTCTTTCCCTTGGCTGCCACAAGAGCCTCGTAATTCGGACACACATCATCGCGAACATGAACTTCCGCAAGTTGAATTAAAGGGCCAGCCTCTTGATTTTCCGCAACAGGAGAAATGCTGACAGCAAATTCCGTTTTCTCG
>JBCCGN010000032.1:0-35871 GCA_039029255.1 Pseudomonadota bacterium | reverse complement strand
GTCGCGTTGAACGTCCCATGCCGGCCCTGGATGGCATAGTGCTCTTCCTCCTCTGCGGGGGGAATGCTTCCCCTGAACGTGAATGCCCAGGGTGGTTTGTGCTCCGTGATATAGCCCGAACTATGGGGCAAATGAGGGCCTCGCTCCAAGAGGAGTGTGTTGAGGCCGCGTTCCGTCAATTCCTTAGCAGCAATCCCTCCCGACATGCCCGAGCCTACGATGATGGCGTCATACTCAATGGGTAGCGAGGAGAGGTTGATCGATTTTTCAGAGAAAGACATGGGCAAAAGCAGTCGGCAGAGTTAGGGGGGTGCTATACAAAATACGCACGTTGCACTCTTGGCATTTCCCTTCAGCGGGATCGCCAGAACAGGGATAGCAAGCATCAGAGCTGACATGATCAACAGTGAACTGGACCAACCATACGCTTCAATTAATACGACGGAGAGAGGAGAGAAAAAAAACATGCCCGCGGATCCGGCTGCTGTGCCAAATCCAAACACAAGGCTCCTTTGTTCAGGTGCAACATTTCGGGCGAATACAGACAGTATTATTCCGAATGAGCCTGCAGCGACACCCAGACCTACAAGAAGTCCGCCCCCGATATGTAACCAGACCGGCGCATCCGCCGTGCCCATTATATAGAGACCAACGGCATAGATGATACCGCCCGCTGCAAGCGACTTGTAGGCGCCAAAGCGATCCGCCAAAGCACCAAAAATTGGTTGTCCGACACCCCATGCAAGGTTTTGTATGGCAATCGCAAGGCCGAAAGTCGTGCTGTTCCAACCGGTTGTATCGATGATGGGTTGCTGAAAGAACCCCATGGCGGAACGAGGGCCGAACGCAAGCAACGCAATTGCGCAACCGCAGAGGATGATCAGTTTTGCTTTGGGCGTTAGATTATGTGTCTCAGTCATCTTCAAAGTCCAGGAAACGAGCAGCCAAAAGTGTCAGTGAATACAAAAATTGACAAGTGGATTAGTGGCCGGAAAATGCGATTTTGTTGTGCATGTTTTCCGTTGTTCGGCTTTATTCATCCAGTCTTGGCATACGGTTCCACGCATCAAGCGCGGCAATCTTGTAGGCTTCCGCCAGGGTTGGATAGTTGAATGTGTTCTCGACGAAATATTCCAACGTGCCCTTGAGATTCAGTACTGCCTGGCCGATGTGCACGAGTTCGGTAGCGCCTTCACCAACGATATGGCAACCGAGCAACCGGCGGGTTTTGAGTGAAAAGATCATCTTCAGCATGCCGGTCTCAAGTCCCATGATATGGCCGCGCGAAGTTTCGCGAAACCTCGCGACGCCGCACTCATGTGGAATTCCGCGCTCAATAACTTCTTCCTCTGTCATGCCGACAGTCGAGATTTCCGGCACCGAATAAATGCCGTAGGGAAAATATTCGGGTGGCTCGTAAGCCTTCTCGCCAAAGGCATGGCAGATCGCAATCCGTCCCTGTTCCATGGAAGTTGAGGCGAGGCTCGGAAAACCGATGACGTCGCCGGCAGCGTAGATGTGCTCGATTGCTGTCTGAAAGGTGCGTGAATCAACAGTGAGCCTGCCTCTGTGATCACACTGGAGTCCGCAAACATCAAGATTAAGATCCGGCGTGCAACCCATGCGTCCGGCCGCAAAAAGCACCACATCTGATCTGACAGTTCGGCCGCTTTCGAGCGTTACACAACATCCTCCGGTATCGTCACGCGAAATTGTCTTTGCCTTTTCTCCAAACCGAAGGGCCATTCCCCGGTCACGGAGTTGGTAGATAAAGTCCTGAACGAGTTCCTGATCGATGAAATCAAGCATGGTGTCACGGGGTTCTACCAGATTGACATGAACATCCAGCGAGCTGAAGATGGTTGCATATTCGATTCCGATCACTCCGGCACCGATCACGGTGAGTGATCTTGGAAGCGCGGATAGTTCCAGTATCTCGTCGCTATCGAAAATATGCGTTCCATCAAATGGGATGTCGTCCGGACGAAACGGTTGGGTTCCGACCGCAAGCAGAAATTTTTCTCCGGTGAACCTGTTTGCTTCTCCGTCCGGGCCTGTAACCTCAATCGTTTTTTCGTCAAGGAAATGGGCTGAACCGGTGATTGTGTTGACCTGGTTGCGCGCAAACTGATGCTCCAGAACCTCGACCTCATGGTTGAGTGTGATATGCAGTCGAGTCCGCAGGTCATCTGCACTCAGATTTTTCTTAACCCGGTAAGCCCGGCCGTAGAATCCACGCTCCCGCCATCCCGAGAGGTTGAGCGCAGTTTCCCGAAGTGTTTTTGATGGAATGGTTCCGGTATGGACTGAAACTCCTCCTACACGCCTTCCTCGCTCCACCACGAGCACGTTTTTTCCAAATTTGGCTGCCTGGATGGCGCCTCTGCGCCCTGCCGGACCGCTTCCAATGACAATCAGGTCATAGTGGCTCAATGAAAAGTTCCCCCATTACGTTCCAGAACAATTTGCATGCCTGAAAATTCGGTACAACAAAAATATCCTGAAATCGCCTGATCGCAAACGGTCAGCCGATCGGAGTATGATTGAAACTGGGCATCTGCATTATTGCTTCCCTGCCGCCGTTTTTATCGATTGTAACCTGCTGGTCTGCGAATGCTTGCTTATTCACAGCCTCAGGATCAAGGATGTCGAGAAGAAGCGCGTGCATGCGATCCAGTTGCATCGAATATTCGCTGTTGCTGGAAAGATCATTGAGTTCGTCAGGGTCCTCGGCGAGGTTGAACAGCTGCGTAGGGTTGCTGTCAGCGTAATACACATACTTCCAGTCACCCTGTCTTATCATATAAAAACCGGTCGGACTGCCGCCATCATGATATTCGCTCAATACAAAGCGGTCAGGGCGCTCTTTGTTGGCAATTTCGACCAGGCTGCTTGAAGCCCAGTCTGCCGTCGGTTTTTCAGTTTCCTGGCCCGAGATATCCCTCACCGTTTCAGCAACATCCGTCAGACTGACCGGTGTGTGATTTACGGCGGCGGGAATTCCGGGTCCCGCAAGTATCATCGGCACTCCGACAGAGTCTTCATACATTACCGATTTTGCCCAGAACCCATGATTGCCGAGCATTTCACCGTGGTCAGAAATGTAGAGAACGACAGTATCGTCCAGTTGACCGGATTGTTCCAGCGCTGCCAGAACCTGGCCGATGTTGTGGTCCAGAAAAGAGCAAAGTCCATAGTAACCCCGCATCCCCGTCTTTCGGCTCTCCTCGTCGAAATGGGTATCGTAATTCCAGAATTTGCGCATCTCTTTCAGGACAGGATGGGAATCGACAGCCGGATCATCAATCGCTTCCGGTGGGTCTACATCACTGTATAGATCAAAAAACTCCTGCGGCGCGGTCAGCGGGTAATGCGGACTGATGAATGAAACAAACAGCGTCCATGGGTCCTCGCGGTTCACATCTTGCAGCCATTTTGAAGCAAGGCTCGCGATATTGCGGTCATAGTCAGTGTAAGACGTTTCGCCGGCTCCCACCTCGCGCGCCAGTTCGGCAGCTTCAGCAAATCCCGGCATCGGATCGCGTATCAGTGCCTGGGGCCAGCCTTTACCGCCATTCGTCAGGTACATTGGAAGAATTTCTTCGCAAAATCCGTTATCGTCTTCGCCGGAACGAAAATGAAGTTTGCCGATCGATACAACCTTGCGTCCGGCGTCTCGCAAATCATGCATCCAGCTGCGATGCTGGCCGTAATACGGTTCGGCCGAGGACCAGCATCGTGTCTCATGAACCTGCATTCCGGTTGCAATACAGGCTCGCGCTGGAACGCATATTGGAGAGGGGGAGTACGCTCTCGAAAACAGTGTTCCGCGTTGCGCCAGGCTATCGAGAGTTGGCGTCTTTATGATCGGATGCCCACGGCAGGACAAGGCAGTCGGTGCGTGTTCATCGGAGCAAAGTATGAGAAAATTTTTGGCCTTCATTCATGCATTTGTGGCAGAAGTTCCATAATATGTCCAAATGAATTGACCCAGCCGCCACCTACACCTTCACGTGCACCTTCTCTGACGATGCCGGAATGTTCCAGATGAACCCAGGTCCCTGACCCTTTCGGTGAAAATTGGACATCTACCCTTGAAACGGGGGTTTCTTCCTGATGCCCACTCTCATCCACCACCACGTGCTTCCAGGTGAATGCAAGTTTTTTGTCCGGCACGATTTCGATATACTCTCCCTGCATGCTGGCAGAATGGGCGGCTTGGTTATCCAAAACGAATGTCCAGATACCACCAACGCGCAAGTCTACTCTCGCTGAAACTAGGGAGTTTGGTTTCAATCCAAACCATTTGCAAATGATTTCCGGTTCCGTCCACGCACGAAACATAGTACTTGGTGAAACAGCGAAGAAACCCTCGACTACAACCGGGTCGTCACCGGGATTGGACTGGAGAAGGTTCATTCTTTTTCTTCCTCATTCATCAAGAAATTGGCCAGATTATCGAATTGCTGAGACCAGAACTCCTGATAGTTTTCGAACCATTCACTGGCTTCCTTGAGCGGGGTTGCGTTCAGGCTGCAGTAGCGCGTACGGCCCCGTTTCTCGATGCTCAGCAATCCAGCTTCGCTGAGAATTCTCACATGTTTTGAAACTGCTGTCTGTGACATGTTGAAAGGTGCGGCTATTTCAGAAAGCGCCGAGTCGCCTTCACGTAACCGATCAAGAATTGCCCGGCGGGTTTTGTCACTGATAGCACTGAACGTGGCATCTACATTTTGCATTTAAGTAAACCTTATGGTTGACTATTCGTGAGTTTCTCAATACTAAACCAAATGGTTGATTAAATCAAATGGAGATAAATTATGGCGAAATTTTTTTATGCATATCATGGTGGAAAGAGGCCGGAGACACCCGAAGCGGGAATGGAAATGATGTCGCGTTGGAATTCCTGGCTCGATAGCCTGGGTGCAGCCGCGGTTGATCGTGGAAATCCCGTGGGAATGTCAAAAACAGTCAGTGCGTCGGGAGTCGTTGACAATGGGGGCTCCAATCCTTTGTCAGGATTTTCGATTGTCGAGGCAGACTCGATTGAGACGGCTGTTGAATTGTCAAAGGGGTGCCCGCATCTTGACCACGGCTCTATAGAAATCGCGGAAATTATGGATATGTAATCCATCCCGAAATCCGGGGCGGGTCACCGATCCGCCTCTACTCATTTGAGCGATCTATCCGCCAAACACCAACTCCGGTTGACAATCGTTTCCTTGATTTTGATGGTTTATATTGCTATATCTGTACTGCCCTTGTGTGGGGATTTTTTTGGAATACCCTTATACTCATAATGAGTATAATTGAAAAGGTGATGGCACGATATGGAAAATCTTGGTCAAGTCATTGAAAATGAAAGAACAATCAATGTTGAAACCGCTGCAGAGCGATTTGGCATAATCGAAATGCCGTCGCTTGAATATAACGAGGAAATCGCGCGGGAAACGGCGCCGCTTTATGAAAAAGTGAAGCATCATATTCCGGAGATCGAATGGCCGGTTCATGCGCCGTATGTTCACGCCATTAACAGGCTTAAAAAACAGCGGAATGCAGTAATTCTTGCGCACAATTATCAGACACCGGAAATCTTCCATTGTGTGGCGGATTTTGCTGGTGACTCACTGCAACTTGCGATGCAGGCTGAGAAAGTGGATGCAGAAGTCATCATTCAGTGCGGCGTTCACTTTATGGCGGAAACATCCAAACTATTGAGTCCCGAAAAGACCGTGCTCATTCCTGACATGAGAGCCGGATGCTCACTTGCAGAATCGATAACAGGTGAAGATGTGCGCCTTTTGCGTGAAGCTAATCCCGGCGTTCCGATCGTTACCTATGTCAATACATCGGTGGATGTTAAAGCCGAAAGCGACATCTGTTGTACTTCGTCAAACGCGGTGCGTGTTGTCGAGAGCTTCGAATCCGATACTGTTTTCCTGATACCTGATGAATTTCTTGCCCAAAATGTTGCCCAGCAGACGAGCAAGAAGATTCTCACCTGGAAAGGGCATTGCGAGGTTCACGAGAGGTTCACAGCTGAAGAGCTGCTTGCCTACAAGGAAATGGATCCATCAATACAGATTGTGGCCCACCCAGAATGCCCGGTGGAGGTTACAGCTGTAGCAGATTACGCGGGTTCCACATCCGGAATGATTGATTATGCAAAGAGCCGTAAACCAGGTGCCAAAGTGCTGCTTGTCACGGAATGTTCCATGGCTTCAAATATCGAGCAGGAAGCCAAGGGAGTTGAATTCATCAAGCCCTGCAATCTTTGTCCTCACATGAAGCGTATTACCTTGCCGAAGATTCTGGAAAGCCTTGTTTACATGCGGGACGAAGTTCAGGTCGATCCGGTGGCGGCGGAGAAGGCTCGTCGTGCGGTCGATCGCATGGTGAACTTGAAGGCGAATTGAACAGGGCAGAATGACGGAACTGCAACCAGATTTTTTTCAAAAACTTCCCACTGAGCAATGCGATGATGTCGTCATTGTTGGCGGCGGTCTGGCTGGGCTGTTTTGCGCGCTCAAAATGGCCCCGCGCCCCGTTACGGTATTGGCGGCTGCGCCCATAGGCACGGGTGCCTCTTCCGCATGGGCGCAGGCTGGCATTGCCGCCGCCGTGATGCCGGGCGATACCATTGCGAAGCACGTAAGCGATACGCTGGTTGCGGGTGCCGGAATTTCTGATGAAAGCATCGCAGGTTTGATGGCTGGAGAAGCCTCAGACCGTGTTCTTGATCTCGCAGGATATGGTGTTCCATTCGACCGAGATCTTGAGGGCAAACTGAGAGCCTCCCGTGAAGCTGCTCATTCGGAGCATCGGGTAATAGGTGTTCAGGGAGACCGGGCCGGCAAGGCGATTATGGAAGCACTGGTTGCGACCGTCCATGCGACACCTTCCATCCGATTGCTGGAAGGATTTGTAGCCGAAGAACTTTTGATGGACGGGAAAAAGGTCACCGGTCTTCTGGCGCGTGGAGACCGTGGCACAAACCCTCATCGGGTGGAACTCAACACAGGTGTGATAATTATGGCATCCGGCGGTGTGGGAGCGCTTTATGAAGTGACTACAAACCCCACCCAGTCCCGCGGCGGTGGCATGGGCATGGCAGCGCGGGCGGGCGCAGTGATTGCCGACCCGGAATTTGTCCAGTTTCATCCCACCGCGATTAAAGTAGGGAAAGATCCTGCACCGCTAGCGACAGAAGCTTTGCGTGGTGAGGGTTGCATACTGGTCAACGATACCGGTGAGCGTTTTATGGAAGGGTTACATGCGAGCGCAGAACTCGCACCAAGAGACGTAGTTGCGAAAGCGATTTTTGCCGAAGTTTCAGCGGGTCGCGGGGCATGGCTAGATGCAAGAGAGGCTGTTGGCAGCCGTTTCGAAAGTGAGTTTCCGACGGTTTATGGATATTGCATGGATTCAGGCATTAATCCGGTTACGGATTTGATTCCGGTTACACCGGCTGCACATTATCACATGGGTGGTATATTCGTTGATGCGGACGGGCGCTCTTCGCTGGACGGTCTTTATGCCTGCGGCGAAGTCACATCTACCGGCGCACATGGTGCAAATCGCCTTGCTTCAAATTCCCTGCTCGAGGCCGTGGTGTTCGCCGGTCGAATAGCAGAAAATGTGCTTGAGCATTATCCCGTGGCAAAACAAACCACAATCCTTGAGCGCCCATCCGGTGATCAGGAAGGAAAGAACACAATTCGTATGATGCCTCGGCTCAGAGCAATTATGTCGAGGCATGTAGGTGTATTGCGTAGTGCCGATGGATTGCGCGAGGCGATAAGGGAAATCGGTGATATGGAAAAACAGAACCGGTCCAGCCGTTTCAGAAATGCACTTACTGCAGCAAAGGTGATTTCCGTAGCGGCTTACTTGCGCGAGGAGAGCCGGGGAGGCCATCGTCGCTCCGATTTCCCCGATCAGCAGGCTGAATGGCAGAAGCGCACGTTTATTACGCTGACCGAGGCTGACAAAATAGTTGCCGGGATACTGGAAGCCAAATGATGAAAAATCTGCAGCCTCACCTTTCACCCCTACTCATCCGAAAGGCGGTCGAAGAGGCTTTACAGGAAGATCTCGGGAGGGCAGGGGATATAACAAGCAATGCCACAATTCCGGAAGATGCATCGGCAAAATGTTCCCTTGTAACACGTGAAGACGGGGTTCTTGCCGGAATTGATCTGGCTGAAGCCGCGTTTTTTGCGCTTGATGCTGAGGTGAAATTCACTGGCGAAAAAAGCGATTGCGACAGCGTGAAAGCAGGACAAACTCTGGCAGTCGTTGATGGCAATGCCCGCTCAATTCTTGCTGCTGAGCGGGTCGCACTCAACTTCCTGATGCGAATGTCCGGTATTGCAACCTACACATCAGAATTCGCTGATCTTGTCTCGCATACTGAAGCAAAGATCTGCTGCACGCGGAAGACAATTCCGGGACACAGGGCCTTTGACAAATATGCGGTAAAGTGCGGCGGCGGCTCCAATCACCGGTTCGGTTTGGATGATGCAATTCTCATCAAGGACAACCACATAGCAGTCGCAGGAAGTGTTGGCCTTGCTGTGAGGAGAGCAAAGTCCTTTGCCGGGCATCTTGTTAAAGTCGAAGTCGAAGTTGATAGCCTGGAACAGTTGGCGGAAGCGCTTGAAGTTGCGCCCGATGTAGTGCTGCTCGATAATATGACGATCGATGAACTAAAGTCGGCAGTTGAACTGAACCATCGTCAAAACAATGGAGTTGTGAAACTCGAAGCATCCGGAAATGTGGACATTGATACCGTAAAAGAAATCGCCGAAACGGGAGTCGATTATATATCGACATCAAAGATCACAATGGCAGCTCCAACGCTCGATATCGGGCTGGATATCCGAATCGGATAATCTCTTTCGATCTTTTCAACTTCACTATTGATGAAGCCAGTGCTAGCTGCGCCCGACTTTTAATCCTGGTGCAGGCCTTTCTTTCAGGATGTCGCTTCGAAACCGGAACAATGCTGCCGGCCGACCGCCTGTTGAGTGTTCACTTGCTCCGGTAGGCTCCACAACGTCAGCGTTCTCGACAAGCCTTCGGAAATTTTGTTTGTGCACAGCACGACCAAATATGCTCTCCACCGTCTGCTGAAGGTCCGTGAGTGTGAAGGTTTCCGGCATAAGTTCAAAAATCACGGGCCGGTATTTCAGCTTGCCCCGCAACCGGGCAATTGCGGTTGCCAGAATTCGGCGATGATCGTGTATCATTGAAGCACCGAGAGCGGCACTTACAGTGGTATTCGCAGTTCTTCCGTCAGCTACGGTTTCCTGAACCAGACCCGCCGCATACATGAGTTCGTATCTTTCAAGAACGAGTTCATCCTGCCAGGCCGTGTCATCCAGACCAAAGGAAATCCTGATCCGCGAAAGAAGATCAAGGTCCCTTACGATCCGTGTTTTGCTTTCCGCCGAAGTCGCCCAGTTCCGCAGTGCGGGAATGATGTGTTCATCTAGCATCTGGGGGCGTGTCGTACGCCAGTCTTCCCAAGGAAAGAACTCGTACCAGTTGCGCCACCCGGCATCTGCAAACTGAAAGGCCGCGGATTGCTCGGTGTTGAAGCGGGTAAGGGCAAGATATCCGACAGAAACGACATGGGGACTTTCATCGCCTGCAATCGGCATTCTTCCACGATCCCCGAATGTATAAAGCTGTTCCACATATCCAGGTCGTAATCCGGTCTGGGCTTCTGCAAGTTCCCGCAACCCTTCTTCCATCGTGCGGTGCTGTTTGGGATCAAAACGTCCGTATGGAAGCGCATCTGTTTTTTCAATGGTAGTATCAACAGTTCGCAGGATGGATGGATTGCCCTCAGCGATCGCAACTATTGCCGCATTGAGGCCAATTTCCACCTGCGTTTCATGCGGCATGGTTCTTCCGCCTTCTTTCAATACGGTGGAAGTTTTCAAGAAACGTCTTCTGTGCCTGACCGGAGGTTTTTGGCCGAAGGTCGAACTGTTCTTTTGTGAAACCACGCGGGGTTCCGAAGAAACTCCTTGCTTCTTCCTTTTCAAAACCGGCCAACTCGGTCGCTTCAAAATACGCAGAGATGGAATCTGCTTTTTTAATTGATGCTTTGACTGAGCCGGAAATTTGTCTGGGTAGCGAATAACGCAGGTGAATTGCTTCCTGCAGCCTTGCTTCCACATTCTTGTATTCCCCTCCCAATACGGCCTTGAAGGGGGAAATCATGTCACCGATCACATATTCCGGGGCATCGTGAAGCAGTGCTGCCAGTTCATCGTGCGGACTTGCCTTTGGGGTAAGTTTGCAAAAAACCTGCCATACATTGGTTGAATGTTGTGCGACGCTGAAGGCATTTCCTCCACGTGTTTGACCGTTCCAGCGAGCCACCCGGGCCAATCCATGCGCTATATCCTCGATTTCCACGTCAAGCGGAGATGGTTCGAGAAGATCAAGACGTCTCCCCGACAACATGCGTTGCCAGGCCCGCGGGCTCTGTGAACCGGCAGTCATCAGCCTTTCTCCGGCCAGTCAAAGTCAACCCAATCCTGAATTTCTCCTCTTACAGGAATGTCTCCGGCTGTCAGATTTTCCGCCTTTGCCGCACGATCAAGCCTAAGAAGTGCGAGGCCATTTTGACCAGATACAGTTCCAAGTCGACCTGCAGGTTTACCATCTGCCAGGATCGGGGTTCCCGTATCCGGCAAATCCGCGTCCGAGTTTACCTTGATCACGCGCTTTTTGGCCGTACCACGATGTTGCATCCTGGAAACGACTTCCTGTCCGACGTAGCAGCCTTTTCTGAAATCCACTCCGGTGAACTGGTCCATAAGAGTTTCGTGAGGATATGCATCTCCATATTCGAAATCCATGCCACCTTCCGGCACTCCAAGGTTCACCCTTCTGACTGCATAATCTGCCTCAGTCACATCGCTCAAGGCCTGATTGTACACCCGATAGCCCATGTCGGGATGACGGTTGTCCTCGAAAACCATGGTCCCGTCCGGCTTTGCTCCATGCCAACAGGCGATGACAGTCTCGCATGCGATCGTTTCGATTTCCACTTTGGCACGCAACCTATAAAACATGAGCCGTTTGGCAAATTCCGGGGCAAGTGAAGCTTCAATATCGATCAGAAACTCATCTGCTGTTCGCAGAAGAAAAAAATCGTACAGGATCTTGCCCTGAGGAGAGAGAAGTGCACCGAATCGAGCACCTCCTTCCGGCATGTTGGTGACATCGCAGGTCACGAGTTTTTCAAGAAAATCAATCGCTTCTGCGCCCGCTACGCTCACGAGAGACCGGTTTTTCAACATTTCAAACTGCAAGTTCCTAATCTCCAGCGACGAAAAACTGCCAACGTCCATTTGGCGTGATTCCAACCCGGTAGAATATATATCCTCCGAAGTCTTCCATGTCCTGAAAATCTCCGTATGTCACGATCCGAAACAGCTCCACCATCTGTCTTTCGGTCAGCCGGTCAAGCGGCATGGCAAAGAAGTACGGCCACACATAAAGCTCCTGCTCGGTTTCAGGTTCTAGCCT
Source organism: Pseudomonadota bacterium (assembly GCA_039029255.1). Classification (GTDB taxonomy): domain Bacteria; phylum Pseudomonadota; class Alphaproteobacteria; order Rhizobiales; family Rhizobiaceae; genus JAALLB01. Next base: position 24,321 of record JBCCGN010000032.1, on the reverse strand, counting down.
GACATAACCCGCCTGCAGTACTTCTTCCAGAATTGCCAGTATTTCAAAGCCGTTTTCATCTCCTGACTGTTGCTTCAGAAATTCGATCGGGTCACCTTCGAGGCCGCCAAAAGAAAGCAAGGTCATGTTATCGCCTCTTCCTATATAGGCGCGCAGCTTTTCGATATCGCCAGCCCGGGTTGCCTCCAGGATCAGTTCATGCATACGCCTGACAGGAAAAGGGAGTGCCTCAAGATCGTAAGATACTTCCGGCAACTTAACATCCAAATCCCCAGCGAAGTCGTCGTCAGTGGGTTGCTCACTGTATTCCGGAACAAGCACTTCTCCATCCTGAGGGATGTCTTCCTGCAATGCTGGACTATCAATTTCTTCGGTTGGAACTGCCAAGCCATCTTCTTCTGCGAATGCGTGACCAGTGCCGAAAATCGGCCCGGAAACCAGGAGCATCAGAAAGAAAAATAGAATTGTTCGACACATATGGGCAGCCAAAATCAGTTGCTGCTTATGCTATGCGGAAATTTATGCCTTATAAAGCGAAAACAGTCTTTTGGTTTTGCGAAGCGATAATTACTGTAGTGTGCGAATTGTAGGCAACAATCCTCTCTCATCCATTTCGCGGAAATGGGCAATCAGCCTGGTGGCTTGATCATTACCACGTTCGCGGACCAGACATTTCAGTGCTGACTCCATGAAGATTTCTGCAATCAGGGATGGATCAATGCCTTCGTCAAGCAGTTCCGTCCAAACCTCCTGACAGCATTCTTCCGCCAGCGCACGCTTTTCTCTCTCGATAAGTGTATCGAGATCTTCGGGGAGATCGGATTTCATTTTTTTAATTCTCTTTGTAACTGCCAACAGAATAAATCCAAATTGGACAATTTTACAGCAGGGCTTTGTGAGAAATGAAAAATTGGTTAACGACCAAAACGTGAAGGGATTTCTGATGCCAGCTTTCCACCCTCCGCAATATAGCGGTTGTTTGCCTCTATCGCAGCGGGTGTACACTTGCGGTATGTTTCCTGAAATCCACGGAACCCCTGATTAAAACGCGCAATCATTTGAGCCCGGCGTTCTTCCGTCGGTTCTTCCGTCTCTATTAGATTGCTCATCTGATTGCGCCAGAGTTGCCCCTCTTCTGCGCCGCAAAGTTCTCTCAGGTAATGAAGTGCACCAAGAATTTCAGAGAGCCGCATCATTTGGTTGTTGTATGCAGGTGGCAATACCCTGATCTTCGGCGTCTGCTCGGATTGGGCATGGGCAAATTGGCCCGGAACCAAAAATCCCAGTATTACAGCAAACAACATCCGTTTTTTGAGCCGCGTCATCATGGTTCTATATATGCTGATTGCGGTAGCGTTTTGCAACGGGTTCACGAATTCCTGGCGGACAAAATCTCTTCGACAAATCCCGGGGTTTCAGGTGTCGTTTTTAGGCGTTTCATCTCATCAATGGAGAACCAGCCGCAGTCCTTTGCATCATCATCGGCAACGGCTTCGCCTGTAAAGCGTGTTGCAATATAGGTGGCCAGCACGAAGTGAAACCTGATTTCATTGTTGTCGTCAAACTGCATACGATCTCTGACCGCTGCAAATTCCAGTTCCTGTGCTTCGATGCCGGTCTCTTCTCTCAATTCACGAATGGCGCATTCTTCGAGCGTTTCTCCGGTTTCCTGACTTCCGCCCGGTAGCGACCAATGCTCCCGGTAAGGCTCTTTGCCGCGTTTGATGAGCAGGACCTTTCCATCGCGATACACAATCATGCTTGCTCCTGTCCTGGGGAAAACACTCATCCGGAAATCCTTTGAAAAACAATTTCTTGCACTGATATGATGAATCTGGATGCTATGTAACTGAATCAATTTCTTAAAGCGAACAGATTTGAAATGTGCGGTAGATTTTCACTTACGGCAAGTCCTGAAGAACTGGTGGAGCTTTTTGACCTGGCTGAATTGGGCGCATTCCCGCCACGCTACAACATCGCACCGACGCAACCGATACTTACTGTTGGCGCAGGCCTGGATGGAAGCAGAAATGCGATTCTGGTGCGATGGGGTCTGCTGCCGCACTGGGTCAATGATCCTGACAATTTCACGCTGATCATAAATGCCCGATCAGAGACTGCGGCAACCAAGGCTTCTTTCAAGACTGCACTTCGTCATCGCCGGGTCCTAATCCCTGCTTCCGGATTCTACGAATGGCATCGCCCGGATGATAAACAGCTTCCCAAACAGCCATATTGGATCAGGCCATCTCACAGCAACACCATATGTTTCGCTGGCCTTGTCGAAACCTGGATGGGCAGGGATGGAACAGAAATCGATACAGGTTGCATTCTGACAACCCAGTCAAATGCACAGATAGGAAACATTCACCATCGCATGCCGGTGGTCATCAAACCTGAAGATTTTGATCGATGGCTTGATTGCAAGACGCAAGAACCCAAGCATGTCATGGATCTGATGGCGCCCGTGGAAGATGGTTACTTCGAGGCCATTGCGGTCGGCAATGCGGTCAACAAGGTAGCCAATACAGGCGCGGACATCCAAAAACCGGGCAAGGTGGAAGCCCAACTGGCAGAACGCCAGAGGAAGCCGGATCCGGATGACGGCCAGATGAGCCTGTTTTAATTCCGGATATCCACATCCGGGTTGACGGGTATTACGTAAGCGGTCATAAGGCATGCTATGAACACGACCTTAATCAAGCCTTCACCGGCTTGCTGCATTATCAAAGACATTATTGGCTAGCGCAAAGCTGGTCCGGTCGTTCTTTTCCAAATCACATATGATGAACGTCCCGGGCCGCGGGACAAGAATATTTGGAAAAAGTGAATGACAGAATTGAAACTGTACAACACGCTCACCCGGCAAAAGGAAGACTTCACACCCGAAGACCCCGGCAATGTCCGGATGTATGTCTGCGGGCCGACCGTTTATGATTTTGCCCATATCGGTAACGCGCGCCCGGTCATCGTATTCGATGTTTTGTTCCGGCTCTTGCGGCATCGGTATGGAGAGAACAGCGTAACCTATGTTCGCAACATTACGGATGTTGATGACAAGATCAACGCGCGTGCACTTCGGGATTATCCGGATCTGCCACTCAATGAGGCGATCCGCAATGTTACTGAAAAAACAGCCAACCAGTTCCATGCGGATGTGAAGGCGCTCGGCTGCCTTGAACCGACGCATGAACCGCGTGCGACTGAATTCGTTTTGCCACGCAAAGACGGCAAGGCGGACATGATGAGTCTGATACAGTCGTTGCTGGACAAAGGCCACGCATATATCGCCGATGGAGAGCAGGGCAGGGAGGTTTTGTTCCGCGTAAATTCGATGGAACAATATGGTGCGCTTTCCAATCGGATTGGAAAACTTGATGAGCAAGTGGACGGAGCGCGGGTTGCTGTTGAAAGCCACAAGGAAAATGCCGGAGATTTTGTTCTTTGGAAAGAATCCGGTTCCGACGAGCCAGGGTGGAGTGGCATCTTCAACGGTGAGGCCATTCATGGACGCCCCGGTTGGCATATTGAATGTTCAGCAATGTCTGCCGCTTACCTCGGCGAAACGTTCGATATTCACGGTGGCGGGCTCGATCTCATTTTCCCGCATCATGAAAACGAAATTGCCCAGTCTTGCTGTGCACACGGTGTGGACCGGATGGCCACTTTTTGGATGCACAACGGATACCTTCAGGTCGAGGGCAGAAAGATGTCCAAGTCTGAGGGAAATTTTGTGACGATCCATGATCTTCTGCGTACAGAAAAGTTTGGCGGTCGTTCCTGGTCGGGCGAGGTGCTCCGCCTCGCAATGCTCATGACACATTATCGCGAACCCATCGATTTTAGCGTCAAGCGGTTGGATGAAGCGGAAAACATGCTGGCAAAATTCAAGCGGCGTTCAGTTGAGAGTGATCTTGGAGATGCAACCGCAATATTCGATGCCCTTGCCGATGAGCTAAACACATCAGACGCAATTGCAAAACTCAGCCGGTTTTCCGGAGCGCCCCTTCTCAATGCATTGGATATGTTGGGTATCCGTTTCTCAGAGGTCGATTTGGGAATTGAGGAAGCAGAAATTGATCGGAAAATTGCCGAACGGCTTGCTTATTTCGCCGAGAAAAATTTTGAAGAAGCAGACCGCATCCGAGCGGAACTTGTTGAGCAGGGCATCCAGTTGAAAGATTCAAAAGACCCGGAAACCGGTGAACGGGTTACAACCTGGGAGGTAAAGCGATGACCGCTGAGCTCATAACAGGCGGTTGCCAGTGTGGTGCAGTACGCTACCGTCTCAAGTCGCTAGGATACGCCTCTATTTGTCATTGTCGCATGTGTCAGAAAGCATTCGGGAACTACTTTGCTCCTCTGGTGAAAGTCGAAGGATTTGAGTGGACAAGAGGCGAGCGTAATTTGTTCGCTTCATCAAACCTGACTAGCCGTGGGTTCTGTGCCGATTGCGGTACGCCATTAACACTTGAAACGCGCGGCGAAATCGAAGTTGCCATTGCAACGCTCGATGACCCTTCTGCGGTTACACCTGAATGCCACGTTAATCTCAACGACCGGCTGCCCGCAGTTGAGAATTGGGACAAAATTCCGGAAGCATCAGATGAGCGTCGGGAAGGCAATGATGAGTGGAACGCGAGGATCGTTTCATATCAGCACCCCGATCACGGCACGGACAATTGGGAGGCCGCGAATTGAGCAAAGAACGTATCTACCTTTTCGACACGACATTGCGCGATGGTCAGCAGACACCGGGAATTGACTTTTCCGTACAGGACAAGGTCGTGATTGCGGAAATGCTCGACCGACTGGGTCTGGACTATGTCGAAGGGGGTTATCCCGGCGCCAATCCCACAGACACCGAGTTTTTTTCGAAGAAGCGGACTAAAAACGCTGGTTTTGTCGGTTTTGGCATGACTAAACGCCCCGGTGTTTCGGTTTCCAACGATCCCGGTATTGCCGCACTTGTGCAGTCAGAAACTGATGCGATTTGTTATGTTGCGAAAGCCTGGGATTACCATGTCAGGGTTGCCCTCGGCACTACCAACGAAGAGAACATCGATTGTATCAAGGCATCAGTTGAAGCCGCAATAAACGCCGGACGCGAGGCAATAGTCGATTGCGAGCATTTCTTTGATGGATTTAAAGCCAATCCTGAATATGCGCTGCAGTGTGCCGCCGCTGCTTACGCGGCCGGCGCCAGGTGGGTGGTGTTGTGTGACACCAATGGCGGGGCCCAACCGCAGGAAATCGAGGAAATTGTTGGAGTTGTAACTCAGGCAATTCCGGGGACTCACCTTGGCATCCATGCCCATGACGATACCGGACAGGCCGTCTCCAATTCACTGGCTGCTGTGCGCGCAGGAGTGCGTCAGATTCAGGGGACATTGAACGGAATTGGAGAGCGTTGCGGGAATGCCAATCTGACGACAATAATTCCTACGTTGGCGCTGAAACCGGCTTATTCGGAGATGTTCGAAACAGCGATCGGATCAGAAAAACTTGCCGATCTTACGCAGGTGTCCCACAAGTTTGATGAGATATTGACTCGCGCCCCGGATGCGCAGGCTCCCTATGTGGGAAGCTCTGCTTTTGCCACGAAGGCGGGCATTCATGCGTCTGCAATCCTGAAGGAGCCGCAGACCTACGAGCATGTAAAACCGGAATGTGTCGGCAATCGTCGCCGGGTAATGGTGTCTGATCAGGGCGGCAAATCCAACTTCGTGAATGAGCTTTCACGGCGTGGTATTGAAGTTGACAAGAATGACCCGCATCTCGACACATTGATCTCTGTGGTCAAGGACCGTGAAGCAGAGGGCTATGCGTATGAGACAGCCGACGCGAGCTTTGAAATTCTTGCCCGCAAGTATCTCGGTACTGTACCGCAATTCTTTAGTGTGGATTCGTTCCGGTGCCAGGTTGAACGGCGTTTCAACGCGATTGGAGAGGTCATCACCGTATCTGAGGCTGTGGTGAAACTCACAGTCGACGGCGAGAGTCTCCTGTCTGTCGCGGAGGGACATGGCCCGGTCAATGCGCTTGATAATGCCCTGCGCAAGGACCTCGGGAAATATCAGGATCAAATCGCTGATCTTGAGTTGGTGGACTACAAGGTCCGAATTCTCAATGGCGGTACCGAGGCCGTAACCCGGGTTCTGATCGATTCTATGGACGGTACCGGAGAACGGTGGACGACCGTTGGTGTTTCGGACAATATCATTGATGCGTCGTTCCAGGCGTTGATTGATTCAATAAACTTCAAGCTGATGAAAGTCTGTGAGACGTGACGGCACAATCGTTCACCTCCCGATCCGGTTTCCTGTTTGCACTCTCCGCCTTTTTAATCTGGGGGTTTATGCCGCTATTCTGGAAATTAACCGATCATATCGATCCGGTGGAGGTGACAGCACATAGGGCTTTATGGTCCTTGCCGGTTGCGGGCATTGTCCTTTGGTCTATCGGACGCACAGGAGATATCCTTCCCACTCTCAAATCATTTCGCAAACTTGGCATTCTTTTCGTCTGTTCGTGTCTGATTTCCGCCAACTGGGGAGTGTTCATCTGGGCTGTTGCTGTTGAAAGGACGCTGGAAACGGCGTTGGCCTATTACATCAATCCACTCCTTACCATTCTGCTTGGTTTCATCTTCCTTGGTGATCGTTTCAGCCGGTTGCAGCTTCTCGCAATTTTGATTGCTGCAACTGCGGTTTTGATGTTGACGATAGTGGGTGGTGAGTTCCCGTTCCTGAGTATTTTTCTGGCTGCAACTTTCGGGATTTACGGTCTCTTGCGAAAGACTGTGGATGTCGGTCCTACGCAGGGTTTTCTTATCGAAATATTGCTGATTTTTCCGTTTGTGCTTGTCTATGTTTTTTGGCTGGAAAGCTCCGGTACCGGCCTGTTTTTCTCAGGCGGAATGAACTGGCTACTGCTCGCTTTGGCTGGGCCGGCAACAGCAACGCCGCTTATCCTGTATGCATTTGGTGCGAAACGTCTGCGCCTTTCTACCATCGGTCTTATGCAGTTCATCGTACCAACTATGCTCTTTCTGATCAGCATATTTGTGTTTGGTGAACCGCTCCAAGAAACACAACTTTATGCATTTATAATGATCTGGATAGCATTGATGCTTTATGCTTGGTCGATATTAAGGAATGAATACAATCAAAAAAGCCATCCTCTGGGGAAGAGGATGGCTTGAGAAAGATCAAAGTCCGATTGGGGCGCTTTGTAACGACTTCGACCGTTAAGCTATTACCCAAGACCGATGTTGCGAAATGTCTTTAAGAGGTGGGCAACGCATGTACAATAACATCGCCCGGATGAAAGATTTGTGACAGGGCTTGTGGATGTTATTCAGGGTCAGAAATCATGCGGAACACAACTGTTCAACCACGGCTTCCGGAGAATCAATAATCTTGGGTTTGATACGGTCTTCGGTGTGAAGAAAGCCATATCCGGACATATGCTGCAGGAGATCGAACATCGGCTGCCAAAACCCCTCGATGTTGAGAAAACCCACCGGTTTTTCGTGCCTGCCAAGCTGCGCCCAGGTCATGATTTCAACAATTTCTTCGAGGGTTCCAATGCCACCCGGCAAAGCAAGAAAGGCATCTGACTGTTCAAACATGAGCCGCTTACGTTCATGCATGTTGTCGGTGATGGTGATCTCGTATCTTTCCGTATCATGTGTAAAAAGGCCTTCATGGGAAGCAAGGAAGCCGGGAATAATGCCCTTTACCGTTCCACCATGCTGAAGAACGGCTTGCGAGACGGCCCCCATGATACCCTTGCCACCGCCTCCGTAAACGAGTTCAATCCCGGCTTGTGCCATCAATTTGCCCGTTTTAATTGCCGCAGTCTCAAACACGGAATTGTTCCCGCTTTGTGATCCGCAGTAGACGCAAATGGATTTAATTTCAGCCATGGCCAGTTAACTATAACAGTACACCCGAGGGTGGAAATGAATCAGCTAACGTGAGATAATAGGGTTTGTGCCCAATAACCAGACCAATTCTGGTAAACGACGGAGGTAATTCGATGATTAAGGGATTTCTGCCGATTTTATACACAAGCGCCGGAGTATCTGTTGCTGCTGTGACCGGCTACGCCGTTGTTGAACCGGAAGCGTTTTTTGGGCCTGGGAAAGAAATCGTCATTCAGGCCGAACCTGAAAAAGAAGAAGTGCCTGTTGCCAAACTCGTGCCGGAACCTGTAGCCGAAGAACCTGCGGAGATTGAACAACCGGCAGTGGCAGAGCCGGAGGTTGTGATCCCCGCATTTACCCTTCTTCGGGTGGAAAAGGACGGTAGCGTGGTGGTCGCTGGAACAGGACCGGCTGATAGCGAAATCACGCTTTTTGATGAATCGACCGAACTGGGCCGTACACAAACCGGTTCCCAGGGAGATTTTGTATTTGTCCTGGACAATCCGCTTTCACCGGGAGTTCACCAACTCACCTTGCGCGCACAGCCAAAGGACGGTGAGACTGTTTATTCGGTTGAAGCAGGACTGATCACCATTCCTGAGCCTGATACAAAAGAAGAAGTGTTGGTGTTGGTTGCTGAACCCGGAGAGCCGACGCGCATTCTGCAGAAACCAAAGGTAAAAGAACCCGAAAAGGTTGTGTTCGAACCTGTTGTGGAAGAACCTGTTGTGGAAGAGCCTGTTTCCGAAGAGGTTGAAGTTGCAGTTGCAACACAGCCTGAAGTCGCTGTTGCCGAACCTGAAGTGACTGAAACGCCGGTGGCCAAAGAACCGGAAGTGATTTTGATTGAGGCAGCCGACATTGAAAGCGGAAAGATTTTTATCGCAGGCAAGGGCGAGGGTGGCAATGGTGTGAACGTTTATCTGGATGACAAATTTCTTGGCTCGGTACAAATCAGAAGCAACGGAGCTTTTCTGTATGAGGGGCGCCACAAGATTGACGCAGGTCGATATAATGTTCGTGCAGACATGACCAGTCGTCAAAATGGCGAAGTGCTGGCTCGAGCAGAGGTGGTGCTGATTCATGAGCCTGTGTCGACGGTTGCGAGTTCTGATGTTGAACCGGTAACGGAACCTGTGGAAGACAGCAGTAATACCGAAGTTGAAGAAACTGAAGTAGCTGAGGTTTCGGCAATTGAAGAGCCGAAAGAAATCAGAACGGGAAGTGCGGTGATTATACGTCAGGGAGACAACCTCTGGAGTATAGCGCATCGCAACTACGGTGATGGAGTTCGTTACACAACAATATTCGAGGCCAATCGGGATCAGATTCGCGATCCGCATCTGATTTATCCGGGCCAGGTATTCAAAATTCCTGAAAAGACTGAAGAATCCAACGGCTGAACTGATCGGTAAATTCATCATTTGACTTTATCGGCATTTGCCGATAAAGCGCAATAATGCCTTCAACCAACAACAAAGTAGTTTTCCCGGATAGCGATGAGATCGCACACATGCTCAAGGCGCTTGGGCACCCGGTACGGCTTCGGATGGTGTGTGAACTTATATGTAGGGATGCTTGTTGCTGTGGTGAGATGTGTGACTGTTTCACGCTTTCCCAATCTACCGTATCCCAACATCTGTCAGTTCTTAAGGAAGCAGGTATTGTTACTTCGAAGGCCGATGGAACCAAATCTGCGTTTTCGATAGACCGGGATACCATCAGACGACTTCAGGACGGTCTCGAAATCATGTTTTCAGGTTCGGGAAAATGTTGCGATGACTGATGCCCCGGCAAACAATATTGTGGACGCGGATGAAGCAGGCCTCCTGAACACATTGGGCAATCTCTGGCCATACATGTGGCCAAAGGATCGTCCGGATTTGAAATTGCGGGTGGTGTACGCGACCCTGTTCATGGTGCTTGGTAAAATCGTAACTGTACTGATCCCTTACCTGTATAAACTTGCGACAGATGCACTTACAGGTGATTTGGGCAACAATACCAGCCTGGAGGACTGGATACCGATCTTCCTGTTGACCCCCGCCATGCTTGTCATTGCTTATAATGTGGGTAGGGTTGCAGTAATTGGTCTCAGCCAGATCCGTGATGCGCTTTTTGCAAGCGTTGGCCAGTACGCAGTCCGAAAGCTCGCAACGATGGTTTTCGGACACCTTCATGAACTTAGTTTGCGTTACCATTTGCAGCGCCGCACCGGCGGGCTTTCCAGGATCATTGAGCGCGGCACAAAAGGTATTGAGGCGATTGTCCGGTACTCAATTCTCAACGGCTTACCAACCATTCTCGAGTTTGCCTTGATGGCAGGTGTAATCTGGTACTGGTTCGATTTTCGCTATGTCCTGATTATAACGGTGATGATTGGCGCTTATGTCTGGTTCACAGTCCGCGCTTCTGATTGGCGGATCAACATCAGACGTGACATGAATGACAACGATACGGATGCCAACTCAAAAGCAATCGACTCGTTGCTCAATTTTGAAACAGTCAAGTATTTTGGCAATGAACAACTGGAGGCGAGAAGGTTTGGTACTTCCATGGAGCGCTATGAGCGCGCGGCTACCAGGGTATGGACTTCTCTTGCGTGGCTGAATTTCGGTCAGGCAATCATAATGTCTGTAGGCATGGCGGCTTGCATGGTTCTTTCTGCCTATGCGGTGCAGGCGGGAGAGCAGACTTTAGGTGACTTCGTCATGATCAACGCCCTCCTCATGCAACTGTTCATACCGTTGAACTTTATTGGATTTATCTATCGGGAAATCAGGCAGGGCTTTGCAGACCTTGAAGACATGTTTTCCATATTGTCTGTTGAGCAGGAGATAAAGGACAAGGCAAATTCCTCGCCGCTGAAAGTCAATCACGGTGTCGTACAGTTTGACCATGTCCGGTTTCACTATGAAGCGGATCGTAAAATCCTTCGGGACATATCCTTTGAAGTTCCCGCTGGAAAAACGGTCGCGATTGTGGGGCCTTCTGGTGCCGGAAAATCAACAATATCGAGACTGTTGTTCCGGTTCTACGATGTGACAGATGGCGCAATCAGGATCGATGGTCAGGATTTGCGTGATGTGCAGCAAAAAACACTGCGCGACCAGATTGGCATGGTTCCGCAGGATACCGTCCTTTTCAACGAAACGATCGCCTACAACATTCGCTATGGTCGACCCGATGCGAGCGACGAAGAAGTGGAAGCTGCAGCTGAAATGGCTCAGATCGGCGATTTTATTCGGGCATTGCCACAAGGTTTCCAAGCTGAAGTGGGTGAACGCGGATTGAAACTTTCCGGCGGAGAGAAACAACGGGTTGCGATCGCTCGGACGCTGCTGAAAGCGCCACCTATCTTGATTCTTGATGAGGCTACGTCGGCTCTTGATACGCAGACTGAACGGGAAATAAAGACGGCGCTTGATGAGGTTTCCAAAGACCGAACGACCCTTGTAATTGCTCACCGTCTATCCACTGTAGTCTCCGCTGATGAGATTCTGGTCCTGAAATCTGGCGAGATCGTTGAAAGGGGGACTCACAGGGGCTTGCTACGGCAAAAGGGTTTGTATGCGGAGATGTGGAGCCGTCAGCGCGAAGCAACGAAAGCTGAAGACAAATTGCGTGCAGCTCATGAAAACGATGAACTTGGTATGATCCGACGAAAGAGTGCCATTCCAGATTGAGTTTCTTCGGCGGAATTGGTAATCAGATTTCAAACTTATCTTAGCGACATCACATGAGTATCCAGAACTCCATCAGGAACGCCATCCCCCCTGTTCACAAAGAGGGTTATCCATTTATCGCATCGTTTGCGGTGCTTACGATCATTCTGGGCTGGATATGGGATCCGCTCTTCTATATCGGGATTGCCCTTACGGTATGGTGTGCACTTTTTTTCCGTGATCCAAAACGCGTAACACCGGTTAGCGATGAATTGGTCATCAGTCCTGCAGACGGCAAGATCTCACATGTTGGCAAGATTGTTCCGCCAGCCGAACTCGGCCTTGGCGAAGAACCAATGCTGCGGATATCGGTATTCATGAACGTGTTCAATTGTCATGTGAACCGTTCGCCAATGCGCGGTAGGATTTCCAGAATTATCTACAAGAATGGTAGTTTTCTCAACGCTGAGCTGGACAAGGCCTCACAGGACAACGAACGTAACTCCTTGGTTTTGGAGACGGAACGCGGCGAAATCGCGGTGGTGCAGATTGCCGGCCTGGTTGCTAGGCGTATTGTATGTTGGGCAAATCAAGGAGATGAGCTCGTATCAGGCGAACGATTTGGCTTGATACGGTTTGGCTCGCGTCTTGATGTTTATCTTCCCGAGAAAGCCACCACAATGGTGGCAGTTGGCCAGATTGCGATTGCCGGGGAGACAGTTCTTGCAACCTTTGGCAAGAACAAGGTTGTCCCGCTGATACGGACAAGCTGACTTCCGGATACGAAGCGTGAAAGGCTTTAATGGCAAATCCATTTCCACCATTTGATCCTGAGGGTGAAGAAAAACCGTCAGGCCATACAGATGAGACAGCGGTCCGTTTGAGAGATATCCCGCTTCGGACGATTTTTCCGAACTTGCTTACGTTGCTTGCAATTTGTTCCGGTCTCACGGCAATCAAGTTTGCAATTGAGGGTAGGGTGGAATTCTCGGTTGCTGCGATTGTTTTTGCGGGATTCCTGGATGGGATTGATGGACGCGTTGCCCGGTTTTTGAAGTCCACAACGCGCTTTGGTGCAGAAATGGACAGTCTGGCGGATTTCGTGAATTTCGGGGTAGCTCCGGCATTGCTTCTCTATTTCACACTGCTGCATCAGGTAGATGCGCTGGGCTGGATAGTCGCCATGATCTATGCGAGTTGCGCCTGTCTCAGACTTGCCCGCTTTAACGTAATGATCGATGACCCTGCAGAACCGGAATGGCAGTACCGTTTCTTTATTGGTGTACCGGCGCCAGCCGGAGCATTGATTGTCATGTTGCCGATATACCTGATGCTGCTGGGGGTCGGCAGTCATCCATCGGTGGCGATGATTGCAGCAATCTATGCCCTAGTATGTGCATACCTTATGGTTTCGAACCTTCCGACATTTTCCGGCAAAAACATCTCACAAAAAGTGAGACGTGATCTGGTAATGCCGTTCCTGATTTGTGCAGTTGTTATGGCGGGGCTGGTGATCAGTTATCCCTGGGCTATTTTAACCACGATAGCAATTCTCTACCTGGTCTCGATCCCGTTTTCGTTGAGAAACCGGAACCGCTACCAGGCTCGTGGCGATCAAGCTGAGCAGTGATCACATGGAGATTTTTATTCGGCGGCATCCGTTAATGGAGGAAGCTTACTCTCTTGTGATTTACCACCGGCTGTCGCTTTTGCCTTAGGGGCCTTCTTCACTGAAACTCGACGTTTCTTCGGAAGCTTGGGCAACTTGCTGTCAGATGAGACATTCTTCACTTTGGCGGGTTCTAATGAATCTTCATCCTCGTCATCGAGAACCTTGATTGCTGCTGCCTGGGCATCAGGAGCCGCGATCGCCATCTGATCCTGCTTTCGCAATCCTACCAGTTTCAATACATTGACCGGGAAGGTGAGCATCACCGGAATCAGGATCAGGGTGAGGAGGGTCGAAAAAGCAAGACCCGAAATAATAGCCGTTGAGAGTTGAACCCACCAGATCGCAGTGATTGCACCGACACTGATGGTCTGACCGATAAAATCAAAATTGGTTTGCAGCGCCATCGGAACCAACCCCATGATCGTAGTAACCGTTGTGAGCATGATTGGACGTAGACGTTGTGCGGAAGTTTTCAGAACCGCATCATGTATGTCTGCTCCGTCCTGTCGCAACCGGTTGTAGGTATCAATGAGAACAATTGCATTGTTCACCACAATTCCGGCAAGTGCCACCACACCTGTGCCGGTCATGATGATTGAGAACTTCTGTCCGGTAAGCATCATGCCGATCAGAACGCCGACGATGGCAAGGATAACCGTCATCAGGGTAAGAACAGTCTGATAAAAAGAATTAAACTGCGTAACCAGAATTATGAACATAAGGAACAACGCACCGGCAGCTGCTTTCATAAGAAAGGCTCCAGATTCCTTCTGTTCCTCATCTGCTCCCCGGAATTTGAGGAAGATGTTTTCCGGCCACTCCTGACTGTCGAGCCACTCCTGGATTTCTCTCACCTTGTCATCGGGTGTGAGTCCTTCAGCCTTTGCTGAAGCAAGCAGGTTTGCCTTCACATCCATGGCATAAAACCCGTCGCGACGTGTAATGGATGAAACCTTTTGCTCCGCAGTCATGGTAATGAAGTTCGAAATCGGAACCTGACCATTGTCGGTTCTCAGTCGTAGTTCGCTGAGTTTGTCCAGTGAACGCTGTTCTTCCGGCAGCCTTACACGAATATCAATCTGGTCATCCGAATTGTCCTGTGTCGTATCCCCAATCAGCGTACCGTTGGTGATAAGCTGGATCATGGCACCAACTGCAGGAATACTCGCATTATACCGACCTGCTTCCTCACGATTTACAGTCAGTTTCCAGTCAATGCCGGGCAATGGCCGCCCATCCTCAAGATCCTGAAGATTATCCAGTTCATCAAACTTCCCTCGGATTTTGGTAACAGCAGCGAGCATTGCATCGTAATCGGTCGATTTAACCTCAAGCCGCACATCCTTGCCCGTTGGCGGACCACCTTCGATTTTGCGCAGTTCGACCTTGATACCCGGTATGCCTGCGGTTCGCTGGCGAATTTCCTCAAAAATCACCTTTGCTTTCCGACGATCTGAGTAATTTGCAAGTTCGATCGTTCCACTTGCAACAACATCTGCCGGAATATCCTGGGGCGTGCTGACATCAACGCCTCTGCCACCACCGCCTCCGCCAGGTGCGGTAGAAGTCATCACCAGATTGTCGACGCCTTTAACTTTCAGTATTTCCGTTTCTACTTTGGTTGCGACATCAAGAATGTCCGTGCTTGAAAGGTTGCCCCGTGCAGAGACAAATGCGAGCGCAATATCCGGCTCTTCTTCAACGAAGAATTCGACCCCTTTGCTCAATTGACCAAAGAGACTAAATGTCATGACTGTGATACCTGCTGCAAGTGCGATAACAACGAGGTTTCCGAAAACCCCGCGTGATGCCAGATTTAGGACACGGAGATAGCCGCCCATGAAACCCCTGACCTTGCGTACATCGAGCGGTTCCTTTGAAGAGAGCATCCTGGCTGTGGAATTTTCTGCTTCCGGTCCCTTTTTCCCGCTTCTTTGACGAATATTGCCAATCAATCGCATTAGTGCCACGCCCATGATGGCCAGCGTAACTGCAGCGATGCCGGAGAGCATTTCAGCCGGCAAAGACGGAACAAGCGCGCTTAATTGCGGACCTGTGAAAAACCAACCGATCATGCCAAAAGCGACTGCAACGAAACCGGGTTTCAATATCCATTGATATCGCTTGAGAATATTGCCGATGCTCGCAACGAATATGCCCATCGTCGGAAGGAAGACCAGTGCGGTCAACAACGAAGCAGACAGAACTATGATGACCATGATTGGCAGATAACTCATGAACTCGCCCGGCACACCCGGCCACAATAGTAGCGGCAGAAATGCAGCAAGTGTCGTTGCTGTCGAGGAGATTACCGGCCAGAACATGAGCTTTGCAGCACGCGGATAGGCTTCGTTGGCTGGCATGCCCTCAGCAATTTTCCGGTCAGCATACTCACTAACCACGATAGCTCCGTCAACCAGCATGCCGACACACAGAACCATCCCGAACATGACCATCATGTTCACGGTCAAGCCGGCAGCGGACAGGATCAGAAAGCCAACCATAAAGGAAGTGGGAATTGCAATTCCGACCAGAAGTCCGGAACTTACACCGAGCGAAGCAACAACGATAATCATTACCAACGCGATTGCGGTCAGGATTGCTGACTGCAGAGAGCCCAAAACCTCGAAGATGAAGCTCGACTGGTCAATCATATACGTGACCTTCACCGTCTCCGGCCAGTCCTTGGTAAACTCATCGGTAACTCTGCGAACTTCCTTGTTGTTCTCAATGATGTTCGTGCCGATACGCTTTACAACTTCGAGCGACATTGCCGGTTTGCCGTTAACACGCGTGTAGCTTGAAGCATCTTTGAAGCCTCTACGGATGTCCGCAACTTCGCCGAGCGTAACCACACCCTCACCATTCTGCTTGATCGGGATCGCATAAACGTCATCAACAGTCTGAATCAGGCCCGGAACTTCCAGATTAAACCGGGCATTTCCATCATCCAGGAACCCGGCTGGGACAAGCTGGTTGTAGGATGACACCGCAGTAAGCAATTCATTCTGGGTGATGTCATAAGACTCGAGGCGCACAAGATCGAGCAACACCTCAATCTGTTCTTCGCGCGTTCCGTTAAGGTTCGCCTCGCGGACTGAAGAGATAGATTCAATTTCGTCCTGCAGGCGCTTGGCAAAATTATAAAGTGTGCGTTCTGGAACGTTACCGGAAAGCGTGACGATTATTGTCGGTTGAAGTGCAAAGTTCGTCGGAAAAATTGCCGGTTCTTCGGCTCCTTCTGGAAGTTCTGCCTGCGCGAGGTCCACCTTGTCACGGATGTCTGCGAGTACTTTGTCTTTGTCGGTGCCAATCTGGAACTCCAACACAATTCCCGCATGGCCCTGCGAGGCAATGGAAGTAATCTCCTTGAGGCCCTCAAGTCCACGCAGCTCGGTTTCCATTGGACGGACCAGAAGTCGCTCTGCGTCGCTCGGAGATATGCCCTGTTGTGAAATCGAAACATAATATACCGGAACATCAATGTCCGGGTTCGCCTCTTTCGGTATGTTTATGTATGTGAAAACACCCGCAAGAATCATTACCACCATCATGGTGAGAACGGTTCTTGGCCGGCTGAGAACTGTATCAAGCATTCCGGTCATTGGCTTAACTCGGCTTTCTGGATTTCATCCGGGACCGGCTCAACAACCTCTCCGGATATTACGTATTCCTGCCCAAGGGTTATTATTTTCGCGCCTTCTTCAATTCCGCTGACCCAGAAACCCTGATTGGTTTGGGACAGAATTTGCACCGGTAAAAATTCAACCCGGTTTTCATCATCAACGATTTTCACACCAACCTGCCCGGTGTCTTCCAATGTTAGCCAGGATGGTGAGATTTTGATCGCGTCTTCCGGCGGAAGTTTGATCTCGGCGCTTGCTGTCAGCCCGTCCCGGATGAGTTTCTCTTGAGGGTCGAGTTTGATTTCAGTCAAAAATGTACGTGTTTGCGGATCTGAAGAGGGTGCGAGGTAATTAACTGTCCCGCTAACAAGTTCTCCGGTGATCAGTTTGACGTCGGCCTTCATACCGACTTTTACATCATTGACAGACCGCTCCGAGACCTGGCCTGTAAAAAACATGGGGTCAGAATCTACGAGAGTTACACAGGTTCCACCAATCGGTAGCACATCGCCAACTTCTGCGATCGGGTCTTGCACAACGCCTGAGGCCTTGGCATGGACCTCAGTCCATGAAAGTTCAATCTCTGCCTGTTTCAATTGAGCTTTTGCGGCATTGAGGTCAAATAGCATCCGGCGCATGGTTGTGTCCGTTACGAAACCCTGATCTTTGAGCTTCTTGTTGGCCTCATATTCACCTTTTGCCTGCTCTACACGGGCACGTGCGCTTTCAAGACTTGCGTTACGTGCGCCTTGGTCGATTACACAGACCAGCTCTCCCACGTTGACAGTGTCACCTCGCTTGACCAACCGCTTTTCGAGTACTCCGCCAGTTTCTGCGCGAACAGGAATGACGGCTTCAGCTTTGGTGCGCCCACGGACGCTTACAGTTTGCTCTCTTACAACTGAGTTGATCTGGACAACGCTTACCCTGAATAGTTTCTTGGCTTTCGTTTCATCACCACTCGTTGTTTGGGCGTTCTCAGATATCTGAGTGACCTCACCAGAATCATTTTGTCCGCCGATCCTTATTTCTGCGCCGAACATCCAGTAACCGATCACCACCGTAATCAGTAGTGCGAGTATGTGGGAACCTTTGATTGTAAATGTCATTTCATAATACCTTGGTGAACTTGTTCGTAGGCAGTTTTACTCGGCAGCGCTTTTGAGATTCATCTCGCTGCCAGCCAGTTGCAAAAGTGTCTCGCGGTTTTCAGTCAAATAATTCAATGCGGCTTCTTTCACATGAATGCCGTAATTCGTAACCCATTGGGTAGCTGGATGATCGCAACCCTGTTGCATGTCCTTGATGATTTGCAGAACCTGACGGGTATCGCCAATCTGCTTGTCTATCGCTTCCCGGATCGTCTCAGGAGTGCAAATTCCGGCGCACATGGTGATAAGCAAAAATTCTGATTTGAACTTGTCGGTTTGCGGAACAACGTTCAGCATTCGTACAAATTCTTCTCGCCCCCGGTCTGTAATGGAATAGACTTTTTTGTCCGGTTTACCACTTTGGCTTTCGGATCTCCCATCGACCAGACCTTCGGCTTCAAGCCGCGAAAGGGTCGGGTAAATTGATCCGTAACTGATATCAACGAAGAAACTGAATGCTCCCTCGGTCGAGTGTTTTTTAATTTCGTATCCCGTGGCATCTCCAAAATTCAGGATGCCCAGGATCAAGCTCTGGATATTCATCAATCAGTCCGTTGGTTCTCTTCCTGGCTACATATAGGCACTGCAGGTGCATATTCCAGACAAACATATGCCATTTTGATATATATCAATTAAGAATAAATGTGAAATTGTTATGGCAAAGGTCACCAATTTGTAATCCTGGGGTAGTTCCAGAGTTCCAAACCGTGAATTTTGCTGGCAATGTAATTAAGGATTGTTAAACGCTCTTGGCGGCTGAACAGAGGTTTTTAAGCTTTGACATGGCGAGATCACGCCCCAGAAAGCCGAGCCCGCAGTCGGGCGCTGCGATTACACGTTCCTTCGGTAGCAAATCTAATATCTCAAGCATACGGATCCGAATCTGCTCGACCGTTTCCAACTGACTGGACGCAATCTTGACGAATCCAACAATTAGCGCCGACTTCTCAAACAATGAAAAAAGCTCAGCTGGATTGTGCCTGTGCGCGTCCTCAATCGAAATTTGGCCGGCAACGCCGTCAACCGCCTTTGCAATCTCCAAGTAGGAACCTGGGTTGGCCTTTGGATATTCATCATCATCCAGTTTGCTTGGATAGCCGCAGCACATGTGGATGGCAGTGGTGACCGTTTCAGGCACGCCTTCAAAACACTTGGAAAGCGTCCGCACACCAAATTGCAGTGCAGCATCGGGTTTGCGGGCAAAGATCGGTTCATCGACCTGAATATGTGTGCAGCCGGCATCCACCAATGCAAGAATTTCGGTATTCAGAGCAATTGCAAGGTCTTCCGCCTGTGCCTGGGGCGAGTCGTAATACTCATTTGCAGTAGTATCGGATATGGTCATGGGTCCGGGGAGCGTAATCTTTACCGGTCTTCCGGCAGCCTTCTCAGCCATCTTCCAGTCCCTTACCAGAACACTGTTGCCCGTATGTTTGACAGGGCCGCGAATGGTTGGCAGATGCGCGGTATAAGCTCCGTTTCGCAGCACTCTTTCGGTCAGATTTTCAAAGTCAAAACCCGAAAAATGACGACACTGATAATGAACATAATTATCGCGGCGGATCTCCCCGTCGGTCGGAACATCTATGCCGCAGGCAATCTGGTCTGCAATGGCTTCCCTGGTGGCCCTGTCCAAAAGTTTTTCTGCTTCTTCCGATTCACTGTTATTCCAGCCATGAAGAACATTTTCATTGTAGTTTTCCGAATCATGACCGATCTGAAACCAGTCTTTGATCGGAACATAATCAGGTTTGGGATAAGCACCTATGCAGGTTGTAGGTAATGGCATGATACAGTCCCTCCCGACCGCACTAACAGCAGACAAAACGGAATCATTGGAATCCGCGGGCGTTCACCTGTTGTTGGTTTCCCTGAACAGCCTGCTTTGATGATCAAACATCATACCGTTTTCTTCAAGTGCGGTATCTGTCAATATCATGACGCTTTCGGCAATTTCACTTGGATGCGGAAGACTTTCTTTGTCCTCGCCGGGCATCGCCTGGGCACGCAGTGCTGTGCGCATTGGGCCTGGGGCCAACAGATTAATCCGCATTTTTGTCTTTGCACATTCTGCAGCCCATGTCCTGACAAGTGCCTGCAATGCGACCTGAGAAGTTGCGTATGTTCCCCAAAACGGTTTGCAGTCAGCCGATGAGCCATCCGTCATGAAAACGATCCTTGCAGCATTTGAAAGGCGCAGCAAAGGCGACATTGAGCAGAGAAGTCGCCAGTTGGTTGTCACGTTTAAGGAAAGGACCTTCTCAAAGGTTTTCGGTTCAATGTGCTCCAGGGGTGATAACCCGCCCAGCATACCCGCATTGGCGACAAGAATGTCGAGCTTGCCCCATCTTTCATGAATGGAAGCACCCAAGCGATCAATTGCATCATGATCCAGTAGATCTAGTGGCACCAGGGTGGCGCTGCCCCCCATAGACTGTATTTCATCGTCCAGTTCTTCCAGACCGCCTACGGTTCGCGCAACCGAAATGACATGCGCACCCGCTCCGGCAAGTGCGAGAGCGCAGTGATACCCAATTCCCCGGGAAGCTCCTGTTACAAGCGCAACTTTACCGCTGAGCTCTTTCAAACTTAACCAGCCGCCTCGGACAACAATGCCACGTTTGAAAAATCTTCAAAATCTTCCTGATCCGTAAGCTTTGTTGGATAATCTCCCGAGAAGCAGGAATCGCAATATTGCGGATTTTCATTATTGCGGGCTGTTTCTCCGATTGCCCTGTACAATCCGTCAAGGGAAATAAAGCCCAATGAATCCACTCTGATATATTCTTGCATTTCTTCAACAGTCATTCTCGACGCCAGCAAATTATGGGCTTCGGGAGTGTCAACACCGTAGAAGTCGGGAAACGCAATGGGCGGGCTTGCGACACGCAAATGTACCGAAGCTGCACCTGCATCCCGGACCATCTGCACGATTTTCTTGGAGGTGGTTCCGCGAACGACCGAATCATCGATCAGCACCACCTTCT
Organism: Pseudomonadota bacterium; assembly: GCA_039029255.1. Lineage (GTDB taxonomy): Bacteria > Pseudomonadota > Alphaproteobacteria > Rhizobiales > Rhizobiaceae > JAALLB01. Next base: position 3,290 of record JBCCGN010000032.1, on the reverse strand, counting down.
TTCCCTGAATGAGGGTGCGGTTGGCGTTATGTTTCAATCGAACACTCATATGGCGCATCGAACTAGTGGGCTGGATAAAGGTCCGACCCACATAATGGTTCCGGATAATCCCGAGCTCGAATGGCAGATTGGCGCCCTGGGCATAACCGATAGCCGCTGGAACGCCGGAATCTGGAATGGGTACAACCATATCCGCATCTGCAGGCAGTTCGTTTGCCAACTCCATTCCAATTTGCTTGCGGACCTCATAGACACTTTTGCCTTCCACGATGGAGTCCGGCCTTGCAAAATACACATACTCAAACATGCAAAGGCGTTTTTCGGTCTCCGGGAATGGTCTAAGGCTGCGAATTCCGCGGTCTGTAATGATGACGAGTTCGCCCGGTTCAATATCACGCACGTGTCTCGCGCCGATAATGTCCAATGCACAGGTCTCAGATGCCAGGATATAGGAGCCATCAAGATCACCCAGAACAAGCGGGCGAATTCCGTGTGGATCACGGCAACCGATCATTTTCTTGTTTGTAAGGCCGACAAACGAAAACGCACCTTCCAGTTGCCTGAGAGCCGACTCAAGCCTTTCAACAAACGTGTTTTCCTTGCTCATTGCCAGCAGATGGAGCAGCGTCTCGGTATCTGATGTCGATTGAAAAATCGAACCCTGTCTCTGCAATTGTCTCCTGAGCGTAATTGCATTTGTCAGATTGCCGTTGTGGGCGACGGCGAATCCGCCACCGGAAAATTCTGCGAAAAACGGCTGTATGTTTCTGATGTCATCGCCACCGGCCGTTGAGTAGCGCGTGTGCCCAATCGCCCGGTCTCCTCGCAGACGGTTGATATCGCTTGCCTTGCTGAAAGTGTCCCCGATCAGACCTCGATGCCGCTCTGCATGAAACTGTTTGCCGTCAAATGTAACGATCCCGGCGCCTTCTTGCCCGCGGTGCTGCAAGGCATGTAGTCCGAGCGCAACCAGGGCTGCCGCATCCTTGTGGTTGAATATTCCAAACACACCACACTCTTCGTGCAGCTTGTCCTCATCCAGAAAAGACATTGATGTCTCCTTTGAGTTTTGATCAGGCATTCTGCCCGTCGGATTCTGGTTCATTCTCGATGCCCAGTTTCTCAAATACATAACCGGCCGGGTCATCGGGCAAGGCATTGACCAGGCTTTCGCCCATGGCCTCCAACATGGGTTTGGATTTGGCATTTGCAACCCATGATGGTTGGTCTTCAGGAAAGAAGTTCAGATAGAACATCAGCAGGACCATAACAAGCAGCGCACCTCTCGCGGCGCCGAAGATAAACCCGAGGGTCCGGTCCAGTGCGCCAACGCGGCTGTCCACAATGAGGTCTGCCACCTTCATGGTGATCATGCTGACAACAATCAGCGCCAACAGGAAGATGAGCGCGCCAGCGACAATTTGCGGGACCAACTGATTAGTCGTGAAGGAAGCGGTGTACCCGGCGATAAGCGGCGAAAATTGCTTGTGAAAGATGAAGGCAATGATGCCCGCGATCACCCATGAACTGATGGAAAGGACTTCGCGCGAGAAACCGCGCACCATGGCGAGGAAGCCGGAAAGCAGCATTAAGCCGATCAGTATGACGTCAAGCAATTCAATGGGCATGTGGTGACCTTCTAAAGCATGCTGTGACTTACTCCGAAATTTTCGGATTTTCCAGTATTTCTTTGCTTGTCAAGAAGTTTCTTTCAGGGTCGCGATATGCGCCGCCAACTGGGTCAGTTCCCGGATGTTATGAATGTCCACCGCAAGCTTCGTTCCAACATCCTCACTGGCAAGCGGCGCTGCGGCCTTTTCGAAGCCGAGTTTGCCCGCTTCTTTAAGGCGCTGGCCTGTATGTGCGACGGGTCGCGTGCTCCCTGAAAGACTTATTTCTCCAAAGTAAACTGAGTCTGCGGGCAATGGAGCATTGCAAAGCGACGAAACAAGGGCAGCAGCAACTGCCAGATCCGCGGCAGGTTCCATAATCCGGTATCCTCCGGCCACATTCAGATACACATCATGGTCGCCAAGCCTCACACCGCAATGCGCTTCGAGTACGGCAAGAACCATGGAAAGCCGCGATGTGTCCCATCCGACCACTGCCCGGCGCGGGGTGCCCAGGCTTGACGGTGTGACAAGCGCCTGAATCTCGACCAGAACAGGACGCGTGCCTTCCATTCCCGCAAAAACGGCAGCGCCGGGCGAGGTTTCGTTCCGCTCACCAAGAAACAGTTCGGATGGGTTGGTCACTTCACGAAGCCCCTTTTGGGACATCTCAAACACACCGATTTCGTCGGTCGGACCAAACCGGTTTTTGACGGTCCTCAGTATCCGGAAGTGATGGCCGCCTTCGCCCTCAAAATAAAGAACCGCATCCACCATGTGTTCAACAACGCGCGGTCCGGCAATCTGTCCCTCTTTGGTAACATGCCCGACAAGCACGACACATGTGCCATTTTTCTTGGCATAGCGGATCATCGCCTGGGCGGCAGTTCTCACCTGGGTGACCGTGCCGGGAGCGGAGTCCGCGAGTTCCGTCCACAGTGTCTGTATCGAATCGATGATCAGCAGGGCGGGCGGCTGATCGCCCTCAAGGGTTGCCAGTATGTTTTCAACGCTGGTTTCCGCTGCAAGGCCGACATCGGCTTCAACCGCATCAAGACGTTGCGCCCTCATGCGGATCTGCGCAACAGCTTCTTCCCCGGAAACATAAACAACACTGTGGCCCTGTCTTGCCAGTGCTGCGGACGCCTGCATCAGGAGGGTGGACTTTCCGATGCCCGGGTCGCCACCGACGAGCAGGGCAGAGCCTTTCACAAATCCGCCGCCGGTTACCCGGTCCAGTTCCGCGATGCCGGAGGGAATGCGCGGCGCTTCTTCGGATTCGCCTGCTAATGAAACAAGCTGTACTGCGTTGCCCTTGCGCATCTTTTTGCCGGGACTGGCACCAATGCCCGATGTCGGGTTTTCCTCGACCAGCGTATTCCACTCTCCACACGCTTCACACTTTCCGGACCAGCGGGGCGCCGTGCTCCCGCAGGATTGGCAGACGAACTGCGATCTGGATTTTGCCATTATGAATCCGGGGTCTTGAATAGGTAAAATGTTCCTGATATGTTCTAATGTATCGGTTTTGCAAAATCAACGGGCTAAAACGGCAAAATTGAACCGCATTGCTATTTGCTGATGCGTAGCTCGTAATTTGGATAGGCATTTTGATTGTTTGGCCTATGGGGTGCTCTATGGTGCGCATTAAAATATATAATTATAAAAGATCGGAAGAGC
>JBCCGN010000031.1:0-38093 GCA_039029255.1 Pseudomonadota bacterium | reverse complement strand
TATCAATTGCGTGCCGAACGCTTTTTCTAGGGTTGCAATGTGCTGGGAAGCTGCAGGTTGTGAAATCCCCAGCAGTTTGGCGCCTGAACGCATCTGTCCGGTTTCCGATACCGCAACAAAAACTTCCAGGGAGCGCATGAGACCGGGAGAGAAGGTTGAACGGTCTACCATCGGATCATCCATAGTATAAATTTTACTTATACTGATAAATTGCCTTTGAAGGCAATCGATTTTGCTGCCACGTTCTGCGGATGGAACACCAACGCAAAAACGGGCGTCGAAGGAAAACGGCAAGGGCCTCGAAGTCTGAGCCACGAGCACCGTTTATCCAGAGAAACATCCAGACACTTGATGTACTGAGTGACGAGGGCCTGGAGCAGATTGAGGCCAATGCGGATCAAATTCTGCAAGAAACTGGAATGGAGTTTCATGAGGATACCGAAATTCTCGATATTTTTGCTCAAGCCGAATGCGATGTGTCCGGTACCAGGGTACGGTTCAAACCGGGATATTGCCGCAAAGTCATATCCGACAATGCACCCCGACAATTCGTTCAACACGCCCGCAACCCCGAAAACAATGTGCAGTTAGGCGGTAATGCGACTGTGCTTTGCCCTTCATGGGGTCCGCCTTTCGTGCACGACCTGGATCGCGGTCGACGGTATGCAAGTCATGAGGATTTCACGGACCTGGTGAAACTGCATCACAGTCTGCCCTGGCTCCACCATTCGGGAGGCGTTGTATGCGAACCGGTCGACCTCCCCGCCAACAAGCGCCATCTGGACATGTTGTATGCTCATATCCGTTATTCGGATCGGGCCTTCATGGGCGCTTTCATCGGAGAGGAACGCGCGGGCCACGCGATCGACATGGCGCACATTTTGTTCGGAACCGAATTTGTTGAAGAAAATCCCGTTTTGTACTGTGTGTCCAATACCAATGCTCCGCTTGTGATGGATGCCAATATGTCAGGTGCATTGAAAACCTATGCCCGGGCCGGACAACCGGTTGCATGCACACCTTGGGTACTCACTGGTGCGATGTCACCATCGACGGTTGCAGGAACGCTCGCTCAGGTTTTGGCGGAAGCATTGGCGACCTTGACCCTGGTTCAACTGATTGCGCCCGGAACGCCCTGTCTGATGGGCAGTTTTGCATCGACCATGTCAATGAAATCCGGCGCTCCAACTTTCGGCACTCCCGAAGCCGGTCTGATGGTACTCGCGGCGGGTCAGCTGGCGCGTCGCCTGGGAGTTCCGCTGCACACGGTGGGTACTCTAAGTGCTTCCAAAGTCCCCGATGCCCAAAGCCAGCAGGAAGCCACCTGGGGTCTCATGATGTCAATGTTCGCCGGCGCCAACCTGATCAACCATGCAACCGGATGGCTCGAAGGTGGTCTGATTACATCCTTCGAGAAAACCATCCTCGATCATGATCTGTGTGGAAAGGCAGCACGCTTTTTTGACGGCATTGATCTGAGCAGGAACGCCCAGGCAATGGAGGCGATTGCAGCTACAGGTCCAGGTCAGCACTTTCTCGGTTCCGAACATACCCAGGCAAATTTTATGTCTGCGCTCTTTCGGCCATGGACGCCCGATGACAACTCGTTTGAACAATGGAATGCAGACGGTGCAAAAGACGCTGCAGCCAGAGCAAACACTATATGGAAGGAACAACTCCGAAACTACAAAGACCCGGGCCTCGACCCGGACATAGACGCAGAACTTAAGGACTACATCGCGCAGCGAAAATCCGAAAAGCCGGACATGGATTACTTCTGATGGGCCTGTGCTTCAGCGATATCAAGCAGCTCGGTGTAAAACGACAAATGATGGGTCACGTAGTCGGTATACGGAGGCCCCAGCTTTGCGAGTTGTGCCGAAGCATCCACTTCAGCCGGTTTCTTGATAGCGCCGCTTTGCAATACTTCATCATGCCAGCTTTGGACCGACTTCCAGCCTTCCGGTACCCTGTCATCCCAAGAAAAGGCATGTTCGGCAAATCCCAAACCTGCATGCTTCCAGTAACGACTCAAAGTCCTTTCGGGCTCTTCGCGAAGTTGATCAGCTGTCAGGATCAGCGGACTATGCCCCTGCTCTACCAGCGCATGATACAGTCGGTGTTGCGCTTCAAATCCAAGTTCGGTGAGGGAAAATTCAGGGTCTTTACGGGCATAAGAAAATGCTGCTTCACAGGGGTCACGCAGCAGAAAAGCATGAGACATTTGGCCAGTGAAAGCGGCATCTTCCGCAAGATCATCAACCACATAATAGGCCATGTCCTTGAAAAACACCGGCCGAGTTTCTGCCCTTTCAAGAATCATATCGCGAATTCCGGCATATTCCACCGGATGCCCCGACTCGGGAACAAAGTCGGGGAAAGGCTTACCACTGACCGTCAGATAGTAATGATACATGAATGGCTCATGAAACACGGACATATCGCCACGTTCGCGCATGATGCGTTCGAAGGCAGTCGAAACAGAGCGGGGATGGCACCACAAGGCGTGAATGTTCATCCGGGAATGTTAATCGCGGCACCTGAGCCTGGTCAACGGGGGATGGTATGAGCCGGATTTTGATCATCGGAGGCGGCGCAATTGGACTGAGCGTTGCCTATCACCTGGCAAAACGTGGAGCCGATGAAATCGCACTGCTGGAACGCAACCAACTTACTTCTGGAACTTCATGGCATGCGGCGGGGATTGTCGGTCCACTGCGTGCAACGCCAAACATGACACGTCTGGCCATGGCGGCACTCGAAGTTTTTCCGAGGCTGGAAGCCGAAACCGGCATGCCGACCGGATATGTTCGCACCGGCGGGTATTGGCTGGCTCGGGAAAAACCCCGACTCGACGAACTGCATCGGATTGCAGATTTGGGAGTGACGCAGGGTCTTTCTGCGCAAGTTATTTCGCCTGACGAAGTACCGTTGAAGCAACTCGATTTGTCAAAGCATGTGGGCGCGCTGCACGTTCCAGAGGATGCCAATGTCAATCCGGTAGATTTGTGCATGGCATATGCCCGAGCAGCACGGGACAACGGAGTATCAATCCGGGAAAACGTGCGGGTAGAACGTCTTCTAAAAGAGGCAAACAAGATCGTCGGCGTAGCGCTTGAAGACGACTCTACTATCAATGCCGATCAGGTTGTCCTTGCCACAGGCGCCTGGTCACGGGAGTTGGCAGCGACGGCAGATGTAGCACTTCCGCTTCAGGCGGTGGAACACATGTATGTCGTTACCGAACTTATCCCCAACCTTCCCAATCCCTTTCCTGTGATCCGTGATCTTGACAGCGGTATCTATATAAAAGGCGACGTGGGTAAATTGGTCATCGGCGGGTTCGAGCCGGATGCCAAATGCTGGGATGCATACGGCCCCGAAGGAAACCGCGCCTTTCTGGAATTGCCTGAGGATTGGGAACAGTTCACACCATTCATGGAAGCTGCTTTGGAGCTGTATCCTGACCTGCAAAATGTCGGCATCCAGCATTTCATGAACGGTCCGGAAAGTTTCACGGCAGATACCCGTCCGTTGGTGGGAGAAACTGAAGTGAACGGGCTTTTTGTGGCCGCAGGTATGAACTCTGTCGGTGTAATGTCGTCCGCAGGCATCGGACGTGCACTCGCTGACTGGATCGCAGATGGTCGCCCACCGATGGACATGTGGGAAGTCGATATCGCCCGCGCCGACCCAAGAGCAGCCGACGCATACCATATGCGGGAACGCATGAAAGAGTGCGTCGCTGATCTGTTCGCGTTGCATTGGCCCTACAAGCAACCGAATGCCGGACGGGGATTGCGCCGATCTGCACTGCACGACAGTTGGGCGGCCGCTGGCGCACATTTTGGCGTCACAGCAGGATGGGAGCGCGGACTATGGTACGGTCCGGCACTACCTTACTCCGTAAATGCACAAAGCTGGTGGCCGATTGCAAAGGCCGAAACCGACAGGATGGCGGAAGGCACAGTGCTTGTCGACTTGAGCCCATTCACCAAGATTGATGTTTCAGGCGCAGACGCGCTTTCTGGCTTGAACTGGCTTTCAACTGCAAATCTGAATGTGCCGATTGAGAAAGCGGTATACACCCAACTCCTGAATTCACGAGGTGGAATTGAGATGGATGTGACAGTCACACGGCTTGCTGAAGATCATTTTCACATAACTTCAGGAGCAGCGACCCGCATACGCGATTTGGCATATCTCCGCAGGAACCTGTCTAACTCTTCTGCAATTTCTGATGTGACCGATGAATTTTGTACAATCGGCGTAATGGGCGCAGGTAGCCGTACGTTTCTGAAAGTTCTGGGTGAATTGCCCGACAAGGGATTCGGATTTGCAACCAATGCCATGATTGCTGGAGTTTCCTGTCGTGCAACAAGGGTGAGCTTTGTCGGTGAACTGGGTTGGGAATTGACGGTTAAAAATTCAGAAGCAGCAGCTTTGTTCGACGCACTTCACGCGGCAGGAGCATCACCTTTGGGGCATTATGCCCTCGATGGATGCCGCATCGAAAAAGGCTTCAAGCATTGGGGACATGAACTAGGCCCCGAAGTTACATCGCTTGAAGCAGGCCTTGGATTTACAATCGATTGGACCAAAGAGTTCATTGCCAAGGAGGTTTTGGAGCACCAGCGCCGTGAGGGTTTAGTTCAGAGGCTTGTTCTCATGGAAGTCGAAGGCGATGCGCTAATGCTTCATGATGAGCCTATATTCGAAGGAGATCGACATGTGGGCTTCACCACCTCAGGCGCCCGGGGGCCGCGTACTGGACTGAACCTTTGCTTCGCCATGCTGGAAGTCGGGGCAGGAGAAACGAAAGAGCAGACTTGTGCGCGAAATTTAACAGTACGTGTTGCGGGCCGTGATTATTCGGCCAGACCCCTCCCCAATCCTCCGTTTGACCCGAAAGGTGAAAGGATGCGTGCATGACCCGGGTGCAGGTGCTGATTATTGGTGGCGGCGCAATGGGCGTTTCATTGATGTATCATCTCATCAAGAACGGATGGTCCGATGTTCTGTTGGCGGAAAAGAATGACCTCACTCACGGGTCAACCTGGCATGCTGCCGGGCTTTGCACGCACTTCGCTCACAACCCGACCATTCAGGAATTGCGGGCAACATCGATCCGGCTTTACCGTGATATTCTGCCCCAGGAAACAGGTCGCGACTGCGGATTTCATCCGTCTGGTGCAATGCGCATCACACGTAATCCGGATCGGATGGACGAGTTTCGCCATGTTGCCGGTCTTTCAGATTTCACAGGTTATCCGCTGGAAATACTGACCCCGCAACGGATAGCGGAACTGCATCCATTGGCGAAGCTGGACGGGCTTTTGGGTGGAATATACGAGCCTGACGATGGGCACGTCGATCCGACGCTTGCCACCAATGCCATGGCCGAAGTAGCCCGCAAGGGTGGTGCTCAGGTTTGGCGAAACTGTCCCGTTTTTGACATACATCGGGAAAACGACCTCTGGAGAGTTGAAACAGCCAGGGGTGATGTCCTGGCAACACATATCGTAAATGCTGCGGGAACATGGGGCTGGGAAGTCGGCCATATGATGGGGCTTAACATTCCATCTGTTCCCGTCCTGCATCAGTACCTTGTCACAGATACTGTTGATGCGGTTAAGGAGCGTGTTGAAAGCGGTCTGAGCGAGTTGCCGATCATCCGCGACCCGGAAGAGAGCTGGTATGTCCGGCAGGAGCGCGATGGACTGATTCTAGGCCCGTATGAAAAAGATGCCCAGGTCTGGTCTGTCGATGGTGTTCCACCGGAGTTTGGTGCTGACCTGATGCCACCAGACCTTGATCGGGTGGAACATATAATGACAGCCGCAATGGAAAGAATACCGGCATTGGAAACCGGCGGTATAAAGTCGGTTATCAATGGTCCGATCACGTTTACGCCTGATGCAAATCCTTTGATCGGGCCGGCACGGGGACAGCAGAATGCCTGGCTGCTTACTGGCTCATCCATGGGTGTGATGGAGGGTGGCGGCGCAGGCAAATTCCTTGCCCATTGGATGACAACGGGTGCCCCTCCGATGGATGCGCTGGCTGTAGACAGCCGCCGCTTTGGATCGTGGGCTGATCGAGACTATCGCGTTGAAAAGGCAATTGAGTGTTTTGGCCTTCAGTTCGGCGTGCATTACCCTCATGAGGAACGCCCTGCAGGACGAGGATTGCGATTGTCGGCCTTGCACGATTTGATGGTGGAACGTGGTGCGGTCATGGGTGCAGCGCACGGCTGGGAAAGACCAAATTGGTTTTCGGACGCATTAGGCGAACATGCAGATGAAACTTTTCGCCGAGCCAACTGGTTTCAAAAGGTGGCAAAAGAGGTTGAAGCAGCAACTTCACGCGTTGCCATGGCGGACCTGTCCGTCTTTTCAAAATTCGAAATCACCGGACCGGACACTCAGAACTTTCTTGAAACTCTTGGTGCAAACCGCGCACCCGAACCTGGGCGAATAGGTTTGACCCATGCGCTGACCCCGGCGGGTGGCGTGCTGTCGGAGTTCACGGTCACACGTCTGAAACAGGACCATGCATACCTTACCTCCGCTGCTGCAGCCGAAGACATTGACGAGGATTTACTGCAGACTTGCACCCAGGGTTTGGACGTGGAAGTATCGAACGTAACTGAACAGATTGCTGTAATTGGGATTATGGGACCGAGGGCTGCGGATGTTTTGCCCGAGTTGGCCTCTATGCACTGGCTCACAGTCAAAGAAACTTCGGTGGCAAACATCCCCGTCCGTGCGCTTCAGGTATCCTACATTGGCGAATCCGGTTGGGAACTGCACGTGAATGTGGAACAGGCTGTAGAGCTCTTCACAGTGCTGGAGCAGGAAGCGAAGCCCTTCGGACAGGGTTTTTACGGCGCATATGCTGCCAATTCCATGCGCCTTGAAAAAGGGTATCGGAGCTGGGGCAGCGATCTGACTACCGAGCGAAGTCCGCTTGAATCGGGCTTGAAGCAATTCGTCCGTTCAGAACTGCAGGGAAGCCTCGAGCGCGACGACCCATGGAGTATGGTCCTTCTTGAAATATCGCCGGGCGAAATCGACCCGTTTTATGCGCATACGCTTTGGCAGGACGACCGCGCCGTCGGTATTGTTACATCCGGGGCCTATGGTCATCGCACCGGTAAGGTGCTGGCGCTTGCTTATCTGCGCGACAGCACAGCACGAACCAACCTGACAGTTTCCATTCTTGGGCAGCATCGCAAAGCCACCATACTTTCCATGCCACCCTTTGATCCAGACAACAGCCGCATGAAAAACGGAGACCAAAATTGACAAATCACACCTTGCATACTGATTGGGAGTTCGATGCAACCGCAGCCCGTCGTGACCGGTTTTATGCGGCATCCCTGGAACGCTTTACGCCCTTTCGGGAACCGATTGTCTTCAGAAAAGGCCAGGGGCAGTATTTGTGGGATACGGACGGAAGGCAATATACCGATCTTCTCGGTATGAACGTCTGCATATCGGTCGGACATTCTCACCCCCGGGTTGTCGCAGCGGCAATGGAACAGGCCCAGGACCTCACCCACTGCACGACCATGTTCTATCACCCCACCCCGGCACATCTGGCCGAGGAGCTGGCTGCTACAATGCCCGCTGGGCATGATTGGGTGGTGCATCTGACCAATTCCGGCTCAGAAGCGATTGATCTTGCAATGACGATGGCACGCACTTTCACAGGCAACCTCGATCTGCTTGCCCTGCGAACCGCTTATCACGGTCCAACGGCTGCGGCGCAATCCATAACGGGAATTGCCGGTTGGCGTCATCCCGGCATGCCTGGCAATGTCGCGTTCGTGCCAGAACCGAACCAGTATCGCGGCATCTTTGGCCCCGGTACACAACCATATCTGGATGAAATTGACCGCACGATCAATTCAGCCACCTCAGGAAAGATTGCCGGAATGTTCGTCGAAAGCGTTCAGGGGTATGGCGGCATCATTGAAATGCCTCCCGGCTATATGTCTGGTGCCGCAGAGCGTGTCAGAGCCGCCGGCGGACTATACATTGCGGATGAAGTGCAATCGGGCTTCGGTCGCACCGGCGAGCACTTCTGGGGTTTCGAGGCCGACGGTGTCGTACCGGATATCATTGTGATGGCAAAGGGATTGGGCAACGGTTTTCCGATCGGCGCAGTAGTCGCCAAAAAACACGTAGCTTCCCCGATGGCGAATAAGTTCATGTTTCATACCTATGGAGCAAACCCTACTTCGGCAGCAGCCGCGCGCGCCGTACTTACGGTGATGCGAGATGAAGGCCTGCAGGAGAATGCAAGTAAGGTCGGTGCCCTGTTGTTGGAACGCCTGCATGATCTGAAGGACAAACACGTCGCCATCGGTGATGTCCGTGGCAAGGGGCTGATGTTGGCAATCGAGTTGGTCAGTGACCGGGACATGAAAACCCCCGACAAGGAAGCAACAACGGAGGTGTTTGAGGCCTGCCGTGACCAGGGGATTATCCTGTCAAAGTCCGGTCCGTTTCAATCCTGCTTGCGGATGGTACCGCCCTTGTGCCTTTCGAAAGAAGATGTGGACCAGGTGGCTGACGGACTGGATTCGGCATTTCAGAATGCAGTCATCAAACACAAATAGTATGGATTGCTCAAATCAGGCTTTGTCACAGACTGAGTTAAATCTGGTTCGGTTCAGATTCGGGAAACAGGTAATTTCGAATACCCGGATCAAGCTTCCGGCTTTTACCCGAATAGATGCCGCAAGTACCCAGCAACTCCCGTGCAGATTTGAAATTGTCATAGCGTCTGAGTGCAACTCTTGAAGCATGCGGCTTCCGTGTCGGCAGAGACGCCAGAAAACACATGGTGCCGAAAAGATATTTTCCCTTTTGCCGTGGTGGCGGAGTGAGAATATACATACTCAACGCTTTCTCACTGTGCCGTTCGCTGTCTACCACGAACAGGCGGCCACTTTGATATGACGCCATCCCGTCACAACGGGTCCACCTCCCGCTCGTTGAAGATTCATCCCGGATTACTTCGATCAGCCGGCTTGTAACCAAACCATTATGTTCATCCAGGAACATAGCATTCACAACTATACCGCCCGGATCAACAGGTGCGCGAAAAAACACCTGATAGGCCCCGAGGTACCGCCGCAGTTTCGAAAGATCACCGGGGAACGTTTCAGTAAAAAGATATCTTTCGCTGTTGGTGAATTTTCGTTCCTGCTTGTTGTAAGCGTCAACCAATCTCTGATGCTCATCCATCAGGAGCGATTCATTCAAATCGAAGTATTTCGCAATTCGCCTGAGATTGTGTGCCGAAGGCATGGCACGGCCACTCAGGTATTTGCTGAATTGTTGCTGGTTGATACCGATTTCCCTGCATACATTCGCAATCGATGATTTCTCCGCACACAGAAACCTCAGGTTGATGCCAAGGTTACCGCTGTTCGACATTTGATTTGGCTCCAATTTCATCAAAGAGCTTACAAAAGCTTAAAGTAGCATAAAAAAGCGAAATTGAAATGGAATAAATATTGAAAGAGTCTGCCCACCGAAAATTGTAGATTTACCATGTAGGAGGAACAGACATGAAGCAGAAGTATCTGAAAAGACTCGAGAACAAATTTCGGTCCGGGCAAATTGACAGGAGGCAATTCCTGAGTGGTGCACTTGCAGCAGGCCTTGCGCTTTCAACAGCCGCGACGATTGCTGACAAGGCTATTGCCGCGGTGCCCAACAAAGGCGGACATATCAAATTCGGACGAGGCCATGGTTCGACAACCGATTCCCTGGATCCGGCGACATCTGAAAACGGCTTCCAGGTTCAAATGAATTACGCCTATGCCAACAACCTGACCGAAGTAGCAGATGATGGCACATTGATTCCGGAACTGGCTGAATCAATCGAGCCTTCTGATGATGCGAAGACATGGGTTTTCAATCTGCGGAAAGGTGTGGAATTTCACAACGGCAAAACGCTGACGGCAGACGATGTCATAGCCTCGATGAACCATCACCGCGGCGATGAATCCAAATCTGCAGCAAAAGGACTTCTGGAGCCGGTTGTTGATATTAAAAAGGATGGTGACAATCGGGTCATCTTCGAGCTTTCAGCGGGAAATGCCGACTTCTCATTTATCATGAGCGATTATCACCTACTGATCCTGCCATCAGAAGACGGCAAGATTAACCCGACTGCCGGTATAGGGACGAGTGGCTACAAGCTGGAAAACTTTGAGCCGGGCGTCCGGGCAGAATTAACAAGGGCGCCAAATTACTGGAAAGAGGGAAGAGCCCATTTCGATTCCATAGAACTTCTTACCCTGCTTGATGGAGCAGCCCGCCAAAATGCCGTGCTAAATGGCGAAGTTGATACAATCGACCGGGTCGATCCAAAAACCGTAGCATTGCTGTCGAGGGCTCCAACACTCAATATTCTTGAATCTTCGGGCACCCAGCACTTTACGTTCCCGATGCGCCTCGATACGGATCCGTTTGGTGATTATGATCTTCGGATGGCACTGAAACTTTCATTGAAACGTCAGGAGATGGTAGACAAGATCCTGCATGGTCATGGTGCGCTCGGGAATGATCATCCGATCTCGACGGCAAACCGTTATCACGCCTCAAACCTTGCCCAGAGAGAATACGATCCTGAAAAGGCCGCATTCCACTACAAGAAGTCCGGCCATAGCGGCAAAATTCAGCTTTCCGCAGCCGATGCCGCATTTACCGGAGCTGTCGACGCAGCCCAGTTGTATGCAGCTTCAGCAAAGGCCGCCGGCATCGATATTGAAGTGGTACGGGAACCCAAAGATGGGTACTGGTCCAATGTCTGGAACAAGAAGGGCTGGTGTGCATGTTATTGGGGCGGTCGTCCTACCGAAGACTGGATGTTCTCGGCTGCTTATGTTGACAATACCGAGTGGAATGATACCGCATGGAAGACAACCGACGCCGCCAAGAAGTTCAACAAGATTGTCGTCGAAGCCCGAGCTGAACTGGATGAAGCGAAGCGCCGTACAATGTATGAAGAGGCTCAGACGCTCATTCATGATGATGGAGGTGCAATCGTTGCAATGTTTGCAAACTACATCCACGCACTTTCCAAAAAAGTTGCTCACAGTGACAAGGTGGCTGCCAACTGGGATATGGATGGCGGTAAAGCACAGGAACGTTGGTGGTTCGCTTAATCGTTCGTTCCTCCGTAACGAATAGCGTTCATTGACTGACCAATGCCGGGAATTGCCCCGGCATTGGCGCTTGTGAAGGATCAATCAACGCTTCGAATGCTGCAATATTGTTTGCAACGGAACAATGAAGCTCTTTATCGCTACCCTTTCAACGGAAACTAACACCTTTTCTACAATGCCGACTGCCAGGTCCGGCTTTGAGGAATATTTCTTCAGGCATGGTGACGCGACGAAGCTCCTGCCCAACCTGATGACAGAAGCGCTGCATGTGTGGCGCTCCAAGGCGGAAGAGCGTGGCTGGGAAGTCGTTGAAAGCATCGCTGCAATTGCAGAACCTGCCGGACCGACAATTTCCGCTTGCTACGATGCCCTTCGCTCCGAGATGCTTGATGATCTAAAAGAAGCCGGTAACATCGATATCGTTCTTCTCCAACTGCATGGTGCGATGGTGGCCGAACATGTGGAGGATTGCGAAGGCGACATCGTTTCAGAAATCCGCAAACTTTGTCCTGGTGCTGTAATTGGAATGGCGCTCGACCTGCACTGTCATCTCACAAACAAAATGCTCGAGAACAGCGACATCATCATCTGTTTCAAAGAATATCCGCATGATGACGCCACGGATCGTGCAGTCGAACTCTTTGACCTGGCTCACCAAACCGCATCAGGAACGATTAATCCTGTGATCCGGGATTTTGATTGCAGGATGGTCAATCTTTATCTCACCAAGAATGGCAGAATGCAAAAGTTCGTGGAGCGTATGTCTGAAACCGAGAATGAGCCGGGTATTCTGTCCGTTTCACTTGCGCATGGGTTTCCCTGGGGAGATGTGGCTGATGTCGGCGCAAGAATGCTGGTCGTAGCAGACGATGACCCAGAACTGGCTGCATCTACTGCGCAGATACTGGGAAGAGAGTTCTTTGCCTTGCGCAATGAAGTGACACAGGAATTTCATTCCATTTCAGACGCTCTGGATGAGATTGATTCAGGTGAAGAGGGACCTATCGTGTTGGCAGACATGGGCGACAATTCCGGTGGTGGAGCGCCGGGGGATTCGACCTATATGCTCAGTAAACTCCTGGATCATAAACTCTCGGATATTGCACTGGGAATTATATGGGATCCGGTTGCTGTCCGGATTTGTGAAGATGCCCAGACTGGCGCTGAGCTAAACCTGAGAATTGGAGGAAAGACAGCGCCGGAATCCGGAAGTCCGGTGGACCTTGCAGTCAAAGTCATGAACATCAAATCCGGTATTGGCCAGCATCTGGGGAACGGACTAGAACCGCTGGGGACAGTCGTCTGGCTACGCGCCTCTGATAACTTCGACATTTTGATCAACAATTTGCGGACGCAAGTGTACCATCCCGAGGCGTTCGAACAACTCGGGATTGATCTTGCGCAAAAATCGGTCGTAGCCGTGAAGTCCCTGTTTCATTTCTATGCGCCGTTTGAAAAGATCGCCGCGAAGGTGATCCAGGTGGCGACACCTGGAGGGACATGTCCGGATTTTCGTTCCATCAAATACACAAAGCGTGACGGGAATTATTGGCCGAACGAGGAAGACCCGTTTGAGAAAGAACCATTTCCGTAGAGCTGGCTACAGGACTCTTCAGCCACCTTCAGTGAAGCATCCCCTGTCTGATAGCCTCAAAATCTCATTCAGCATGTCGATGGTTGGGGTGCACAGTCTTGTTCAGAATTTGGCTGCTCGTCCCTATAACATCGGCGGTGGACCCGACAATCAACGGGTCGGATCGCCCGACAATCGAGGTATCTTTGTTGGAATATGGAAGCGAAGAAAGAAAGTGCCGCATGCAGTTTATCCGAGCACGTTTCTTGTCATCCGATTTTATAATGGTCCAGGGCGCATCCGCTGTATCTGTATAAAAGAACATTGCTTCCTTTGCCTCAGTATATTCTTTCCACTTGTTCAGGGAAGCCCGGTCAATATCAGACAGTTTCCACTTCTTTAATGGCTCCCGTTCACGAGATTCAAAACGTTTCAACTGTTCCTTTCTGGAAACTGAAAACCAGTATTTGAACAAGCGGATTCCGGAACGAACCATCATTCGTTCAATCTCAGGCGTTTCCCTCATGAACTCGAGATAAGCATTTGGCGAACAAAACTCCATCACCCGTTCGACGCCTGCCCGATTGTACCAGGACCGGTCAAACAGAACCATTTCACCCCCTGAAGGAAAGTGTTTGATATAGCGCTGAAAATACCATTGCGACTGTTCCAGTTCCGTAGGCTTTTCAAGGGCAACAATACGGGCCCCGCGAGGATTAAGGTGCTCGGTAAAACGTTTTATCGCGCCACCCTTCCCGGCCGCATCCCGACCTTCAAACAAAAGCACAATCTTCTGACCTGAAGCTTTTACCCATTCCTGTGCTTTAAGCAGTTCTACCTGTAACTCGGACTTTTTCCTTTCATACGAATTACGGGACATCCGTTTTTTGTAGGGGTATTTGCCATTTTCGAAAACGCTGCGATTGATGCTCTGATCTCCAACAAACTGTGAGTTGCCCAATGCTGAAATCTCATCAAAATCGTTGATCGGACCGCCATTTTCTGACTGTGTCATTGCTTAACTCCCTATGGAAATCATCCATCGATTCCTGCGAGTCACGCCGCTGAAAAAATCTCGAAAAAAGGCAGCAGTTAATGCGCTTGGCCAATTCCAGGACCCCGGTGTCACCCTTCAAGTTTGCGCATCCACTTGCATGTTATGCCCAAACTGGCTTAGGCTCAAGTACCATTGAAATCCGTGGCAGAATATCAAGAGGCGGCATCAACGGCCAAGACGGGGAGAACGGCGAAGAGAAACAGTACAGGGGAGAAACATGTAATGTCCGAAAAAAAACCAAAAGGGAAAAGTGGCGCCTCCAAAAACCGCTCTAACGGTAAAGTCAAAAAGATATCTAATGAGGCCTACGAAAGAGCACTGGCAAACCAGCAAATAGAACTTGTGAAACTGCAGGAATGGGTCAAGGAGACCGGGCATCGGGTAGCAATCATTTTTGAGGGCAGAGACGCAGCTGGCAAGGGCGGCACGATCAAGCGCATTACCGAGGCCCTTAATCCACGTATTTGCCAGGTTGTTGCCCTGCCCGCACCAACCGAACGGGAAAAAACACAATGGTATTTCCAGCGGTACGCCGCGCACCTTCCGGCAGCGGGAGAGATCATCATTTTCGACCGATCCTGGTACAATCGTGCTGGCGTCGAGCGTGTGATGGGATTTTGTACAGAAGAAGAGTACAAGGAATTCATGCGCAGTTGCCCGGAATTTGAACGAATGCTGGTCCGGTCGGGAATCCAGTTGATCAAGTACTGGTTTTCTGTAAGCGACGAAGAGCAGGAACGCCGGTTCCAGAAGCGCCTGACAGATCCGACAAAACGGTGGAAGTTAAGTCCGATG
This sequence comes from Pseudomonadota bacterium, assembly GCA_039029255.1. Taxonomy (GTDB): domain Bacteria; phylum Pseudomonadota; class Alphaproteobacteria; order Rhizobiales; family Rhizobiaceae; genus JAALLB01. The sequence goes on along the minus strand of JBCCGN010000031.1, from coordinate 23,480 downwards.
GATCTCGAAAGCCGCAAACGATGGGTTGATTATTCAAAAGCCAAAGACGCGATGTTCTCCCATACGGACATCAAACAGGCACCCTGGTATGTGGTTTCATCTGACGTCAAGAAACATGCCCGGTTGAACTGTATCAACCACCTTTTGTCATTGATTCCGTATGAAGATTTGACACCGACCACCATTGAGTTGGAGGAAAGACCGGAACAGCGCGGGTACGTTCGTCCGCCGATGGACGATCAGACCTTTGTGCCCGATGTACATCATCTGGTTTGAGGCATGGCGGACCGCTAAATCTGATTTTCAGTCTTAAGGAAATCAGAATTGGGTTTGTGATCTTCAAGTCTGACAACAAAAGTCAACCATTTAAGCGTGTTCACTCGCCACGGTTTGATACTGTGAAGGCATCGGATTGAGCAATGATTAGTCGTTGGAAGATGCAAAGGACTCCTTTAGTCTGAGGCCCTTGAAAATTTTGAGGAGTGGGAATGAGTAACGCACGTCAAATTCTCGATGAACGGCTTGCGAAAGGTGAAATTTCAGAAGAGGAATACGATCACCTGATAAGCAAATTGGCACCTGAAGTGGAAGAAGATTCCGCTACAAAGCCCGCGGTTTTGGATAGCGCAACCTCCTTGTCAAAAAGTCAGTCCGGTAAGAATTGGGCAGGATGGGTTGTTGTAGGCGTTATCGGTTTGGGTATTTATCTGTTTATCAATTCGTTGATCCAGGGGCGAACCCACATCAACAACTTACGTGCAACTGGTTTTTTTGGGGACATTGTATCGGGTGAACTGATCACGGAAGGCTCGAGCGGGCAAGTTTATGTCTGGATCGAAAAAGGCGGGAAAACAATTTGCCCGAGAAGCGTTTTCCTGCAACAGAACAGGCCGAGGCAGTTTAAATTTCAATGCCATGAAATGGGCAGGGTTTCCGGAAACAATTTTACATTGAAGACCAACCGCAGTCCGAAGGAATGGATCAGGAAGAATGCTAAATCTTTGTAATTCCAACAAACTTCCGCTTTTGTAAAGGACCGCTGGAGATTGACAACAAAAGTCAATCGATACCCAGGAATTCTTTTGCGGTTTTGATATGCTGCCAACCTACACCAACAATGCATACTGATAACATGTTATGCTTTATCGGACAGCGTTGATTTCCGGATTGTTTCCTGACCGGTACATAGAAAAGGAGAATAGACATGACCTTTCTGAGATTGATTTCGCTAGCTGCAATTCTTGCATTGTTCGGAAGCGGCAATTTATATGCTGACAAACACCGACTTATTGATGTGGCCAGCAAGGCAATTGATGAAAAAAGATATGATGTGGCTTTGCGCGTACTTCCCAAAATCAAAGGTGAAGACAGAAGCACAGCATTGCTTTACCTGGCCGCAATGCACCGAAACGGATGGGGTGTGGAGAAAGATGCCGCGAAATCCGCCAGCTTCCGGAAAAAGGCGACAGAACACTCGTACGAATACGCTGAAAATTTATTGAGTGGTAGGGGTGGGGTCAAACAGGACATCCAAAAGGCAATTTCAACGTATTATTCCGCGGCGCGGCTGGGCAGTCGCCGGGCCAAAATTCAGTTGGCCACTATGTACCTCCATGGCTGGAATGTGGAAAGGAACGAAACAATAGCGATGGAATTCCTGATCCAGGTTGCCGATGAACGTAAAAGATTAAGGAAAATCTATTCAAGGGCACTGGAAGGTGAAGCTTGGGCGCAATTATTGATCGGCAAGGCTTTTGCCGGTGACACACTGGAAATCAGTCTGATCAGAAATGCGGCTTCAGCAATCAAATGGTACACACTTGCAATGGACCAAGGAAATATAGAAGCGCACTACAGACTGGGTCTGTTGTATTTTCGTGGACGCAAACCATCTGAAGAGAAATTTGATTGGCAACATTACCAGAAAGTTGACCAGGATATGCACAAAGCGGTCGCTCTGATATCACTGGCAGCTGAAAAAGGATCGAAAGACGCGAAAAAAGCTCTGGACTATTTTGCAAAGGAAAAAAGACGGAAAGCTGATGAAGAAAAAGCCATGCAGCAGCTTTTCGCGCTGGCTGCTACCATTTTGAGAAATTTGCCGAATACCACACAGTCCCAGCAGGAATACAAGGATTGGGAAAGAAAACACCAATCCAGTCTTAACAGCACCTATTCTCATGCTGAGGCACTTTTGGTGCTGCCTTAGAGTTTGCAATTGTGATGACGGGATGTGGGTTCATCTGCACGTCCGCCAGTCAGAACGATTCCCGATCCGATATCTGGCCACGCCAACAGAAGCTTTCTGTATCGCCGGACAACAAGCCGATACAAATGTCAACGACTCCGGCAACCTCCTTGCTTTAAATTTGATAAATTAGACTGGCTGGATCGGGTTCCCAACACCGGGATGGATTCCGGTAACAATAATTGAAGGAGCAAGAATAATGCATAGGATCTCCACGTCAGTTTTCTTGGTAACTGCGATATGCGTCATGCCCGCAACGAGCTTTGCGGCAGCAGGTTGTGGTGATGGAGCGCATAATGCGAAAAAAACGACCGTGAAGTTTCTAAAACACAAAAAGCACAATAGATTTGTCAAGCTGCTGTGCACATCTTCCGGATGCAACACAAAGGTGATCCATGGTGATGGAACTCTTATTGCCCGCGAGCGTGTTGGCCCGGCTGGCGAAAAGAACGTGCGTCTGCATTTGAAAAAACTCAAGCAACAGGGATATCGTGTCACGTTGGCATCGCTAATGCCATCGAGTTGAGTGGCACTCCAGGTTCCGAGCCAAAACGGTAAGGCTTGAACCCAGTTGACGCGGAAGAGAGGCCGCCGTAGCCTGCAATCAATTATCGTAAGGTAATCGGCGGCACCTTCTTGCCAAACATCAATCCCGTCGTTGAAAAAACAATGTCGCGACGTGAACTCATTTTGAAAAAATGAGAATGAATTTCCTGGAGGTTTAAAATGAAGTTTGTATTCGTTGCCTTGTTTTGGTGGACACTATGTGTTTCCGCGAACACTGCCAGTGCACAGCAGCCGCTGTTAAGCGACACAGAGATCAAGAAACTCACAATCCTGGCCGATCATTTCAAGGACGATATTATAAACGAGTCGTATTCGCATTTTCGATCCAGGTACTCGCTAATTTTTTCCAATGAGTATTATTTCAGGGATCATCCGGAGATTTACAAGGGGTTGTTGGCTCCAGGAGAAGACGGAAAGATTGACGTAGATGGGCACAGGCTGATTAGGGCTGGTATCCAGTATTTTGCCGGGAATGGCGTGCCGCAGGACATGGAAAAAGCCGCAATTCTTCTCGGAGCTGCGTTCTCACTATCAGGTTCAAATAGTGAGAGATTTCCAAAACCTTCTACAAAAATGATCGAAGCAGTCGCTTTTGCTGCCGAAGCCAGCCATGCGAAATATATTGCCGAGAATGGCAAAGAATCGATTTATGGACCAATGATCGAATATCTTGCGGCTATAGGAATGCGTGCGGACGGACAGAAGTCATACATAGCGAACGGCTATTCTGTGCGCTTTGATCCATTACCGCCTGGTAATTACGATGTTTTGTACACGAAGAAGATTTCAGCACAGAATGAAATCAAGTTTTTCAAAGAAGCTTCCAATTGTACGGAAGAACGCCTGAAGCGGGAAATTTCACCTTGGAACCCCGAACTTTGCGAAGCCGCAGGAAAAGAAATTGCGGTTGCAGAAAGAGGCTTCCAGCTTGCTTCTTCGGCCTATGACGCAGAGGAGTTCAAACGACGTAGCTGGGACCTTTCTCAGCAAACGACAAACTGGCCGGTAATGGTTGCAGTTGGATTTTTCGCATTGGCAATTGCCACCGCTGATCCGAAATATGCTGATCCCAATGCATTGGAAAAGCACGAAAAACAGCGACAACAGAGTTTGCAAAACCAGTTGAACAGCACCTATGCCCATGCTGAGGCACTTCGGGTATTGCCGTAGTCACTCATCGCACTCGAGACTTTACCCGGCAACAAAAGTCAACTGCCTCATCGAAAACTCTGATCCGGAATTGCTAGCTTGATTTCGCAGCATGCATTTCCTCCCGAAAGGCGAAGCTGCAAACAACAACGCTAAAAGGAATAGATCATGAGTTCATATCAACAGGGCAACAATGATGCCAACAGCGGCAAAGGTCCACAGAACGTTTCGAACCAGCCTTGGCAGTCCCAGCAGCAATACAATGCCGGTTACGCCAACGGCAATAACGGTAAAAAATAACAATGGCCCGGCATCTTAAGATGCCGGGTTTGTTTGCCTGAACAAGTTGAGTAATCTGGGTCATGACTTTCGTACAGTTGAGAGGCAGCAGATGTACAAATCTCCCGCAAAACTAATCAGTCTGTTCATCGTGATGTTTCTGGTGACTGGATGCATCACTTCGATCGACCCGTACTTCACTGAGGATCATCCTGACGCGGTCAGTCCCTTTCCCAAGAATTTTTCCGTTTCAACAACCCAGTACATCGTCACGCCGCGCCTGAAAGATGGCTTCACAAAAACCTATGAAACAGACGAGTACGACAACATTGTATTCATTCACAAGGTCGACCCGAAAACCGGTCGCGACATCCACATCATGCAGGCTACGGGAAAAGAATCCCGCATCACCTATTACATCCCCTTTGGTTATTACGAAGGAATCGACCTTCTGTTCAGAGGTTCTGTCGTCGAGTTTACCCAGATCAGCCCCGTAAACGTGGAGCTTAACCACTTGAAGTCACTGGTGGCCGCAAACAACAAATACGCAAAAGACCCATGGGACCAGTGGAACCGCAAGAAAAAAAATCTCCCTCCTTTGCGGGAAGTAGTGCTGTTTGAAAACCGTCGGGTCAACGACAGATATGTTTTGGACTACGACATTGAATTCTTCGAGAGCGCAGTCACCCGCGTGAAAACCCAAAGGGCTGTTCGTTTCAACGTCGAAGACTATGCCAAGATTGACAATCTGGTTGAAAACAGGACCGGCCCGCCAACATTCGGTTCAATAGTTCTACTTGATGAAAATTTGGAACATCAAAAGCAAATTGCAGACACTTTGAAGTCTGAACTGAAACACTATGGGGCCATACTTTCCGTATCCAAACCGGAGCAGGCGGTATCTGACGCTTTCGCTAAATATGTATTTGACAATTGCAACAAAGGTTTTTTCTTGAAACTTGCTGGCCAGAATGGAGGTTTTGGATCAGCAGGAGCACTAATTTCAAACTTTGAAAAAGTGGGCGATGATTGCGTCATCTCCACGCTTACAGAACGTTTGGCCTTCGGCGTCGGTCGCACATCTGGCGTTAAATGCGATACGCGCGGTGAGGAATCGTCATGTACATTCAATTACTACCTTTATTGTGAATCGGCCAGCTCTTCAGGTGCGACTCCGCTTAGCTGCACATTTCTGTCCGGCCTGCCGGGCCGCGGTGCAGGTGTCATCAGAAAACAACCCGACGGCAGATACAAAACCATCAGCATGAACGTATTGGGCCCTTAGTTCACGGCTTTGAACTGATCATTTAAAATCAGGGATTGGAGACAGTAGGACAATCCGGATCAGATCTTGCCGATCAGATTGACGAAGACGCCTTCATCATCAAAGGTCAAGTCGGTCAGATCATCCGAGAACCGGCCGAAGTTATATCCGACACCGAACTTTACGTTCTCACCTATATGATAATAGACGCCGGCAAGGTATCCGATGTTGGTTTGCTCGACTTCTTCGAGCCAAAGTGCACGCGCTTCCAGTAGAATGTCCCACTTATCCACGGCATGAAAGTCGGCCCGCACTACTCCAAGATGAGCTGAAGAGTCTGTAAAGTTGTCACTCGAGCGATCCGCGGATACCTGTCCGATGCGGAAGCCGTATTTGCCACCAATCGAGAGTTTTTCATTTAGATCATAGATGAAGTCTGCTTCCAGAACATGACTGCGCTGGCGTGGCCCGAGCAACTGGTTCTGAACATTTACCTGTTGAGCACCGGGCAGGTCTTCGAGATAGGTATATCGGAAGAGGGCGTTGAGGGTATCATCAGCAACCGGTCTGTAAGCCCAGCCAACGGAACCCTCTATGTAATCTCCATCCAGAAATGTGGATTGGTCAGAGTCAGAAACAACCGCATCAACGTTCGCGATAAACCGCCAGTCGTCATTGTGAAGATAGCCGTAACTACCACTGAACAGATAGGTGTTGCGGTCGCGGACTGATGCGTTGACACCATCCTCGAACCGGGCTTCGAAACGCAGCGATGCATTGCGGACCTGTTCCCGTAGACTTGCAGAACCGGAAACGGCGACACGGTCAAAATCACCGTTGACGTTGTCGAACACTTCGCCCGCTTCAAATCCCGCTGCAAGTGTCCAGACTTCATCGGGTGTATAACTCACCCCGTAGGTATGGGTGAGCGATCGCTGCGTACCGGTGAAATCATAGTTTTCCTCAAAAAATGCGGTAAGCTGATCATTGATCCGGCGATTGGCGCCATAAACAATGGAACCATAATCCCTTCCGAAAGGATCATATCCCGTGAGGTCGCCTGCGGTCGTATCAGGATCAAGACGATAACCGAAATAGTAACGGTCATCCGCATTCGGCGAATAGCTCAATGCCGCAAGCCCACCAATGCCAAGCGTTCCATAAGAAACTTCTGCAGATGCGGAAATTTTGTCTGTAAGATCACGTTCAAATCCGATGCCAAGCCGATCATTTCGATCCCGCGTTCCGCTGCGTTCTACGGTCGCCTGGCCAAACAGCCAGACGCTGTTTCCTTCATCAAAGGTTCTTGTCAGACGTCCACCAATATCAGTGCGGCTTCCCACACCGGTTGAGGACCCAACCGCAGTCGCCTCATCTGAATGTGTAACGCCAATACTGCCAGTATATTGATCATCAAAACGGTGAATAACCTCACCGCTTACTTCGCGCCTGTCCCGGCCATCCGCACGCTGGATTTCATCGTACTTCGAACGCAGGCTTGTGTCCGGAGTAACTTCGACATCAATAAATGCACCGCTCAGCGTTTCATCCACCAATGTATAACGGCCAGGCGAGTTGAACCCCGCATCCCGTGTTTCGTAGTATCCGCCCACAGTGCCTTTGGCCGCGCCGCCACTGATTTCTTCCAGATCGATCGCCAATTGGGAACGCCAGGCCTGGGATCGACCACCTGTCGGATTATTGCCAGAGATTGGATTGAAAATGAATCCGCCGTCGGTTGACGTGACTGCACCAAATGAGTCACCCTCGGACTCAGCCCACTCCAATTCCAGAAAACTGCGTTCAGAAAGCCGAACCAGTACGTCAGCGCCATAAAGCGTCTGATCTGCAATTCCGGTGTTCTCAACGAAGCCGGTTGTACCAACCCGTATACGGTCGTTCACCCACACTTCGCCTCGCCCGCCATAGGTAAAGCCGTCAAGATCCGTAAGCGTTGGTGTAAATTCATAAACGGCTACAAGAAACTGATCATTGCCGCCAATTGCGGTTTGAGAAACCGAACTGTCTGAGCCTGTTGTTGATTGCAGCGGCCGCCTCAGAAGCACCACCCCCTGCACATAGTCAATTTCATAATCTTCATCCGGGCGCAGCAAGGTTCGTTCGATTGTTTGCCCGGTAACCCTGTCCCTGACCTCAATTGTGATCTGTTCGCTGCCCTGATTGATGTCCTGACGCCGCAGAAAATAGGCAGAACCGCCGGTGCCACGCAGCTCATCGCGCTGTGGCAAAGAACCCGGTTCGGCGGCGAATGCTTCGACTTCAGCCACCGGCTCACCGTGGGCAGTAGATTGTTCCGAACGCACGATCGCCTGAGCGCCATAGAGACTCCGTTCAAAACGACCCAGTTCCGTGCCATTGATGCGGGTTTTGTAATTACCCCAGAGCACGTGGCTTTTGCCCCGTTCCACACGAACATAAAATTTGCCAGCCGTTGGTGCGTCTTCAACAATCGTGCTGTCATCGCCATACACCGGATAAAAGTCATTGGGGTCCAGATTGCGAAGCAACTGTCGTGGGTCTTTTTCATCAAGGTTCCGGAATACCTCATCAAGTTCTTCTTCTGTTGTATCAAAGGCCGCAGTGATCAGGGTTTCACCCTTGATCTTGCCCTTTAGATAAAACGCGAGCCTGCCGCGCTCAAATGTTTCCGAAAACTCACCTGGAAACGTGTTTGAAAGGGATTCTGCATCCGCTCCCAATCTTCTCCCGACAGTGATGTCAGCCAGTCCGACAAGAAACCATTCGCTGTCCGGAATGTAGATATCCCGCTCGAACTGCAAACCCTGATCCTTTGTAATCCCGGATATGCCGACATCAACAACGTGGTCACCGGGAGGCAGGATACGGCTTACGACAAAACGCTGCCCGTCATCGACTTCCACTTCGCTACCCAGAACATTGACTGTGTACCCGGCAGGAATATGCCGCCCGTAAACGGTAACCGAGCCGCCATAAAGCGGAATGTTGGAGATACCGGTGCGATCTTCGGACTGCCCCGGAACCGCTGGAACGGAACCTATGCGATCATCAATGGCAACATCCTGCTCGCTGATGCGTATGGCAAGCGGCAACGTTTCATCAAATCTTCCAAAATTGTCATAGACCCGCAGGACATAGGTCAGTTGGTCAGCTTCCGGATCGAGCGTATCAATTTGATCCGGTGCCTGCCATTTGACAGATGATGTGTTTGAATTACCCAGAGGTAACTCGAGAACCTGAACGGGCCTGGCGATTGCTTCAGTTGCATATTTGTCAATCTGCCGGAAGATTCTGATCTCAGCCCTTTCGATCCAGTCTGGATAGTTCCAGCTCCCGACGAATGTGATTTCCTCACCGGGTTTGTAGGTACGGCGGATATCGGAAGTGGAAACGTTTAGCCGCCGGGTAATGTCCAGGCCGTCAAACTTGACCTGGATGTCCACCGCTTCAAGTGCCTTGTCAGTTCGGATGATTTCATCACGATTAGTGGGTTCACCAATAACGGCTTCACCATCCACACTAATCGAAATCCCGGATTTTGGCTCGGTTTTCTCAGCTCCGGATTTCAGGGCATCTTCTGCAGCAAGCAGGATATCAAGTTCGGATTGGGCATGCGAAGGACTAATTGAAGACGCAAGAACAAGGCCAGCAAACACCAGTCCGCCAACCATCACAATGCCTGCCCTGCTCAGACGGCTAGGTATGAACAATTCACTACCCAACATGGTTAATGAAATATGCAATGGAAATGGTTTACGTTCAGTTAATCTTACGTTACGTAAGATTCCATAAAAGACACTGAAAAACCTATCTTTTTTGGATTTTTTCTATATCGAGGCGATGAGGACGCTTACGGGACTTCCACGCCTTGGTTATCAGCGCTTCCACTGCATCAAGCCGTTTTTTTGATGAGGTGCTGTTGTCATTGTAATACAGCTCCAGAACGGAACGTTCTTCTTCAAGCAATGGCAGTATTCTGGCAATATCGTTGATTGCCTCATTAGTCAGACCGTTGCCGGTATCCTTGAAGGATTTGTCGTCCAGGGCAAGCGTTATGCGTCGGAGATTGGCCGCTGCAAAATTCAGCTTGGAGAGTTTACCGCGGGTAAGACGGATCACGCGCGGGTTTTCGCTGGTAATCCGATATCCGGTCGGCAATGTATTCTCATCAAGTTTGAGAATGTAGTTGGATCCTATCCGGTCATCCGGTATTGCATCACAGGTTACATGATAGCGGCCGAATTGATCCGTCGTGATGAGCAAGCCATTCACTGTGACTACACGAACACCACCAAGGCCCGGCTCCCCAACATCGTAATATCCATCCTTGTCGAGGTCATCAAAAACCCGCCCGATCACGTGACTGCACTGGAAGACGGATTCTATTTCAAGTCGAATGGTTGCCCGTGCCCGATTTGAAATCAGGGAACCATCCAACGGATTGCGGGCAAAAGCCGTGTTGGTGAATTCAGTACCTGTCACGCCTGCGCCGACCAGGAGTTGCAGGTTGATCACCGTGTTTGCTCCGATTGCTATGTCCTGGTTAGGCCAGACCAGTTCACTACCCCTGAGCACAGGCTCTATCGCCACCCCGTTTACAGTTGCAGTTCCAGGAACATAACTGAAGCCAAATGGTGGAAGGTCCACCAGTTCTGATCCAACCACCGGCAACGTACCGTTGTTCTCAAAACGGATCGTGTAAGGAACCCGTGCGCCAAGCGGAGCGGAATCAACGGGCGTAGTTTTCGTGGCGACCACACCGTCTATCGCACTTGCGCCCGCGATACTGATGGTTACGGAAGCGGATGATTCAGTCAGCGGAGCACCGGTCAACGGGTTATCGCCGCCGACGATAACTGTGTTTGTGTAGTTAGAAGGAGGTACATCGACATTCAACTCAAGAAGAACCGACACGCTTTCCCCGGGCTCAAGACTGCCGCCCGTTGTGAGGAGCGAATTGTTCCCGACGCCATTGAAGAATGGATCGATAACCGCTGCAAAGCCGACAGGCGAGCTTTCTATGGAAGTATTGATGATTGTGAAGTTTCCGGCACCAAATACGGCGTCCAGATCATCGACCAGAGAAACATCATCCACCCGGTCAGTGCCGTTATTCTCTGCAATGACCCTATAGGTAAGGTTACTCGTGAGATCAGGTTGCAGTGTCGGTGCTACAGCAACGTTCTTGTCCGCGAGCACACTTGGCGTGCCGCACAATGCCAATGGAATGTTGTTGTTGAAAATTGCCGGGTCACCATTTTCGATTACAAATTCGGTGAAGAACGGATTTGCTCCTGCTGAGAAATCACTCAACACGCCTGTGCTTCCAGTTTCTCCAGCACCGATGACAGCCGGATTTGCTGGTAGAAGGGTGGTAAGATCGAGCGTGCCGGAACTTAACCGGCTTGTGCTCGCAGCCCCGGTAGGTGGCAACGTCAGAAGCATCCGATAGGTGCCCGGAGCAGTAACGTAGAACTGATAGAAGCCAGCACTGCCATCATGGACAATGGTGATGCCATTGCTGGAGCCAACACCGGATTGTACACCGCCGCCACCGACGTTTTGAACCGCAATCAGGCCTCCGGACAGAATTCGACCATCCGCTTCACAATAGAAGTAGCCGGTCGGATCGAAGTCCTGAGCATCGGGGATACCGTCACCGTCACGGTCTCCGATCGGTGATTCATTGCCGTCCGGAGCGCCGTCATTATCGGAATCCGGGGAATCGAACGGAGTTGGATTTACATCATTTGGATCACCCGGAGTTTCTCCCGGATCATCCGACGGTACGCCACCGGGAATGAAGTCAGTCGTCGCAATTGCCATGTTGCTCGTGGTGAGCGATGCCGATCTCCGATCGATCAGTACCTGAATCCGGATCTGGCCGGTTGCCAGCGGCGCGAGTTCCACGTTTCCGCTGAATATTTCAATATCAGCTGAACCATCGTATCCCGCATTCGTCGTGCCGGTGCCTGTGAAACCGGTGGCAGAAAGGATGATCGCATTGCCCAGAAGTTGGGCAGGTGCCGATATTGCGGCTGAAATGTCATCCTGAACCCTTACATTTGTATGGGTAAAGGCATTCTGGTTCGTAACAGAAATCAGGTACTCGATTTCAACCACATTGGGCAGAACCTCAACAGCGGATGTGACTGTCTTGTCAACTTCAAGCTGGAAGTTGCTGTCTGTCGGAGTGGTTGTGGAATTGTCATTGGCAGTATCGTCTTCAACAACCGGAACCAGACCGTTTATACGGGTTGCGGATGTAGTCGCCGTGTTTGTAACCATCCCGTTGACGAGATCCGAAGGCTGAATCGTGTAAGTTGCTGTACAATCAAGTGTCTGCCCTGGCGCAAGCTGATCAATGTCTCCATCTGCATCCACATCGTTTGCGCAGGTCACTGTTGAAAGGCCTGGCAATGGATCTGTTACCAGCAGATTGGCCAAAGTCCGGTTACCAGTGTTCGTGAACCTGAACGTAAACGTGATGACTTCGCCGGGGTCGCCAAGATTGTCACCGTCTCCGTCTGAAAGGCTGGCAGATTTGGTCATGGTGTAGGAGTCGACAAACCCCAACAAGGTCTGAGTATCAGTCGCGTCTCTCGGCCCAATCTGATCCGTAGTCACAGAAGCTGTATTGACGAGGTCACTTCCATCATCAATGTTTGCCTGGGTAAGCGTGTATGAGATCGTATATAACCAGGTTTCCCCTGCATTGATCCGGTTATCGGAATTGATATCTCCACCATTGAATACTGGGGTGAGCGGCGTCGAACTTGCACCTTGGACCAGATTGTCCGCGACAATGATATTGGTCAGATCTGTAACACCAATATTTTCAACGGTAATCTGGTAATCAATCGTGTCACCGGCCGATAGTCCCGGAATGCCATCATCATCATTAAGGGTACCTGATTTAGCAACGTTGATTGCCACATTCGGATCAATCAGGGTTTCCTCGCTATCCGAAACCGGTCCTGCTTCATTTGAATCAGCTGTTGCGGTGTTGTCGATATCTCCGTCACCACCACCGTTTGTCGCAATATCAAAAGCGCTGATGGTATAGGAGCCGGTGTAAACCCATATTTCTCCCGGATCGATCTCATTGTCACCATCCGTATCACCAGACTGGAAGGACAGTGCAACCATGGGGTCGGTGACAACGATATTCGAAAGACTGACATTTCCCGGATTGCTGACCTCGATCGTGTAGGAGATTGTATCACCGGCGGATAGACCTGGCGTGCCATCGTCATCGTTTAGGACACCACTTTTGTCTATCGATATCTGGGGCGCTGCAAGTACAACGGGAATAGATTGGGAACTTGGATTGGAGATAACAATGTTGCCGTCAAACACACCGACGGCCGTTGCCGTATTGTCGATGTCAGCGAAAGCTGAAAATCCGAAATAGACCCAGAAAAAAATCGCAAAAAAGGCTGTGACCGCAGACCGAAGCCTGCGGACTGTCCAGCTCGCATTTCTGTATCTTAGACCTGGTTTCATTCAGTTTTCGACGTTTTCGAACCTATTGGTTATCAACTTCCTCCTGGGTGACGGTCAGTGTGATTGTAAAAGTGGCAACAGCGCCGACATCAAGCAGATCGATGAGGCCGTCGTTCGGTGTCCCTATCAATGAGGGTTGGTTGGGGCCCTCGGAAACAATTGCCTCTCCGGCGGGAGCAGGAGACAGCAAAACACCCTCATGTGTGTCCTGTATTGCCACATTGCTCAGGGTAACGTTTCCAGAATTGGTTACGGTATAGGTATAGGTTATCGTCTCGCCGGTTTCGGCAAGACCATCAGCTATGGTCTCGTCATTCAGATTTGATGTCTTGACCAATGTGAGCTGGCGCGCTTCATCTTCTACATCCACGGACTCGTTTGCCGTGGCTGTGACGCTGTTTGGTGTCCCGCCAAGTGGTGTCCCGGTCGCCGTAACCGTATTGTCAATCGTTGCGAATGCAGTCGTCGCGAATAGGTTCATTGCGCCACTGACCAGCACCGCGAGAACACTCTCGCGGATCAGCAACCGCTTGGATTTTAACCATCGTTTCAAAAAGCCGCCCATGGCAACCCCCTTTTTGGGAGTAGCCGTGAGTCGGGTTAAAGAACTGTTAAAGATATTAGGAAGTTAGCGAAAAATGACATTTCAGCAGAGAGCTTCCGGCAGGAATGAAAAATGAAAAACCCGGTCGGTGAAATCACCAGCCGGGTCAGTTGCCTTCAGTTCCAGATTTTTCTTACTGGAGTTCGTCGATATCAGCCTGCGTCACGGTGTAGGTTGAGGTGTACCGCGCCACGGAACCAATTCCGAATGTATCGATGGTATCGCCGGTATTCGAAGAACCGTTCACAACCGTAAAGCTGTCGAATGTCGGCGTTACGTTTACAACCCCTCCACCCGTCGTGATATCATCGGAAAGGTTCACATTGGTGAGAGCCACGTTACCGTCGTTGGTCACTATGTATTCATAAGTGATCACATCCCCGACCGCTACGTTAGCCGTATCCGGAGTGTCTCCACGTGTTGGGAAGTCGACACCGTTTACGAGGATCGCAGTTTTGACGATGTCCATTGAACCATTGACATCTTCGAGATCAAAGGTCGCACCGTCGGTATTCGATGTAACCACACCAAAGCCTGTCGCCGCCGGAGAGTCACCGGTTGCATTTGCTGTGTTATCAAGTGATCCATCAGCACCCCCCTGGTCAGCAATATCGCCATTGGTTACGGTGTAAGTGCCTGTAAAGGTTACCGTTTCACCCGGTGCCAGGGTAGTCGAACCGGAAGAAACTGTCGGGTTTACCGGACTGTCACCATCGAAAGTTAATTCGTTAATACTTACGTTCGAGACTGTCACATTACCGGTGTTTTCCACCGAAAACACATATTCAACATTGGTACCTGCTGGTATGTCCGTGCCCAGCGCGCCTCCGCCGACCTGTTGAACTGTCTTGGTGATGGTAAGAGCAGGTGCATCATCTTCAACATCGACTTCTTCGAAAGTCGTGTCCGTAATCCCTCCTGCTGCGCCGCCTGGGGCAGTACCCGTCGCCGTAACATCGTTTCTGATGACCGCAGATGCCGGTACGGCAAAGGTAAACAGGGACAACAGGGCAACGCCACAGACCCCGAGTTTGTTGCCAGCCATATTCAGAAGAAGTGTTGATCTTTGCTGGTTGGGCGCTTCAGCCGCAGAATTCATGTTTTATCCCCCATATCAAGCAGCAACAGATGATGCTGAAATTCCTCTATGAATCCGGTCAATCCGCGAAGTAGCCGAATCCTGAAAACACGGCTCGCCGCAGGAAAGCCGTGGTATTCGAAAAAACAGAGAGCTGAACACAAAACGAAGATTAGCCCCGATGAATCTCAGTCAAACAGGTGAGAAAGTTGACTGATTCGCCCAAAAGTTAACTGATTCGTAAGGGTTATGTCACTGCGAAATTCGAATCAGGCATGATTAAATTGGGCAAACGCAAATATGTCTTTTTGCGAGTCCTGTATTTATGGGCTAAGAACCAATCGTGAAGAGTTGAGTTAGTCCACATGTTCAGTTGAGAGTCACCATGTCAGGTTCAGCCAATATTACACCCGATTTAACTGCTGATTATGTTATCGTGGGTTCCGGTTCAGCCGGTTCTGTGATGGCTGACAGGCTTTCCGCTGACGGTAAGCATTCGGTTCTGGTAATCGAATATGGGGGAAGCGATTTCGGCCCATTTATTCAAATGCCTGCGGCCCTCTCAATTCCGATGAACACTTCAACTTATGACTGGGGATATCGCACTGAACCTGAGCCCGGCCTTGATGGCAGAAAACTGGCAGCACCCAGGGGCAAGGTAATTGGCGGATCGTCATCGATCAACGGAATGGTTTATGTCCGTGGCCATGCAGAGGACTTCAACCATTGGGACGAATCCGGAGCGAAGGGATGGTCATACGCTGATGTCCTTCCCTATTTCAAAAGAATGGAATCAGCCTCTACAAATGAAGACGGGTCACGCGGCACCGATGGCCCCTTGCATGTAAAAAAGGGAGACACGCCAAATCCCTTGTTTGATGCGTTTATTGAAGCCGGCAGACAGGCGGGTTTTGGCATCACACCCGACTATAACGGTTTGAAGCAAGAGGGATTCTCGCGGTTCCAGCATACGATTCACAAGGGTCAACGCTGGTCTGCGGCCAACGCTTACCTAAAACCAGCGATGAAGCGGCAGAACCTGAACCTCGTGCGCGGCCTTGCAGAACGAATAAGGTTTGAAGGGAAACGGGCAACAGGCGTCGAGATTGCCCGCGGCGCTCAGACCCAGTTTATCGCCGCAAACCGGGAAGTGATCCTTGCGGCTTCCGCTTTCAACTCACCCAAACTTTTGATGCTTTCCGGAATTGGCCCTGAAGAACATCTCAGAGAGCACGGAATAGAAGTCATCTCCGATAGACCCGGTGTTGGCGCGAACCTTCAGGATCATCTTGAACTGTACATACAGCAGGAATGCACTCAACCAATTTCGCTTTATTCAAAGCTCAATCTTTTCTCCAAAGGTCTGATTGGGCTCGAGTGGCTGCTGTTCAAGACCGGCGATGGCGCAACCAATCACTTTGAAGCCTGTGCGTTTGTGCGCTCAAACCCTGGTGTGAAATATCCTGACATCCAGTTTCATTTTCTACCGGCAGCAATTCGCTATGATGGCAAGGCCGCCGCTCCCGTCCATGGGTTCCAGGCACACGTTGGACCAATGCGCTCACCATCCCGCGGACACGTACGGTTGACCAGCAGCGATCCGAAAGCAGCGCCCTCAATCTTCTTCAACTATATGAGTACCGAAGAGGACTGGTCGGATTTTCGCCACTGCATCCGCTTGACGCGGGAAATATTTGGTCAGCAGGCATTCGACGAATTTCGCGGCAGGGAAATTCAGCCCGGTGAACATGTTCGCAGCGATGAGCAGCTTGACCAGTTTATAAGAGAACATGCCGAAAGTGCGTACCATCCATGTGGCACCTGCAAGATGGGTGATGTGGATGACAACACTGCAGTCGTAGACCCCGAATGCCGGGTGATTGGCGTTGAAGGCCTGCGGGTAGCGGATTCCTCAATTTTTCCACGCATCACCAACGGCAACCTCAACGGGCCGTCAATCATGGTTGGAGAAAAAGCTTCCGATCATATTCTGGGAAGCGATATGTTGCCCCGTTCCAACCAGCAACCGTGGATCAATCCTGAATGGGAAACAAGTGACCGGATAACCGGTTAAACCAGATACCTTCCAAATCTCAATAAGGCAGCACCTGCCAGCGCAAGCATTGTGGATACCAGTTTTGCAAGGTTTAATCTTTCCCTGAAAACAAAAACTCCGATTAGCACCGCAAAAACAATGCTGGTTTCTCGCAGTGTAGTGACAATTGCAATGGGCGCCTGTGTGAATGCCCAAACGACCATCAGATAAGCAAGGAAGGATGCAAAACCACCGCCGAACATTCTAAGCTTGGCGGTGCGGAACATTTCCGTCAGTTTTCCGGGGGCGACAAGGGCAATATAAGCGGCAAAAATTATACCGTCCAAAACCATAAGCATGGACATGTAACCGATCGCACTTTCCGAGGCGCGTGCACCCATACCGTCAGAGAGGGAATAGCCCGCTATACAACATCCCGTACAAAATGCCATGAACGCCGCTTTGGGATTTCTCAGACCATCGCTTTGCCGTACTATGCTGAGACTGATTATTCCGAGCACAATGAGGGCTATGGCAATCAGTTCAGTGGGCGCAAACTCGATATCGAATACAACAATTGAAACCAATGTCACAAGCATCGGCCCGGTTCCGCGTGCAATTGGATAGACTTGGGTGAAATCCCCTATCTTGTATGCGGACATGAGGAAAATCTGATAGCCGATGTGAAATACAATCCCGGCAGCGAGCCATGGCAGGCTTTCATGAGAAGGCCAAGGGAAGATGCAGATCAGAATCACCCCAGGCAACATCTGCCCGGTCATTACGGCAGCCATTCCCAGCACCTTGTCATCACTGCCTTTAACCGCCGCATTCCAGGCAGCATGAAGAACGGCTGCGCTTATAACAACCAGAAAAACAGTTAAGCTCAAGACAATTCCTTCATCCAGTTGTGTAACGCTTCACCAATTTCCTGTGGTGAATCCTCCTGGATAAAATGGCTGCCCTTAACTGTCACCTCGCTGATATTCTTCCAGCTCCTGACGAATTGGCGGGCCCTATCAAGAAGGATTGCTCCCGGTTCGGCATTTATAAAAAGCTTGGGAAACTGGGTATCAGGCAACCATGCGGCATAATCAGAGACAATTTGATTAACATCTTCCGGCTCACCTTCGATCGGAATTTGCCTTGGCCAGGTCAGGGTAGGACGACGGTCTTCTCCCGGAATTTCAAACGGCCGCCGGTAAACGGACATTTCCTCTTCAGTCAGTTTTCTCAGGATAGAACCGGGCAATATCGCTTCGATGAAGAGATTTTTCTCCAGTATCATCTGTTCACCGGCTGGAGAACGCAAAGCCTGAAAAATCTGTCTCGCTGCTTCAGGCCAGTCATCCCAGGATTTAACCGGTCCAACTATTCCTTCCATGAAACAGATACCTTTTACCCGCTCCGGATTGCGATGAGCCCAATCAAATCCTAGCGCCGATCCCCAGTCATGAATGACCAGCACCACCTGGTCATCGGGAACGATCGCATCCAGAAACTCGTTCAGATATTCACGATGTTCGACAAAACGATAACTGCCCGGGCCCGAATCTTCGAGCTTGTCCGAATCCCCCATGCCGATAAGGTCCGGTGCTATTGCCCTGTGCGTGTCACTGACATGTGGCATGACATTGCGCCACAGATAGGATGATGTCGGATTGCCGTGTAGGAAAACGACAGGATCCCCTGCACCCAACTCTACATAGGCCATCTGTTTGCTATTTATCTCAATATGTTTCTTTTGGTTTTCGGCAGCAGATATCTCAGGCATTCGCTTCCTCCGATTGCATGTGTTCAAGTTTGGGCTGCACCAGGACCAACCCGATTATAACCAGTACAAGAGCGGACCAGATCCATCCTGAATAAGTTTCCTCAAGCAACAAAATACTGAAGAACACTCCTGAAAGTGTCACCGGGTAGGCCATTTGTACGCTAAAGACGGGGCCGCCAAAACCGACCAGCCAGATATATCCGCAGTAAGTGACCGCATGGATGACAGATGCACCAATCAGTGCGTATTCCGGCGCCGCCCATGGTTGTAGCGGATTGATCCACTGGCCCGATGCTACAGCAAGCGGAGCAGTAATGAAAAGACCGAGGAATGAGGCCATGAAAAGTGTGGAAACCGCATCCGTTTTTTCGGGGGTCTTTAAGGCAATATAGTTTGCCTCCAGCCCGTAACAAAGCGGAGCAATCAATGCGACAAGCACAAAAATCGCCTTTTCCGGTTCCGGAAGACTGGTTTCAGGTGTTGCAATCAGTACCATTGCTGCAAACCCGATGAACACACCTATTATTCTTGTTAGAGATGGACCTTCCAGACGCAGCCCGAGCGCAATCATAAGCGTAAACATCGGCACGAGCGCGATTGCTATCGACATGACACCACCTGGCAAGTGATAGGATGCAAGATAGGAAAAACCGTTCGGTACAATCGTACCTATGATCGCGATGACCAGAAAATATGCAAACAGTTGTTTGTTGAATACGGGACGCCAACCTCTGGACAGCAATACTGCGCCGAGCACTGCCACGCCGATCACCAATTGCCAGAATATAAGGCCGAGCGAACCGTACCCCGTCGATACGGCAATCTTTGCAAGCGGAATCGTGCCGCCCCAGGCAACCCCGAATCCGATCATCGAAACCCAGGCAATGGTTTGGCGCACAAACGGGCGGCTGGTATCAATCATCGAACCACGACATCAGAAAAACGCCTGAATTCCGGTCTGCGCGCGACCGAGGATCAATGCGTGAACATCGTGTGTCCCCTCATAGGTATTGACTGTTTCCAGATTGGCTGCATGACGAATGACATGATATTCCGCCTGGATGCCATTGCCCCCGTGCATGTCTCGTGCCTGCCGTGCAATATCAAGGGCCTTGCCGCAATTGTTCCGCTTCACAATGGAAATCATTTCCGGCGCAGCACGGCCTTCATCCATCAGCCTTCCAACACGTAAAGATGCCTGTAGGCCAAGGGCAATTTCAGTCTGCATATCGGCAAGCTTCTTCTGGAAGAGCTGAGTGCCAGCTATCGGCTTGTCAAACTGCTTGCGGTCAAGTCCGTACTGACGGGCACGGAACCAGCAGTCTTCAGCCGCACCCATCGCGCCCCAGGAAATCCCGTAGCGTGCGCGGTTCAAGCACCCGAAAGGTCCTTTCAGGCCTTCCACATTCGGCAGTAAGTGCTCATCACTGACTTCCACATTTTCCATTACGATTTCACCCGTGGTGGAAGCTCTCAGGGACAATTTTCCGTCAATCTTGGGTGCCGACAGACCTTTCATCCCGCGCTCGAGCACAAACCCTCGAATCTTCCCATCGTGTGCGGTGGACTTTGCCCATACAACAAACACATCTGCAAAGGGAGAATTTGAAATCCACATCTTGGAACCATTGAGGACAAACCCGCCATCGATTTTCTTTGCCGTTGTTTTCATGCCGGCTGGGTCCGAACCGGCATCGGGCTCCGTCAGCCCAAAGCAGCCAATGAACTCGCCGGAAGCCAGCTTCGGCAGATATTTCATTCGCTGGTTTTCATTGCCGTAGGCATAGATCGGATACATAACGAGGGACGATTGCACGCTCATCATCGAACGGTAACCGGAGTCGATCCGTTCTATCTCACGAGCAACAAGGCCGTAGGCCGTATAGCCAGCATCAATGCCGCCGTAGGCTTCCGGGATTGTCGAACCCAGCAGACCCACCTCACCCATTTTAGGGAAAAGTTCTGGAGCAGACGTTTCGTTGAGATAGGCTTCTGACACGCGCGGTAACAGTTCACTTTCTGCGAACGCGCGCGCAGAGTCCCGTATCATCCGCTCTTCTTCAAAAAGTTGATCCTCCAAAAGGAAAGGATCTTCCCAGGAAAATCTACCAAGTGAAGGACTGCTTTTCGCTTCGAGAGTTTTTGCGGCTTCGGCCATTTCCAACGCTCCTGAATTTATGGAATTGGGTTATCCTTATACCGGCCAGCACCGGTGTCAAATCAGAACTGACGGCAACCATGTCGCAAGTGACGGGAATATCAAAATCGCAATCAGCATCAGCAGTTGAATGGCGACATACGGGATGACTGATCTATAAAGATTCGGAGTGTCGATGCCGGATACGGATTTATAGTAAAACAGGCTAATACCCATTGGTGGAGTCAGAAACGAAATCTGCAAATTGACTGCCATCAATATTGCAAACCACACCGGATCAACACCAAGCGCAAACAAAACAGGCGCAGTGAGCGGCACCACCACATATGTAATCTCAACAAACTCAATCAGAAACCCGAGCAAAAACACGATCAGCATCACACTAATCAACGCCCACAGTGCACCGTCGGGAAGTTCCGAGAAAAGTGACTGGAAGATGATATCTCCTTCAAACCCGCGTAGCACGAGAGAAAAAACCGACGCCGAAATTATAATGCCGAATATCACGCCATTGAGTTTTGTAGTTTCCAGCAACACCTCACGCAGGACATTTCCTTTGCCCGACACGAATACCATCAACCCAATTACCAACACACCTATAGCTGCCGCCTCTATTGTGGTCGCAAAGCCAAGCAAAATTGAAAGCGGCACGAGAAACAGGCTCAGAACTGCTGAAAGCCCGAACCAATCATTGCGGGTTTGCTCTTTTTTTGTATTGCGGTTCGGCAATTTTTTTTTCGGTTCGTCAAGTACAAGGATTACATACAATGTATAAAAAACTGCAAGGCACAATCCGGGAAGAAGCGCTCCGGCAAACAGATGACCGACGCCAACCGGTTCCGGGGAAAAATTACCGGCAGCAAGTTGATTTGTCACATGAGCACTCGATATCTGATCGCTTAACAGGATCAGAACGATTGAGGGAGGAAGGATCTGTCCCAATGAACCTGAAGCCATGATAAGGCCGGCAGAAAACTTCTCCTGAATTTGGAAATTACGCATGGCCGGCAGCGCGACCGCACCAAGCATTGTGATCGTCGCCCCGACAATTCCGCTTGTACAGGCTATCGCGACACTGATTGCGATAACTGCAATTGATAGTGATTTCGCACCGCCGTTAAATAGCCGGGTAACTGCGGACAATGCGCGTTCAGCAAGCCCCGAGTGTTCAAGCAGTTTCCCCATCAGGATAAACAACGGCACCGAATAAAGGACCTGGTTTTCCATGATACCGAAAATGCGGATTGGAATTGCGTTGAAGAATGAAGGCTCGAAAACGCCCAGAATTGTACCGGCAAGTCCTGCAAGTATTGGAATGCCAAGCAGGACGAACATCACCGGTATACCGGCAGCAATTCCGGCAAACACCGAAACAATCATGACCAGGAGAATGAATGACTGCATCACAATTCACGATCGGCTGGTGATATGGCCCGACCGACCGCGATCAGAAAAATCAATATTCCTGTAATTGGCAGGAACGTCTTCACCAGAAACAAACCACCCAAACCGTCCAACTCGCTTGAACCATCGAGTGTCCTCCATGAATGGAGAATTTCAGGGATCGAGAGTACAACAATAAATCCCATGGGCAGGCAGACGAGCAGCATCAACCACAATACTAAAAAGCCGCGCTTTGAAACTGCATGCGCTTCAAACTGCAGAATTTCCACTTTCACATGTCGCCCGGATGCAAATGCAATGGCAACCGAGAGCAGCAGAAGGCTCCCAAAGGTGTAATGCTGCAGGTCTTCGAGTTTTGTTGAGCCGGTGGAAAATAGATAACGCAGTACGACCGAGGAAAATACTGATGTAAACAGCAATACGACGCACGCCTTTGCCAACAGTTCTGCCCATCTGATCAGTGGGTTAATGAATGCATCCAGCTTTGCCATGATCACCGCGGGAATAGAAAACGACTACCTGCGATGCATACCGCGAAATTTGCGACTACGCTAGATTCATCAACAGCCTGAATTCAATTCGATTTGAAACTCAGCTAGCGATCTTCGAGACGACATTCGGAATGTTCTCTTGCAAAAAAGCCGGCTCCCGGTTCTCGAAAATCATACGGCGCTCCGTCAGACTCGATTCGAATATCGGGTATCGTCGAGCCATTTTTTCCCGTACACCGCGCACGTGAGCTCGCATCATGGCAATTGGTTTTTTCAAAAGGGGATAGGGCCGCGGCGGGCTGAGGATTTCAGCGTTAAAGACACGACGATAAAACGCCATATGCTCTTTTCGCACGGTCGCCAGTACGTATTCCGCATCGAAAAACTCGTAAGCCATACAAGCTACACGGAGTGTCATATAGGGCATCTCAGGATATTCACTCGCGACTTGTTCCTCAACAACAAACCGGGTCGGATCAATCAGGGTAAGCCCTTCATCAAAAACCATTGGCCCGACGATATCGGGAAATACATCCAGCGCCGGTCCTTTTGGACAATCCGGTGAAATGACGTGGAAACGAATTGAACTTACCAATTCATCCTTGATATAGATTCCGAATATCCAGCAATTTTCGAATTCATCATACTCATCACGGAACATTCGAGATGAATTGGGCTTGATCGTATCTTCGCGTAAATATGCGTCGTAACGAAGCCTGAATATCGAATTGCGCTGCTGATTCGTCCAGGCTACCCTGTAGTCGACTTCCTGCAGATAACGCAATAATTTTGCTGCAAATTCCGACCCGTTCGAGCCTGTATACATATTTTTTTGCCCCTAAAATTCTAATGTAAGGTTAACGAATTGCTAACATAAGTAAAGCCCCGCAATATTTTTCAATAAAATATTACCAGATATGGTT
>JBCCGN010000030.1:0-38347 GCA_039029255.1 Pseudomonadota bacterium | reverse complement strand
TATTCGTTAACTAAAATTACAAAATAGAATATATATAGTTGAAAATTACCCAAGGTAAACTATTATAGATGGCTGACTTCCAAGGTATGGGATTTCTTCAGCATGAAGCGGGTTTTCACAATTGCAATTCTAATGGCGGGACTCTGCTCCACTGCATCTGCGCAATTTTCGGAAACGCAACTGAACTCTGAGAGTTGCCTGTATTATCTGAAGAACAAGTCATTGAACTCTGATTATCCGCTAACCAATGTAAAGTTTATCAACGTTTCAGGCGGTACACGGATAATTTCCTGGATCAATTTTGATGGTAAGGCGATTACCTACTCAAAATTAAACAATGGCAGCGCCTTTACGGTTGAGACATATGCAACTCATCCCTGGATGATTTCCGACACGAATGGTGACTGCATCGAAGTTCAGATTGCCGGGCAAAAAAACCAGATTATTCCGGTCACCAAGTGACGATTTCCGATGCGAGTTCGGCGCGCTATTTATTTGCTTCGTATATGCCGCAACCTGTGAACTGATTCTCAAGCCAACACTTTACAGATGTGACCCTGTTGATATCCTGTAATTCGGAATATCTCTCAAAAGACAGGAATACGTTCAATGAAGCCAATTGCAAACAGTGAGCGCCGGGTTGCGAACATCAGAAATGCCGAATTCATTCCGTTTGATGCGGAAGGGAATTCAGAAACCGGAACCGCCTATTTGCAACTCAATCCGGATATGCCGAAAGGTCTTGGGTTCTACATTTACAAGATGGATCCGGGTTCCCAGTCTACACCCCATAGACACGGAGGCGCGGAGGAATTCCTGATGATCGAAGGTGAACTGATTGACAATGACGGTACCATCTACCGTCCAGGTGACATGGTCTGGTTAAAGGCCGGAACGGAACACACTTCCCATACAAAAACAGGCTGCCTTATTGCGGTATTCGCAGAAGGCGATGAGGAGAGCCTGTCCCAATCCTAAAAAGCTAAATTGACGTTTACGTAATTGCCGAATACATTTTGCCACGATGGCAGGTATTTGGAGGGGATAATTGTGTTCAAGAGAATTTTTGGAATTCTGGCAGTTGCGGTTTTGGTGTTGATCACCGTGCTGTTGGTCAACACGATGCTATATGTACCGAAGGAGCAACCGGTCGTTGCGGCATCGGATACAGGAAGTTTTGATGTTGATGCGATTGCAAATAATCTTTCTCAATCAATCCGCTTTAAAACTGTTTCTCACCAAAGCCCGGCAGATTTTGAAAGCTCAGAGTTTGAAGGATTTATTCGCTGGCTGAAGGCGACCTATCCGCTTGTGCACGAAAAAATGGAGTTGAAGTTCGCCGGCGGTCTTACTCCTTTATACAAGTGGGAAGGCGAAGACAGTTCACGCAAACCCGTTATAATGACAGGCCATTATGATGTTGTGCCTGCACCTGAAGAGACCCTTGGCGATTGGACCGAACCGCCGTTTTCGGGAAATATATCGGACGGATTTGTCTGGGGACGCGGAACATTGGATGACAAAATCGCAGTGGTAGGCCTTATGGAAGCGGCAGAACATCTGCTTGAAAATGGATTCAGTCCGAAACGGACACTCTACTTTGCATTCGGGCATGATGAAGAAGTTGGTGGCTGGCAGGGCGCCGGACGTGTTGCACAAGCGCTTAAAAAGCAAGGCGTAGAAATGGAATGGTCACTTGACGAGGGTTCCATGGTCTTGGACGGCATATTGCCGGGAATAAAGAAGCCCATTGCAAGTATCAACGTTGCTGAAAAGGGTTACGTTACACTGGATATTAAAGCCAAGGCAAAGGGTGGTCATTCCTCATTGCCGCCATCAGAAACGGCTGTGGGCCGACTGTCCAAGGCAATACGCAAGCTTGAAGACAACCCCGTTCCCGGAGGCCTGACGGATGTGAGCGCAGAATTCTTTGATGCTGTTGCTCCCAACTTTCCGTTTGTTCAGCGGATGCTGTTTGCTAATCAATGGTTGTTTGGCCCGCTGCTTGAAGGCGAATTATCCAAGTCTGCTGCGACTAATGCGATGTTGAGGACAACCACGGCTCCGACAATGCTTTCTGCATCTGTAAAGGAAAATGTGCTTCCGACTGAAGCGACAGCGACAGTCAATTTCAGAATTCATCCGCGTGATACGGTAGAGGCAGTAATCTCACATGTGGAGAATGTGATCGGAGATGATCAGGTTGAAGTTAGTATCCGTGGAGACAAGAATGAGGCAAGTCCGGTTTCAGATCATCAAGTTTCCGGCTACCAATTGCTCTCAAATACTTTCCGTGAGGTTTTCGGTGAGTTGATAGTTGTGCCGGGTCTCACGATTGCAGCTACCGACACCAAACATTATTCCCGGATTTCGGAAAACAGTTACAGGATAAATCCCATCGTATTCGGACCGGAAGACATTCCGAGGATTCATGGAATCAACGAACGCGTATCACTGGAAAATATCGAACTCGTGGTGAAGTTCTACACAAGACTGATACGGAATTTGGATCAGTCGCCGGGTTAATCGGCAGGCGTCATCCAGCCAATCAACGCGCCATCAGGCTGTTTGAGCATTGCAATTCGTCCGACGCCGGGTACATCAAAAATGTCCCGCAACAGAATCATGCCTTTCGCCTTGGCTTTGGCCACAGCATTGTCCAGATCGTCGATCGAAATATATGCGATCCAGTGAGCCGGAACATGTCCTGCTTCTTCCTGTTGCATGTTGAACATGCCGCAAACCGGCTGTTCCCCATTCATTGCGACCCAGTAGGTCGTTCCATCATCCATTTCCATGGCGTTGAAGGTCCAGCCTGCAGCTTCTGCATAGATGGCCTTTTCGGTTTCGACATCTGTCGTGTTGAGTTCGTTCCAGTGGATATGTCCGTGTGGTGTCGTCATGTTGTTATCCTCCCTCGGGTAAAAAAGAATATCACAAGATCATGATTATTGGATATTAAGTTCACTCAAACATTGAGCGTAGATTAAGCGTGGATGCTTCACCAATCTGCTCGTAATTTTCCTCAAGCCATTGAGCCGCGCTCTCACGACCGAGATCCCTCAGGTAGTACAGGAACTCAAGCTCCAGATTGAGTTTCGATGAAGAAGAAAGATCCAGCATCGCATCAGCCGGCCTGATAACGTGCATGTTGACGCGTTTGTAGGTCTCTTCATCCAGCTTGCCATGATCAATAAGGCGAGTGACGAAATCCACCATTCGCAATTCTCGCAATAAAGTTGCATTGAAAGTTATTTCGTTTAACCGGTTGTGAATGTCTCTCGCGGTTTTGGGAATTTCATTGCGTTCCACCGGGTTGATTTGGATCAGCAACACATCAGGGCAATTGGTGTGATAAAACAAGGGGTAAAGCGGAGGGTTACCCATGAACCCGCCATCCCAGTAAAATTCACCATCTACCTCAACCGCCTGATAAACTTCCGGAAGACAGGATGACGCCATGACCGTTTCAGCGGTGACCTCATGATGTTTGAATACTTTGGTTTTGCCGCTCTTAACGTTGGTCGCACATACAAACAACTGAATGGACGAGCACGCCCTTACACGTTCAAAATCCACCTCCTGCTTCAAAAGATCGTAAAGCGGATTGTAGTTCGCCGGATTGAATTCGTATGGGGAGAATGTTCGGGTAAACGTGTCATAAAACATCCGGCCTGGAGAAAAGTCGAGACTCCAATCACCTCTGGCCCGGTCAAATGGAGTGCGCTGTATCATGCTGAATTGGCCAAGTTTACTGAGCTTTTCCCAGAAATTGGCCAACCTTTCGCGCCCGCAATCAACCCCGCCACGTTCCAGGCCATCGGCCATAACCACACCGTTTAGGGCTCCTGCGCTGGTTCCGGAAATGCCGACAATGTCAAGTCGTCCGTCTTCAAGCAGGCAGTCCAGTACCCCCCAGGTAAATGCTCCGTGTGCTCCACCACCTTGGAGGGCAAGGTTGATTTTCCGTGGTTTTGAGGTTGATTTTGCCGGCATAAAACGGTTCCGATGCAGATATCCAGAGCATCTTATAATGTAGTTCACCGAAAAGGTGTACGCATTTTTGGAGCCTGAAGTCGCTTCAGTTCCCGCTTCGTGGCGATGTGTGACCTTTTGCACAGAAGCACTCACAAAAACGTGTAAGTATGTGATCAATGCCGGTCACGCAACCAGACGTTGTTTTAGCAGACTAGAACAACGGGCACAGGCAAAAGGGGGAAGCTATGAAAGTGTTGGTATCTTACCACCAGGTGATGTCGGTCTCAGCATCGACCATGATCGCGCTGTCTGAGGCTGTCAGCGCAGACGAAGCAAGTTATTTCAGCAATCCGCTCGAATACGCATTCGCGCCAGAATTTCACGAAAATGACAACGCGGCCTTTGTAAATCAGGATCGCAGGATCAACGAAAATCTGATGAGCTGACCGGGTTGAGAAAATGATTTTTGAAGTTCCGGTAATGAATACAGATCGAAAATTTGGAAATGTAAGCCGGTTATGG
Organism: Pseudomonadota bacterium; assembly: GCA_039029255.1. Classification (GTDB taxonomy): domain Bacteria; phylum Pseudomonadota; class Alphaproteobacteria; order Rhizobiales; family Rhizobiaceae; genus JAALLB01. The sequence goes on along the minus strand of JBCCGN010000030.1, from coordinate 33,847 downwards.
CGAAACCATTACTGGCAAGCGTTCGCTATGGAAAGAACACGGGCACGACAAATGCCAGGTTTTGAGACAGCAAAGATCGCATCTTAACGGCTGTGTGGTCCCCTGCCGGTGCAATATTTGAAGCACTGGCGGGGGAGTGGCCTATCTTCGAAGATATCGGATTTTATTCATGCAGGTATCAATCCCCTTTATAGTTAACCGTTTCCTTACGCTTCTATAACTATTGTCTTTCCATGAAATAGTGTTCGTGCGCATGCGAATAGTCCCCCTTTGCCGGAAAGGTGGTTCTGGAAATGGACTTTTTCACTGACAAGGAGAGTTGGTTTGAACTTTTCAATACCGGCCCGATCTGTGTCGTTAAGTACAAAAACCTCGTGGGCGAGTGGCCGATTGTTGAAGTTACGGGCAACATCAAGACGCTGACCGGTTGGGATGAACATGTCTTTACATCCGGTGCAAAGAACATTGCCGACATTATGCACAAGGACGACCTCGCCTGGATTAGCGCAGAGGAGGAAGAATGGATCGAGGGGAATTACGAAGACAATGATATCGTGAATTACAGGATCATTACCAAATCCGGTGATGTCCGATATGTTTGCGAATATGCCCAGCCGGTTGTTGGAAAAGATGGCGAAGCAGAATTCATAGTCGGTTACATTCTGGACGTCACCTCTGTTCAGGACGAGAAACTGAAAAAAGCCAGGCGCGAAGTTGAAGCGACGAAAAAGCTGTTGGATGAAGCAGTCGGTGCAATGGCTCAGGGTCTGGTAATTTGTGATGAAAATCTGATCCTCCATGCAAACGCGAGAGCTGCACAACTGCTGGATATACCGCATGAATATTTCGAATCCGGACGGAGATGGATCGACTTTGTTGAATATGCATCCACTCGCGGAGATTACGGTAAAGAGCGCGATAAATCGGCTGCTATCGATGGTTTCGTGCAGAAGATGCTGGGTAAGACATCCTGCTCAACCATCCGAAACATCGGGGAAAACAGATACATTCGTGAAGACGTTCAGCCAAGAAGCCGTGGCGGGTTTGTTGTCACCTATACAGACATAACCGAAGAGCACCGAAAACAGCTTGAAATTGAAACCGCTCGAAAACTTGCACAGAACGCTGACAAGGCAAAAAGCGAGTTTCTGGCCAATATGAGTCACGAAATTCGAACGCCCATGAATGGTGTTCTGGGGATGGCAGAGCTGTTGGCGAGGACCGAACTGGATCCGAAACAACAGACTTTTACAGATGTCATCGTAAAGTCCGGTACATCCCTGTTGTCCATCATCAACGATATTCTGGATTTTTCCAAAATCGATGCGGGACAGATGCAGCTTGATCCGGCGCCGTTTGCGCTCGCGGACGCAATAGAAGACGTTGCAGCTCTCATGTCGTCCCGCGTCGCAGAAAAAGACCTGGAACTGATTGTTAGGATTGACCCGGGATTATCGCAAATGTTTGTCGGAGATGTCGGGCGCATTAGACAGGTTGTTACAAACTTGATGGGGAACGCGGTAAAATTCACTGAAAAGGGCCACGTGTATGTCAACGTTTCCCCAGCTCAGGGTGATGCGGAAGCAGGGGAAACACAGCGGATACGTTTTGAGGTTGCCGACACCGGAATTGGCATACCGGAAGACGATCTGGTCAGGGTTTTCGACAAGTTTTCACAAGCTGACACATCTGCCAGCCGTAAACATGAAGGCACCGGCCTTGGCCTGGCGATTACCACATCGCTTATTCAATTGATGCAGGGAAAAATTGGTGTCGAAAGTGTTGTGGGCAAGGGCTCTAACTTCTGGTTCGAAATTGATCTTCCCACCTGCGAAGGCGGCAGGATGAAGCGTGTTCCGGTTGATGTATCGGGCGCACGCATCCTGGTTGTAGATGATAACCCAGTTAACCGTTCAATCCTCTCGGAACAGATGGCGTCCTGGAAGTTTGAAAGCGTTTGCGCTCGGGATGGCAGGGAAGCCATCGCGTTCATGAGGGAGTGTATAAGAAGCGAAATCGATCTGGAATGCATCGTGCTGGATTATCACATGCCAGGTATGAATGGTGGCGGTGTAGTGAAAGCCATGCATTCTGATCCCGAGCTGAATGAAATCCCGATTGTCATGTTGACCTCCGTTGATCAGACAGAGGACGGACATGCATTCTCCAGTCTTGGAATTGCTGGCCACTTGACCAAACCGACACGCTCCTCCCTTCTGCTTGAAACCATAGTGGCTGTGGTTCAGGATTCGAGGGAAATGAAGCAACAAGGCGGGCGTAGTGTTACGCCAGAAATCGAGAATGCCCGATTGATTGGGAGATCAATTGAGGCTCTCGAGGCTGCGCGTGATGCGAAACAGCTGGAAGTGCATTGAGAACGAGCTGAACAGAAGTTTTTCGAGCACACCACGTCATCCACTGTATGAAATTTCACGTCAGACATTGAAGCTGCGCCAATTCGCAGACAAAGTTGACAGCAAATGCAATCAATGACATCAGAATTGCAATCATTGATTGCATGTTCTATATGCATGTTATGGCAAGCATAACAATACGGAACCTCGACGAGGAAGCAAAACAGGCGCTTCGAGAGCGTGCTGCACAGAATGGTCGTTCCATGGAAGAGGAGGCGCGGCTAATCCTAGGCGCCATTTCCAGGCCGCAATCTGCTTCTTTCGGAAAAATCTCTAACGAACAGTCTAAAGCAGAATCAGCAACGATGGAGCTCTCAACGCTGACGAAACTTCCTGAAAGCATTAGCGACTCGGGAAAGGGAAAGCGCATTCTATTGATCATTTCAGGGGGTATTGCCGCCTACAAATGCCTCGACCTCATACGACGCCTTCGCGAGCGCGGTTACAGGGTGCGGCCGGTTTTGACAAAGGCTGCACAGCAGTTTGTGACACCATTGTCTGTCGGCGCAATTGCCAATGACCGGGTATTTACCGATATTTTTGACCGTGATGATGAACATGATATCGGCCACATTCGCCTATCCAGGGAAGCTGACTTGATTGTGGTTGCACCTGCCACCGCTGACCTGATGGCAAAGATGGCATCGGGTCATGCAGATGATCTTGCCTCAACGGTATTAATGGCAACAAACAAGCCCGTACTGGTTGCGCCGGCAATGAATCCGATGATGTGGTCTCACCCAGCCACTCAGCGCAACGTCAGGACATTGCAATCTGACGGAATACTTTTCGTCGGACCCAATGTGGGTGAAATGGCGGAAAGCGGAGAAGCAGGTTTAGGTCGGATGGCCGAACCTGCTGAGATCATCGATGCAGTTTCGGGATTGCTTGCTGAGCCGGAGGTGTCCGGGCCCCTCAGCGGGAAACGCGCTCTGGTAACATCCGGTCCGACGCATGAGCCTATCGACCCCGTTCGGTATATTGCAAACCGTTCGTCCGGAAAGCAGGGACATGCAATTGCTGAAGCATTGGCACGAGCAGGAGCCGAGGTGATACTCGTGTCGGGTCCCGTGAACATTCCCGATCCTGAAAACGTCGAAACAGTCCATGTCCAGACTGCACGCGAGATGCAGAAGATGGTGGAGGCATCTCTGCCTGCGGAAATTGCCGTGATGGTTGCAGCTGTTGCAGATTGGCGATCTGCCGATGAGGCGGACGAGAAGATGAAGAAAGAAAACGGCAAGGGACCGGATTCTCTGATGTTGACTGAAAATCCGGACATTCTCAAAGGCCTGGGGCATCACAAAAAACGCCCTGAACTGTTGATCGGATTTGCCGCAGAAACAGAAAAACTTGAAAAGCATGCGAAAGCAAAGCTTCAACGAAAAAATGCAGATTGGATTGTCGCAAATGATGTTTCGCCCGAAAGCGGTGTAATGGGCGGTGATCAAAACACAATAAAGTTGCTAAGCAAATCCGGCGTGGAAGCATGGCCAGAACTTTCCAAACAACAGGTTGCACAAAGGCTGGTGGAAAAGATCATTGACCACTTTGCGGTTGAGACATTGGATGTGTAGATTTGAATGACATCAAAATCAGTCGCACCTTTTTGGTTTGAGGATTTTCCATGACTGCGCAAACACTTGGCATCGATCATCTGGGGCTTACAGTTCCTGATCTCGAAAAGACCGTATCATTCTTCACTGGCTGCCTTGGATGGAAAGAAGTGGGCGGAAAACCGGACTACCCTTCAAAGTACGTTTCAGACGGGTACTCGGTATTGACCATCTGGCAGGCACAGACTGAAAAGCCGACTGGCTTTGACCGTAAAACCAATCTTGGTCTGCACCATCTGGCACTGAAAATTGGGTCAGAGGATCAGCTCAATATGACATTCGAAAAGATCAAGGACTGGCCCGGGGTCAATATTGAATGCCAGCCGGAGTTTTCCGGTAACGGGCCCAAAGTACATTTTTTCATCAACGAACCAGGCGGTTTGCGCCTTGAATTTGCCTACGATCCACGATGACTGAACTGAAAATCATTCGCCTGCCACATGCTGAGCAATTGGAGCTGCCGTCTTATGAATCTATGCACGCGGCCGGCATGGATATTCGCGCAGCCGTTCCCGAGAACGATCCATTGTTACTTGAACCAGGACGCCGGACACTTGTTCCAACCGGATTGGTAATGGAAATTCCAACAGGCTACGAAGGGCAAATCCGACCGCGCTCAGGCCTCGCTTTCAAGCATGGTATTTCCTGCCTGAACACACCTGGCACGATTGATTCGGACTATCGCGGCGAGGTTATGGTCTTGTTGGTAAACCACGGAGAAGAAACTTTCAAAATCGAACGCGGAATGCGCATTGCGCAATTGGTGGTAGCACCGGTCGAGCAGGTGTCGATTGTGGAAGCATCACTTGCCAATGAAACCGATCGGGGGTCCGGCGGGTTTGGATCTACTGGAGTATGATGGAAGCCTAACAACCTTTTGATTTGTTGGCGCAGACTATTTGCTTATGTTCAGGTTCAAATCCGGAAAGACAACATGATCAGACTGTTATTGCTCGCCTCAGTATTTTTGCTTCCCCTTACTTTTTTCAGCACATCGGTTCATGCCTGCGGACCGGATTCAGATTGTATGATCGGTGACCGGCATTATCGGATTCGGATGCCGGAAGGATACGATGGTAGTGAAAAAATCGGTGCGATAGTCTACGCGCACGGATACCGTGGCAATGCGAAAGGCATGATGAATAACAAATCGATGGCCGATATGGCCAGCGACCTAGGTGTTGCCCTAATCGCGACCAAGTCGTTTGAAGACGATTGGCGAATTCCTGGAGTGCCGCGTAATACAAAGACCGACGGACAATTGGAGTATGGTTACTTTGACGCGCTGGTTGCTGATGTAACCGAGCGTTTTCCGATTGATCGAGAACGGTTGATGGCGACCGGATTTTCGGCTGGCGGAATGATGGTGTGGAATCTGATTTGTCATCGCAGCCACCTCTTTGCCGGTTTTGCGCCAATGGCGGGAACATTTTGGGAGCCGGAACCGGAAACATGTGATACGCCGCCAGCAAGCGTGGTTCATATTCACGGGAGCAGCGACAGGATTGTTCCGCTGCTTGGGCGTCAAATTGTGGATACCCACCAGGGCCAAATTCCCCAGGTTTTGGACATGTACTCGAGTTATGGTGGATACACGAAATCCGGCACCGATAAACAAGGTGACTTGAGTTGTGAAAATACGAGCAACAGCGACGGTGAAATCCTCAACTTTTGTCTCCATCCAGGTGGTCATTCCTTCAAATCGGAATATGTGCGTTTCGCCTGGAAAACGCTTGAAAGAGCAGGGAAGCTTTAAAGCCCTGACCGTTTTTCCAGTTCTTTTCTGTCAAGCAGTCCATCCGTTGTGTTAACGAACGAAACAACGGACGACGCATTGTGAGCGGCAAGAAGTAACGCATTCTTGGCACCCAGCTCGCATTTCAAACCCCAGGCCAGGGTTGAAACAAAAGAGTCACCGGCACCTGCTGTTCCTGCAACCTTTACCGGAACAATTTCCTGATGATGTAATTGATCACCATCGTATAGCCAAGCGCCATCGCTGCCGAATGTCACCAGCACATTGCGGGGTCCATGAGCGTGGAGTGCTTCGCAAAATCGAAGCAATTCTATCTGCACTCCTTGTGATTTTAATTTGGGTCCATCTCCTGTCGATTTACCCCATTCCAGAGTATCATCAAGGGCTGAAAGGCAGGGAATCAGTGCAGCAGCCTCCACATCGTTCATCGCAATCAGCGACATGTTCCTGGCTGCTGCAAGAACCGAGCTTGTACGCGTCGTAATCTGGCGGATACCCGGATTTGAAGAAAAAAAGGCCCCTTTCTCTGCAGCCAATTCCGAAATTCTCGGTAACATTTTTGCGGAATCACCGCTTAGGGGTGCAGCATGAACAATGTCTGCCTCAACGTCTCCGATTGCGTCCAAATCCGGATCATCAAGTTTGGTGTTCGCTCCGCGTTGCGTGAAAATTGCGGCATTTTTCTCGTGACTCGCAATCATGACAGCGGATCCCGTTGTTCCGCCCTCATCAGTCAGAAACCTGTCTGTTACGAGATTGTTGATTTTGCAATGATGGATCACATGATCGCGTGCAACATCATCTCCTATTTTGACAACTGGTGAGACCTCACATCCAAGTCTTGAAAAGCATATGCCTGAATTCAGGGCACCTCCACCGATGTGCCTGGTAATCGAGTCTGCCTCCACTTTGCGTCCGGGTTCAACAAGCAGAAACTGCTGATGTGCGTTGGACAGCGAAATCTGTTCAATGGAATCGGCATTTACTACGGTGATGATGTCAATCATCGCTGATCCGAAGGTAAGTGCCTTCACGAAAATTATTCCTGGGTAGGCAGAACGCGGTCGGGCGGTCGATGGCCATCGGCCCAGGCTCTGATGTTGATCAGGACACGTTCACCCATTTCCAGCCGGCCTTCACGGGTTGCAGAACCCATGTGCGGGAGAAGCACAACCTTGCCCTTTTTCACCAGCGTCATCAGTTCGGATTCAACCGCTGGCTCGTGTTCGAATACATCCAGACCTGCTCCGCCGATTCGACCTTGGGCAATTGCATGTGTCAGCGCGGCTTCATTGATGATTTCACCTCGAGCGGTATTGATGATAATCGCCCCCTTTTGCATCAGCGACAAACGTTCTTCATTCAAAAGGTGATAGGTTGCTGGCGTCGAGGGACAATTCACCGAAATGAAGTCTACTCTTGGAAGCATCTGCTCAAGGCTGTCCCAATAGGTTGCCTCCAGTTCCTCTTCAGTCTGCTCTGCAACACGATTGCGATTATGGTAATGTATGGACAAACCAAACGCCTTTGCCCGTCGTGCAACCGCAGTACCAATCCGACCCATGCCAATGATACCAAGTCGCTTGCCCCAGATGCGATTACCGAGCATCCAGGTTGGAGACCAGCCATCCCAACGCCCCTTGTTTATCGCATGTGCCCCTTCAACGAATCTTCGAGAAACAGCGATAAGAAGTCCGATTGTCATGTCAGCTGTATCTTCGCTCAAAACGTTTGGCGTATTGGTAACCGAAATTCCCTTTTTGGCTGCTGCGCCAACGTCGATATTGTCCACACCATTGCCAAAACTTGCAATGAGCTTCAATTGCGATCCCGCTTGATTGATCAGGGTTTCGTCTATTTTATCCGTGACGGTCGGAACAAGTACATCCGCAGTTTGCACCGCCTCGACCAGCTGTTCTTCGCTGAGTGCCTGATCCTCCAGGTTGAGACGCGTATCAAACAGTTCGCGCATGCGGGTTTCCACTGAATCGGGAAGTTTCCGGGTAACAACAACAACAGGTTTTTTTCCGCTCATGAATATGTGTTCCAGTTCCAGCTATCTGGTGCTTGTTGACCACATGTTAACGTTTTATCAACAATATGGGGTAGTCAGGCAATGTTTATCAGACCTGTACGGTAACTCAAACATGCTTTGTTCAGGCAGATGGGGCAATTGATGATTATTACCAGAAAATTCTTTCCGTCCGGATTGACCTTGCTGATTGCAGTGACCATGTTTTTCGCCGTAGATTTTGCAGGTTACGAGATTACTTCACCCGCGAAGGCGCAATCCACAAACATAGGCAAGTCAGGCTTTCCGATACCCCGGTTTGTGAGCCTCAAATCCAAACGGGTAAACATGCGCATCGGCCCCGGAAAGCAGTTCAAGGTCGTCTGGCTTTATCTGAAACAGGGCCTGCCGATCGAAATTATCCAGGAATATGACAATTGGCGGAAAGTCCGTGACCCTGAGGGAAATGAGGGCTGGATTTTGCATTCGCTGCTTTCCGGAAAGCGTACCATTATTGTAAACCCTGGAGAGCGGGACAAGACGAGGGGTACGGTGGAACTGTTCAACAGTACATCAGCCCAGAGTGGCTTTGCTGCAAGGGTGGAACCGGGCGTAGTAGCCGATGTTAAGGAGTGCGACAAGCAATGGTGCCTGGTTTCAGCAGACGGAACTAACGGATATCTCGAGAAAAAGTACCTTTGGGGTGTTTACCCCGACGAACTGATCGAGCAGTAATCCGCGAAAATCAAGTCAACTGCTAGTTTTGTTCTCGCGAACGCGAACAACCACATCAACACGGCTTATTTCCATGCCTTCCGGCGGCTTTGGCAGGTTGTCGATCGTCACAAAACCCTCAGGCATATCAACCACTTCATTGGTGTTTTCAACGTAGAAATGATGATGATTGCCGGTATTGGTGTCAAAATAGGTCTTGGTCGAATCAATTGAAATTGCCCGCAACAGACCATTGTTTGTGAACTGGTGAAGCGTATTGTAGATGGTGGCAAGCGAAACGTTCACACCGGCTTCCTTGGCTTCCTCGAAAAGATCCTCAGCAGCAATGTGTCTGTCACCTTTGCAAAACAGCAATTCAGCCAACGCAACCCGTTGCCGAGTGGGCCGCAAACGGGCCTTGCGCAATACATTTTCGATGTCCATGTTCATCATCTGCTGTTTTCCCGGGAAAACTTGTGTCAAGCCCTAATATAATTAGATTATGGCCCATCCGCAATACCCTGTGATATGCGACAGTTAACCTATGTTTCTGTTTTTTTATCGAGGGATATGGAAAAACTTTCTTTGTCAGTCCGCGGGGTGGTGTGCTACAGGACAGAGGAACAATGACGGCAAATAACATGAAAGCGCTAGAAGCAAATGACTGAACGCAAGTCCAGCTTTGACTATGATGATTTACTGCGTTGCGGGCGTGGGGAACTATTCGGCCAGGGTAATGCTCAGTTACCCGCTCCGCCGATGTTGATGTTTAACCGAATTACAGAAGTTTCGGAAACCGGCGGTGAATTTGACAAGGGTTTCATTCGTGCTGAACTCGATATTGAGCCTGATATGTGGTTTTTCCCATGTCATTTCATCAACAATGAAATCATGCCTGGTTGTCTCGGTCTGGATGCATTGTGGCAGCTGACAGGGTTTTTTCTGGGCTGGCTTGGCTCAAGTGGCTATGGAATGGCGCTTTCAACTGGTGAAGTGAAGTTTAAGGGAATGGTAACTCCGAAAACCCAGCTTGTGGAATACGGCGTGGATTTCAAGCGTGTGATGCAGGGACGTTTGGTTCTCGGAATAGCGGATGGCTGGTTGAAGGCAGATGGCGAACAGATTTATTATGCGAAAGACCTGAAAGTCGGCTTGTCCAAGGAAAAGGCATCCTGAGGAAGCCTCAACTCAGAAGGAATGCACTATGAAACGCGTTGCTGTCACCGGGATGGGGATTGTGTCCTCAATCGGCAACAACACCCAGGAAGTTCTTGCCTCACTGCGAGAAGCAAAATCAGGAATATCGGCTGCAGAAGATTACCGGAAATACGGGTTTCGCTGCCAGGTCCATGGTGAACCTCAACTTGATCCGTTTGAAGTGCTGGATCGCCGTACAGCTCGTTTCATGGCGAAAGGAACGGCGTGGAATTATATTGCCATGGAGCAGGCAATACAGGATGCAGGGCTCGAAGAAGGTGATGTGATAAACCCTCGAACCGGCATAATTATGGGTTCCGGCGGACCTTCGACAAAGACGATTTTTGAAGCCGCCGATACCACCCGGGAGAAGGGACCAAAAAGAATTGGACCGACCGCCGTACCCAAGGCGATGAGTTCCACAGCCTCGGCGGTATTGGCAACGCAATTTCAGATCAAGGGCGTCAATTATTCGATCTCTTCAGCCTGTGCGACATCCAACCATTGTATCGGCAACGCCTATGAGACGATACAACTCGGCAAACAGGACATGATTTTTGCCGGTGGTTCCGAAGATCTCGACTGGTCAATGTCAAACCTGTTTGATGCGATGGGTGCGATGTCATCAAAATACAATGATACTCCATCAACCGCTTCACGCGCGTTTGACGCTACCCGCGACGGATTTGTGATTGCAGGTGGAGCGGGTGTCCTGGTGTTGGAAGAAATGGAACATGCCAAGGCCCGCGGTGCGAAGATATATGGTGAAATTATTGGCTATGGCGCCACATCGGATGGTCATGACATGGTTGCACCTTCTGGCGAGGGAGCGGTCCGCTGTATGAAAATGGCGATGGAGACCGTTCACGATCCGATTGATTACATCAATCCTCATGCAACATCGACGCCGGTCGGGGATGAAAAGGAGATGCAAGGCGTACGCGAAGTGTTTGGCGATAACGTGCCTGCCATTTCCGCAACCAAATCCCTGACAGGGCATTCTCTTGGTGCGACTGGTGTTCAGGAAGCGATTTATTGCCTCTTGATGATGCAGAACGGCTTCATTTGCAAAAGCGCCCATATCGGAGAAATTGACCCCGCATTCCAGGACATGAACATTGTAATGGATCGCCGGGATGATGTGGAGCTCAACACGGTAATGTCCAACTCATTCGGGTTTGGCGGTACCAACGCCACACTTGTTTTCCAACGATACGGAAATTAGGGGCGGGCCATGGGTGACTTGATGAAGGGCAAGCGCGGGCTTGTCATGGGTGTTGCGAACAACCATTCAATTGCATGGGGCATTGCCGATAAACTGGCAAGTCAAGGTGCAGAACTTGCATTCACATTCCAGGGAGAAGCATTCGGCAAACGCGTCAAGCCGTTGGCCGAAAGCGTCAATGCGAAAATGCTTTTGCCTTGCGATGTGGAGGATATCTCAACGGTTGATGCGGTATTTGATACCCTCAAAGAAGAATGGGGCAGCATCGATTTTCTGGTTCACGCGATCGCGTTTTCCGACAAGGATGAGCTGAAGGGCATGTATGCCGATACCACACGCGAGAATTTCTCGCGCACCATGGTAATCTCATGCTTTTCATTCACCGAGATTGCCAGACGTGCGGCCGCGATGATGCCTAATGGAGGGTCTATGTTGACCCTCACCTATGGCGGAGCAACCAGGGTTATGCCGAATTACAACGTTATGGGTGTGGCCAAGGCAGCACTTGAAGCAAGTGTGCGGTATCTGGCCAACGATTATGGACCTCAGGATATCCGTGTGAATGCCATTTCAGCAGGCCCTGTACGCACTCTTGCCGGAGCCGGCGTTTCGGATGCAAGGGCGATGTTCAACTACCAAAAGCGCAATTCGCCGTTGCGACGTACTGTGGATATTTCCGAAGTTGGAGGTTCAGCCCTTTATCTGCTTTCAAATCTCTCGTCCGGCGTAACTGGCGAAGTCCATTTTGTGGACTCCGGGTACTCAACGCTTTCCATGCCGCGTCTCGAAGAACTTAACGCAATGGATCAGTAGAGGCGTTTCGATTCCTCCAGATATCATTGGTACAAACGCCACCTTTGGGAAAATCCGCTTTGCTCACATCCGGCAAAGCCTGTTGCAAACCCGGTTTTTCAAAAAACCAAGCGACCGGGCCTGATAAGAAGGGACAGCCCGGTCGCAATTGACTGTGAAAAATGTTGTGATCACAATCAATTTGGAGGATTTCTAGCTTTCCTCGATCATTTCACTGGCTGAAGCTGATTTGTCCCGCAAACCATCTCGATACAATGCTTTGCCGAGAGAAACACACATCAGGCACATCACCATCGTGAAGGGCAATGCGCCAATGATCATGGCTGCTGCAAGGGCGTCGAGGCCTCCCCCTCCGACCAGCAGAAGCGAACCGATCACCAGGGTAAGGATTACACCCCAGATAATCCGGTGCTTGATTCCAGCCTGTTGTTCACCACCTGACATGATGGTGTTCATAACCAGAATACCGGAGTCAGCGGATGTGATCAGAAATGTCATGATCAGGACAACACACATCACGGTAATCAGTGACAGAGCGGCGCCTGACATCATCTGCCCGAGTGTGACAAACAGCTTCGCGGTATTGGATGCACCGATGATGACGCCTTCAGCATTTCCATTGAGTTCAAGATCAATGGCCGTACCACCAAGAATTGTCATCCAGGCAAAGCAGACCAGTGCCGGCGCAAATACACAACCCAGGATGAATTCACGGATTGTGCGGCCCTTCGAGATCCGTGCAAGGAACAGGCCAACAAACGGCGAGAATGCAATCCACCAGGCCCAGTAGAATGTGGTCCAGCCGGTTTGCCAGCCAAACAACCTGCCTCCAGCGCCTGCTTCATAGGCAGCGGCGAGAACATCATCCGGTAAATTCGCAGCCTCTCCTTCAAGACCTGATTTGAAACCATCAAAAGAACCCCATGCATTGGTAGCTCCACCGATAAGGTCGTCAGCAAACGGTTTGGCTGCTTCCGGAAGGTTGGCCGCGAAAGTCGCTGCCGACTGCGGTCCATAGGCTTCAAAGCTCAGCGAAATGAAGTTGATAATGTAATCAACCATCGCAGTGCCGTAGCTTGTCATCGCAAATGCGAAGGACCCGAACGTTACAAAGGTCAGCAGCAGGATTATCGACAAGACAAGGTTAAGGTTGGAAAGGTATTTGACACCTCTTCCGACACCGGAAACAGCCGAAATAATTGAAAGACCCATGATTACCACGAGACCGGCGATCAAGCCTACCTTCCCGGGCGCTGGGTTTTCACCTGACAAGTCCATCATCCAGTTCATGCCGGAAATAGCATACATCCCGTCGATGAACTGGCTCACCCCGTAACCGATTGTGACGGAAACACCGAGAATTGTTGCGACAACACCGAGCACATCAACAATATGCCCGAAAAAGCCGTTTACATATTTCCCGAATAACGGAGTTAGCGCAGAACGGATGGTAAGCGGCATTTCACGGGTATAGGCATAATATGCAAGTGAAAGTCCTGTGACGACATAAATGGCCCATGCATGGAACCCGTAGTGCAGGAACGTATACCGGAAGCCGGACTGTAGCGCGTCCTCAGAGTTTGGTGCAATTTCAGTACCGCCGACAATTACCGGGTTAGATCCCCAAAGCCCAAGCGGCTCTGCTGTTGCGAAAACCATTAGGCCAACGCCCAGGCCCGCGCCAAACATCATAGAGAACCAGGAAAAGTTAGAGAATTCAGGCTTTTCTCCCGGGTTTCCCATTATTCGTTTCCCAGTTGCTGGAATGATTGCAACCACGAGCAGAAAGAAGAAAAATAATCCGACAACAATCACATAGAAGCTATTGAAAATATTCAACAAACTACCTCTAAATGCTGTCAGCATGGCGCTCGCATTATCTGGAAGCATCAGCGCCCAGAGCACAAGTGCGACCATGACAGATTTACTGATAAGAGCTATTGGAAGGCTGTAGCCCTCGTAAAAGCCGGATGGAGATTTCTCAATCTCGATATCCGTGAATGGTGGTTTGATAGACATGGTGAATCCCTCCCCGAATTACGTCAATCCTTGATTATACGTTTGGGCACCGGGAATGTTTGCTTGAAAAAGCGACGTCGCATTTGTCGCATCTTGGTTATGCAAACCTCGCCTTTAATGAGGACGGTGAGTGAGTATTGAAAACGGTTGTCCGGCTATACGTTTGCCGGAAACTGCTATTTGACTGCCTCTATAACCTTGAATCCGTCACGTTCCGTGAGTTTCTCGAAGTTGCGGAACTTTGTAGACACAGTTCGCTCGTAAGGGAGGTTTCGGTTGGCGACCATCAGCAACCGGCCGCCTCTCGGCAGGGTTGATGCTGCAACTTCGATAAACTTTTTTCCAAGTTCCGGATCTACTGCCCGCCCCGAGTGAAACGGTGGGTTCATGATGACCCAGTCATACGGTTTTCTTGGAAATTCTGTTGTTACGTCGCACCAGTGAAATGTTCCGCATTGTTCCAAATCTGTCAGATTCCGTCTGGCCGCTTCAAGCGACGCATGATCCGCTTCGAAAAGATCGATCTCCATCACCTTGTCAGATTTTTTCAAAAGTTCTGCAGACAAGTAACCCCATCCGGCACCGAGATCTGCAACCTTGCCACCGATACGGCGGTCAAAATGTTCAGTCAGCAATTTTGAACCCGCATCAGGACCGTCGGATGAGAACATGCCATCAGCAAATTCAAAACCTCCACTTTGTCGGGAAATTTCTACAGCTGGAATTTCGGTTTCGGGGACCTTGTCAGCCCAGAAAACGACAGAATGGTACTTGGAAATGCTGTCATTGACATTCGCGTAGCGGGAAAACCACTTTCGAATGGCGCCTATGCCGTCCGTCTTGCTGCCTGCTACAATTATTCTTCCTGATGGGCCAAGTTGCCGCCAGATTTGCGCAATCTGGTGTTCGTTCCAGCGTCGATTTCGCCCGGTCAGAAATAAAGCACCGCTGTATCTCTTCTCGTCCGAGGAAAATTCCGGAGTTACAGAATATCCCTGGTCTTGAAGTCGCAGATACTCCGGACGGAAACCTTGTGAACAAGAAACGGATTGTTTCCAGGCTTCGTCGAGATCCGGGATCGGACTTGCATTGTGGAATAGCCAGCCGTCTTTTGAACCCGGTTGAGCAACGCCTCTTTCCAGCGCGTACTGTAAGGCGTGTCTGTGATCAGGCTTCATACCAATCAGTTATAAATGGTTTGGCCGGTATTACCGAATTGCTGATCGAGCCTGAAATCTTCCACCTGACCATCAATGCGGTATTTCTCGGCTTCCTTTCGACCAAGTTCACGGTTGAGATCATTTATCAGCCTTTGATTGGTCCTGATGTTTGCTTCGCCCTCAGCCTGATCAATTTTGCCCTCACGGATCAGGTCCTGATTGTTCGCAACGGTTCGTTCGGCTGTAGAGATTCGACGCTTGATCGAGTTGAGCTCATTCGTTCTGTTATGCTGTTCGAGTCCCAGAGAGTATCCGGATACAAACCCGCCAGCCAGTTCCGTTGGACAGACATTCTGGTACTGGCCTCCCTTTTGTCCATGAGCAAGCCCGCTCAGAGGCGTGCAGAAGCGGCGCAAGCCAAGTTGATAACCCTCGTTCCACAGACTTTGATTTGGAACCACTCCGGCCTTCTCACAGGATTTCGCATGGTCACCAAAACGTTGTTGTGGTGCGTAACCGGCCGCACCATCCTGTTCGCCGATCACACGCCAGTCTGCTGCAATACATTCTTCTTTTGACAAGGTTTGACAGCTTGCAAGCAGCAATAGTATCGGAATACCAATTCCAACAGTGATTTCCGGTTTCATCTCTTCCCCCACGCTTTTTATAAACTGGCATATCAGGCAGTTTCCGAAGAATCCAGTCGGCAACAGTTACCTGGAAAACCCCGCAAATAAAAAAGGCCGGAATTTTCCGGCCTTTCGTTGAAACTTTTACGACGATCAGTCGTCGTCTTCCGACTCTTTTTTGGGTTCCTTTGGAATTTCCTTGCCAGTCTCCTGATCCACCACTTTCATGGAAAGACGTACCTTGCCGCGGTCATCAAAACCCATCAACTTGACCCAGACCTTGTCGCCTTCATTGACCACATCGGTGGTTTTACCGACACGCTCATTGGCAAGCTGGGAGATATGAACCAGCCCGTCCTTGGAACCGAAGAAGTTCACAAAAGCACCGAAATCGACGCATTTGACCACTGTACCTTCGTAAATCTCTCCGACTTCCGGATCATCCGTGATGGACCTTATCCATTTAACCGCTGCTTCGATTTCTTTTGCGGTATTGGAGGCGACCTTGACGGTACCGTCATCCTCTATCGAAACCTTGGCACCGGTTTTCTCAACAATTTCCCGGATTACCTTGCCACCGGAACCAATCACTTCGCGAATTTTGTCCGTTGGAATGCTGAAACTCTCAATGCGCGGTGCAAATTCTCCGAGTTCTGCACGGCCTTCAGAAAGCGCCTTGTTCATCTCGCCGAGGATATGCTCACGCCCGCCTTTTGCCTGTTCAAGGGCGGTTTTCATAATTTCTTCGGTAATGCCGGTGATCTTGATATCCATCTGCAGCGAAGTGATACCGGCCGCAGTACCGGCGACCTTGAAGTCCATGTCGCCAAGATGATCCTCGTCTCCAAGGATATCTGACAGAACTGCAAAATCATCGCCTTCCTTGATCAGACCCATTGCGATACCGGCTACCGGAGCCTTGAGCGGAACACCTGCATCCATGAATGCAAGCGAAGTACCACATACCGTCGCCATGGACGACGAGCCGTTTGATTCCGTGATTTCCGACACCGCACGCAGGGTATAGGGGAACTCTTCCTTACCTGGAAGAACTGCTCGGACTGCCCGCCATGCAAGCTTTCCGTGACCAATTTCCCGACGCCCGGTGAAGCCAATGCGTCCTGTTTCACCCACAGAATAGGGTGGGAAATTGTAATGCAGCATGAAGTTTTCTTTATAGGTACCCGTCAGTGCATCGATCATTTGTTCATCATCGGAAGTTCCCAGAGTGGCGACCACAAGTGCTTGTGTCTCACCACGTGTGAACAGTGCGGAGCCATGTGTACGCGGCAGGATGCCGACTTCTGATACAATCGGACGGACAGTTGAAAGGTCCCGACCGTCTATCCGTTTTCCGGTTTTGATAATTGAACCACGAACCACATCTGCCTGCGCTGCCTTGAGAACATCGCCTAGAATGTTTGCTTCGTCTTCAGTGGACTCTTCATTGAGAAAAGCCTCTTTCGCCTTAGCTTTGGCAGCATCAAGTGCGTCATAGCGATCCTGCTTGTCGGAAATCGTGTAAGCGGCTTCTATGTCTGCACCGACCAGATCCACAACCTTCGCATGTAGTTCCGAATGATCCGGAACAACATGTTCGCGGGGTTCTTTGGCAGCTTTCTCAGCGAGTTGTGCAACAGCCTCAATAACCGGCTGGAACTCCTCATGGCCAAACATGACCGCACCAAGCATGACTTCTTCAGAAAGTACATTTGCTTCTGATTCCACCATCAGCACCGCGTCGCGTGTGCCGGCGACAATGAGATCAAGATCGGACTCGTCCATCTCGTCGATGTTGGGGTTGAGCACGTATTCGCCATCAATCAGACCAATGCGTGAACCACCGATCGGACCCTGAAAGGGAACACCGGAAAGTGCCAGCGCGGCCGAAGTTGCAACCATCGCCACAATATCCGGATTGTTTTCCAGGTCATGACTGATCACCATGCAGGTGACTTGTGTATCGCATTTGTAGCCTTCTGCAAAAAGCGGTCTGATCGGGCGGTCGATCAAGCGGGAAACGAGCGTTTCATTTTCTGATGGACGACCTTCGCGTTTGAAGTATCCTCCGGGAATCTTGCCGGCTGAATAAGCCTTTTCAATGTAGTTTACGGTAAGCGGGAAAAAATCCATCCCCGCTTTCGGCGCCTTGTCGGACACAACAGCACACATCACTGTTGTTTCGCCATAAGTGGCGACTACACAGGCATCAGCCTGTCTGGCTACCTTGCCGGTTTCTATGGTGAGCGGACGACCGCCCCAATCTATTTCTACCATATGATGATCAAACATATCTTGTCCTTGTACATATATACGTCTTCCCCCGGTCCTAACCGGAGGTTTCGTAATCAGGTTCTGGCCTGTCTGTGATGGCCCAAGGGCAAGACAACGAGGAGTCCATTTTTGATGCAAGTTCTAATGGACCGCTTGCAATCCTGCCCCCTGTTGGGAGCCCATTTACAAACATTCATAACAGACAAACAGGCGGAAGCTGTCATGAACAAAACAGGCGCAGCATCTGGATGCTACGCCTTACAAACTTATCGGCGGATGCCGAGCCGTGAGATGAGGTTTTTATAACGCTCCTCATCGTTGGCTTTTACATAATCAAGCAACCTGCGCCGTTGGGAAACCATTTTAAGAAGGCCACGACGAGAGTGATTGTCTTTCTTGTGGTCTTTAAAATGTTCGGTCAGATTCTTGATGCGTTCTGTTAAAACTGCAACCTGTACTTCCGGCGAACCTGTGTCGCCTTTCTTGGTTGCATATTCATTGATGAGCTCGTTTTTGCGCTCTTGGGTAATCGACATCGGCATTTCCTTCAATCTTGTAGAGGTTAAAAAAGCCCCGATATTCATCTTGTCACCCGGAGCCGGGATGTCGTCCAGCAGGGGTCATAATTAAAGAAACGGGCCAAACAGCCCGTTTCACCGATGCATATAGTCGAATTCATTTATAATTGCCAGCGTTTTGTTTGATACGGATACTGTTGGTTACCTGCTGAAAAACTTCATTTTTCCAAGGGGATTGGATCAATGTATACATAACGCTGAGGCCATACCAAAACGGATTGGATTTGTTGCGACTTGGACGGGTCACTGTGTCCATGATTGCAATGATGCTTCGTTCCAAAATCACACGAATGAATGCTGAAATACCCGTTTTGGCTTGAACTGACCCCGATCAACCATCCCGATTGCAATGAGTTCTTCACCAAGCGAGGCAAAAGCTTCTTCGGCATGCACGATTGCGTCGCGCCCGCGCAGTACAATTGCGTTTCCAAGTCGCAGTCGGTGAACCTGTTCACGGGTGACCGGAACCTCCACAATGTCTTCCAGAGCTGTTCCGGTCGTAAACAGTTCCTTGTCGAGAGCCTCCGTATCACCTTCCAGATCGGTCAGGCTTTCCAGTGGAACAAGGTCTTCCGGCTGGAATGGACCAACGGATGTTCGCCTCAATTCGGAAATGTGCCCCAAACAATCGAGATCACGTCCCATGTCACGTGCAAGCGCACGAACGTAGGTACCCTTGCCACATCGCGTTTCGAAGACTGCACTGTCTGTGTCTGTTGCTATCAGCTTGAGGAAATGAATTGTAACCTCGCGAGGTTCAATTGCGACTTCTTCACCGTCGCGCGCCAGTTTGTAGGCCCGTTCTCCGTTGATCTTGATTGCAGAGAATTTGGGAGGGACCTGGGAAATTTCACCGGTATATTTGGGGATCAGCGCGAGGACTTCCTCGCGGGAGGGTCGTCGGGTCGATGTGTTCGTGATTTGACCTTCAAGGTCGTCCGTATTGGTTTCGGCACCCCACGTTACGGTGAAGCGGTAAGTCTTTTCACCATCCATAATATAGGGAACCGTTCGTGTTGCCTCACCAAGTGCAATCGGCAACATTCCGGATGCAAGAGGGTCGAGGGTTCCTGCATGCCCGGCTTTCGCAGCCTGATACAGCCATTTGATCTTACCGACACATTGTGTGGAACCGATGCCGGTTGGCTTGTCGAGTACCACCCACCCGGAAACCGAACGCCCCTTTTTCTTGCGCTGGCGTGTCATCCGTCTTCCTCCAGGTCCCGCTTCACTTTATCGGAACTCAGCAAGGCATCAATTCGAGAGTAATTGTCAAAACTCGTGTCTTCCCTGAAGCGAAACTCCGGCATGTATTTCATCTGGTTGAGATACGGTGAAAGGCGGCCGCGGATAAATTTTGCATTCTCCGCGAGGGCTTTGATGATCGGCTTTGCCTCACTTGTGCCCAGAGGTGAAACATAGCACGTGGCAATCTTTAGGTCCGGTGACATGGAAACCTCGGAAATCGAAATGACAGCAGATTGCAAACGATCATCCTGCACTTCACCGCGCTGCATGAGTTGGGTAAGGGCATGCCTTACATTTTCACCAACGCGCAATTGCCGTTGAGACGGCCCTTTGGCTGAGAATTTTGACATTGTCTGTTTCCGTCACCCGGCTGGATTCGGACCGGACGGGCGCAAATAAATCTTGTTACTCAGTTAGAGAGACCGCGCAACTTCTTCGACACGGAAGCATTCGATCACATCACCCTGACGGATGTCCTGGTAATTTTCAAACGCCATGCCGCATTCCTGGCCTCCGGGAACCTCTGCCACTTCATCCTTGAAGCGTTTGAGTGTAGAAAGCTTGCCTTCATGAATCACCACATTGTCACGCAACAGCCGCACACCGGAGCCACGTTCGACCTTACCTTCAGTGACGCGGCAACCCGCAACCTTTCCGACCTTGGAAACGTTGAAAACCTCCAGAATTTCCGCATACCCGAGGAATGTCTCCCGGCGTTCCGGAGCGAGCATCCCGGACATCACGGCCTTCATGTCATCCACGAGATCATAGATGATCGAATAATAGCGAATTTCGATGCCTTCTGCCTCGGCAGCCTCCCGCGCCTGTTTATTGGCCCGAACATTGAACGCGAGAATCGGTGCGTTCGATGCTGCCGCCAGCGCTACATCAGACTCTGTGATGGCGCCCACGCCCGAATGGACAATGCGTGCTTCCACTTCGTCCGTATTAAGCTTCATCAGGGATTGTGCGATCGCTTCCGATGAACCCTGTACATCCGCCTTTATAACGATGGCCGCCTCACTGACATCTTTGGTCTGAAGCTGAGTCATCATCTGCTCGAGAGATCCACGGGACCCTGCTTGTCTGGCAACGGTCTTTTCACGAGTCAATCGTTGACGATATTCGGAGATTTCACGGGCCCGGGCCTCATTCTCAACAACCCCGAGACGGTCTCCCGCACCAGGAGCGCCATTCAGACCCAGAACTTCGACAGGCATAGAAGGGCCGGCTTCATCCAACTGCTCACCCTTGTCATTGATCAGTGCCCGAACTTTACCCCACTCATCACCTGCGATGACAATGTCACCGGTCCGCAGCGTACCGCGATTAACCAGAACAGTCGCGACCGGACCGCGACCCTTGTCCAGTTTTGCTTCAATCACTACCCCTTCACCCGGACGGTCCGGATTGGCGTTGAGTTCGAGCAGCTCAGACTGAAGAAGAATAGCTTCCAGCAATCCGTCGAGATTCGTCCCTTTAATTGCGGATACTTCAACAGACTGGGTTTCACCACCCATTTCTTCTACAAAAATTTCGTGCTGCAGTAGCTCGGTTCTAACCTTGTTTGCATCCGCCTCAGGTTTGTCCATTTTGTTGATTGCAACAATGATGGGTACTTCCGCTGCTTTGGCATGATTGATCGATTCAATCGTTTGCGGCATGACGCTGTCATCGGCAGCAACAACCAGAATTGCGATATCTGTTATTTGTGCACCGCGCGCGCGCATTGACGTAAATGCCTCGTGACCTGGCGTATCAATAAATGAAATCAGCTGGCCATTCCGCTCAACCTGATAGGCTCCGATATGCTGAGTTATGCCTCCTGCTTCGCCCGAGACCACATTTGCGTTCCGGATTGCGTCGAGCAGCGAGGTTTTACCATGGTCCACATGTCCCATGATCGTGACGATCGGAGGACGCGGCTTAAGCTCTTTCGCATCATCTGGCGCATCAAAAATACCCTGTTCAATGTCGGCATCTGAAACGCGCCTTACTGTGTGCCCGAATTCCTCTGCAATAAGTTCAGCTGTATCTGCGTCTATGATATCACCTGGTTTGAGCATCTGACCCTGTTGCATCAGATACTTGATCACATCGACTGACCGTTCCGACATGCGGTTGGCCAGTTCCTGAATGGTAATCGTCTCGGGCAGTTGCACTTCGCGGGAAACCTTTTCTCGTGGGCCGGTCTGTTGTTGCGCGGCACGCTTCTGCTTTTCCTGACGGCGCCGCAATGCGGCCAGCGAAGGACCGCGACTTCCACCATCCTCATCAAGCGCGTTCGTAAGCGTCAACTTGGTCTTGCGTCGGTCGTCTCCACCTTTGGTACGTGATGGCTTGGGTGGCTCTTCCGGCTTTTTGCGTTCGAAGGGTTTCAGTTCCTTCGGTTTAGGCTCTTCACGTGTGACAGGTTTGGTGCCGACATCCTCAGCTCTGGCCACTGCCGCCGAAGCTTCCGCAGCTTTCTCCCGTTCAGCTACTTCCCGTTCAGCAGCAAGTCTTGCTTCTTCTTCTGCTTTGACCTGCGCAGCTTCTTCACGCTCTTTTTCGCGCCTTGCATCTTCTTCTGCCCTGCGGTGATCCTCCTCTTCCTTCCGCTTGGCATCCTCTACATCACGAACCTTGGCTTCTTCCAAGGCACGCGCGCGCGCTTCGACTTCACTTTTGGAAAGGTTTATCGGTGGTTCCGCTGCTGACTTTGCAACCTCTGCCGGTTTTTCAGCAGGTGTGTTTCCGGAAGGCTTTACAATCTTGCGCTTACGGGTTTCGACCACCACGGATTTGGTTCTCCCATGGGAGAAATTTTGACGCACTGTTCCCTGCGACAAGCCTCCGCCTCGCAAAGTCAGTGTCTTTTTCTTTTCCGATCCAGCGTTGCTGTTGCCTTCGTTCTCGCTCATTCTTTACCTTGTAACTTTGTACTGGCGGCTTTTTGGACCCAAAGGGCAACAAAATCCAGCACTTTGTTCAATTCATCTTATTTTTTAATCGGCGTTAACCGTTGAAATTTTCCAATTTAAAAAGCGCGGCCTCTATCTGCCCTGTAATGCCGCTCGCTTTCAGAGCCACATGCGCTGTATTTACACCTCCGGTCAATTGATCGAGTTGCTCCTTGGTAGAAAACTCAAATAACTGCACTTCCGTGTCCTGCCTTTTTGCAAGTCTGGCCAGTTTATCCTTCCCATCCGCGCTTCCGTCAGTCGCTTGAATGACAACTGATGCCTTCCCACCTCGGACCTGCTCTTCGACCTTCGCCATTCCGGTACTCAAAACGCCTGCTTTCCTAGCCATCAAGATCAACCCACCCAGGTTCTTTTCAAGTAGCGTTTCGGTAATCTCAGCGAGATTGCCGTCTACTGAAACCTGCTCTTTGAACCCACGAGCAAACAATTTCTTCTTCAAGGCATTCAGGATCATCTCGCGTTGAGCTGTTACCCAAATGCCGCGTCCCGGCAAGTTCTGTTTGATATCCGGTATCACCTGTTTTTCAGGGTCGAGTACAAACCGTATCATTTCACCACGGTCCTTTTGGGATCGTGAGACGATACAGGTTCTGAGGTTCGCCTCTCTGCGGGCCACCATAATCCTCCTGTGAGAATTTCGAATTCCGCAAAAATTATCTTGTTAGAATATCCTGCCGGTCTTCTTTGGTTCCTCTTCAGCAACTTCCTCTTCGGCCTGTTCAGCGTCCGCCATTTCCTGCTTGGCCAATTCCTCTTCGGTAACCCAACCCGCTTTGATGCGTGCCGCCATGATCATTTGCTCAGCCTCAATTCGGGAGATCTTGAAGTCTTCCAGTATGCCCGGGAAGCGGACATTTTCACCGTCTTTTCGTTCATTCCATCCAAGCAAGTCATCAGCCGCACATCCGGCAAAATCTTCCAGAGACTTGACTTCCTCCTGACCAAGCTTAACGAGCATCTGCGTTGTAAGTCCTTCGATCTCTCGCAGGCTGTCCTCAACACCGAGTTTTTTACGCTCGTCATCCAAAGCGGATTCCTGACGTTCCAGAAACTCGCGTGCCCGAGCCTGCAACTCATCAGCAGTTTCGTCATCAAAACCTTCGATTGATGCAATCTCCAGCATGTCAACATAAGCGACTTCTTCAACATTTGAGAAGCCCTCGGATGCGAGCAATTGCCCGACCATTTCATCCACGTTGAGCGCTTCCATGAATGCATTCGCACTCGTCTCAAATTCAGTCTGCCGACGTTCACTTTCCTCCTGTTCCGTCATGATGTCGATATCCCATCCGGTCAATTGGGAAGCCAGCCTCACATTCTGACCGCGCCTGCCGATTGCAAGCGAAAGCTGATCATCAGGAACGACTATTTCAATGCGTTCGGCTTCTTCATCGAGAACAACCTTGGCAACTTCTGCGGGCTGAAGTGCATTGACGATGAAACTTGCAGCCTCGGGCGACCAGGGAATAATGTCGATTTTCTCACCCTGCAGTTCACCCACCACTGCCTGAACGCGAGACCCACGCATACCGACACAGGCACCGACGGGATCAATCGATGAATCATTGGAAATTACTGCAATTTTGGCGCGTGACCCAGGATCGCGAGCAACCGATTTGATTTCAATTATGCTGTCATAGATTTCAGGCACTTCCATTGTGAAAAGCTTTGTCATGAATTGCGGATGGGTGCGTGAAAGGAAAATCTGCGGCCCGCGTTGCTCGCGGCGAACATCATAAAGGTAGGCCCGGACCCGGTCGCCATATCGGAAGTTCTCGCGTGGAATCGTTTCATCCCTGCGAATGATCGCTTCCGCCCGTCCAAGATCAACAATGACATTGCCATACTCAACACGCTTGACGGTTCCGTTCAGGATTTCACCTACACGATCCTTGTATTCTTCATGCTGACGGTCACGTTCCGCATCGCGTACCTGCTGTACGATCACCTGTTTTGCCGACTGGGCAGCAATGCGACCGAAGTCCATTGGCGGCAGCGGTTCGGAAATGTAATCGCCCAATTCTACAGATGGCTCTTTGTCACGGGCCAGTTCCAGCGCAATCTGAGTTGTGTAGTCATCGACTTCCTCCACAACTTCGAGGAGGCGCTTGAGATTGATGTCACCCGTCTTGGAATCGACCTGAACATGCACGTTGGTTTCCTGTCCGTACCGTGACTTGGCTGCCTTTTCGATCGCATTGGCCATCGCTGAGATCACAATTTCCTTGTCAATTGCCTTCTCGCGGGCAACTGCATCTGCGATTTGCAACAATTCCAGCCTGTTAGCACTTACTGCCATGATATTCTCCTGTTCGTGCAACCGCGTCTCTGCGGTGCCAAGTTCAATTGTCTGGCGAGATTTCGCCCTCGTCCAAAATTCCGTTTGCTTCCTGCAATCCCTTGTCTCGTTTAAGGGCTTCTGTGATCAGTTCATCCGTGAGCACAAGTTTTGCATCCTTTATTTCATCAAGCGGTATGACAAATTCCGGATCTTCATCCTTGGTTGTTGCCTCACGCCGAAAAGTAACATCCTGCTCTCCAACGTTTATGATCATGCCCTTGTAACGTTTCCGCCCGCTGATCATCTGACGTGTCTCAAGCTTTGCCGTATGACCAATCCAGGTTTCGAAATCGGATTTACGAACCAGCGGTCGGTCAATCCCGGGCGATGAAATCTCGAGATGGTATGCGCGATCGATCGGGTCTTCTATGTCCAAAACCGGTGAAATGGCTCTTGAAATTTCTTCACACCCCGAAACATTCATGGTGCCGTCGGGACGTTCCGCCATGATTTGCAGAGTTGTTCCGTTCAAGCCTGAAATTTTGACGCGTACAAGCCGGTAACCGAGCTCTTCGATTTCCGACTCGATTATCGCAGCTACCCGAGCTTCCAGCCCTGTTTCAACGATGATGCGTGCACTGTCCATGTTTTCGGTTTCAACTTAATTAGGCAATAAAAAAGAGCGGGTGCCCGGGGGCCTCCCACTCTCGCGAATTACCGGAGAATTTTCGGTCTTATAGGCTCATAAATCCTGATTTGCAAGCACAATGGCGATTTCCAACGGAATTTTGGATTCTCCGGTCATGTAACTGTGCTTTCTCGAAAACTTTACAGGGCCGGTCAAGGCGATGCATGCAGAGGCAACAGGCCCGCAGAATTACTGGCTTTAGTCGAGTTCGACTTTGCCGGATCGCTTTTTCTTGATGTCGCCGCGCTTGGCCTTGCTTTCAAGACGGCGTGCGATAGATCCTTTCGAAGGTTTTGTGGCAATCCGCGGTTTGGGAACAACAGCCGCTTTGCGTATCAGTTCTGTCAACCGGTCAAGTGCATCCTTCCGATTTGCTTCCTGTGTGCGTTTGCTTTCAGCAATGATAACCAGCGTACCATCATTGGTCAGACGGCGGTCTCCGCTGGAGAGGATTTTGGTCTTTACGCGTTCCGGCAAGGTGTCCGAGTTTCTGACATCAAAACGCAGTTGAACTGCAGTAGAGACTTTGTTGACATTCTGACCGCCAGGTCCGCCCGAGCGCACGAACTTCTCGCTCAGTTCTTCGCTGTCTATTGAAATCGATAGGGTTACGGGAATACGGGTCATGCTTTTAGCCAGGTTGCCCCGGTACTGTATCACACTTTAATAAACCTCAGATAACACGGCGATCGTCCTTCGCGAACTGCCTTTGCCTCGTAGCGTGTGCGTATCCAGTTGTCGTAGGGTGCATGCCAGTCCCGTGCCGAGTGCGCCTGCCATTCAAATGCGGGGTGCCTGTCACAATGTTGAAGGGTCCAATTGATGTAGGATTCGATATCAGAAGAAAAGTGGAATTTGCCACCGGGTTTCAAGACGCGGGCAAATCGGGTCAGATTTACGGAATTCACAAACCGTCGTTTCCAGTGCCGCCGCTTCGGCCACGGATCAGGATAAAGCAGATCGATCCGGTCCAGCGAGTTATCTGGCAGCCAGTCGAGCAATTCAACCGCGTCTTCGTCGTACATTCTGATGTTCTCGATATTTTCTTTCCCGATTGCTCGCAGGGCTTTAGCCATCGAATTTACGAAGGGTTCCACACCGAGGTAGGCGTCTTGCGGATTGGAAAGAGCCTGATGAACAAGGTGTTCTCCACCGCCAAAGCCGATTTCAAGGATGATCCGGGCTGGGGTGTGTGGAAAAAGCGTCGAAAGATGGTCAGGTGGTCTTGTGTCAATATCCAAACGGAGTTTGGGCATCAGGCTTACAAACAGCTCTTGCTGTTTGGGAGATAGGGCTTGTGCCTTGCGCCGCCCGAAAAAGGCTTCCGAGCGGCGATGTTTTGATCGAGTTTTTGACGGTTGTTCTTTCAACCTCAACCGGCTGCTTTTACAGCTTCTTTGAGTGGCTTTGTAAGGTCGGTCTTTTCCCAGGTGAATCCACCGCGAACAGCCTTGCGGCCGAAATGACCATAAGCTGCAGTACGCGCATAAATAGGGCGATTCAGATCAAGGTGTTTGCGGATACCGGTCGGAGATAAGTCCATACACTGGCGGATTGCTGCTTCAAGCGTTGCGCCATCGACCTTGCCGGTTCCATGAGTATCAACATAAATTGAAAGCGGTTGCGCAACACCGATCGCGTAGGAAAGCTGGATCGTGCATTTGTCCGCAAGTTTTGCAGCTACTACATTTTTGGCCAGATATCGGGCGGCATAAGCGGCAGAACGGTCAACTTTCGTCGTGTCTTTGCCGGAAAATGCACCGCCGCCATGGGGAGCTGCGCCACCGTAAGTGTCAACAATGATCTTGCGACCGGTCAGGCCCGCATCTCCATCCGGGCCGCCAATTACAAACTTCCCGGTCGGATTGATATACCAATCGCAATCGTTGGCAATCGGCAGATTGCCGTCCAGCGCTTCGAGTACATACGGCTCAACAACCGCACGGACTTTCTTGGAGTCCCAGCTTTCGTCAAGATGCTGCGTTGAAACAACGATGCCGGTAACCTCGACCGGCTCCCCATCTTCGTAGCGAACCGTAATCTGCGATTTAGCATCCGGTCCAAGTTTTGCAGCTTCTCCCTCACCTTTCTTGCGTGCAGCAGCCATCAGTTCAAGAATTTTATGACTGTAATAGATCGGGGCCGGCATCAGATCAGGGGTTTCCCGGCATGCATAACCGAACATGATGCCCTGGTCACCGGCACCTTCTTCGCCTTGCTTGTCGGATGCACTATCCACTCCCTGCGCAATATGGGCGGACTGGAAGTGCAGCAGCACGTCTACCTTGCAGGTTTTCCAATGAAATCCATCTTGCTCGTAACCTATATCCCTTATGGCCCGTCTGGCGGCGGAACGGAATCGTGAGGGGTTGATCACGTCATTTCCGTTCTTGTCTTGTTTGATTAGCGTATTAGGCACCCGTACTTCACCGGCAATCACGACCCGATTTGTTGTGGTAAGTGTTTCCGCTGCAACTCGCACGGTCCAGGGATCCACACCGGTTTTTGTCGCTTCTTTGTAAACCAGATCAACGATTTCATCAGATATTCGGTCGCACACCTTGTCTGGATGACCTTCAGAAACGGATTCACTTGTGAAAAAATAATTCTGCCGCGCCATGCGTAATCTCCGGATTATAAGGATATATACGTTTCTTTATATCCTGATTGGAACTCAAGCGTTTATTGTCATCCTGCGGCCAAAGGTCAAGATATTAGTTTGGATCTTGGAAAGAGAGTTAAGACTGCTCAGCCTCATCAGCCAGCGATTTGACGAGTGCGACGATTTTTTTCCGCACTTTAGGGTCTTTGACTTTTGAAAAGGCGCGATTGAGATGCATGCTTTCTGGTGTCGCGAGAATGTCAATCGAATATTCCGGGCCACCGTCCTCCGCAAATCCTGAAGCCGTTCCGCTATCCTGATTTTGTATCTTTTCAAAGAAAAAAGAAACGGGTGCTTCCAGCAATTGGGAAATTTGATACAATTTGCTGGCGCTTACGCGGTTTGTTCCTTTTTCGTATTTTTGAACTTGTTGAAATGTGACGCCGAGATTTTCTCCCAGCATTTCCTGGCTCATTCCCAGCATCATCCGTCTTATCCGGACTCTGTTTCCAACATGAATGTCTATGGGATTTGGTTTTTTATCAGATTCCGACATTAGCCACCCGGTTCCCCTGCCTGCTGTTCAGCCTTCAGTTTGAAAAACGCTCCCGCTTTCAAACCAGCGACTTGATCTGACCATACCCGTTATTGAAGCAAAGCTCAATGAAATACAGTGTAAATGTGAATTTCAATGTTACCTAACGTCATGTTTTTCTTGAAGGAATTACGCCTACACAGTAGAATGAGATAAACAGTGACCAGAAAATCCAGTGGCCGTAAATGGAGAAAACCGTCCTCTCCAACGCTTCTGGAAGTGGCGCATCAATGATACCGCGTTCTCCGAGCTCGAGCCGACTGATGATTTCACCATAAGCATCATAGACCCCGGAAACGCCGTTGTTGGCGACGCGAACCAGCGGCAATCCCTCTTCGACAGCCCTGACAACCGCCTGGCGTTCATGCTGATATGGGCCTGGACTGATACCGAACCATGCATCATTGGTCAGGTTCACAATCCATCCGGCTCTTTTGCTGCCGTTCCAGACATCGCCGGAGAATATGATTTCATAGCAGACCAACGGAAGAAAAAGTGGGCCAACTCCAGTCGAAAGGAGTTTTCTGGACGCTCCGGGAGTGAACCCGCC
Organism: Pseudomonadota bacterium; assembly: GCA_039029255.1. Classification (GTDB taxonomy): domain Bacteria; phylum Pseudomonadota; class Alphaproteobacteria; order Rhizobiales; family Rhizobiaceae; genus JAALLB01. The sequence goes on along the minus strand of JBCCGN010000030.1, from coordinate 4,511 downwards.
CTGAACTTGTGTAATTTGCTGAAGTCCCAGCAACTCAAGCAATCCCTGAAACGGAAGATACTCCCCAAACGGAACCAAGTGTACCTTGTCTGCCGCTGATACAATAATGCCTTCGTGATCGATCACGTAAACCGAGTTAAATGCGAGGCTTTCTTCGCTCGCTGAGCTGGCCTGCTCGGCACGTACTGCTCCTGTTATAAGGCTTGTGCCTTCCGGGAGCATGGCTGCAATTGAGGATAATGCATCGCGTCTTTCGGTCAGCAGGAACGGGAAAACTGATTCGGGCCAGATCAGATGTGTAACATCTGACAGTTTATTGTCGCCCGATGCGGACGTGGAAAGATCAAGATAGCGTTTGAAAAATTCCGCTTCCCTCGCAGGATCAAATTTGTCCGCCTGCGGAATCGATGGCTGCACAAGTCGCAGTGCTACATTTTCAACGTTTGTGGATTGTTTGTTGTCCAGACGCCAAACTCCGTATCCGACATGTCCGACAAGCAGTGCCAGCCAAAGTGTTATCAGGCAATATTTGCTCAAAGAAGGTGATTGGTATTTTCCCAGCAAAATCACAGGTAGGGCGCAAACCAGTACGACAAGCGCTGTCATGCTGTATATGCCCAGTACCGATGCAGATTGCATTGTAACCGGATCAAAATAGGCTGCGTATCCCAACACGTTCCAAGGGAAACCGGTTGCAATGAAACCCCGCAAATATTCAAAAAGCGCGATGAAAGCAGCCAGCATGAACACTCTGCGGGCCTCGCCATGCCAGAACAGCCGCGCCATTGCTGTTGCGCATCCCCAGAACAGGGCAAGCATTGCCGGGACAGCAAATATCGCAATTGGTAAGGCCCAGGCGAACGCATCACCGTCAACCAGGAGTGCATTTCCTATCCACCAGATGCCCGCAACAAAGTATCCAAATCCAAAGGAAAATCCGGGCTTGAATCCTTCACACAGTTTGCTGAACAATCCGGCGTCCGGTTCGCTGATGGCGCCATCCAAGAGCCAGACTAGAACCGGCAGAGTAAAGAACAGAACAAAGAAGAGGTCGAAAGGTGCCATTGCCACGGCCGAAACAGCGCCGGCAAGGAATGCAGCAAGAAATCTTGACCATCCGGACAGCAGGATAAACCAGCCCTCCAGTTTTTCAATTCTTTGAGCCAGTGCGTTGATGGTTACGTTCCGTTACAAGTTCCCCTTCGCCAGCGGCGAATCACGAGCACTGGCAATAAACCCATAAAGCAATGCCTCGCCAAATGGAAACCGCAGCGGGTGTATAATTTATAGTAACAGCATCATGAACGCTTTGTGCGTCTGCGCGAAGATCGTACCAGTTCTACGCGGCGGATGCGTCTTGGATCAGCCTCCATGATGCGGAACTCAAATCCGTTCTTGGTAATCACCTCACCACGCACAGGAACGCGTCCGAGGATATCGAAAATCAATCCGCCGATTGTGTCCACATCCTCTTCATGTTCCCCGAATGCAAACTCATTCCCGACCAGTTCACGCAGGTCATCAAGCTCGGCTTTCGCATCACAAATGAATGTGCCCTCACCCTTGTCCTGAATATGATTTTGCTCGTCATCGTGTTCGTCTTCGATGTCGCCGACAATCTCTTCAACGATATCCTCAAGTGTTACCAACCCATCGGTGCCGCCGTATTCATCGATAACGAGTGCGATCTGCATGCGGTCTGCCTGCATGCGTGCCATCAGCTCTCGTGCACCCATTGAAGGCGGCACAAACATGACTTCCCGAAGAAGTTTCAAGCCTGCAATCGGCTTAGCGAGATCCACTTTCTTTAGGTCGAGATTGGCCGGCAACTTTCGGCGCCGTTTGGAAACCTCTGCACGTGTGAGGCTAGAAGCCTTGATTATATAGGCGACTACATCGCGGATATGGACCATGCCGCGCGGGTCGTCGAGGGTGTCATCATAGACCGGCATGCGGGAATGGCCTGAATCCTCAAATACCTTCAGCAGCTCAGCAAGTGAAATGTCCTGATTGACGGCAATAATGTCCGTTCTTGGAACCATGAGATCTTCAACACGCGTATCCTGCAAACGCAAAATGCTGGTGAGCATGGCGCGTTCTTCAGGAGAAAATCCCTGCGCAAGACCCTCGTCATCGGAAAGGGCGTCGGCGAGGTCTTCGCGAATGGTTGAGCCGTTTTTCTTGCGGCCGAAAAGCCTCAGGAGCCAGGAAAAAATGGAATCGGATTCCCCGTTTGTGTCCGGGGTATTGATCGGAACGAGGGATCGATTGGGTTGAAGGGGTTCGTCAGAGGCTTCCGTCGAACCGGAGGTCGATGGGGGTTCAGCGACTTCTTCTACTTTTTCAACACTCACTGTGTTTGTCCGTTTTCATAGGGGTCGGCAATACCAAGCTTTGCAAGGATTGCTGTTTCGAGCGCTTCCATCTGCATCGCCTGACTTTCATTCTCATGATCATAACCAAAAAGATGTAAAAATCCATGAACAATCAGATGAGTGAAATGGTCATTGAATCTCTTGTTTTCAAGCACTGCTTCGCGGTTTGTTGTTTCAATTGATATTGCAATGTCACCGAGAAACATGCCCCCATCCTGACCGGGCTCGACATCCTCGCCGGGAAACGAAAGCACGTTGGTTGCCTTGTCGATTTTCCGCCAATTGTGATTCAGTTCTCGCAGCTTGGTGTCATCGGCCAGCAATATGCTGAGTTCAGCCTGTTCAGGAAATCGCAGCTTTGCGGCAACAACTGTTTCTCGTATGGCAGGTTCCACCAACCCGGCTACATCTTCAGTCGTTCTGTCATCGATATTGGACGATCCGATATCTATGTGCGGTATTCGCGTCAATTGTTGCTCTTTTTTCTGGTGGCGCCATCGTAGGCTTCCACAATCTCTGCCACCAGTCGGTGGCGAACCACATCTTCGGCTTTGAAGCGAACCTGCGAAACACCATCAATTCCTGTCAGCAAATCCAGTGCCTCCACAAGACCTGACTTTACGCCCGGCGGCAAATCCACCTGGCTGGGATCACCTGTAACGATCATGCGTGAGTTTTCGCCAAGCCGCGTCAAAAACATTTTCATCTGCATGGATGTAGTATTCTGTGCTTCATCCAGTATGACAGCGGCATTTGCAAGTGTACGTCCGCGCATGAAAGCCAGAGGTGCGATTTCAATAATTCCGGACAGGATTTCCCGTTCAACCTTGTCGCCGGGAATCATGTCATAGAGTGCATCATACAAGGGCCGCAGATAAGGATCGACCTTGTCTTTCATGTCACCGGGGAGGAAACCCAACCGCTCTCCCGCTTCCACTGCTGGACGGGAAAGTATGATCCGGTCAATTGCTCCGCGCTCCAGAAGGGAAGCCGCATAGGCAACGGCAAGATAGGTCTTGCCTGTGCCAGCCGGACCGACACCAAACACCAGCTCATTGTGATCCATGGAACGGATATATGTATCCTGTGTGGGTGTACGCGCCTGAATAATCTTTTTCCGCGTGCCAATCTTTGCCATTGCCAGCATGTTGTTCTTTTCCATGTCCGGCAACGAAAGCTGTTTGTCTGCGGCAGCCATGCGTATTGCACCGTCTACATCACCCGAGACGACCTGTTCGCCTGATTCAAGACGGGAATAGAGATGCTCCATTGCGATACGAGCCTGATGAATTGCGGTGCTTTCACCGGTGAGGAACAATTCGTTTCCCCGCGCTGCAGCCTCCACTTCCAACTGCTGTTCAAGCATCGCCAGATGTTGGTCAAACTGCCCGAAAAGTTGTTGAGCCAGTTGATTGTCAGCAAAGCCCAGGACGATTTTGTCCTGCTCATTGGTGTTTGATTTCGATTTCGAAGCTGCCTTAACGTCAGACTTTCTTGGCTTGCTGTTCAATAGGTACTCCCGTCAAATACCAATTGCATTGAGGCTGTTGGGGCCTGCGCCTGTGATTTCAACGTGAACCAGGTCACCGGGTTTGCCAAGCTTTTCATCCACGATAACCGACTGCAGCCAGGGTGATCGCCCAATGAGCTGTCCGGCTTTCCTGCCTTTCTTCTCAAGCAGGATATCAATTCGGCGGCCCAGGCAGTTTTCATTGAACGATTCCTGCTGCTGATTGAGCAACGCCTGCAGTCGCTGCAGCCTGTCTGATTTCTCATCTTCAGCAACCTGGACATCCATCTCGGCTCCGGGCGTACCCGGCCTTGATGAATATTTGAACAAGAAAAGCTATGTGTCAGCTTCTGGGTCATAAGGATGACCCTGGCGCCATTTGAGAAGGCACCGGTGAAAGAGGGGAAGTAGCCGGCGGAAATGTCGCGGATAGTTCACGAATGAGCTGCACTACCCACTCCGTGTTTTGCCGCCGGCGGGTCGCGTCAGACGCGTACAGACAGCATTTGCGCGCTAAACCAGAGAAGAGGGACGTGGAGAAGTAGAAAAACGCGGGGTCGCAGGGTTCAGGCCAGAAGGTCAAGACCTGTTTGGGGAAAGGGAGGGTGGCCTGACGGACACGGGGG
>JBCCGN010000029.1:0-40449 GCA_039029255.1 Pseudomonadota bacterium | reverse complement strand
TTGATCATTTTGTATACGATTATCCCCGGCAATCCGAAAACCGCATACCAGAATGCAGGTGCAACAACTCCGTCAGAAATATTTTCAGCGAGGCTCTCAATTCCCGCCCGGCATACACCACTTTGATCAAGCAGGTCCGGGTCGCGGCCCACAATCATTGCAACCGCCTGCCTTCCTCCATTTAGTCCATCTTCGCGCAATCCGGTAGCAACTGCGCCCACATGGTCATACAGGCTTTTCTGGGCAAGCAGAACAAAGACGATAAAGATTTCCAGAAACCAGCCCACAAAGCCCAACAAACCGATCAGCCAGACAAGAAAGAAGCCTGAAAGCAACGCGAATCCAATCAGGACAGAAATCGCGATAGCTCCTTTTTTTACAGATGTTTCCGGATCATCCGTCTCATTGTTAAATTGATTGTCCCCCCAGGAAACAGCCTTGCCAAAAAGAACCACAGGATGTGGTACGCGCGACCAGAGGACTTCCGGTTCACCGAAATACCAGTCAAGAACCAGTGCTATCAAAAGGATCAACAGGGATGATTCAAATATCACCATACGCTTCCAATGCGGATTCCAGCCGCCTCAACTCGTTCGCGTCTTTGCAGATTCCAAATCGCAAGTACCCTGCACGATCCGGAAAAGGTCGGACAAGAATATGACTACGCGAAAGATACTCCAGCAAGCTTGTTGCTTTAGAATGATAAACATCCAGAAACAGCGGGTTCCTGCCTCTTACATCAAGACCCTTTGCTGTTACTACAGAAGCGAGCTTTTGGGAACTTTCCTCTAGCTCGCCGCGGGTTTTGTTTATCCACTGTTGGTCCGCCAGAGCAGCCGAGCCGATTTCCAGAGCCGCGCCAGACACAGCCCACGGACCAAGCGCCGAGCGCAAACGATCTGCCAGGTTCGGCTCGCATATGGCAAAACCCAGCCTCAATCCCGCCAACCCGAAGAACTTTCCAAAACTCTTCAGGACTACAACGTTTTCCGGCAGGCATGTGACAATGCTCTTATCAGGCATCGTGTCTGCAAATGCCTCATCAACTACCAGAAGCCTGGTTTTGTCAGATAACCTCGCAAGGGTTTCAGGATCGTGGATCCGGCAGTCCGGATTGTTGGGATTGACCACGACAACGGCGTCAGCCTTTCCGGAAAGATCGTCGATTTCCGTTGTGGAAAGGACATCTGAGTCCGCTCTATTCCAGACTTCCGCGTGTTCCCAGTAAGTAGGAGAGATTATTTCTACAGTTTTTGCCTGCAGGAGACGGGGCAACAACTGAATTATTGCCTGTGTACCCGGCGCAGCAACAACCTCAAAACCGGCCGGAACCTCGTAGTATCCCTGCGCAGCACACAACAGTTTTTCTTCAGCCTTCCTGTCGGGAAGCCGGTTCCAAGCCTCAGAAGAAATTTCAGAAACGGGATAGGAATTAGGGTTTATACCCGTTGAAAGATCAAGCCAATCCTCACGATTGCCTCCATATTTTGCAATCGCTGCATCAAGCCTTCCACCATGAAAAACCACGGCCATCAGGAGTCCCCATCAATTATGTGCATGTAGGAGCCCATCACATTTGCATCTCTCAATCCGGTCTTCCCCAGTTCGTTGCCTAAGGCATCCTCAGCCTCAAAAAGAGGCTCCCCCTCCTCCCTGAGTGCGGATGTATAATGAAACTCATGCGCCATAAAACGGTTTCCAAGCACAAAATCTTTTGTCTTGAGGCACCGGTAACCAAGGTGCAGTTTGCGCTTTTCAAAACTGGTTTCGAGCTTCAGCAATCCCGACATCGCATAACGACTGCCATTTGCATCGACCAGCCCTTCGCCCAACACCATATACCCACCACACTCACCGTAGATTGTGGCTCCGCGATCTTTTGCGCGAATGAGGCCTGATTTAAAATTATCTGCTCCCGAAAGTCTGCCGGCATGGAGTTCAGGATACCCGCCAGGCAGGAACACAGCATCAGCACTTTCGTCCGGTGCTTCATCCTGCAGTGGAGAAAAAAAAGACAATTCACCGCCACGTCTCCGCCAATCTTCCAGCATGTGGACATAGGAAAAGGCAAACGCATCATCCCGCGCAACAGCAGTATGCTGACCCAGAGGCAGCAGTCCTTTTTCGTCCGCTGGCCACTGATGATTGCCCCCAAGATTGGACAATGCTTCAAGGTCACAATTGGCAGCAATGCAATTGGCTGCGCTGGCGATGAAAGTTTCCAGAGAGCCGTGTTCATTCGCCTGAACAAGGCCTAGATGCCTGGAGGGCAACTCCAGCGCTTCTGATGATGGTACAGCGCCAAACACCTGCACCCCGATTCGTTCAAGCGCATTTCTCAGCATCTTTTCATGGCGTGCGCTGCCAACCCGGTTCAGTATCACACCGGAAAACAGCACGTCTGATCGATGATCTCTAAACCCCCTCACCAAGGCTGCAATCGAGTAAGACATGCGTGAAGCATCAACAACAAGCACAACCGGAATCTGTAATTGCGATGCAAGGTCCGCTGCACTGCCGGTACCATCTGCAGCTCCATCGAACAAACCCATCATTGCCTCAACGACTGCGAGGTCGGCGGTGCCAAACGAGCGCTCCGCAAGCGCCTTCAGGCGTGCGCCGCTCATTGCCCAGGGATCCAGGTTCACGCATTCATCGCCGGTTGCAGCCGCGTGAAATGCTGGGTCAATATAATCAGGTCCGGCTTTGGCAGAACGGGTTTTAAGTCCCCGATCACAAAATGCCCGCAAAAGCCCAAGCGTGATGACGGTCTTTCCCGAACCTGAAGCGGGTGCCGCAATCAGGAACCGTTTCATCCCGCATCCCGCGCACTGCCACGCATCAGCGGATCAGGATCAAGAATTCGGCCTTCCATTGCACCCAGCCAGTCAAGAGCTGCCCTCAACCGCACTGATTCCCCAACAACAACAATCGCGGGCGGTTTTATGTCGGCTGATTCCAGGTCTGCCAGAGAGCTGCCAATGGTTGTTTCCAACACCTTTTGGCTGGCTGTTGTCGCATTGCAGACGAATGCCATTGGTTCATCGGGATGACGCCCTGCATCCAGCAGGCGCGCGCGGATATTATCCCAGTGCTTCATCGCCATATACATGATGATCACCGGTGAAGCATTGGCGACACTTTGCCAATCGATCGCATCTGGAACCACGCCGGAAGCGTCATGCCCGGTGAGAAAAGTCACAGAATGATTGATGTCGCGGTGAGTTGCGGGGATACCCGCATATGCCAGACCACCGATCCCGGCAGAAATCCCCGGCACAACACGAAAAGGAATGTTGTGCTCAACCAGGGTCAAGGCTTCTTCGCCGCCACGACCAAATACGAACGGATCACCACCCTTCAGACGTAAAACCCGTTTCCCTTCCCTGGCTAATTCGACAAGTCGTATGGATATGTCGCGTTGCTTTGGGGATGGCTTGCCGCCACGCTTGCCCGCATAATGAAGCATCACGTTTGGGTCAGCCAGTCCCAGAATATCCTCGTTCACCAACGCATCATATACAATCACATCCGCCTGTCGGATGGCATTTGCACCATGCAGGGTCAACAGTCCCGGGTCTCCCGGCCCTGCTCCGACAAGCCACACATGGCCCGGCAAAAATTCAGGCAGTTCAGATATGAAATCCCGCTTTGTCATACGGACACTTTTCCCTATAACGGACAAATGAGCAAGGTCGAAAGACAAAACAATTCCGGCAAATCGGAAAGCAATGAATTGCGCCGCGGCTGGACCACCGGAGCCTGCGCCACCGCTGCAACCAAATCCGCTGTTTCTGCTCTTCTGACCGAAGATTTTATCGATCCGGTAGAGATAACATTGCCCAAAGGCGACATGCCGTCTTTCGCGCTCGCCCATGAAAAACTCACAGACAAATATGCTGAAGCAGGGATTATAAAGGATGCCGGAGATGATCCTGATGTAACACATGGTGCAATGATCGTCGTGCGAATAGAACACGGTGAAAAAGGTCAGGGCATCCGCTTCTGTGCAGGGCAAGGCGTCGGCACTGTTACCAAATCCGGATTGCCGATAGCGGCGGGAGAAGCGGCCATCAACCCGGTACCGAGAAAACTGATGTCCGAGGTAACCGAATACCTGTGCAAGCAGCATACAATAGCTCCTGACATCACAATAACCATCTCTGTGCCGGGAGGAGAAAAAATCGCGGAGAGAACCTGGAACCCGCGGCTGGGCATCATTGGCGGCATTTCCATTCTTGGTACGACCGGTGTCGTGCATCCCTTCTCCTGTTCGGCCTGGATACATTCGATTCATCGGGGCATTGATGTAGCACGAGCGGAAGGCATCGATCATGTGCTCGGTGCAACCGGATCGACTTCGGAAACCGCTGCTTCTGAAATTCATAAGTTCCCCGAAATTGCGATGCTCGACATGGGTGATTTTGCCGGCGGCCTGTTGAAATACTTGCGCAGGAATCCGGTTCCCAGACTGACGCTTGCCGGGGGCTTCGCCAAATTCACAAAGCTGGCCCAAGGTGCCATGGACCTTCACTCCGGCAGAAGCCAGGTTGACTTTGACTGGGTGGCCGGGTTGGCACTCGAGCACGGCTTGAATCATGACTTTAGCAAGCGGATTCGATCTGCAAATACGGCAATGGAAGCCCTTGAAATAATAAATGAAAGTAACATTGACTTACCCCTCCAGATTGCCCTGATGGCGCAAACCCGGGTGCTGGAAATATTGCGAGGAGCACCTGTTTCAACCGAAATCATGATTTTCGCACGCGATGGCAGACTGATCGCCCGGACGGATTGGAAATGACCAAAATACTGATCCTGGGCGGAACCAAAGAAGCTGCTGAACTGGCTGCTGAACTTACTAAAGACGGTCATGATGTTGAAACCTCACTCGCAGGAAGAACAAAGGAGCCCCAACCCGTAGCAGGGAAAACAAGAATAGGCGGATTTGGTGGAGCGCAGGGACTGGCCGAATATTTGAAGACCGGGCAGTTCGAACGGATGATTGATGCTACTCACCCCTTCGCCAAACAGATATCAATAAATGCCAAGGAAGCCTCACGACTGGCAGGCATTCCGCTGGAAGTGAAAACCCGGCCACCCTGGCAAAGACAGAAGAACCATCATTGGATCGAAGTTTCCTCGCTGGAATCCGCCAGAGATGCGATTCCTTCCAAATCCAGTGTGTTACTCGCGCTCGGCAGTCAGCACATTCACCTGTTCAAAACACGCGATGATGTACATTTTTTAGTGCGGATGGTGGACAATCCTTCAACGCCGCTCCCCCTGCCTGATTACGAATTACTGATCGGCAAACCATCGGCAGACTGGAATGAAGAGGCGGCGATGCTTCGCCAACACGCCATAAGCCATATCGTCTGCCGCAACTCAGGTGGCGAGGGAGCCTATGCAAAAATCGAAGCGGCAAGAAACCTTGGAATTCCGGTTATAATCGTGGCACGATAGCGGCATGGAGAGTGAAAAGAAAATCACCGTAGCGGGCGCGGGCAGCATCGGTTGTTTTGTGGGCGGACTGCTTAAGAATGCGGGAAGAGATGTTTCATTTTTTGGACGCCAGCGTATTGCGGACGAACTACAACATCACGGCATGCACCTGACAGATTATTCTGGCCTGGATGTCCGACTATCCCCATCGGAAATCAATGTTTCAGAAAATCCCAAGCTTCTGAGCCATGCAGATATCATCTTGGTGACCGTAAAAAGTGGTGCCACTGAGACCATGTCTGAACTCATCGGCGTTCATGCCCCAAGGAACGCAACGGTCGTGAGCCTGCAGAATGGCGTTCGGAACGCGGATATTCTGAGTGATGCATTGCCGGATCATGACGTCCGTGCAGGGATGGTACCGTTCAATGTTGTGCAGATCGGAAACGGCCGTTTTCATCGCGGAACAAGCGGCGTGATGATGGTCTCGGCTGGAACACCGGATGTTACATCCATCCTTGATGTTCCTTTTCTGGAAACCAAAGGTTCCTCAGATATGAAAATGGTTCTCTGGGGCAAACTGATGGTGAACCTCAATAATGCGCTTAACGCTCTCTCCGATGTCACATTGGTTGAAGAATTGAAGGACAGGAAATGGCGGTTGCAACTCGCCGACCAGATGAAAGAAGCAATGTCGGTGATGAGGGCAGAAGGCATATCCCCGATCCCGCCATCGCCGGTGCCTGCATGGCTGATACCGCACATATTGCGATTGCCAACTCCTGTTTTCCGGGCGGTCGCCAAACAGATGCTTGCGATAGACCCGCAAGCCCGTTCATCCATGTGGGAAGACATTCAGCAGGGACGAAAGACCGAGATTGATGAATTACAGGGAGAAATTGTCAGACTCGGTGAAAAACACGGCATACCAACGCCAGTAAACCGGAATGTCATGCAGAAGATAAAGGCACTTGAAACAGTTGCTTCATAGGTTTTGTTCTTCATAAATACGACATCCGACCAGCCTCGCTCAGTTAAATCAAGGCAACTGAAACCGGACTGATAGAATCACAGGAGGGGAATTTGCTGGCGTGTCGCCAAAAACGCCCAAATTCTCCTGGTTACAATGTTGGTGTGTTTCTTGTTTCGGAACAACCGGATATCAAGATCGATGCGCCAACTAACATTCCCGGTCACGACCAACAAACCCGCGTCCAGATCAGGTGCCACCAGACTGTAGGGCAGCCATGCCACTCCGGCGCCATCTCGCGCTCGAATTCTCAATGCACCAGCCATGGAATTTTCGTACACCACCGCCAATCTTTCCTGTATCCCCGCAGCCTCCAGTAGCGGGTCTATATGACGCGTAATCGGCGCATCTTCGCCAAACCGCAGCCAGGGAATTCTCGGGCCATTTTCGGCGTCAAATTTGAAAAGAGGTTCTTGATTCACATCCGGCTTACACACGGGAACTAGGGAATCCACACCAATTTTGATGGCTTCCACCTCAGGAATGCTGTCAGCACTTTTGCTGTAAGCGCTTTCATATGCGATGACAAAGTCAATTTCGCGCTTTTGTATAGCCTCCATACAACTTGGCAGGTCATCGGCCCGCAACCTGGAAATTATAACTCCATACACATTTTCAAACGCCTGGAGCCATGCCGGAAAGAAACGCCAGCCTATGGAATGCTGAGCTCCAAATGTAACAATATATTTGTCGGGAAGAGTCTGAGCTTCGATTATCTGGGATTTTTCGTACTCCAGACGCTCAAAGGCCTGCATGCTTGCTTCCAGCATTTGCTTTCCGGCGGGAGTGAGCACAACAGGATGCCTGCTTCTTTCGACAAGCTCCGTGCCAACCCAGGCTTCCAGTGCCTTTATCCGTCTGCTGAATGCAGACTGGCTGATATTTCTGAACTGCGCAGCCTGAGAAAAATTGCCCGTTTTCGCCAATTGCGCGAGATCTTCAAACCATGACAGGTTCATCAGTTAGACCTTATGCATTTTTTGCATAATGTTAGAAATACATAACATTGGATGCAAGCCCTGAAAGTCTTTAGACTTCACTTTATTGAATTTTGAACGGCGGGCAGTGAACTGGCATGAGTTTGGGAGAAATAAAGAACGAGGGCGTACAAAACATCGAATTGGAATCCTTTTCCAGAGTTGCACTGTGTCACCAGCCCACACCCATCGAGCCTATGGTTCGACTTGGAGCCGAGCTCGGCGGACCAAACATTTACATAAAAAGGGATGATTGCACTGGATTGGCGACTGGTGGCAACAAGACCAGAAAGCTTGAGTTTCTGGTCGGTGAAGCAATTGCACAAAATGCAGACATGCTCGTGACCCAGGGGGCGGTCCAATCTAATCATGTCAGACAAACCGCTGCTGCTGCCTGCAAGATGGGAATGAAGTGCCATGCACTCCTTGAGCGGCGCGTGGATGCAAAATCCGCAAGCTACGAAGAAACCGGGAACGTTTTTCTGGACAGGGTATTCGGCGCCACCATCGAGTTTCGCCCGAGTGGACTTGACATGAATGCGGAGGCCGAAGCGGTTGTTGAAAAATTGAAATCTGAAGGCCACAGACCCTATTTCATCCCCGGTGGCGGTTCCAATCCGACAGGCGCAATGGGTTATGTTTCTTGTGCACTTGAGATCATTGAGCAGGAACGCGCAAGCGGCACCTCTTTCGACTGGTTGGTCATGGGTACGGGCAGCACGGGCACACAAGCAGGTCTGGTTGCCGGTTTTCAAGCTTCGGGCCGCGGGTTGCCGGTATTGGGCATCAGCGTTCGTCAACCTCGAGAGCGCCAGATCGCGGCCGTTCACAAGCTAACGAACGCAACACTTCAGAAGCTTAATCATGTCTCCATCGCTGCGAGTAAAATACACGTTGATGATGAGTATGTCGGGGAAGGGTATGGGGTTCCTGCGGAATCAACCCTTGAGGCCATTTCCATGACTGCTTTATCGGAAGGAATCCTGCTCGATCCGGTTTACTCAGCCAAGGGCATGGCGGGACTGATAGGGCTCATCCGGCAGGGCTTTTTCAAACCAACTGACAACATCCTCTTTTTGCACACAGGAGGCTCAGCGGCTTTGTTTGCGTATGAAGATGCGCTATTGAATTACCAACACTGAATTTAATATCGATGATCAAAAGGGAGAAAATCATGAGAAGAACGTTACAAAAGCTAACACTAGCCACAGCGCTCAGCTTGGTTGCCAGCGCCGCATTGGCAGCAGAAAAGGTTAACATTGGAGTGCCCTCATGGACAGGCGCCCAGGCGATTGCTCATCTGCTGAAAGAAGTTGTTGAAAGTCGCATCGGTGGCGAAGCAGGATTGGTACCTGGCAATAACGCAACGATTTTCCAGGCAATGGACCAGGGCAAGGGCGACATTGATGTCCATCCCGATGTGTGGCTTCCCAATCAGGAAAGTTTCACAAAGAAATATGTTGATGGTGCCGGAACAGTTCAGCTTTCCAGCAATCCATATGAGGGTAACCAAGGCTACTGTGTGTCCAAAAACTTCGGCGAGAAGAACAACATCACAGATATCGCTGACCTTGGTCGTCCTGATGTTGCCGCTCTGATGGACAGCGATGGCAACGGTAAAGGAGAGATGTGGATTGGCGCCCCCGGTTGGGCCTCAGCCAATGTAAATGAGGTTAAGGTTCGCGATTATGGTTTGATGGACTTTATCGAACCAGTTCGCGCCGAGGAAAGCGTGAAGACCGCCCGAGTGAAAGATTCTATAGCCAAGAACGAAGGTTATGCTTTCTACTGCTACAAGCCGCACGCCATTTGGTATCAGTTTGATGTCGTAATGTTGTCCGAACCGACTCACGACCCTGAAAAATACAAAATGGTTCAGCCGTCAGACTCACCAAACTGGAAGGAAGAGTCTTTTGTTGCTTCCAAAGATGCTCTGAAAAATGTGCAAATCGCCTGGTCCAAGTCTTTGGGGGATCGGTCGCCAGCGATTGCTGAATTCTTTGCTAACTTCAACCTGACGGCAGAGGATGTCAGCAGTTTTGCTTATGAAATCTCCGGCAAGGGCCGTGATCCTGGCGATGTGGCAAAAGACTGGGTTGCGGCCAACTCTGACCGTGTTGATGGCTGGTTAGGTCTCTAATCTGCTGAACTAACGCGAACGCGGCTCCGGTCTTGGTCGGGGCTGCCTCCATATTGAAACCGGGGAAAAGGTGTTTGACACCGTGACAGCAGAATCAAACGAGACCGTTATCGAAATTTCCAATGTCTGGAAAATTTTTGGGGCCAGGGCCGATGAAGCGATGTCAGCAATCAATGCTGATGGCCTGTCCAAATCCGAGGTTCTGTCTCAATATAATGCTGTTGTCGGAGTGGCGGATGTGTCACTGGACGTGAAGCGCGGCGAAATTTTCTGTGTTATGGGACTTTCAGGTTCCGGTAAATCAACCTTGGTCAGACATTTCAACCGCTTGCTGGAACCGACCGCCGGCAAGATCATAATCGAGGGCACTGACGTGATGGCCCTGCCTCCGAAACAGTTGATGACATTCAGAAACAAGAAGATCGGCATGGTCTTTCAGAATTTCGCGCTGATGCCACACCGTTCGGTACTGGACAATGTGGCTATGCCGCTGGAAATCCGGCAGGTCAGCAAGAATGACCGTTTGGCGCAGGCATCAAAGATTCTGGAAATCGTTGAACTCAGTGCCTGGGGCAACAAGTTCGCGCATGAGCTTTCAGGTGGCATGCAACAGCGTGTCGGCCTGGCACGGGCGTTGGCAGCCGACCCTGACGTTCTGCTTATGGACGAGCCGTTCAGTGCACTTGATCCGCTGATCCGACGCCAGTTGCAGGACGAATTCCTACGTCTTTCGAACATCCTGAAGAAGACAACTGTCTTCATTACACACGATTTGGATGAGGCAGTCCGTATTGGCCATCGCATCGCCATCATGCGTGACGGGCGTGTTGTGCAGATCGGTACGGCAGAAGACATCGTCATGAATCCCGCCGATGACTATGTCGCTGACTTTGTTGCCGGAATTTCCCGACTCAAGGTCGTTCGCGCCCATGCAGTGATGCAGCCTTTGAATGGTCAGGAGATTCCGGATGGCGCGCCGCGAGTGAACGAAGGTGAAACGCTCAGTACCTTGATCCAGCTGGCGATCGACAACGACAAGCCGGTCGTGGTTGAGGATGGTGGCGTTGATGTAGGTATTATCAGCCGGCAAGACTTGTTACGCACCGTAATTGAAGGGACGGAGGTATCATGAACGATGCAAGTGTCAATCCACTGATCGAAACTGATGCCGATAAAGTTGCGGCTCAGGAAGCCTCCCGCCGAGGCGAGGTCAAGGAATTTGTCCGGACCAATCCCGATTACTATGCCGATCAGTTTAAACACATTGGTGCGGATGCAAAGTTCACGCCGACGTTTAACCTGTTCGCAGGCATCTTTGGTCCAATATGGTTCGGTGCGCGCGGTCTTTGGAAGTGGGCAGTCGCATTCCTTATTGTAGAAACCTTGGCCTTTGTACAAATGGCGCGTGGGCTGTTCGGCGACCTGGCGGCAGATGCTCGAGATCGGGTTGCCTCAATTGAAGGCACACTTGAGCTTCGCAGGAAGCAGCTAGAAGCAGCAATCGAAAACAACACTGATCGCGTGGAACCGCTGCAACGTGCCGTTGAGGGGTTGGAAGGAGCCATCGAGGGCTACCGCGCAGATGCGGTGGCCCTGGAAAGTCAGGGCATCTGGATTGCGCTGACTGGATTAGCAATTCTGCTTGTTGCAAAAGCCATTCAATCCATCGTTGCTAACTCGGTGTTGGAAGGCCGGTTTTCAGATTGGCTGTCGGACAACACGCTGGCATCAGGCATGCCCGCACAACACATTGTTTTGTCTGCTATCTTCTGCGTGGTGATCGCCGCCACTGCCATGGTGCACTACAGCTTCCCGGGTGCATACTCCATCCTTACAGAATTCCCGACCGAGGGAGATATTCGCCTTACTTCCGTCCAGGCGGTGGAGGATTTCATCGCCTGGTGTGTGCGTAGTTCGGAAGCATTGTTCGATGCCATAACCTGGGCCATCCGATCCTTGCTTGATGCTCTGGAAGTGCTGTTTGTGAAATCACCCTGGATGGTGATCGCCGCCTTTATCATACTGGTCACCTGGCTGAGAGCTGGGGTGCGGACGGCAATCTTCTCCGGAGCATTCTTGGCCTATATGGGGCTGTTGGGCTTCTGGGAAAAGGCGATGACCACACTGGCATTACTTGGTACTGCTGCATGTTTGTCCATCGCAATCGGCATTCCGTTGGGGATGTTCTGCGCACGCAGGCCCAGACTTTATGCAGTGATTCAACCAATCATGGATTTCATGCAGACCATGCCTGCGTTTGTGTTCATGGTTCCGGTTATTGCTTTCTTTGGGGTTGGTAAACCTGCTGCAGTAATTGTCACGATGATCTTCGGAGGGACTCCGGTTGTCCGTCTGACCGTATTGGGATTACGTGGCGTACCCGAACACGTTCGCGAAGCGGCGATCTCATTTGGCGCATCGAAATGGTACTTGCTGACAAAGGTCGATCTGCCATTGGCCAGCCCTTCAATCAGAGCAGGGATTAATCAAACAATCATGCTGTCACTGGCGATGGTGGTTGTGGCATCCCTGATCGGAGCCAAAGGATTGGGTGAAGATGTGTTGGAAGCCCTGCAATACGCAAATGTCGGCCAAGGTATCTTGGCAGGATTTGCCATTCTGTTCTGTGCAATGATCCTCGACAGGATTGTGCAGGGAAAACGTTAGTGAATGCACTGCCACTCGTACTGGTGCACGGATTTATGGGCGGAAGCCGCCAATGGGATTTACAGCAACCGTATTTCCAGAACCAACATCCGCTGATTACACCGGACCTTCCCGGCTTTGCTGATTGCGCACATTTGGAAGCTCCCGATACCATCGCGGGATTTGCACAATTCGTTCTGGACAGTTTGCACAAACAGAATATCCATAGGTTCATGCTGCTTGGACACTCGATGGGCGGAATGATTGTCCAGGAAATGGTTGCTTTGGAACCGGAGCGTGTCGAGCGGCTTGTGCTCTATGGAACCGCGGCTACAGGCAACCTCCCCGGTCGGTTTGAGACATTCGAAATCTCCAGAAAACGCATTCAATCAGATGGTGTGATTTCATCAGCCAGGCGGATTTCCGTGACATGGTTCTTGAGCCAGGAAGCTGCGCCTGAATATGGAAATTGCTCAGGAATTGCGGAGCGCTCTTCCATGCAGGCCCTGATGGCAGGGCTTAATGCGATGGAGGCTTGGGACAGAACAGAGAATTTGAAAAACATAACATGTCCGACATTGATCATATGGGGAGAAGCCGACAGAACCTATCGATGGCCCCAGATCGAAGAGCTTTGGAAAACAATACCCGGTGTGAATCTGTCAATTTTACCGGGATGCTCCCACGCTGCACACTTGGAAAAACCGGATCTCTTCAATGCGGTATTGGCAGATTTTACATCACAAGTCGGTTCTGAATAGCAGCAAAACCGACGTCCAGCGCCTATTGCAATCTAACCTGTAAAGCTTTGGAAAATGATCTCAATTCAGGTGTAATCAGATACTTTTTGTTTTATAGAATGAGAATTGTATTTCGCGCATAAAATTTTTTGTGGGGCGCGAGCAATTTGTCTCTTGATAGTTGAAAGTGAGCTAACCTTGTCTGGCGCTTTTTTTGACAGTGCGTCATTGAAAACCACATTGGTTTCTCTATGGCCTGGTATTCTTTTATGCGGGTTGGCCGCGATCGCAGCACAGTTTTTGTCAATCCATTATGGTGCACCTGCCATGCTGCTGGCACTGTTGTTAGGTCTCGCCCTTCAGAGTGCAACAGTAGGCGCTGAGCGCGTTACAAAAGGAATTGCTTTCTCATCCGGAACCCTGCTGCGACTTGGTGTCGGGCTGCTTGGTGCACGCATAAGCATAGATGCGGTCGTGGCACTGGGTCTTGGAGCGGTTTGGCTTGTAATCGCTTCGATCATAGTGATGACAGCATTGTCTTTTGTGCTGGCATGGATACTTGGACGTGGTTGGCGATTGGCGGTACTGACAGGGGGTGCTGTATCAATCTGCGGGGCATCTGCGGCAATTGCCATCGCTGCAATTTTACCTCGCAATGAACACTCTGATCGTAACCTCTCCTTTACGGTGTTTTCGGTGACACTTCTTAGCACTGTCGCCATGGTTGCTTATCCCATCATCGGCAATGTGCTTGACCTCAATGACCAGGGCATTGCTCTTTTTCTGGGCGGAACGATCCATGATGTCGCTCAGGTGGTTGGAGCTGGGTTCAGCGTGTCGGATGCGGTGGGTGAAAACGCAACTACCGTAAAACTTCTTAGGGTTTCCATGCTTGCACCATTCGTTATGGCACTTTCCGTTGCACTGGCAATAACCGGCACAAATCGCAGCGAAGATGTCGGCAAGCCATCAATCGTTCCATGGTTTGTTGTCATGTTCGCAGTTTTGGTTGCGCTTTCCGCATTGAATGTCTTTCCGGAATCGCTGCAAAATGCACTGTGGCAGGTTTCAAGCTGGTTTCTGCTGGTTGCGATCGTTGGTGTCGGGCTTAAAACAGATCTCAAGGGCTTGATGGACATGCCGTCAAAAGCCGCCATTCTGATTGTAATTCAGACAATTCTGCTTGCGGGTTTTGTTTTGATGTGGATAGCACTCGCACCTCTGAACTAAGCGACTTGGGACTTCATCGCCGGCATGGAAAAGCCCTAAAACAAAGCCAAGAAACCGGCCTCTGCAAATCAACGGACTTCAAAAACGACCTGATCCATGTCGCAGGCCTGCTTATGTGCAGATACACTAACCGCTAAGTTGATCAAAACGTCAGGGATTTTGAAACATGTCAGGACTTGAAGGTAAAAAAGCACTGGTGACAGGTGCTGCAGGTGGCATTGGTCAGGCAATTGTACAAGCCCTGCAAAATGAGGGCGTGACGGTCACTGGTTCAGATATGGTCGAATGCAAAGCAGATCACAGTTTGCCCGGCGATCTCACAGACCCGGAATTCTGCGAAACGCTGGCAATTACGGCAAGCGAGATCATGGGAAGCCTTGATATCGTCGTGAACAACGCAGGCATTATCACCCGTGGATCAATAACAGAAGCATCCGACGAAGATCTTCGGAAAACTTTGGCAATAAATGTGGAGGCACCGTTCAGATTGTGCCGGTCTGCCATACCTTTGATGGCGGAAGCTGGCGGTGGCGCAATCGTGAACACTGCATCCTGTTGGGGCGTTCACCCCGGACCGAACCACCCAGTTTACGTCATGTCGAAAGCTGCAATTGCTTCCCTGACCCAATGCCTGGGAATGGATCACGCCCATCAGAACATTCGAGTAAACGCAGTCTGCCCGAATGAAGTAAACACGCCCATGATTCGCACCGGATTTGCGACCCGTGGACTTGATCCGGATAAGGCAATTGATGAGCTCAACGCATCAGTCCCGCTCGGTCGTATTGCAGAACCGGAAGATATTGCGGACGTTGTCGTATTTCTTGCTTCAGAAAAGGCGCGTTATCTTTGCGGAACACTGATCGAAGTCAATGGTGGGAAGCCAGTTCAATGACCCGATTTGCAAAGAAGGTTGTTCTGGTAACAGGTGGCCGTAGCGGCATAGGTAAAGCCTGTGCAGAACGGTTTGCATCTGAAGGTGCACATGTTGTTACCGCGCAACGCGGCAGAGATGAACGCTTTGAATGGATCGAAACCGACTTTGCGTCTCAAAATGCACCAGAGGCAGTTATTTCAGAAATCATCTCCCGGCACGGCAGGTTGGATGTGCTCGTCAACAATGCGGGGCTGATGCGCGAAGGGACGGCACTTGAATTCAGCGAACAGGATTGGGCGGAAACAATACAAGTTAACCTGACTGCACCATTCATGCTGATCAAGCATGCCCTTCCCCATCTTATTGGGTCCAGTGGCGCAATCGTAAACATCGGTTCAATCGAGGGATTGGGTTCAAACTCGAGACATGCAGCCTATTGCGCCTCCAAGGCGGGACTGCATGGGCTAACCCGCGCGGTTGCTGTTGACCATGGCCCGGATGGTGTGCGCTGCAATGCAGTCGCACCAGGCTGGATTGATACAGACCTCAACCTTGCATTCATAGAGAGCCTCGGCGACCCCGACGAGTTTCGCCAGCAAATCGGCGGCATTCATCCGGTTGGCAGAACCGGCGCGCCCGAGGAAGTCGCATCCCTTGTGGCCTGGCTTGCATCAGACGAGGCAGCGTTTGTTACCGGTCAGATCTGGACTGTTGACGGCGGACGGATGAGCAAGCTGAGCCTGCCGTAATCTCCGCCGGTTGAAATAATCGTGTTTTTGCAAGAACATGGGGCTGGCGAGAACCCATAAAGAATTTAACACGATAGGAAAGCTTCATGCTGTGCAAAATCGGTGATGTCGAAATTTGGCGCATTCTCGAAATTAACGGCCCATATTTGAGCCCTGAAGAACTGTTTCCGAAAGACAGTGCAGAAGCCAGAGAAAAGATCGGGAGATATGCTCCGGATCAACTTTGCCCGAAAACAGGTGGCCTGATCCTTCCGATTCAGGGCTTTTTGTTGAAAACTCCCTCGCAAAATATACTTGTCGACAGTTGTGTCGGCAATGACAAGTCAAGTTCACACGCAGACTGGAACGGAAGGTCAGATAACCGTTTCATGGCTGCATTGTTAGCCGCCGGAACAACTCCTGAAAACATTGACTATGTCATGTGTACCCATCTTCATACGGACCATGTGGGATGGAATACTCGCCTGCAGGACGGGCGCTGGGTACCAACATTTCCCAACGCAAAATATCTAATTCCCGAGGCTGACAACCAACATTACCAGGCCGAAGCGGGTGACTCATATTTACAGAGTGTGTTGCCGGTAATTGAAGCCGGTCAGGCTGAATTTGTATCAGCGGATCACATGCTAGGCGACCATGTTGCACTGGTTAATACACACGGTCATACGCCGGGGCATGTTTCCGTACTGATAAAAAGTGCCTCCAGCGAGGCGGTCATAACCGGAGATGCGATTCATACAACGGCCCAGTGTTGGCATCCCGATTGGCATTTCAAATCTGATTGGGATTGTGATCTCGCCGTACAATCTCGACGTAAATTGCTCGAAGAAACTTCTGAAAGTGGTTGTGTCGTATTGGGCACGCACTTTGCATTACCGTCAATCGGTCGGGTTCGCGCAAACGGCGATGCATTCCGTTGGGAAGCAGACTGACCAAACCCATTCTATTTTCTCTGCGCGAAGAATGAGGCAAAACCGGAAGTTACCAGAACTGCCAGACCGACCCAGGTCCACTGATCGGGGTAATCACTGAAAAAGAGGATGCCAAATACCGTCGCATAAACCACTTGCATGTAAATGAGCGGTGCGATCCGGCTGCCGTCCACCAGTGCACTGGAAAGTACGATGGCAAGATTGCCAACCGCGGATGCAGCCGCACTCCAAAGCACAAGCCCGGTCAGGTTGATGTCCATTTCCGGAATGTTCGTCACCCCCCAGGGCGTCATCATCAGCGCCCCCATGATCATGTTGGCCAAGAGCAACATGCGGGGCCGCGCCACCTGCGATAACCAACGGGTGGAAACCAGAAAGGCAGCGTAGAAGCATCCGCCCATCAGAGCGAAGAGGAGCCCCGCAGACATGTTCAAATTCGGTCGAACCACGATCAGCACACCTGCAAAAGCCAACAAAAGCGTGATCGTCCGAAACCACGTGATCTTTTCCTTTAGGAAAACCACCGATCCGAAATAAGCGAAGATCGGGCCTATGAAAAATGCGGCAAAGGTATTGGCAAGCGGCTCGGTCTCAAGCGCGGTGAGTATCGAGACAATCGCTATTGTGACAAAGGCAGACCGCATCCATAGTCGCCAGTCCTTGAACACCTTAAAATCAAATCCCCGCCCTGCATAAGCCAGCCAAACCATGAACATGCCAAGGCCATAACGGCTCCAGGCGATGAATACAGGCTCCACGTCGCCCCTCAAAAGAATGAATTTACCGGCCGTGTCCCCAAGGGGAATACCGGCAATACCGATGCCCATGATCAGCGCGGCCAGAAGGAATGGGGAGAAGTTCATTGGCTTATGATTTTTTCATACAGACAGTGAACCTTGTCATCCTCCCACCGGTTGATCAAGCCTTCACTTTCTTCTTGCCGCTGTTTCGCAACACATGGGTGAAATCCGCATTGTACAGATCGCTGTCCCGGAATTCGACCTCGCTCAGCACCTTTCCGACCAGAATAAGCGCGGTGCGGGTAAGCTTCGCCTTGCGGACTTCGGCCTTCATTCCGGTCAACGTAGTCCTGATATAAAGCTCATCCGGCCAGGTCGCCCGATAAGCGATTAAGACCGGGCAATCTGCTCCATAAAAGGGTTCAAGTGCCTCACGAATATAATCAAGGTTGCGGATGGAAAGATGAATGGCGAGGGTTGCACCGGACTGACCAAGCGTTTCCAGTTCCTCTCCTTTGGGCATGGCAGAAGCCTTCATGCCGGTACGTGTAATGATTACGGTTTGCGAGATTTCCGGCAACGTGAGTTCTGTCTTCGTTTTCGCTGCGACAGCGGCATAGGCCGATACACCGGGAACAATCTCATAGTCGATGCCGAGCACGTCCAGCCTTCGCATCTGCTCGGCAGTGGCCCCGTAAATCGACGGATCGCCAGAATGAACGCGAGCGACATCCTTGCCCTCATCATGCGCTTTACTGATCCTGTCAATAATTTCATCGAGGTGCATCGGAACCGTATCCATAACCAACGCATCGTCAGGCGCTGAAGCGACGATATCCTTCGGCACCAGCGATCCGGCAAACAGACACACCGGGCATTTTTCGATCAGTTTCAGACCACGAACGGTAATGAGGTCTGGGGCGCCAGGGCCTGCTCCAATAAAATATACCGTCATGCTCCTATCCTGCTTCCTTCTTTGGCTGCATAGCCACGCGGCGTGTAAACCCAGGTTCGCCCATCGCCGGTGGCAACTGTTTTTGTTTCGGAAGATCCGACGATAACCACCGTCAGCATATCCACCTCGTTAGTGTCGAGATCCGCCAGCGGTATCACACGCACAAGCTCCCCGTCCCGCCCAAGATTGGTCGCCAGAATAACCGGAGTATCGGAAGGACGATGCTGGAGCAAAACGCCCTTTGCATATTCCAGTTGGGTCCGGCGGCGCTTCGATACAGGATTGTAGAATGCAATCACGAAATCACCTGCTGCTGCAGCGTTGACCCGCATCTTGATTGCCTCCCATGGCGTGAGAAGATCGGAAAGAGAAATCGTGCAAAAATCGTGACCAAGCGGAGCACCTGCCCGAGCGGCCGCCGCCTGAAGAGCGGAGATTCCCGGAGAAACCTCGATCCCAATCCGTTGCGCTCCATCTGACAAATCACCCTCGGACAGCAATTCAAACACCAGTGTTGCCATCGCATAGATGCCGGCATCACCGGAGCAAACGAGTGCAACATCCTTGCCATGGCCTGCCAGTTCCATCGCATGGCGAACACGGTCCTCTTCCTTGCCCAGATCGAAATCATGACGAACTTTGCCGCGCGTGAGTTCAGAAACGAGATCAAGGTATAGCGAATAGCCAACCAGATCAGTGGCCTCCAACAGCATACGAGTAACTTCGGGTGACCGCCATTCATCCTGTCCAGGACCGATACCAACAACAAAAAGCCTGCCGCGACTTCGCCCCACATTTTTCAGGTCAACGATTTCCGGAGCCTTGGCAATTGCAACGGTTGCCCTATTCGATTTTTCCTTTGGAACCACAAGCTCGCTATCAGGGCCGGTCGCAGCCAGCGCAGCCCCTTCAGCGACACCATGACAGCCGACTTCCGTGAAAACGATCTCCGACGGGTTCGCGAGTCTCGGCGTTTCCATTTCAAGGGTTGCTGCATCCAGGAATCGCGCCGACACACTCAGATAGTCGGCTACGGCCTGGATTGCAGGTTCGTCTGCTTTCACATCTATTGACGCTATTCCGGCAATCGCACCCTTGGCAATCTTGCTTTCTTCCAGGACCCTGTCCACAAGTCCAACCACTTCTTCAGCAGAAGTGCCGCGCTCACATCCAATTCCAATTACATGCCTCTGTGGATTGTAAATCAACTCGAGCGGTGCCGCCTCACGTTCAGTTTCTGAAATTGAAAGCACACATTCTCCGTCATCATCCAGCGGGAGAGCGCTTTCTGTCAACCAAACCGCAGCATTGACATATCTGCCCTGAATCCTGACTTCTTCTGTTTGCAGGATTTCGGCCATAACGTTTTTTGCATTTTCGGGGTTTGCTAGCGTCCAGCCATCAGGCGGCTGATCCAGGGCAACGCCAAAACGCAAGTCACCTGCTGTGGTAATTGCCGCATGACCGCTGTTAACTTCTGCAATCTGACGAGCAAGATCGTTGGCACCGCGGTGCCCACCCAGCAAAGGAACAACCGAAGAACCATCTTCCGAAACAGCAATCACAGGGGGTTCCGACTGTTTGTCATCCAAAACCGGAGCCAGCAGACGAACCAAGGCTCCTGTAGCCATAATTGCTATGATCGGTTTACCTTGGGCAAAACAGTCTCTTACGTGGGCTTTGACGTCCGCAAAAACAGAATCAGACCTTTGACAACGCGCTGCCAGCCCCTGTATCTCGCCACCGATCTCGGACTTGATCTTTTCTGCAACGGGAAAAGCAGCATCGGACAAAATGACAATACTGGTCATCCCTTTACCTCCACGGGCATTTCGAGTTTCCTGATCCAACTCTCCGCACCCTTGTAAATCAGGATCATCGAGAAATACGGAGCCTTTTCTTCCTTCACCTGCACCAGTGGCATGACCTGCTGATTGTCAAGTGAAATCCGTTCCAGATAACCCGCCCGGTCCATCAATCCTGCCTGTTCAATCAAATCGCGTATCCGTGCAAAATGACGGCCTATCTTGATAATCGCTATGGCATCTCCGGATTCAAAGCGCTGAATAATGGTTTCATTGTCAAGCGGAGCCGGGACGATGGAAAGCACGTCATTGCGTGCAGCAAGCGGACGTTGCAAAGCCGCAGCACAGGCCATCAGCGAGGAAACCCCGGGCACGATTTCACAATCAAATTCCCCGGAAAGACGCTCAAACAAATACATGAATGAACCGTAGAAAAACGGATCACCTTCGCAAAGCACCGCAACGTCAGAGCCGCTCCGCAGATGCCCTGCAATCTCTTCCGCTTTTTCATCGTAAATCTGAACGGCGGGAAATCGCTCAACCCTCATGGGAATCACGATTGGGATTTCTGTCTGTCCGGACGTTAGATGCTCAGCAACAATGGCCCGCGCGAAACTGTCGCCATCATCGGGTGCCGGGTACGCCACCACCGGGCAGGAAACGAGAATCCGGTGTGCCTTTAATGTCAGCAGATCCGGGTCTCCTGGTCCCACGCCTATGCCAAAAAGGGTTCCAGTCATCTTTCGAGACACCCTATCGTACTGTACCGGCTATTCGCTGAAAGTCCTGACAGGATTTTCAGCACATCCGCAACACGCAAACTCCGCTTCATTTCACTACGCTCCACTGGGTAACCGGCATTAGGGGCTTCCAACCTTTGAAACGCCCAACAGGTTCCGCCTGTTGTACAGAGAACCTGGCCAGATCACCTCCATACTGGTGTTGCAGCTTGAGCAACTTTGCCTCACTTTCTACTGTTACTGCGTTGGCAACCATCCTGCCGGTGTCGCGCAACGCATCCCAGCAAGTCTCGAACACATCTTCTGTGGTCAGCCCACCGCCGATGAAAACAGCGTCCGGTTGCGGCAACGACTTGAGACTTTCAGGCGCTCTTCCCTGTATGATTTTCAATTTTTCCACCCCTAATCTGGCCGAGTTCTCGGCAATCATGGATGTGCGCTCAGAAACGGGCTCGATCGCAAAAGCAGCAGTCTCTCTGGCAGCACGCATCCATTCTATAGCGACCGAGCCACAGCCGGCTCCCACATCCCAAAGCACCGCACCCGGATAGGGAGCCAGAGAAGAAATTGTCGCTGCTCGTATGAACCGCTTGGTAATCTGCCCGTCATGGATGAAAGCCTCATCCGGCAAACCTCCGGTACGCGGATACCACTGGGCATCAGCTCCCGCAACGCATTCAATCGCAAGCGTGTGGAAATCCGGGACATCATGCGACCAGGTTTCCGCGACACCATCAAACCGCTCTTCACGGTCACCACCTAGAGCAGCCAGAACCGACATCCTGCTCTTGCCGAACCCATGGTCTGAAAGAAGTTTCGCTGCGGTTTCGGGGCTATCCGAATCCTGTGTCAAAACAAGCATCCGGACATTTGGAGCCAGATAAGGCAGCATCTGACTGTCAGGCCTGCCGTGGATCGTCAGTGTTTCGCAATCCGCAAGGCTCCAGCCCATCCGGCACGCGGCCCACTGAAACGCGGAAAGCTGAGGATGGAAGCAGACCTCTTCCCTCGGTATGGCTTTCAGAATTCGCGCGCCAACCGAATACCACAGCGGATCACCAGTCACGAGAACAACGATCCTCTTGCCCTTGTAAGAGCGGATTTTTGCGATCATCGCATCGAACGGAGACGGCCAGGAGATGCGTTCCGCGCGGGCATTGGGGACCAATGTGTGATGGCGGTCACCGCCAATGATAATTTCTGCCCGAGACAAGCACTCCAAAGCAGACGTTGACAGACCATCCGTGCCGTCTTCTCCGATACCGATAACATCGAGCCAGGGCTTCGTCATGACAATTCTCCGGCCAAAGCATTAAGGACACTGGATGCCATTGCTGATCCCCCGCGTCGACCGTGTACGGTTATGAATTCAATACCGAAACCATTATTTGCCAGCGCCTCTTTTGATTCAACCGCGCCCACGAATCCGACAGGCATGCCGATTACAAGCGCAGGTTTGGCTGCACCCTCAGAAACCCTTTCCAGCAAACGGTATAGTGCAGTCGGCGCGTTACCAACCACAACCACGGAACCATACATATCATCCCAAAAATCAACGGCCGCAGCGGATCGAGTGTTCCCAATCTGCTTTGCATGCTCAGGTACCCTTTGATCATTGAGCGAACACAGGACAGGCAGATCGGAAGGCAAGAACCTTTCTATTATTCCTGACTTGACCATCTCGACATCGCAGTAAACTGGCCGGCATTGTTTCAAAGCATCTTTGCCGCACTCAACCGCATTTATCGAAAAATCAAGATCATCGATGACATCAACCATCCCGCATGAATGGATCAACCGGGTCGCGATTGCATGCATCGCAACTGGCAAGCTTCCAATCCCTGCTTCCGATTCCACAATCGCAAAAGACTGGCGATAAATCTCTTCGGGGTCTCTGATGTAATCGAAGGGTTGCAACCGGTATTACTTCTCTCGCTGGTTTAAAGTTCCACAGGGACTTTTTGCATCTAGTTTATGGGTAGTGAATTTGGTGCTCAATTCGAGACTGAATCTGCAGCAAAGCATGTTCCCGAAATGCAGTTTTGTCAGCTGGCATAAATCTCAATCGATGTTACTTGTCCAGCCTCTCAATCATACTGGTTCCCTTTCCGGAGTCTCCGTCTCCTCATCAGCATCTTCTTTGTCGTCTTCTGACAGAAGCCCGACAATTCCCGCAAGCGCTCCAGCGACAACAACAGCACCAATTCCAATCCAGTGAGCATGCCCGGCAAGTTCACCCAGATGTCCCCAGTGTGCATGCGCCGTCTCGACGGATGCAAGAAAAACCAAAAACACAAATATTGGAAATCTCATTTCATTCACCCTATCCGCAGTTTCAAAAATTGCATCAACCAATCGCTGAAAAGCATGGGCGTAGAAGAACGTTCACAGAAAACGTTACTCACGACAGCCTCCGTCTAGGTCCCCTGTTTGGGTCAACCGCACCGGAATCTTTCTCAGCCTCTGATCGAGGCACCATCTATTTCTTCGGACCTTAGAAATTTGCTGTCTTCCGGTCAAATCGTTTCACGTCGGAAATCGTGAAATTTGCGACCAGACTTGCTTATTGGCTGTCTGCAAAATCCTGTGCATTTACGCCAAGGACCGATGCCGTCTTGCGAATCAATTCAGCCTCTTGGCTGTGAATCTCCTGATCGGATTTGGCAATTGACAGCATGTGAACCAAAAGAGTCCTTTTACGCTCCGGCTCCAGGTTTTGAAACATCGCAGCTGCATCCTCAGCAGTTGTCTCGTAACCGAATTCCCGTAGATATTTGAGAACATCAGCGACATCTTCCTCCGGAATTCCGAATGCTATTTTGCATATCTGCTTGAAATCATGCAGTTCTTGAGGCTTCAGTTCGCCATCGGCGAAAATCATTCTGACCAGGAGAATCAACTCGCTTGTCAGTTGTATATCCTCAGCTACCCGCCTTACTGACTTGTCCTGTTCAAGCCAGTTCTTGATCTGGTCTACAACAATCATCTCAAATCCCCTGATTTTCAGGGCAGGTTACTGTGTAATTATCAATTTGTTAACCATGTCCGTACACCCTCCAAGCAAAGCTCTCGCTGCTCGCGTTGATAAACGGGCGCAAGGCGGGTTCGGATATTGGGGTAAAAATGGCTTCCGACAAATCAAATAAAGATCTTCTAACGACCATCAATTCGTTGGATATGGGTGTAGTTGTCGTAAATGAAGACCTTAAGGTACAACTTATCAACAAAGCGTTTTACAGGATCTGGAACGCGGCTGAAGATACGTTGAACGTCGGGGATGATTTTCGGCTTCTGATCGACATTAATCGCGATAACAACATCTATGACGTGAAGGATGAAGATTGGGAAGATTATATTGCTAGCCGCCTTGCCGAAGTCAAAAAGGGCAATGTCAAACCACGAGAATTCGTACGCGCTGATGGAGTTCACCTCCTTTATTCAGTGACCAATCTTTCTGACAAACGTAGATTGATCTCCTATTTTGATATCACCGATCAAAAACAAAAGGCTGATGAACTCGAGAAAGCACGCGGAGAAATCAAAACAATCCAGCAACGCATGATCGAGGCTATCGAGACAATCGACGACGGATTTGTGATTTTTGATGAAGAAGACCGCCTTGTGGTCTTCAATGATGCGTTCCGCCAGCAATTCGGAGAAGGTGGAAAATTCCTGATACCGGGGAAAACCTACCGGGAAATGACTACAAACCTAGTCAATTCCGGTATCATTCCCGTTGAAAAAGGGAAAGAAGAAGAGTTCGTCCAAAGCCTGATCGAGAAACGTAGAAGCGATGAAGGTGTCGACAAGACCTTCAAGGCTCACGATGGCAAATGGATCAAACAGCGGGACAGGAGAACGGAATCAGGAAATCTCGTCGGCTTGAGAACAAACGTCACGGAGATGATGGAAAACGAGCAGCAACTGATGGAAAGCCAGGATTTGATGTCAACGATCCTGCTTGCCTCAGAGAATGCGTTCCTCGTCACTGACAAAGAAGAGAACATAATCCGCTATAATGACTACTTTCTTGATATTCTCAGCAGTAGTCGCGAACTGTTTGAACAGTGCAAAACACTGACTTGCGTATTCAGCGTCCTTTATGACAGGCGGGAAATCAAGCCGCTCCACAAAGTGGAAATGACAAAAGATGAATTCCTTTCATTTGCAAAGGAAATCTATCGTAACGCTATCAAAAAACCGCAAACACTCATGTTGGTGGATGGTCGTTACCTCCGATATCGTGTCCGGGAAATCGGCGATGAACACATTGTGCATTCCTATGTCGACATCACCACCGAAATGGAGAACATCAACAAGATAAAATTGCGCGAAGCAGAGATCACCGAAGCTTCCCGTCTTCTCAGCGACACGACCAACGACATGGCCCAGGGCATGATCGTTTTTGAGGATTATGCACTGAAGTTCTTCAACCCCGCCCTGCTTGAAATCCTTGATGTTTCCAAAGAAGAAGTCCAGATAGGCATGCCTCTGGAGGATTATCTTGAAACCCTTCAGGCAAAAGGACATTTCGGTTCGGGTGAAGCTGCTGAAGAAGCTGTAAAAGCCAACCTCGAAATCATTCTAAGCCACGAAAAGCAGCAGATCGAGCGTGAAACTCCGGGCGGAAGCTATGTTCAGGTGGATATTACGCCTCATGACGATGACAGGGTTACGGTAACCTATACGGATATCACCCAGATCAGAATGCGCGACATGGAGGTGCAGAAAACCCTCAATCTTCTTGAGGAAATCACCGATGCCAGCCGTCAGGGCATTTTGGTCCTGGGGTCTGAAAACATTGAGTTTTTCAACCCGAAAGCCAAAGAAATCCTGGATGTGCCGGATGAATTGATGGCAATCGGTAAGCCTTGGAAGGATTTCCTTGAGTTCCAGAAGGAGCGCGGCGACTTTGGTGATGAGGATGCTTCCGAAAAATACCTCGGCAAGCTGTACAAGAACTTCAGCAAAACCCTCGCAAAAACTGTAAAACGCAAGAATGTCAACGGCTTGACGATGCTCATTGACCGCGTTGCAAACAGCCTTGGCGGATTGACGGTAACTTTCACCGACATTACCGAAATGGAAACGCACCGCGAGGAACTTGAAAAGGCAAAGTCTGAACTCGAAATCGCAGTGCAGGATCTGGACAGCAGCAAGGACCGATTCAAGGCATTCGCAGAGACGAACGCGGACTGGTTTTGGGAAATGGATGCTGAATTGAGATTTAGCGGATTTTCCGACGGGTTCGAGCAGGTTTCAGGCATCGCACCGGAAACTTTAATTGGTCAGAAACGAGGTGAGTCAATTAACGTTGGAGTTGATGAGGAAAGTTTCAACAAACACCTTGAAGACCTCAACCAGCACCGCCCGTTCCGCGAATTTGTCTATTCCCGGGAACTGGATGGAAAAACCGTGTGGTTTTCAATCAGCGGCACGCCCGTGTTTGACCGTAACGGCAATTTTGAGGGGTATCTTGGATCAGGCAGAAAGGTCACTGAACAGGTCCAGCGTCGGCAGGAACTGAAGAGTGCGAAGCAGGAGCTCGAAAAAGCTTTTGCAGAGAATGAAGCCAGTAAAGAAAAATTCAAGGCCTTCGCCGAAGCAAATTCAGACTGGTTCTGGGAAATGGACACGGAACTTAGGTTCACCCATTTTTCTGATGGCTTCGAACCAAGTACCGGTGTCCGCCCGGAAGAATTTCTCGGGAAAAAACGTACTGAAATTGCCACCTCGGGCGTTGATCCGGAAGACCTCAATCAGCACATGGAAATCCTGAAGGAACGCAAGGCATTTCGTGATTTCACATACAAGCGAACCACGGATGACAATAAATCAGTCTGGCTGGCCGTAAGCGGCTACCCAATGTTTGATCTGAATGGCAATTTTGAGGGCTATCTCGGTTCTGGCCGCAATGTAACAGATCAGGTTGAGCGTAAAAATGAGTTACAGAATGCCAAGTCCAAGCTTGAGGTCGCGCTTACGGATAATGAACGCCAGAAAGAGCGGTTCAAAGCCTTTGCCGAAGCGAACACGGACTGGTTCTGGGAAATGGATAGTGAGCTCAGGTTTTCCTATTTTTCAGAAACTTTCGAAACGGTCACAGGCGTAAAGCCGGAAATGCTGCTTGGTAAAACCAGAAACGATACAGGCATTCCCAACATTGATCCGGAAGTTTTTCAGCAGCATCTGGAAGACCTTGAAAACCACCGCCCATTCAGGGATTTCACCCATCCAAGGACAATGGACGATGGGACAGTGGTTTGGCTTGCAATAAGTGCAAACCCGATATTCGACAGGAACGGCAACTTTGAAGGTTATGTCGGCTCTGGCCGCGATGCGACCATGTCGGTAAAAGAGCAGAAGGAGCTCGAAGCGGCCATGAAAACGGCTGAATCAGCCGAGCGGGCCAAATCTGAATTTCTTGCGAATATGAGCCACGAAATCCGTACGCCAATGAACGGCATCATGGGTATGGCAGAGCTTTTGGCCCTAACCGAAATGGACCCCAAACAGGCAATGTTCACGGATGTGATCGTCAAATCCGGTGCATCCCTGCTGACAATCATCAACGACATCCTGGATTTCTCCAAGATCGATGCGGGTCAGATGGAACTTGACCCTGCTCCGTTCAATCTCCCCGAGGCCATTGAGGATGTTGCTACATTGGTGTCTGCCAAGGTCGCCGAAAAAGACCTGGAGTTGATCGTACGTGTGAATCCGCATCTGCCGAAAACGGTAACCGGCGATGTTGGCCGAATTCGTCAGGTTGTGACAAATCTTCTGGGCAACGCTGTGAAGTTTACCGAAAAAGGTCACATCTATGTCAATGTCGATGGAACCATTGATGAAAACGGAATGGCAAATCTGAAATTCATCGTAGAAGATACAGGGATCGGCATTCCGCCTGAAAAATGTTCCCAGGTCTTCCAGAAGTTCAGCCAGGTGGATACTTCCGCCACCCGTAAGCATGAAGGAACCGGCCTTGGGCTTTCAATCGCTTCCTCTCTGGTAAATCTCATGGGAGGGGAAATCCAGGTGGAAAGTGAAGTCGGCAAGGGCTCTTCATTCTGGTTTGAGATCAGCCTGCCCGCCGAAGTTAACGCCACCACTGGCCGGCATGTGATACCGGGAGACCTGAGTGATGCCCGGATCCTGATCATCGACGACAATGCGGTTAACCGGTCAATCCTAAACGAACAAATGGTCGCCTGGAAGTTTGATGCTGCTGCGGCTGCTTCAGGCGCAGAGGGACTTGGGTTGATGGATGCTGTGATCCGCAACGGGCTGAAAGTCGATCTTGTCATTCTTGACTATCAGATGCCTGAAATGAACGGCGCAGAGGTTCTGCGTCATTTACGGTCAAATGAAGCAACAAGGGACATTCCCGTTGTCATGTTGACATCGGTGGACAGTTCCGAAGTGAACAAACAGCTTGCAGGTCTTGGAAGCAGCGCCAACCTGACAAAGCCAACACGTTCTTCGATGCTTCTCGAGACCATCCTACAGGTGATCGCCAACTCTAGGGCAAATCTCGAAACTTCAGTGCCCAAAATCGATGATACAGAAAGCGTCGATGTGCCTGTCAGTCAGCCTGACGCCACCGTGCAGATCGTGCCTGATGAGTTGGATGTACTCGTGGCCGAAGACAACGAGGTCAACCAGATCGTATTCACTCAAATCCTTGATGAAACCGGACTGAATTACAAAATCGTTGAGAACGGTCGCCTCGCGTTGGCCACATACAAGGCACAGCGACCAAGATTGATCCTGATGGATGTCTCAATGCCTGAGATGAACGGCAAAGAGGCCACCACGGCAATCCGCAAATTCGAAAAAGAACAGGGCATTGGCAGAATACCGATTGTTGGAGTAACAGCGCACGCGCTCAAGGGCGATATGGAATCATGCATTGATGCAGGTATGGATGATTATCTTTCCAAACCGGTTTCACCCAACAAACTGGTCTGCAAGATCGAGCAATGGCTCAAGTTAAATCTCGGCTCCGAAAAGGCTGGCTAAGACTGTTCCGCATCTTCAAAAGCCTTATCAAATCAGAAAGTTGGCGAGGATTTCATTTTCAGTGATATCCTCCCATCGCATGCCCATCTGGTCCATTTTGCTGGTCAGTACGGGAAAATTCTCCGCTTTCCCCGTTTCAATGCCAATCAGAACCGAGCCGAAATTCCTGGCGGATTTCTTCAGATATTCAAACCGGGCAATATCATCTTCCGGCCCCAACAAGGCAAGGAAATCCCTCAAAGCACCTGGTCTTTGTGGAAACTGAAGGACAAAATATTTCTTCAAACCTGAATATTTCAGGGCTCGCTCCTTGACCTCAGGCAACCGTTCAAAATCAAAGTTTCCACCAGATGTGATACAGATAATCGTCTTTCCACGTACGAGTTCGGTCGGCATTCTATTAAGCGCATCAATTGCCAGTGCTCCGGCCGGTTCAAGGACAATACCTTCGATATTCAGGATATCGATCATCGTCGCGCAGACACCATTTGTTGGTGCCAGAACGACGTCAGATACATCATACGCCTTTAACAGCTCAAAATTGTTTTCCCCGATTTGTGCGACAGCTGCACCATCCACAAAATTGTCAACTTTTTCCAAAGCCCTACGTTCCCCCGAAGCGAGAGATTCATGAAGACTTGGTGCCAAGTCTGGTTCGACAAACGTAAACTCACAGGTTTGACCGGCTTCCCGCATATAGCGCGTAACTCCTGCGGAAAGACCGCCTCCCCCTACCGGCAAAACGATCCTGTCGATAACGCTTTCCTGCGGGAATTGCTCCTGAATTTCCTTTGCAATGGTTGCCTGCCCTCTGATGATCCTCGGATGATCAAACGGAGGAACCATCTGGCCGTCATTTTCCTCGCAAAATTCCAGTGCTGCTCTGTTAGCCGCATCAAATCCGTCTCCCACAAGACGTATTTCAACGTGTGGTGCGCCGAATGTTGAGGTTTTGAGTACCTTTTGTTGTGGGGTCGTCTGAGGCATGAATATCACGCCCTTCTTGCGGAAATTCCGACAGGCATGGGCAAAGCCCTGGGCATGGTTCCCGGCAGAAGCGCAAACAAAGAGTTTTTGATCAGGCTTTTCCTGCAGTGCTTCAATCAGGAAAGCATAGGCACCACGAATCTTGTAACTACGGACCGGCGAGAGGTCTTCCCGCTTCAACCACACGTCTGCGCTGTGCAAATCCGACAGATACTGATTCCGCTGTAGAGGCGTAGCATCAAGGACTCCGCTGAGGTTCTGGTGAACCTGGCCGACTGCCTCAACGAAGGCACTGCTGCTCAAAATTCAATCCCAACCTGGGCTTTTACACCGGAGCGGAACGGATGTTTTACCATTTCCATCTCGGTAACAAGGTCAGCGAATTCAATCAGTTCATCTTTCGCATTCCGGCCCGTAACGATGACATGTTTCATCTCCGGTTTGGCTTTCAGGGTCTCAACTATGTCTGCAACGTCGAGGTAGTCGTAGCGAAGAACAATGTTCAGCTCATCGCACAATACCATATCGAGGTTTTCGTCCATTATCATCGCCTTGGCCTTTTCCCAGGCTTGCGTGGCCGCATCAATATCCCGCTGACGATCCTGCGTTTCCCAGGTGAATCCCTCTCCCATGGTCGCCATTTCAACCTGCTCACCAAATTTTTCAAGCACTACCCGCTCGCCGGTTCCCCACTTGCCTTTAACAAACTGAACAACCCCGACACGCATTCCATTGCCAAGCGCCCTGAACACCATACCAAAAGCGGCGGTCGACTTGCCCTTCCCCTTGCCGGTATGAACGATGGTAAGCCCCTTCTCGATCGTCTTGGTTGCAATGATT
Source organism: Pseudomonadota bacterium (assembly GCA_039029255.1). GTDB lineage: Bacteria > Pseudomonadota > Alphaproteobacteria > Rhizobiales > Rhizobiaceae > JAALLB01. The sequence continues at coordinate 9,594 of JBCCGN010000029.1, read as the reverse complement.
TTATCGCGAGCAGCCTTTTTCTTTTTCATCTTCTCCGCATGACGGGCATTGAGCTCTTCTTCGCTCATTTTTTTTACACGATCGGATTTTTCAGCCATTTTTCTATCCTTAATGATCTGCCTTCGCTTGTAGATCGCCACCATGCCAGATCCACAAAGCCAGCATTGGAGTATCCTCGCATTTCATCGCATGGGGTACATTTTCTTCATGAAAAATAAATTCGCCTGCGTCCCTCAGAACATAATCTCCATTATCCCTCGACCACAAGCCATTACCGGTCAGTGGAATGTAGATTTCTTCTGCCAGATGCCAATGATTGGGATAATGAGTGTGCGGGCCGTACATCACAATACCGCCAGCGATTGTATCCGAAGCAAAATGGCCCTCCGGTCCAATCAGCTGCAGATGGCAGTAATTGTCGGTGAAGTATCGGCCAAAATCATCCGGATCCCACATCTGCGCCCAGTGAACCTTGTCCATATGCTCAATGAAAATTTGTACCAGGCCCGATTCGAGCTCTCCGGCATAGGATAAACAATCCGGTATGTGCCGGGTTGCGTAAAGGTCATTTGGAGGGAGGTCACGCTCCGGAAGGTCCCAGTCAAAGCGTTCGAGCCAGTCTTTCACGACCGGTTCCGGTCTCGAACAGACATAATCCCGCCACGCATTCAGAAGCGCCCTAATCGTCATCCAGAGCACTCCCGTCAAACCTCGGTAGACTGTCATCAACCTGAAACCAGGGCAGTCTTTCCTCACAATGCACGTGCTCTGACGGTCCCACTTTCTCCGGGAAATCAAGCGTCATGGTATAAAGTTGAATTTCTCCCGGGCGATCATGAGTCAGGTAGCTGATTGGTGTGCCGCAGACGTTACAGAATGACCTCTCCACATTCTCCGATGACTTGTAAACTTTGAGGTTATCACCATGAAACATCATGTCTTTTTCATGAACATCTATGAAACTTGCCACGGGCGAAGATGTGTGCCGGCGACAGCTTTCACAATGACAATAACCGGACCAGATCAGTTCACCCTTTATGGAATAGCGAACCGCTCCGCACAAACATCCGCCATCAGCAACAATCTCGTTCATGTTCGCATCCCGTTACAAATAATCCGATTTCTGGGCAAGATCACCGCCCCGCCAGACCCAGACAGCAAGCAAAGGCAAATCCGGCACCTTCAACGCGTGGGGTTCACCCGGTTCGTGGAAGACAAACTCACCGGATTTTTTCGGTAGATATTCACCACCGCTTTGGCTCCACAATCCTGTTCCGGTCAACGGATAATACAATGCATGGGAGTCATGCCAATGCTCCGGATAATTTATTCCACGACCAAAATAAACAATACCGGCGGCAAGACTGTCTGATACGTAGTGTCCGCGCGTACCGATAATCTCAACATAGCCGTAGTGATCGACCATATGCTGGCCGAAATCATCAGCTGAGTATGACTGAATCCAGTGCAATTGCTCTCTTAGATCAACAAACAGCTTTCCCAGTTGTTTCTCCTGCTCGCCAAGATGCTGAACAACTTCGGGCAGTTCCTTGACCGCCGGCACTTGTTGCGGCTGCACATCGCGTCCGGTAAGGTTCCAGTCAAAGGAATCAAACCATTTGCGTGTTGTTACCTCTTCCCTCGTTGTTACGTAGTCCCTGAATGCATCTAGAAGCGGTTTCACCGTCATGCTGCCCCGCTTCCGTCCCTAAGCCCCTGCAGCGCAAATTTTGCGGAATTCGACCGTGGGGTCCACAGGCCACGTTCTTCCGCCTCCAGAAACCGTTCTGCCATTTCCTTGAGTGCTTCCGGATTTTTGTCCCGCAAAAACTCCAGCACATTTTCATCAACAAGGTAGGCATTGTACAGCAACTCGAAATGATGGTTGCGTACAGCACCGGTTGTAGCGGAAAACGCGAACATATAGTCCAGCGTAGCCGCCATTTCAAAAGCACCCTTGTAGCCATGACGCATCACGCCCTCGATCCATTTCGGATTGGCAGCACGTGCACGCACGACTCGGGCAATCTCCTCCTCCAGCGCTCTGACAACGGGCTTCTCGGGGCGTGAATGGTCGTTATGATACACGGATGGGCGATTGCCTGACGCCTGTTCCACTGCAGCTGTCATCCCACCTTCAAACTGATAGTAATCATCTGAATCCAGAAGATCATGTTCTCGATTGTCCTGATTATGGATTACTGCTTCCACTTCAGCCAATCTCGAAGCAAAGCTTGCGCGGTCCTCTTTTCCATCCTCCTTTTGCCCGTAGGCATACGAACCCCAGGCCATATATGCATTGGCGAGATCATTGCTGTTTTCCCAGCCTCTCTCATCAATCAGGGCCTGCAGGCCTGCTCCATAAGCACCGGGCTTCGAACCGAAAATACGGTAACCCGCCCTGCGGGTTGCTTCGTCAAATGATATCCCTTCTTTCAGGAGCTTTGCCTGTTCAGCACCCATGCGGGCTGCAACCGGATTATCACGCGGTTCCTCTTCCAGAGAACCGATCGCTCGGATAGCCTTGTCAAACAGTTCGATCTGCGCGGGGAATGCATCGCGGAAAAATCCTGAAATTCTAAGGGTGACATCAACCCTTGGACGGCCAAGCTCGGCCAGCGTAATGACTTCAAACCCTGTCAATCGCCGCGATGCGTGATCCCAGACCGGCTTTGCACCCAAAAGCGCAAGCGCCTGCGCAATATCATCCCCACCTGTGCGCATATTGGAGGTACCCCAGGCTGACAGTCCGAAAGAGGTCGGCCACTCGCCATGATCCTGCCGGTAACGTTTGATCAGCAGTTCGGCTGATTTTCGGCCCAACTCCCAGGCAGCCGGCGTCGGCACGGCACGACTGTCAACCGAATAGAAATTTCGTCCGGTCGGCAGAACATCCAGACGTCCTCTGGTTGGTGCACCGGAAGGCCCCGGTACTACAAATTTTCCCTGCAGGCCTCCGAGCAGGTTCAGAATTTCCTTCTCGCCACAGGAGCGGACAGCCGGCTCTACAATTTCGCGAACAGTTTGCAGGACGGCAGAAGTACGCTCCCATTGTTCGGGACATTCCACGTCGCCTGCAACCAGACTAGAAGCCAGAAGCTCAATCCGCTCTACGGCATCACCATTGGAACGCCAGGGCTCATCGGACACCTGTTGCAGTTTTTCCGGCTTGGGCAAATCCCAGATCGCGGCCATGTCACAATCAAGCGGGTCAAAGTCCAGTCCGGCGTCTTCAGCAATTGCCCGTTGGAGACTCTGACCTCCGGCATCCCCGCCGGAATCAGTTGAAGGACCGCGCGGCACCCGCACGAGCGCTGTCACCAGATCTTCATGCAACCGGCCTTCAGGTGAAGTACCAAACACATGCAGCCCGTCGCGAATCTGCATCTCTTTCAGTTCACAGAGATAGCCATCAAGCTTTTCGAGTTTCTCTTCATCCCGGTCACCTGAAACAATTCCCGCATCTTCATCAAGACCGATGTCCTCGATCAGTTCAAGTATCTGTTTTTTTAGTAACCGCAATCGACGCGGATCATTGCCGGCAGCTTCGTAGTACTCGTCCACAAGTGCTTCGAGATCACGGAGCGGACCATAGCTTTCAGCCCGCGTCAGAGGCGGCGTGAGATGGTCGATGATCACAGAGGAAATTCGTCGCTTCGCCTGAGTACCCTCACCCGGGTCATTGACGATGAAAGGATAGAAATTTGGAACCGGGCCCATTACCGCTTCCGGATAACAGGTCTCACTCAAAGAAAGTGCCTTACCGGGAAGCCACTCCAGGTTGCCGTGCTTTCCCATATGGATAATTGCGTGAGCACCAAAGCTATTCCTCATCCATGCGTAGAAAGCGATGTACCCATGCGGCGGGACAAGATCCGGTGAGTGATAGGTATCTGTGGGGTCAATGTTGTAACCTCTTGCCGGCTGAATCCCGACGGCAACATTCCCGAATACAGAAACCGAAACCGCAAAAACCTCCTGATCCTTTATGAAAAACGGATCGGATTGCGGCTCACCCCATCGCAGGCGAACTTCATCCTGAATCTCAACTGGAAGCGAAGCAAAGAAGTCATTGTAATGACTCAGGGAAATCGTTTCCCGAACCACACGCCCATCGGTTGCAGCATTGGTTGGACCTTCCTGCAGATGCGTGATCAGCCCATCACCATCCTCTGGAAACTCCGCCGTATCATAACCGCTTTCTTTAAGTGCGTTCAGCACGTTGACTGTACCCGCAGGCGTGTCCAGCCCCACGCCATTTCCCAGTCTTCCATCCCGATTGGGATAGTTGGCAAGGATAATTCCAAGGCGCTTTTCGCCAGGCTCAGCATGGATGAGTTTCAACCAGTTATCAGAGATCTCGGCAACATATTCGACACGACTAGCATCGGCCTCATGTACGACGATGTTCGATTGCACCGCTTCGTCGAACCTTCTCGCATTCTTGAATGCAATCGCCCGGGTGAATACGCGCCCGTCCACCTCGGGCAACGCAACATTCATGGCAAGGTCGCGCGCTGACAATCCCTGTGAAGAGTTTTGCCATACTTCCTGTGAGCTGCCTGCCAGCACGATCTGAAGAACCGGACAATCGCATTCATCCAGAACCGTATTCTGATGAGAACCTCCGGGAGAGGAAACTGCAAAACCGGTCGCATTCAGCACCAGTGATGGACGGGCTTGTGAGAAGACTGACCGGACAATGTCAACCGAAACCGGATCCTTGAGGCTGGAAACAAACATCGGAAGTACATTGATGCCGTGTTTCGAAAGCGCTTGCACGACAGCAGTGATTGGCTGCAGGCCACCCGATTGAACCAATGCCCTGTAAAAAGCAATCGCTACAACGGGAGCCTCTTTGCTCCAGTGCGTTCTGAATTCTGAAAGATCACAGATGCCGGCTTCGGGGTACCACATGCCGGCTTTCATCAGTGGCACTGCATCGGGCGGTTCGTCGCCTGTATTCAGATGAAATGCCGCAAGACCGAGAAGACGATCCATGTTTTGCGGGCCGCCCTCTTTGAGATAGTCCCAACATCGCTCCGCAAAAGCACCATCTACCGTGTTGAACCTGGCCAATCCCGGATCCGGCTTGTCATCCCCCGGAAGAACAACCAGATCGACATCATTCTGTTGAGCCGTCTCCAGCAACTTCTCGAGCCCATATTGAAAATAGCTTTCACCACCCAACACCCGAACAATAACCAGACGGGATTTTGCGACGGTATTTTGGACGTAAACATCGACGGACATCGGATGAGAAAGCTGCATAAGGTTCGCCAGTCGAAGACTGACGGCCTCGGCACCCATCCGGTCTTTTGCGCTTGCAAGTGAGGAAAGTTCCGTATCCGCAGCGGATATGAAAACGAGATCAGCCGGGGTTTGCCCCAGATCGACTGCTTCATCGTTCTCGTTTACAGAGCCTTTCTGGGCCAAAAGGAGGTGCATCTTTTCCTCTTACAGCGCTTGTCGAATGCCAAGGCACGAATACCACTGTCCCCCGGCATGCCAAGGATCAGCACATGTGAAGCGCCTCTCAAACCATCAGTTCCGAAATCTGCCGGTTTATGGCCTCCTGCTTCAAACCCTCAAGACCAATGACCACCAGACGTGACTGTGGCGTCTCCGATGCATCCCACTCTCGGTCAAAGTAATGGTCAATCCGGTTTCCAACTGCCTGAACCACAAGACGCATGGGCTTGCCTTCAATTGCCACAAATCCCTTCAGGCGCAGTATGTCATGCTCCTCGATGATCCGCGCCAGACCTGCAATAAGCCTCTTGCGATTGGCGACAACGCCTCCGCTTAGTACGAAACTTTCAAACTCATCATGATCATGCTCGTGCTCAGCATCATCTCCATGTTCTGCGTGAAAGGCTTCATGATGCAGTTCATGGTGTGATTTGCGATTATGGATGTCGGTCTCGGTTTCGCTATCGAGGCCAAGAAGCACTTCAGCAGGCAGCGAGCCGTGTGAGGATTTGACGAGCTTCACCGAGCGGGAAATTCTACCACCCACTTCGCCTTGAACCTTTTCCAGCACATCGCCTTTCACCAGATCAGCCTTGTTGAAAACGATCATGTCTGCACAGGTCAATTGGTCTTCGAACAACTCTTCCAGAGGGCTCTCATGATCCAGCGCCTCATCCTCGGCACGCTGCGCATTGACCCGCTCCACATCATCGGCAAACCGGCCATCTGCAACAGCACGGCTATCTACAACGGTTACCACGCCATCAACCGTAACCTGCTCTCGAATTTCAGGCCAGTTGAAAGCGCTTACGAGGGGTTGCGGCAGTGCCAGACCGGACGTTTCGATCACGATATGATCCGGGCGATTTTCCCGTGCCAGCAACTTCTCCATAGTCGGCACGAAATCATCAGCGACGGTACAACAGATGCAGCCATTGTTGAGTTCCACAATGTCCTCTTCCGTGCAGGTTTCGTCACCACAGCCCTTAAGCACGTCTCCATCGACGCCAAGATCCCCAAACTCATTGATAATCAGGGCAATTCGCTTGCCGTTGGCAGTCTGTAACATATTCCGGATCAGGGTAGTTTTTCCTGCCCCCAGAAAACCGGTGATAACCGTGGCGGGTATTTTTTGTGCGTCCATCTCGAATGTCCTATTTGAGCTTCTGCGGCAGTCCTGCCGTTACGAAATATACATGCTTACAGGCGCTCGCAATGACCTGATGTGCCTTTCCCGACAAATCGACAAATTCCCGCGCCATTTTATTGTCGGGCACAATCCCCTGGCCAACCTCATTGGAGACCAGAACTACGGGTATCTGAGCTTCCTTCAAAAACACCGTAAGTCCGGCGATTTCCCTCTCGATGTTGGCTTCTGCCATCATCAGATTGGTGATCCAGAGTGTCAGGCAATCAACCAGTACCATTCGCCCCGAATGCGATGCTTGTGTTAACGCATCAACGAGTGCGAGCGGTTCTTCCACGGTTTCCCACTCGTCCCCCCGGCGGTCCTGATGTGTTTCAATCCGGTGAACCATTTCATCATCAAAAGCACGTCCTGTCGCAAGATAAACCGGCTTCAGACCAGAGTTCAAAACAAGGTCTTCGGCAAAAGCACTTTTGCCTGAACGCGCGCCGCCAAGAACCAGAGTAATTTCAGCATTCATGGGATTTCACCAATATTTATTGCGTGATTCTGTTATCGGTAAATAGCCCCCGGAGCAATCAGAATTCTTGACCTACCGGGTTCGATCAGTTCACCTCGAAATCGCAACACAAGTCAACCACGATTTGGTTCTTGTATGCCAAAGTCTGATAACCGTTAAACCTCAATATCCTAGTGGTTATAACAACCGAAATCAGTGAAGTCGCAACTGTCACAGAGGCATACAGATCAAAGGAGAGACTTAAATGCCCATCAGAGTTGACCTAGGCTCCATGTCGCTACGATTTGGAAAAACTCCCCCGCTTTCAGTGTTGCTTGTCAGACACGGGCAGTCGGAAACAAACGTAGATAAATCACTGCATGGCACAATTGCCGATCCCGAAGTCCAACTAACCGAAAAGGGCAAATCACAGGCAAAAGATGCCGGATGTTTTCTGAATTCCTGGTTATCAGAACAAACTAAAAAACCTGTTCGGATTTATCGCAGCGATTACATGCGTGCCGTACAGACAAGCGATATCATCACTAATCAGCTTGATAAGAGCATTCAGTTTAGCACCCGCATAGACGAGCGTATCAGAGAGTTGGAATTTGGTTATTCCGACATGCTTTCAGGCAAGGAAGCAGACGATTTTTACAAGCATTACAATGCCTATAAAGAACTCTGGGATGGGGATGCAAAGTACTATCGACGCCGTCTGGGAGGCGAAAGCCCTGCGGATGTGGGCGACCGTTTAAGGCATTTCATCGGGGCTTTGCACCGCGACCAGGATAAACACGGTATAGAGACATTTGTGGTAGTAAATCATGGCCTTACGTCGCGTGTCCTTGCAAAGCTTCTGTTGAAGCAGGATCGCCAATGGTATGCCAAGCAAAAGAACCCGAATAACTGCGCAATTCGTTTGATAGTTGGCAAAACCGATTACGGATACATACAAGGTGGAACTGTTTAGAAAACACTGTTAGCCTATTAGCTTCAATGGCTGTATCGATATGTGTCCGGGCTCTTGCCCCATCGTGTTCCGCGAAGGACCGGAATAGCTTGAGCATTATTGCGAATTCACCACTTTTTGTTGCTTGAATCTGTTACCGGGAATAGGCTCCTGGAGCAAACGGAAGTCCCGTTCCTGCCTGTCAATCAAGAAAGGTCACAGCTTATGCAGATTGGTCTTATCGGGGGCATCGGTCCCGCCGCGACTGACTACTACTATCAGAATATCATCCGTGCTTTTGAAGACAAACAGAAGCAGCTTGAACTGACAATGGTTCACACAGGATCTCCAACATTGCTAAAGAATCTTGCAGCCAACAATGTGGATGAGCAAGTGGCTATATATGAGCGACTCACCAACCGGTTGGTTGCGGCGGGCGCAGGGTGTGTGGTCATCACCTCTATTGCCGGACATTTCTGCATTGGCCCCTTCAAGGAAATTTCTCCGCTGCCCGTCATCGACATGATTGAAGAAACCGAAAAGGCCGTCAGGAAACTGGGGTACGAAAAGATCGGGATCATGGGCACGAAGACGGTAATGGAAAACCGTTTTTACGGGGGCATAAGAAGCGCCGAAGTCATTCCGCCGTCTGGAGAGATGCTTGATCTGGTTCACAAGGCCTATATCGAGATGGCGGCGTCAGGACGGGCAACCGCCAGGCAACGCGAAATCTTTGCAACCGCCTACAACACTTTCGTGGACGATGAGGGAGTGGATGCGATTATGCTCGGCGGGACTGATCTCGCCCTCATCTATCGTGAAGGCAGACCCGGAACTCCGATTATCGATTGTGCATCGATACATTGCAGGGCCGTAGTCGAACGGGTGCTGGGATGAAGACATACAACGGCAGTTGCCATTGCGGGGCCATTCAATTCACCTTCAGCGCTTCTGAAATCAAAGATGCTATGCGTTGTGATTGTTCAATGTGTTTACGCAAGGGCACCATGCTCACAAGTGACAAAATTCCACCTGACCAAATGAAAATCACAGCAGAAAAGGATGTTCAAAAGACGTACCGGTTTGGCACCTTGACGGCCCGCCATCATTTTTGCGGGATTTGCGGCATTCATGTTTTCGTGGAGACACGTTTAAATCCCGGCCAATACAGGGTCAATCTGGGTTGCGTCGATGGCCTGGACGCAATGAAACTGCCAGAGGTATTTTTCGATGGAAAGGCAATCTGATTTTACCCTCATACCGAAAAACGCTTTGTTTATAAGAACTACAGGTGCAATTCCTCTGCTTGGTCCTTACAGGCATTTGGCCATCGTCGTTTTTGAGCTTCAGTTGGTCCGTAACAAACCCACGAAATAGCCCCGTATCACAGTACAAATCATCCAAAACTGAGATAAGGCAGGTACGCCTATGACAACGCGTGGTCTTTGCATGTGTGGCAAAACAAGATGGGAATTCGCCGGCGAAGTGACCTGGGCGTGCTATTGTCATTGTGACGATTGCCGT
>JBCCGN010000028.1:0-40482 GCA_039029255.1 Pseudomonadota bacterium | reverse complement strand
GTCGGCTTTAAAGGCTTCTGGACACTTGAGATGTTTGCAGTCCAGCCAATCAAAATTTACCCCGGCATCAAGATCTGCCAAATCTTCTATCACCAGATCCACGGCAACGTCAAAGACTACGTCAGCGACAAGTATCAGAACAACCAGGGCATCCAACCCAGCTTGCTGTTCAAAGAACTATGCCCCGAAGGCGAACACGAACTCGACCCGCAGTTGACTCTCGGGTTCGGTGAATAAATCGCTGAAAATCTTAATCGCTACAATGAAATGGGCGACACGTGTTTAAGCTGCGTCGCCCTCTAGTTTTCAAACGCTCTCAATTTGCCTTGAAATTGGGAAGCTGGTCGAGCATCGATTCATGCACGCCTTTGAACCAGGCGAACCGGTGATCTATCTTCGTCGGCGTAATCATGTTCGCGGCATTTTGGCCAATGATCAGTCCAGCGATCAGAGCAATAAACGCTTCTCGGCAAGCCAGGTCTCTGCGACTGAATGAGGAGCGCTAAGAACCAACCGGGTTTTCCGGGGTTCATTGCTTTGCATTTTGTCGGAAAGTGCAGTCAGGTTACCCATGGCTTGAGCCAACTGCGGATAGGCGGCCTGGCCTGCGTCGGTTAAAGAGAGACGGTTTCCCTGGCGAATGAACAAGGCCTGGTTCCACAGGTCTTCAAGATGCTTTACCTGTTGGCTGATTGCCGGGGAACTGACGCCAAGTTCCCTTCCAGCTGCAGTAAACGATCCGGTTCTTGCTGCAGCCTCGAAAGCGCGCATGGCGTTAAGCGGTATGTTGCTCATTATTTTTCCGATAGTTTTTCTTTGCCATCATAAAAAGAAATGCTGTTGAGTGAAAGAGTGGCGCGAACTAAAATCACCCTGAATAGTTCGGTGCCACAATGCATGATGTGATAAATCTCGACCTGTATCCGCTCGATCGACCTGACAGCAGGCCCTGGGTAAAACTTGTCGAGAATTGCAAGAAAAGCCTGGAAAAAGACGGCCTTTTTAACCTGCCGGAATTCATTCGTTCCGATGCTTTGGCTGAAGCAGTAACAGAGTTGAAACCGGTTTTAGCGCGTGAGGCTTTTGTTCACGCCCGTAGGCACAACATCTATTTCAGGAAAAATATCAATGGGTTGTCAGAAAATCATCCGGCGCTGACGCAGTTTGAAACTTCCAATCGGACGATTTGCGCAGATCAGATGGGTAAGGCGGTGGTGATCAGACTTTATGAATGGGCACCCTTTGCGCAATTTTTGGCGGCAGTGATGAACAAGCCGGAACTGTTTATCATGCAGGATCCGTTGGCGCGTGTGAACGTCATGGGATATTCTGACGGCCAGGCATTGAATTGGCATTTCGACCGGTCGGAGTTTACAACAACCCTGCTCTTGCAGGCACCTGAAGGTGGTGGCGAATTTGAGTATGACCAAAATTTGCGCAGCGACGATGATCCAAATTACGAAGGTGTTGCGGATCTTCTTGAAGGGCGCCGAATGCCAACCCGTATCGGGCTGGAGCCGGGTACTTTGAACATTTTCAAAGGCAAGAACACCGCGCATCGCGTGTCGCCAATCATCGGAGAATTGGACCGTATCATCGCCGTGTTTTCCTATTTTGATCGGCCCGGTGTTACGTTCAGTGAGGAAGAACGCGTCGGATTTTACGGACGGCCGTCATGACAATTCACTCAGCCTTCAAGGATGATCGCAAGCTTACCTATTTGAATTCTGAAGGAACGGACAAGCCACTGGTTAGTCCTGTGCCTGATACGGTACTTTACAGAGCACGTGATTATCGGCTGCAACGGTTGCGCGACCAACTCGATCAGGCGGATTGCGCTGGTCTTTTGTTGTACGATCCCTGCAACATTCGCTATGCATTTGACTGCTCCAACATGCAGGTTTGGACGTTACACAATCCGATGCGTTATGCGTTGATACTTGCTGGCGGTCCGGCGATCATGTTCGAGTTCAAGGGTTGCCTTCATCAAAGTGCGGGTCTGCCCGGCATTGATGATCTGCGAATAGCTAAAACCTGCATGTTCATGGGCTCAGGTGACAAGGTTGGAGCAGCCACCGCCGAATGGGCAGATGAGATAGCCGATCTGATCCATCAGCATGGAGGCGGCAATACGCGCATTGCTTGTGACAAGCTGGACGGAGCGGGCGTCAATGCACTTCAGACACGCGGTCTGAATTATGTTGAGGGAACACAGATCACCGAAATTGCACGATCAATCAAATCAGCAGATGAGATTGAGTTGATGCGCTGGACCATCCGGGTTTGTGAAGCTGGTATGGCGAGGATTTATGATCACTCAATACCCGGAGTGACTGAACGCGAATTATGGGCGCATCTGCATTTCGAAAATGCCCGTTCGGGGGGAGACTGGCTGGAAACGAAGCTCCTGACATGTGGGCCGCGCACGAATCCCTGGTACCAGGAATGTTCAGATCGTGTTTGCCGACAAGGTGAAATGATCTCGTTCGACACGGATATGATCGGTCCTTACGGCTATTGCGCGGACCTTTCGCGCTCGTGGATTTGCGGCTACACGCCAATGACTGAAACACAGAGGCGGCTTTACGATACCGCACTGGAGCAGATTTATCACAATCTGGCACTGATCAAGCCAGGAGTCAGTTTTGCCGAGTTCAACGAAAAGAGCTGGCAGATTCCCGCTGCACACGAACCTTATCGTTACTCCCTTGCGGTGCATGGGGTCGGGATGGCCGATGAATGGCCGGTCGTTCCGCTTCATCCCGATTGGGGACCGGGTGCCATGTCTGGCGAATTTGCTCCGGGATTGGTTGTCTGTGTTGAGAGCTTGATGGCCGAAGAGGGTTCTGAGAGTATCAAACTGGAGACCCAGATCCTTGTCACGGATGACGGATATGAACGATTGGACAGTTTCCCGTTTGAATAGTGTTTTTGAAAACTGTTTCAGTTCGAACCTGTTGTGTAATGGATCAAGCTAATCGGCGTACTGCTGTCGAAAATTGAGCGTTTTGGCCTATATCCGACTTTTCAGAAAAAGCCTTTTGTGAAGGCGCGTTCTCGGATCATGATCCCCGTACATACCTTCAACTTGTTGTCAACTTCTTGCCCCGGACAGCATCTTTGGATTAACTGCGGTTTATACTGATGGAGGAGAATTTCATGCCCAGTTTTCTTACCAGCGTTGCGTCCGCTTTTACCATTTCCGTTGCAACTTTGGCGACCATGCACGCTAGCCATGCCGAGCCACATCAATACGAATTGGATCCCACCCACACCACTGTGTTTTTTACCGTTGATCACATCGGTTATGCCAAGACTCTGGGAGTTTTTGGCGCGGTCGAAGGGACATTCACCTACGACATGGAAAACCAGGAATTGTCTGATGTGAATGTCAAAATACAGGCAAGCAATGTTACCACCTTTCACAAGGCGCGCGATGGCCACGTGAAAAACAAGGATTTTCTGAATGCGAAAATCTTCCCTGAGATTTCCTTTACTGCTTCTTCCGGTGATCCGAAAGATGAGAAAAGTGGAACTGTGACCGGAAACTTGAACCTGATCGGCGAGACCAAACCGGTGACCCTTAATGTAAAGCTGAATAAGGCAGAAAAATATCCGTTTGGACACCAGCGTTTCGTTCTGGGACTGTCAATGGACACGATAATAAAGCGCAGCGAGTTTGGTATGGACTATGCGGTGCTGAATGGTCTTGTCGGTGATGACGTTGATGTTCGAATTGAAACCGAGGCAATGCGCGTAGAGTAAGGACCTAGCCGAGTTCTTCCCCGGAACGCTCGCAAGCGGTCGACGGTTTTCAATACAGTTCCAGTATGATGTTGGATTGTTCATCGACCAACTGTTGACCCGTGCGCCAGACGTCTTTCCCGGCCCATTCAATTCTCAGGTTTTCGCGCCAAGCGGGATTCATCTCCGAGTTCGTGAAATAACGTTCGAAAAACCTGTCATTGTAATAGTCACGTTCAAATTCAGGGACGCTCACCTTTTCACCCGTGAAGAAGTCTTCAGCGGAGGGTTCGTGGAACATCCAGCGGGATGAACCTGCCGCAACTCGGTTTTCACCAGCAAGGAAAATAGGGACACACATTGACAGACAGATGGCCCGGTTGCCGACGTGTGTCTCGATGAAATGCGTACGCTTCATGGAATTCATCAGTTCGATAATTTTGCTTCCTTCCGACAATGCGCCGCCCGGAGAATCAAGATCAATGATGAATTTTCCGGTTTTGCTAGACCATTCTCTGAACGCTTCCCTGAACCTGCGGACCATCGGTACGTCGATTTCCGAACTCCATGACAATACAATGGCGTTACCGTTTTCGGATACCAGTAACCTTCCCTGATCAGCAAAAGTACGCTGATGATGCTGCCAGTATAGGTAAGCGGCGACAGCTATGAAGATGGGCATCAGGATCATGGTAACTTGGCGTGACATGATTCCGACTAACCTGCTGCTTCCAGTTCTTCACCCAGCATGATCCACTCTTCCTCCACCTGGGAAAGCATCCTCTCTGCTTCAGAACGTTGCTTGGAAAATTTGGTTGCCTTGTCAGGAAAGTTTTCAAATATGCCGGGTGTTGAGAGACTTGAATCAAGTTTTTTAATGGCCTCTTCAAGCTTTTGTATTTGCTGTTCTTTTTGTGAAATCTTTGCGCGCAAAGGCGCGAGTTCCTTTCTCCGTTCTGCCGATGCTTTTCGGACTTCTGTTTTTGAATTGCCTGATGCGATCTGCGACGACACTATTTGTTTTTTATCAGGTTTGCCGGACTGCAAAACCAGTTTACGGTAGCTCTCCATGTCGCCGTCATAAACAGCAACCTTGCTGTCGTGGACAAGCCACAGCCGGTCCATCGTCGCGTCAATCAGATGGCGATCGTGGCTGATCAGGATCACCGCTCCACCAAATTCGTTGATCCCGTGAACCAGCGCTTCGCGAGCACTTACATCAAGATGGTTCGTTGGTTCGTCAAGGATCAGCAGATCGGGCCCATCAAAGGTACAGAGCCCCAGCAGCAAGCGGGCTTTTTCCCCTCCTGAGAGGTTGCCGCATTTTGTCTCCATTCGTTCGTGATTAAGTCCCATCCGGGCAACTCTTGCACGAATCTGGGTGTCGCCTGCACCGGTCATAAGCGGGCGCAGATGATCTATCGGGGTCTGATCTGCATTAAGGTCATCCATCTGGTGTTGCGCGAACATGGCGACCTTGATCTTGGGCGATTTGACAAATTCACCCTCGAAATGGGGTATTCTGTCGGAAAGCAGTTTTGCGAACGTGGACTTTCCGTTGCCGTTTGCACCCAAGAGCGCAATCCTGTCATCCGAGTCGATGTTGAGTTTAATGTTCGAAAGCACAGATGAATCCGGCGTATAGCCGCATCTGACATTTTCGAGTTTAATCATCGGGGAAGCAGAAAGTCTCTCTGGTTCAGGAAAGTGAAAAGGCATTGTACCCGCTTCCTCAAGCAATGCTGGCGGGTTCAGTTTTTCGATCGCCTTGAGTTTGGATTGTGCCTGTTTCGCTTTCGAAGCCTTGTAACGAAACCGATCGACGAACTTCTGCATGTGGGCAGCTTGCGCTTCGATCTTTATACGGGTCTTTTCGGCCAGTATTCGCTGTTCAGCGCGCTGACGTTCAAAACTGTCATAGGAGCCGCGATAGAAAGTAAGGCTTCGATCTTCCATATGAACGATTGAACCGACCGCCGTGTTGAGAAGATCTCTGTCGTGAGAAATTATGAGTACGGTTCCCGGGTACCTGGCGATGTAACTTTCGAGCCAAAGGGTGCCTTCAAGGTCCAGATAGTTGGTAGGCTCGTCCAGTAGCAGAAGATCCGGTGCGGAAAAAAGAATTGCCGCAAGCGCCACGCGCATCCGCCATCCGCCCGAAAATGAACTGGCGGGTCTGTGTTGCGCGGCATGATCAAATCCGAGGCCTGCGAGTATGGTCGCCGCTCGCGCTTCGGCAGAGTGTGCTTCGATATCAGTGAGCCTGGCCTGGATTTCGGCGATTCGGTCAGGATCTGTCTCTGTTTCGGTCTCGGCAAGGAGACTGCACCGTTCGATGTCTGCGGCCAATACGATTTCTATAAGGCTATCCTCAGTCCCCGGCGCCTCCTGAGCAACCTGTCCAATTCGCCAGCCACGGGCTATCTCTACAGCACCGCTTTCGCTTGGATGCTCACCGGAAATTACTTTGAACAAAGTCGTCTTGCCGCACCCGTTGCGTCCGACAAGCCCTGCGCGTGTACCTTTGGGCAGAACCAGCGATGCATTCTGTATAAGCGGTCTGCCGGCAATGTGGACAGTGAGTTGGTCAAGTTTGAGCATGTAATTCTTGTGACTGGTTCAACTGCTAAAATCAACACTTGAAGCAAGGTTCGGTTCCCCGTATAAGCCTGCAAAATTCTCCCGAAATTCATTCCAATACAGGATGGTGGATATGGCGACTGAACGCACCTTTTCAATGATCAAACCTGACGCAACCAAACGTAACCTTACCGGTAAAATCACCGCAATGCTGGAAGAGGCCGGTCTTCGGGTTGTTGCTTCAAAGCGCGTTCACATGAGCCTTGCGCAGGCTGAAGCGTTTTATGCTGTTCATAAAGAGCGGCCATTCTTTAGCGAGTTGACTGAGTTCATGTCTTCTGGCCCAACAATCGTCCAGGTTCTGGAAGGCGAAAACGCCATATTGAAAAACCGCGAAGTTATGGGTGCTACCAATCCAGCAGAAGCCGATGCCGGAACCATCCGCAAAGAATTCGCGATGTCTCTCGGCGAAAACTCAGTCCACGGTTCTGATGCTCCGGAAACTGCGGCAGAAGAAATTGCCTTTTGGTTTGGTGGAAACGAAATCGTCGGATAAGCTTTCCGGTCAAGAGTAGCCAGCATACTTTGTTACAACAATGGTCGGTTAAAAAAGCTGTCCTGGCTGACTGTGCATGACGTCGTTCACGATTACCATGGTTACAGCCTGCAGCGTGATTTGAGCTCACAGGATTGTTCGCGACACGCATTCATAAGCACTTGGTTTGAGTAAAGCTTAATGCGAAATTAACCAAAGATGTGGCAATAATGAAGTGCTGACTTTGCTTCAGGCAAGATTGGCCGACCTATCCCTGCAGATGCAGCATAAGCCCCTAATTTATAGTCTGCATCATGCTGGGGTAGTGATCGGAACAAGTATTTGATAATGAAGCGCTTAAGCGCACCACTATATTATTTTCGTACAATGTACGTATTTAATATTGTGTTAACCCCGAAAGGGTTTGTTCAGCCAACAATTTAATGTATCCCTGCTTGTTATTACGTTTGCCAGCCATTGTTTGGGATAATTCTTTTGAAAGCCAGCAACCGGGACAACATACGTGGCCATCATATAAGAATGGCAAGGGCCGGGTTGGATCTGAGTATAAGACAACTTGCCGAAATTTCATCCGTCAACAAAGCTACAATCGTCAGGCTTGAAGCAGGAGTGGCAGTTCGCGAATCCACAATGGACAGCGTGATCCGTGAGCTGGAGGAAAGAGGCGTTGTATTTTTACATTCGGCAGAATTTAATGACGTGGCTGTGGTCATCAAGCCATGTTCCAGGGGATATTGAGAAGGTTGGCAGTTGGAGCCAGGGAGTACGGGCATGCATTTGATTGTTTATTCAAGTCAGGTAATGGACGCCGGTTCTGATGTGACTGGCCTTGTTCGTGACATCGTCGCATCGGCAGAGAGTAAAAACCCGTCGCTTTCTGTTACCGGAGTTTTATTGTTCGAAAACAAACACTTCCTTCAGGCGATTGAAGGCGAGGAAACCGTTTTGCGTGAACTGTTTGAAACCATCAGGGGAGACGAAAGGCACGGTGAGATTACTGTGCACGTGGATCAGAATGTCGAGGAGCGGGCATTTTCAAATTGGTCGATGGAGTCGTTCAACATCGAGAATGCGGAAATATTTTCAAGTGGAACAATTGACAATCTGTACGCCATTTTCAACCGGAGTTTCCCTATGAATTCCCGGAATCTGATTACTTTCATAAAGGAGATTGTTGACGAAATTGACGTCTACAAGATCAAGTCCGCGATCTGACTTCGGCGCGGTCACGTTCAAACCTTTGTTCAGATACAACTGTTCCCCATTGATCGCCTTGCCATTCTTCAACAAGTTGAAACCCGTTTTTCTCGTACAGACTTCGGGCAGCGTCCAAACCTTCAAATGTCCATAGAATAACCTTGTCAAAACTCCTGTCATCGCAAAACTGCAGAGATTTTCGCATCATTTTGTTTCCCAATCCATGGCCCCGAAGATTGTCGTCAATCAAAAACCACCGAAGATGTGCAAAATTTTTGCCCAGGTCTTCTCCGTCAACGGCGATGGATGCTTGCACCCTGCCATTTTCCGACACATGCCAAATTTGATTGCAGGGGCGTTCTAGCCTCGACACAAAATCAGCAAGTCCAGCGGCTACTTTGCTTTCAAATTCGGCTCCAAAACCAGAAGTTCGGCTATAGTATCGCGCATGCATCTCAGCGATTGATCCGATCACTCCTGGTACATATCCGGTTTCGATTTTCATGGCCTGCGCGGTTTCGTTTGCTATATTCGGAATCAGTTTAGCCGGAGATTGTTATGCCACAAGACCAGACGATCCTTTTTGTTCTCTTTGCAGGGGTGTTTGCAATGCTCCTTTGGGGACGGTGGCGCTATGATATAGTGGCTTTTTCAGCTCTGCTTATCGCCCTTGTTCTTGGAGTCGTACCGACCGAGGACGCATTTTCCGGCTTCGGACATCCGGCGACGGTTATTGTTGCACTTGTACTTATTGTTTCACGCGGCCTGCAAAATTCCGGCGCCATCGATATCATCACCCGACAGGTAATCGATACCAGTCGGGGAATTGGTGCTCACATTACTGTCATGGCTTCAACAGGGGCCATTCTTTCGGCATTCATGAACAATGTAGCCGCGCTGGCATTGCTGATGCCGGTTGATATTCAGGCTGCAAAAAAGGCATCCCGGAGTGTTCGTGCTACACTGATGCCACTGTCCTTTGCGACCATATTGGGCGGGCTTGTAACCCTCATTGGCACTCCGCCGAATATCATAATTGCCCAATACCGTGAGACGACTTCGGCTGGGGAACCTTTTCAGATGTTCGACTTTGCGCCAGTCGGCCTCATTTGTGCAGGGATAGGAATTTTGTTTGTTGCGATTTTCGGCTGGCGGTTGGTGCCGGGCAGCGATGATAAAAGTTCCGACAAGTCCAATCCGCTTGATCTTGAGGATTACATTGCTGAGTTGGTGGTTCCGCAAAAATCAAAGGCAGTCGGCATGCAGGTCAGGGACCTTTATGATGAGGGCAATGAACATGATCTGGTGATACTTGGCGTGGTTCGCAACAACCGGCGTTTGAAAGGGTTCAGTGCAATTCTTGAACTCAAGCCAAAGGACATGTTGCTGGTTGAGGCTTCAGCAGAGGACATTGATCGCTTCCGTGGCGTCTATGCACTGGAATTTTTTGGTGAGAAAACAACCAATGAGAAAGCAATCGGTGACCTTCAATTGTCAGAAGTTCTGGTTACTGCTGACAGCCGTATTGTCGGCACAGCGGCGATCGATATCCGCTTGAGGGCCCGGCGCGGCGTCGCGTTGCTGGGAATATCGCGCAAGGGAAGACGGTTTTCAAAGCGGGTTCGACATGAGAAAATCCGCGCGGGTGATATTCTTTTATTAATCGGGCCTCCGGATAACGTTGAAGATACAACCATCTGGCTGAATGCAATGCCACTGGCAGAGCGCGGGCTTCAGGTCACCCAGCACCGCCGTGCCTGGCTGGCAGCGGGGATTTTTGTCGCTGCGATCAGCCTGGCAAGTTTCGGCTTGCTGTATCTCGCCGTAGCACTCGCGATTGTTGTGGCACTTTATGTTGTCCTTAACCTGGTTCCGATCCGCAACGTCTATGACTATGTGGAATGGCCGGTCATTGTGCTGTTGGGGTCTATGATCCCGCTTGGAAGCGCACTGGAAAACTCGGGTGGCACAGCACTGATTGCAGAACAAATCGTCACTTTGACAGCCGGCTATGCGCCCTGGATTGTACTTACAATTCTGATGGTCGTCGTCATGACATTGTCAGATGTGCTGAACAATACAGCGACAGCCGTAATAGGCGCGCCGATCGCAGTTGATATCGCAAATCGGCTCGGAGTAAACTCTGATCCCTTCCTGATGGCTGTGGCGATTGCCGCATCATGTGCCTTTCTCACGCCAATAGGTCACAAGAACAACACGCTGATCATGGGCCCGGGCGGATACAATTTTGGTGATTACTGGAAAATGGGTCTACCTCTGGAAATCATAGTGATCGGTGTTGCGGTACCCGCGATCATGGTCTTCTGGCCATTGTAAAAACAGGAAAATCGAATGACAGAAATTACCGTATTGGGCAAAGGCATTGTCCGCATCAAGGCGAAAGCCAAAGGCCCCACGATTGGTATCGTATGTAACGTCCACGGAAATGAGTTATGCGGACGAAAGGCTGTTCAACGCGTTCTTTCAGAGTACGAAATAAGGCGTGGCGCCTTGGTGCTGATTGACGGCAATCAGGAGGCGGCACTTTTGAACCGCCGGTTTGTCGGCTCCGACATGAACCGCATGTTCACCAAAAAGTTGCTGTCGAAAGAGAATCCAAAACAGGATCTGCTCAGGGCACAATATCTGGCAGAAGTAATTCCAACGCTTGGCCTGGATCATGCAATTGATTTCCATTCCACGAGCACTGAAACCAGGTACCCATTCACGGTCAGCTTTCCCGGTTCCGAACAGTTGACGGAACTTTGTCCTGTGCCTCGAATCTACGGCTGGCCGGGCAGGGTGGATGGCACGCTTGTCGAGTGGATGAACAAGAATGGCATCCCCACTGTAGTGGTTGAGGCCGGGCAGCATTTTTCAAATCGTGCCGTGAACGTTGCCGAAAAGACGTTGCTTTCGGTATTGTCGCACTTCGGTCTGATTGAACTGAAAAAACCTCTAAAAACAAAACGCCAGAAGACATTCGAAGTCGTTGAAGGCGCAATGGTCGGTGATGCCGGGACATTCAAATTCACAAGAGTTTATGGGAGTTTTGACGAGTTGAAGTCAGGCGAAAAAATAGCTCGCGACGAGACGAAAACCTATCGGGCGCCTGATATGGAAGAACTCCAGATACTCATGCCTGCCTTGCAGAAAAATGTAACAGATGGCACCTCGCCGGGCGCCTATTATCTGATTAAACCAACAGAGAAGGGGTGAAATGATTCAGGAAAATATCAGCGATCGTGAATTGATCGAAGGACGGGCAGCGCTCATCGTCATTGATATACAGGCAAGCACTTTCATTGATGCCAGTGAAGATCGTTCAATTCCCAACATGCCCGGGTATCGGGAACGTATGCTGGAATGCCGCAAGCTGATTGACCGCGCTCGTGAGTGTGACATTCCTGTGATTTTCATTCAGGAAGTTCACCACCCAAGCAAGGTGGACTTTGGCCGGGAACTCGATGGCGAAGAAGACGTCCACTGTCTCGAGGACGATCCCGGTACTGAAATTGCTGTCAAGGAAATGAATTTTTTGCCGAATGATTTTCTCATTCGCAAACGACGCTATTCGGCATTTTTTGGAACCGATTTTGAGATTCTGCTAAAGGGATTGAAAATTGAAACCCTGCTCTTGTGCGGTGGCCTGACAGATGTCTGTGTCCACTATACATTCGTTGACGGCCACCAGTCAGACTACTTCTGTCGCGTGGTTGAAGACTGTGTTGCCGGTTCCAGTTTCGAGGCGCATGAGGCAGCCTTGCGCGCAATGGAATATCTGCAATCCGGTGCGCGCAGAAGCCTTGATGAAACCCTTGCCGCGATGGGCACTGACTGACGGGTATTGTACTTGATCAGTTGTTTCGCAGGGTCATTGTGCCAATGCCTGCTGCAATGTTCAGACCTTGTTGAACCTGACCGCTGAAGGGCTGTAGGGCAATGGATTGGTCAAATCCGCCAAGCATTGCGTTCGCGCCCAGCCCTGCACCAACACTGGCTTCGGCGGTAAGTCCTGCATAAGTGCCTTCAAGCGCACCAGATTCAAGTTCTGTGGTAGGGGCAAAAACGATCCAGGTGATCGTGGTCCTTTCGGTTTCACCGATATCAATGCCGAACTTTGATACATTGCCAAAATAATTCTCGCGGAAATTGTCGACGCCCACAAAACTGCAGGTCATGTCCTTGCTTGAACCGAGAATGAATCCGGCTCCGCCCTCCACATCGCAAGTCAGGGTGCCGACTTCTATTCTGGCTTCAATTGCCGACGCCGGAGCGGTGGTCATAAAAGCGGTGAAAATCAAACTTCCAAAAAAGATGTTCTTAAAAAGTGTTTTCATTAGACAGTTTCCATATGTACGGTTTTTATTCGGGTTCGAGTTATTGTCTGAAAATGTTCAGATAATGGCACTGCAGCAAATTCACAGAACAGATGTAATCACTTGCGTGTTTGAATCGAAGATCGGGGAGACACATGCAGAACAAGTCGGATTATCCGGTCGCGATTTTGTGGGTGCTCTCGAGTACTGCAATGTGGACTGTGATATTTGCTGCAGCAAAGTTTGCAGATGGCGCAGCGGGCACATTTCAGATTCTTCTGCTTCGCTACCTGGGGTCTGTAATCACTCTGGTGCTGATTGCCTATGCCAATGGTGGTCTTATGCAATACCGCAGTGACCGACCATTATCACATTTTGCAAGGGCTGCATTCGGGTGTTTTGCTGCCGCTGCCATTACCTGGGCATCTGCCCATATGCCAATAGCAGACGCCACCGCAATTGGAATGCTTTACGGTCCGCTTACGGTCATTCTGGGCATTGTGTTTCTCAAAGAAATGGTCACCGGCAACCATTGGGTTGCGGTCTTCGTTTCGATTATCGGGGCAGTTATTGTCATGTATTCGCGAGGAGCATTTCAGGATGGTGTTTATTTCTGGCCAGCGATGGCAGCGGCCTTGAGCGCCGTTCTTCTGTCGCTTGAAGGACTTCTGATCCGGATTATAAGCCTCGCTGAAAATCCACTGGGAATTATGCTGTATGTGAGTTTCTTCGGTATGTGTCTGATGGCAATTCCTGCGTTTCTTGAATGGCAAACTTTGTCCTGGGGCATCATGTTGGGGTGCCTCGCGTTGGGACCGTTTGGAATTCTGGCACAATACACGACTATCAGGGGTTACAGGATGGCACCGCTTTCTGTCGTGGGTCCGGTGGACTACTCATGGCTGGTTTTCGCAGCCTTGCTTGGGTACTTTGCGTTTAACGAAGTTCCCGGTAGTCCAATTCTGATTGGTGGAGCGTTGATCCTGACCGGCGGGGCAATGCTGGCCCGTTTGAGGCCTTTGAAAGAGGATACCAATTAGGAGGCTCCTGTTTTTCCTATGATTTGGTTAGGTCGGTCTTCAATATCCTTATTTCCTTGAACTGATTTGCGAGTTCGGGAGTTATGGTTTTTCCACTTACCTGTAGAACATCTATCTCCAGGTTTTGAAAGCGCGTTTTCGCTTCGCGGTATCCCAGAGCTTTCTTTGAAAGGCCAAATGATTTTTCGAACATACCTGACACTGTTGTGCAAAAGGCAAGTGCAGCAGTCACGTATTTGTCGGCTTCCGGCGTTTCTGCCAACGCATCCGGTATCGCGTCAGGGGCTGCAGCGAAAAACGTTGCTAGTCCCCCTGAGACAATCACAACTGCAGCCAAAGCAGCTGATGTGATTCCGTAGATTTGGTGTTGCTTTTTTGCAGTCGCAATTTCGTTGACAAGCCTGCCTTTGAAGTCTTCTAGATCACTCATTTTTCCTACCCATGCTTGATTGTTCAATGCACGGCAGAATACAAGCCTGTCGCAGCAGCATCATCACCCGATCGGGTGAAAAGCTTGGTAAAGTGAGTTTTTCGCACTTAAACGGGGAATTACAAGAACCTGCTTCCAAGGGGACTGAACCGGTTTGATATCGCTCGGTTTAGGTTTGGCTGCCCCACTTTTTCAGTGCATCATCGTCACGATCTTTTGCGTCCACCCAATTACCTTCTTTTCCGGTGATATCGTATTCCTTTTTCCAGAAAGGTGCTTGGGTCTTCAGAAAATCCATGAGGAAATTGGCGCCATCAAAAGCCGCCTGGCGATGTCGGGAAGCAGCAATTACCAAAACTATGTTCTCGCCGGGCTCTATCTTTCCATATCGGTGAATCACAGATAGGCCATCCAGCCTGAAGCGATCAATAGCTTGTTCCGCAATGCTGTAAATTTCAGTCTCCGCCATGCCGGGATAATGTTCCAGTTCCAGAGCTGAAAGACTTCCGTCTTCATCCCGGCAAAGCCCGGTAAAAGTGACAACTGCACCTATGTTTTTGTTGCCTGTTTGCAGACGTGAAATTTCAACTCCGATCTCGAAGTCTTCAGTCTGTGTTTTCACATAGGGTTTGACCATCGCGGTCTCAGCCACCTGTCATCGGCGGGAAAAGGGCAATTTCACTGGCATCTGTAATGGAAGCAGCTCGGTTCTGTTCGTGCTTCTTGTTTATGGCCACCTGAATGATTGCTTCGTGTTCAAAAACGTCTGCAAACAATTCGTCTCTTTCCTTGAGCCAGTCAAACAGGTTTGCGACCGTGGTGACATCGGATGGAAGGTCTACATTTTCCTCCTGAATGCCAAGGCGTTCACGCAACCATGCAAAGTAAACGAGCTTCAAATCTGATCCTACTCAATAATGTGGCGCAATCCGGCGCGGAAATAATCATAGCCTGTATAAAGTGTAATGATCGCGGCAACCCATAGCAAGACCAGCCCGGTCTGGGTGGTATAGACAAATACCTTGTCACCCGCAGAACCTGCAAGCAGGAATCCGATTGCAAGCATCTGGATCGTGGTCTTCCACTTCGCAAGCCAGGTTACAGGCACGCTAACTTTCAGTTCAGCCAGATATTCTCTCAGTCCCGAGACAAGGATCTCCCTGCACAAAATGATGATTGCTGCCCAGAGTGACCAGCCAGCGATGGTTTTGTCCGTATCTGCTGCCAGCAAGAGCAAACAGGTTGAAACCAGCAGCTTGTCAGCGATCGGATCGAGCATCCGACCGATGTTTGAGGTTTGGTGCCAGATGCGAGCCAGATAGCCATCGAAGAAATCGGTTATGCTGGCAAAGGCAAAGATGCCGAGTGCGGACCAGCGTGCGAAGTCTGAGGATTGAAGTTTGCCCTCCAGATAAAAGCACAGCGCAACCAGCGGAACCGCAAGTATGCGCCCGTAGGTCAGCATGTTCGGAATGCTGTAAATATGATCCAGTTTGTCTTTCTTGATTTCACTCATGTTGAACTCAAAGCTCAACTTGCAGTGGAAATCAATGGGTTATGTCAAAATTTGCAAAGAATGAATTATTCTCCGCTAAACTTTGGTCGTTTCACTTTCAATCTTACCCAATGGCATTTTGTAACTGATCTTTGGTGTTGTCCAACAATTCTTTGCAACGCAGAAGCTCGGCGGATAAGTGATTTATCAGCAATTCAAACTCTTCACCTGATGGCAGTGTGCCTTCATCCTCCGTTATGATTTCTTGTAAATACCCAATGAAATCGTGAATAGACTGATAAGTGAAGACTGCCATTGACAGCGATCTGCCAACTTCCTGGTCAAGCAATTCAAATTGTCGCTGTAAACTGGTTAGTAGTGTATCGCTAACTTTTCCCAGCTTGAGGTTTCTAATCTTTCCAATTGTTTGTTCTCTGTTTTCCGAATGGTCATAATTTATAGACCCCAAAATATTGGAAGGCTGATTTAGTTTTAGGCCCAGGGAATTCAATATTATAATTGTGGAAAATTCAGCGGCATTTTTAGCACTGGATTCGTACCGTTCACTCCGTTCATCCAGTTCTTGATTTCGAGATTGAATAAAAAACAGTTCTCCTAGTTTTCGTTTGTCGTCAGCTGAAATCCGGGATTTGTTTATATTCTTCATCTCGTTCCGCAGGTTGAGATTTTCCGCGTTAGAGTTATCAATTTGTTTTTGGAGTAACTTAATGTTTTCTAAGTGGTCAGAGCGGGCGCGCCGGTCAGCAAAAAACGCACCCGCTACAAATAACACAACCGGAAGGATGATATTGAAAATCTTTAAAATGTAATCGTTTTTGTTTGCCTCTGTGATTTTCAACAAACTTAGGGATATTTTGGAAATATCGGAGCTCAGTGATTTCACATCTTGGGAGCTGAACTGAGATTCCTGATTCTCCCGAATTTCAATCAATAACTCTGAAATTGCTTTCTGCAAGTCTTCAGCAATTACGTATTTTGTGTCCTGGCTTGCTGTTGTTCTTTTAACAGGTATTGGAGTATTCGTATTTGTGTTGTGAGAAAACGAATTTGTCGCAAATATTGACATGAAAATTATAGAATAAAACAAGCATGATATCTTATACATTTTAAGATCCATTAAATTTTATCAAAATAATATTTGCTGATGCAGAAATTGGAAGTGGAAATTTTTAAACTAGTGAAAATGATCATAAATCGCCTGCGCCATTTGTGCAGAAATACCCTCCACCTCTTTCAGATCATTGAGGGCTGCACGCGACACGGCCTTTGCAGTTCCAAAATGGTGCAGTAAGGCGCGTTTGCGACCCGGCCCGATTCCTGCAATCTCGTCGAGGGGATTTTTGACCATTTCCTTCTTGCGACGAGCGCGGTGAGACCCGATGGCAAACCGGTGCGCTTCATCCCGCAGCCTCTGCACGAAATATAAAACTGCATCCCTCTCCGGCAGCATGAAAGACTGCTTTCCCTTCATGAAGAACTTTTCCCGTCCTGCGTCTCGATCAGGGCCCTTTGCAATGCC
Source organism: Pseudomonadota bacterium (assembly GCA_039029255.1). Lineage (GTDB taxonomy): Bacteria > Pseudomonadota > Alphaproteobacteria > Rhizobiales > Rhizobiaceae > JAALLB01. The sequence goes on along the minus strand of JBCCGN010000028.1, from coordinate 23,581 downwards.
AACCATAGGGACAACATCCTCAAGCCCCATCTCGGCCATAACACCGTGCACCGCATTGAGTTGCCCGAGGCCGCCATCAATCAATAGGAGGTCCGGCCAGACACCAATCTCTCCTTCGGGCAGATCCTGTTCATCAGGCATACCATGCTCTTTCACCAGCCGGGAAAAACGGCGCATCATCACCTCGCGCATCATTCCATAATCATCCCCCGGAACGAGATCCTCAGACTTTATGTTGAATTTGCGGTAGTGGTTTTTGGCAAAACCTTCAGGACCGGAGACAATCATTCCGCCGACCGCATTTGTCCCCATAATGTGCGAATTATCATAGACTTCAATGCGGTTGGGAACCTTGTCCAAACCGAATGCTTCCGCTACGCCCTGCATCAGTTTGGCCTGCGTAGACGTCTCAGCATGCTTGCGCTCGAGTGCCTCCTTCGCATTGGTCAGCACATGCTGAACAAGCTCCCGTTTTTCGCCGCGCCGTGGCACAAGCACGTCAACCTTGCGCTCTGCTCTTGCGGAAAATGCCTCTCCCAAAAGTGTATTTTCTCCCGTATCGTGCGACAGCAAAATCTGCCGAGGGCAGGGACGATCATCATAAAACTGTCCGAGAAATGCGCCGAGGACTTCACCTGGCTCAATAGCCTTGTCAGCACGCGGAAAATAGGCTCGATTACCCCAGTTTTGACCAGTTCTGAAAAAGAAAACTTGAATGCAGGTTATCCCGCCTTTCTGCATGACAGCAAAGACATCCGCTTCCTGAACAGAGTGAGGGTTGATACCCTGATGACTCTGCACATGTGAAAGTGCGGAAAGCCTGTCACGGTAAACAGCGGCTCGCTCAAAATCCAGATTTTCGGAAGCCTCGGCCATTTGCTTTGCGAGCATGGTCTGCATCTGTGAACTTTTGCCCGTCAGGAATTCTTTTGCTTCCGCCACAAGCCCAGAATATTCCGCTTCGGAAATTTCCCCGGTACATGGCCCTGCACACCGTTTGATCTGGTGGAGCAGGCATGGGCGAGTTCTGCTCTCAAATACCGAATCAGTACAGGTGCGAATGAGAAATGCCCGCTGCATCGCATTGAGCGTACGGTTTACTGAGCCTGCGGAAGCGAATGGTCCGTAATAAGTGCGTTTTTTGCTTCGTGCACCGCGATGTTTGAAAATCCCCGGAGATCCATGTTCATCACTGATTACAATGTATGGTAAACTCTTGTCATCCCGCAGCAGAACATTGAATTTCGGCCTGAGCCGCTTGATCAGATTGGCTTCCAGCAGCAGAGCTTCCATTTCAGTATGCGTTGTGACGAATTCCATATTCGCCGTTTCCTGGATCATGCGCGCAATCCGGTTGGTGTGCCCACCCATTTTGGTATAGGAAGCAACACGTTTTTTGAGGGAGTTCGCCTTTCCCACGTAGAGTACTTCCCCGGACGCATCAAACATCCGGTATACGCCCGGAGAGTTCGGCAGGCGTTTTACCAGCTGGCTGATCAACTCGATACCGGTTTTCCCCTGTGCAGTAGGCGCAGACTCCTCCCAGACAACTTCGGCAGTATCACCTGTGGTCGCAGCAAGCTTCAATTTTCTGACAGGTTGGTCAATCATCCGCTGAAACTAGTAGAGTCGGATCAAAATTTCGAGTGTTACTCGACAATGCCGGCTATATCCGGTGTTTCCCATGCAAGGTGCTGTCCGCCATCCAGGGCAATCAGTTGGCCCGTAATGGATTGATTTTCGTACAAATAGCGAATGGTTGTTCCAAATTCGTCGAGTTCTGGTCCGCGTTTGAGCGGAAGGCCGTCGAGTTGCTTCTGGAAATCAGCAGGCGACTGCCTCGCATTTTGAAGTGTTGGGCCCGGCCCGATTGCATTCACCCGGATTCTTGGAGCGAATGACATTGCCATAGTACGTGTTGCGGTCCAAAGGGCAGATTTTGACAGGGTGTAGGAAAAGAAATTGGGATTGAGACGCAGGACGCGCTGGTCGATCATGTTTACGATCAAACCGTCTCTGATGGACTGGCGGAACATTTCAGCGCCCAGAATTGCCGGAGCCTTCAAATGAATGGCGAAATGCTCATCCCAGGCCTGGCCATCGAACTCCTGTGCAGAATCATCATTGAATATCGAGGCATTGTTGATCAGCAGATCAATCGGGCCGAGTGCGTCACTGGCCATCTTGAAAATGTTTCTGGTCGCTTTCGCATCCGTAAGATCACCGGAAACCGAACAGGCTTTCACGCCTACGGAAAGAGCAAGGTCGCACAGTTTTTCTGCTGATTCACGAGATGAGACCGAGTGGATCGCAACATTGAACCCGTTATTTGCAAGATCTGTTACGATGGAGGCGCCGATACGCTGTGCTCCTCCTGTGACAAGTGCGGTCTTCATTAGATTTTACCCTATTTAAGGAATGCTGCTCCTAAGAAAGCAACATATGCAACCATCATTATAACACCGCTTCTCCGACTTATGCGTTTTTTGTGCCAGGCAAGCCAGCCCAGAAGCAGGGAAGCTCCCAGCATCACCCACATGTCCACATATATGAGGTGCGCGCCGACATCGACACTCGCAATCAAGGTAGTAACGCCCATGATTGCAGCAATGTTGAAGACATTGGAACCCACAACGTTACCGATAGCCACACTGGAGCTCCCGCGAAGAACTGCCATAAGGGAAGCTGCAAGTTCAGGAAGAGAAGTTCCGACTGCCACAATTGTCAATCCAATGATTTCGTCAGAAACGCCGAGGCTACCGGCAATTGCCCGGGCAGCATCAACCGTAAGCCATGCTCCGATGGGCAATAAAATGATTCCTGCAGCCAACAGGCCGATTGAAACAAGCACATTGGAGGGAAGGGGCGGAACATCTTCATGGTAATCGTGAACGTCTTCCGGCTTCTGTTTTTTGGTGGTTAGATACTGATCAAACAGGAACAGTCCAAGCAGAACGAGGAGTATCGCACCGTCAATCCAGTTCATGTAACCTTTGGCCAGCATGCCCATGAAGACGACTGTTATTCCGATCATGGCAAGTATGTTGCGACTAATGCCCTTGTCGGCACAGGATTGGGCATGGATGAGTGCGGGCAATCCCAAAACTAACAGCACGTTCGCAATGTTTGAGCCGACCACATTACCAATAGCAAGCCCGCCGGAACCCTGAAGTGCAGCCTGCACTGAGATAAACATTTCGGGAGCTGAGGTGCCTAGAGAAACGATGGTTAGGCCGATTATCAAGGGCGGTATCATCAGACGTTCAGCAATTGCAACAGACCCACGAACCAGAACATCTCCTCCAACAACAAGTACTGTAAGGCCGAGCACCAGCAGGAGAAAATCTAGCATGAAAACAACCGGAAAAACTTTGGAGGATCGAATAGGTATTCGCTTCCATATAGGAAAGGCTCACACAGAATTTTAGAGCGATACGAAACTTTTTAACAGTCTGAGCCTGATGTCCAACAGAAACCGTCAAACAGATGTGATTTTGTTTTGAGCTTCGGGCCTATTCTCCGGGACTTAAAACCCTGCAGCGCCCATCATAGTACCGCCACGGATCCAGACCGTGAATGCAATACTCCACATTCCAGGTAAAGCCGGCAAAACCCGCGCCCTGTTCGATCAGGTAATGTATCCGGTGTTTGTCGCCATTTTCGAAGTGTGCATCGCCGTGGCAGTATTGGCGATTAATCGGCGAATCCGGGAACAGGTCGCTTTGATGTTCGTGGGCTTCACTCACATGATCAAGCGTGAGGTCTCGCTCCTGCCAATAGACTCTTTCAGCATGGTTGAAGCGCCGAACAATTTTCCTGAGGACTTTTTCTGATGTGCAGGCAGGTAGCCTTTCAAAAGCTACGGTAGGCGCGGTATGAATTGTCCCGAACAAAACAGCCAATCCGATAATCATTCTCAGCGAAGATTTCATTGTTCAATCTCTTACTCAGCTAGAAATTCAAGGTCTGTCATTTATTCAGCTTGGTCAAGTCCGAAATTGGACAATTGTTTCGCCAAAAATTCAATTCTGCCTTTGGAAGCAACTCGGACGATGATCCGACATCCGCCAGATCAATTGGATAAATTGCGTATGGTGGCCGGATACAATCTGTGTTCTTCCACAAGCACTCGGGCCGCCAACGTTTCCGGTGTGTCTTCCGGCAAAATCGGCACCTTGGCCTGCGCAATGATTTTACCCCCGTCCATCTCAGCGTTTACATAGTGAATGGTGCAACCGTGCTCTGTTTCGCCTGCCTCAATGGCACGAGCATGAGTATCAAGCCCTTTGAATTTGGGAAGCAAACTTGGGTGAATGTTGATCAACTTTCCCTGATAATTTGTTACGAATTCGGCTGACAATATCCGCATGTAACCGGCCAGACAGACGAGATCGATATCGTAGCTATCGATGATGTTCGAGATTGCGGATTCATGATCAGCTTTTGAAGTGAAATCAGATCGGGGAAAGGCGAAACTGTCGATCTTGACAGTTCGTGCTGTTTCCAGACCTGCTGCTTCCGGATTGTCGGATATCACAAGTGTTATTTCTGCAGGATAATCAGGCTCATTACTTGCCTTGAGGATTGCCTCCATATTGGAGCCACGTCCAGAAATCAAAACAGCCAGTTTTTTCTTTTTGCCGTTCAGCAATTTAGCGATCCAGTAAATGAAACTTCGCCCGGTAAATCCGGTGTCAGCCTTCCAAGCACGGACACATCGCATCCTGCCTCCGACAGATAAACTGCCAGCTTTTCCGCTTTGCCTGGGTCTGCAATCAATACCATCCCGATTCCGCAATTGAAGGTTCGCAGCATCTCGCTTTGGGAAATTCCCCCTGCCAATTGCAACCAGCTGAAAACCGGAGGCAAAGAAATTGCATTAAGGTCAACGTTGGCACCGAGATTTTCGGGTAAAACACGCGGTATGTTTTCCGTAAACCCGCCACCTGTAATATGCGCAAGCGCTTTAACCCCACCGCTTTCCCGGATTGCTGCAAGTACAGGCTTCACATATATCCTGGTCGGTTCGAGCAGCGCTTCTGAGACGCTTTTACTTTCGTCGAACGGAGCCGGGTCATTCCAGCCAAGGTTTTTCATTTCGACTATTTTTCGAACCAGCGAGAAACCGTTTGAGTGCAGTCCTGATGAAGATAATCCAAGCAATACGTCACCTGCAGCGATGTCCTGCGACGGCAGGATCGCATCCCTCTCAACAGCGCCAACTGCGAACCCCGCAAGGTCATAGTCATTGCCGGAATACATGCCCGGCATTTCCGCTGTTTCGCCTCCGATCAAGGCGGCGCCTGCCTGTCTGCAGCCTTCCGCTATACCCTCGACTACGGCGGTAGCATCTTCCAGCTCAAGTTTGCCGGTTGCCAGATAGTCCAGAAAGAACAGGGGCTCGGCTCCCTGCACAATCAGATCGTTGACGCACATCGCAACAAGATCAATTCCAACCGTGTTGTGGATTCCTGACTCAATTGCGATTTTCAGTTTGGTTCCAACACCATCATTCGCAGCAACAAGAACCGGATCGCGAAATCCGGTCGCGGCAATGTCGAACAACCCTCCAAAACCACCTATGTCGGGGTTCGAGCCTGATCTGGCTGTGGATTTCACCGCAGGTTTGATCGCCTCAACGAAAGCATTACCCGCATCGATATCAACGCCTGCATCTGCATAGCTCAATCCATTGCTTGAATTGGTGTTTGACGAAGACATGGTATGCCCCATAGATTGATCGTGTTCCGAGATTCTGCGAAACCTGTAACATACACCTCGACAGTTAGGGAGTGCTCGATGGATGATAGTCTGAGGATAAAGGTAAGAAACCAGTTTTACTTCTGGCTGGTTGCATTGATGGCTTTTCTTGGGTTTTTGTGGATTTTTTCAGATATCCTGCTTCCCTTCATTGCCGGTATGGCATTGGCCTATTTTCTCGACCCCGTAGCCGACAGGCTTGAGGCGATGGGGGCAAGCAGAATGATTGCCACCAGCCTTATCCTGGTCGTGTTCTTGCTGATGTTCGTCCTTTTTCTGATGATATTGGTCCCGATACTGGCAAACCAGATTGCAGGTTTTCTTAATCGATTGCCTGAACTGGTAAGTCAGTTGCAATCGCTGGTGGCTTCAACCGAGAGTCAGTGGTTAAGGGACATCATCGGGGGCGATGGAAAATCGCTTCAGGACAATCTGAACACCATTGTTTCAGAAGGTGCCGGATGGATCGCCACGGTCATTCAGCAGATTTGGGCATCAGGCAAATCTCTTGTAAACATCATCTCACTTCTGGTCGTAACCCCGGTTGTCGCGTTCTATCTCCTTTATGATTGGGACCACATGGTTGAGCGCGTCGACAGCTGGCTGCCGCTCAAACAACGCCAGACTATTCGGGGAATATGCACAGACATAGATTATGCCGTCGCCGGGTTTGTTCGGGGCCAAGGCACCGTCTGCCTGATCCTGGGACTGTTTTACGCCGCCAGCCTTACCATAATCGGTGTAAATTTCGGACTTCTTATAGGCCTGTTTGCCGGGCTGATCTCGTTTATTCCGTTTGTCGGATCAATCGTCGGGTTTTTATTGTCGGTGGGCGTAGCAACCGTACAGTTCTGGCCTGAATGGTTTCCTATCCTGCTGACTGCAGCAACGTTCATGGTTGGGCAATTTCTGGAAGGCAACATACTGCAACCCAAGCTGGTTGGAGAGCGGGTAGGACTGCACCCGGTCTGGCTGATGTTTGCACTGTTTGCCTTCGGATCCCTGTTTGGGTTCACCGGGATGTTGATTGCGGTTCCTGCGGCTGCAGCCGTTGGTGTGGTTGCTCGCTTTGGGATTGGCCAGTATCTTCAGAGCGAACTCTATAGCGGTGATGCCGTGATTGAGCACGGCGGCTCAGAGGAAAACACTGCAGGTAATTAGCGCACCGCACCCAATCGTTTACGAGTATGAGTAACCTTTTCATGAACGCATCTTCCCAATTGCCGTTTGACCTTTCGCTGGAACCGGAATCCAGGAGAGAAGACCTCATTGAAAGTTCCGCAAATGCAACTGCAATTGCAATGATTGATGCCTGGCCCGACTGGCCGGGACATGTTCTGGTTTTGGCTGGACCAATTGGTTCCGGTAAAACGCACATTGCTGGTGCTTGGATCAGTGTCGCTGGCGGGATCGTTTGCAAACTGTCCGCAATTACAGATCACATGGAAGAACTGCAGAAAATACTCGAAAGTGGCGAGAACATTGTTCTGGAGGATGCCGGTCCGGGCGAAATCGAGGAAACGGCACTGTTTCATTTGGTCAATGCGGTTCGGCAGGCAGGAGCCTACTGTATCATAACGTCCCGCACATGGCCGCTGCAATGGAATGTCGAACTTCCCGATCTTAAGTCCAGATTGCGTGCGATGCAGGTTGTGGAGTTGCTTGAACCCGACGACATGCTTCTCAAACAGGTGATGATCAAGCTGTTTGCGGATCGCCAAATCATCATTGACGAGAAAGTAGTGGACTATTGCGTATTACGAATGGAACGCTCGCTCGAAACGGCGGCGCGATTGGTTGCGGAGATTGATGCGGAGGCGCTGGCTGGCAAATCGCCTGTGTCCAGAGCCGTTGCGAGCCGGGTCCTTGAACGCTCAGGAATGAACTGATCGCGGGCTGGCCTTGATGCACACTTTTTTTGTGTATCCATGTTAACCATCTAAAGCACAATCGCCATGTTCCTGTGTAAAAACGCCATTGCTGTGGTATTGAGGAAGCATGGACTCTCATTCAAACACCCCCGTCTTGAACCTTTTATCGGATGGTGACATTCCGATAGACGAAGAGATATTCAATGATCCAGGCCGTTTTGAGAATCGAGAACTTTCCTGGCTCGAGTTTAATCGAAGGGTTCTGGAAGAAGCGCGCAATCCGAACAATCCACTTCTGGAAAGAGTGAAGTTCCTTTCAATTTCTGCGAGCAATCTCGATGAGTTTTTTATGGTGCGCGTGGCGGGTCTGACCGCACAGATGGTTCAAAATGTCGAAGCACGCTCGGATGACGGGTTGACACCGCGCGAGCAGCTTGAGGCACTTGATGAAGTGATCGGCGTGCTGCAACGTGATCAACAGAAGTACTGGTTGGAGCTTCGAAAGGAACTTGTTGAAGAGAATATTTTCATTCTGTCGCCGGATGAGCTCAATGAAGAAGAAGATCAATGGCTCGCAAATTACTTTTTCCAGAACATGTTTCCGATCCTTACACCTCTTTCAATGGATCTGGCGCATCCGTTTCCGTTTATCTCAAATCTCGGACACGCACTGGTATTTGAACTTCAGCGCGACAGCGATGATCACTCGATGTTTGCTTTCATCCGGTTGCCCGCAGGACTGGAACGGTTCATTCGGCTTCCAATGCGTGAACGCCGACAGTTCCATTTCATTCGGGTGGAACAGATCATTGAGCGTTTTATCGGTACCATGTTACCGGGTTACTCGATAAAGGGCTCCGGCAATTTCCGCGTCATTCGTGATAGCGACCTTGAAGTTGAAGAAGAGGCCGAAGACCTCGTTTTGACATTTGAATCCGCATTGAAACGTCGTCGCCGGGGAACAGTGATCCGCGTGGAGACAGACAGCGCCATGCCGGAGAATCTGCGTGAATTTGTGCTGTCCGAGCTTCATGTCGATGGCATGCAAAACGCAATTGTCGGTGAGGTTCTGGCACTCAACAACCTTTCCGAGATCGTTTCGACCGAGCGGCCGGACCTGAAATATCCGCCGTTTTCAGCAAGGTTTCCCGAACGGGTGCGTGAGCACGACGGGGATTGTTTTGCCGCAATCAGGCAAAAGGACATGCTGGTTCACCATCCCTATGAATCGTTCGATATTGTCGTGCAGTTCATTCGCCAGGCTTCGCGTGACCCTGATGTTCTGGCCATCAAGCAGACCCTCTATAGAACCTCCAGCAATTCACCGATCGTGGCAGCCCTCATTGAGGCAGCTGAAGCAGGAAAGTCCGTTGTTGCGATCATTGAACTCAAGGCACGGTTTGATGAGGAAGCCAATATACGCTGGGCGCGGGATCTTGAGCGAGCAGGCGTTCAGGTGGTGTTTGGGTTTCTGGGTTGGAAAACCCATTCGAAACTAAGCCTGGTGGTGCGCAGGGAAGAGCGCGGAATTCGCAACTATGTGCACATCGGAACCGGTAATTATCATCCGATAACGGCTCGACTTTACACCGATCTTTCCTATTTCACTTCCAATCCGACAATCGCCAAGGATGTTGCAAAGGTCTTCAATTTCACGACCGGATATGCCGAGCCGGAAACACTGGACAATCTGATTATTTCACCTGTTAACCTTCGCGACAAAATGATGGAACACATCGAGAACGAGATTTCTCATGCGAAATCCGGAGCAGGTGGATACATCTGGGCAAAAATGAACTCGCTGGTTGATCCCGAGATCATCGATAGCCTCTACCGTGCCAGTCAGGCTGGAGTTCAGATCGACCTCGTGATCCGGGGTATCTGCTGCCTCAGGCCCAATGTAGTTGGCGTATCGGAAAACATCCGGGTGAAATCTATTGTCGGGCGTTTTCTTGAGCACAGTCGCATAATCTGTTTCGGCAATGGCGCGCCGCTACCCTCGGATCAGGCAATTGTTTACATGGGCTCTCCTGACATGATGCCGCGCAACCTAAATCGGCGTGTTGAAGCCATGGTCCGTCTGGAAAGTGATACGGTTCGCCAGCAGGTTCTGGACCAGATCATGGTTGCGAATTTGCTGGATACAGAACTCAGCTGGGAAATTCTGCCTGATGGAACTTCACGTAGGATAACTCCATCCGACAATGGCGAATCGTTCAATTGTCAGACATATTTCATGACAAACCCGAGTTTGTCTGGCCGTGGAGAAGCATTGAAAACGGATGCGCCAAAGAGGTTTTTCAATAGTTGGCATGCTGAAGGCCAACAGCAGGATTGAAGCGCAGGGTCGACTCGGGCAAAGGGTTCCGATCGCGATAATAGATATTGGTTCAAATTCTGTCAGGCAGGTTGTCTATGAGGGTTTGACCCGCTCTCCTGCAGTCCTCTTCAATGAAAAAATATTGTGTGGTCTTGGTAAAGGCGTTGCCAAGAACGGCTTACTTGATGGCGAAGCATCAGAGCGTGCTCTTTCCGCAATCAAACGATTTGCGAAACTGGGTCAGCAACTGGGAGTGGAAGAAACCCATGTGCTCGCGACTGCGGCAGTTCGTGAAGCAAACAACGGTGCGGACTTTATAAACGAAGTCTATTCGATAATCGGCCAGGAACTCCGCATCTTGTCTGGGCGCATGGAAGCCGAATTTGCAGCGCTTGGTGTAAAATCGGGTTTCTATAAACCCGAAGGCATTGCGGGTGATCTTGGTGGCGGCTCCATGGAACTCATTGAGGTCAACGGTGACAAAACTAATGGCGTCACCATGCCGCTTGGCAGTCTCAGGCTACAGGAAATGTCCCGAAACAATCTCGATGCTGCCCGGAAAATCGCCCGCGGTAGTCTGGCAAACACACACATCGAATGGCCCGGCCAATCTAGGACATTATATGCAGTTGGCGGAACCTGGCGCTCTTTAGGCAGACTTCATATGCTGGAAACCGGCCATCCGGTGGAGGTTGTGCACGGCTATACGGTTCCAGCGGAGGGATATTTGCGTTTCTGCCGTGAAGTAGCTTCCGGCGGCACGCTCGACAAATTTGAAAAGATAGATGAGATTTCCAGAAACCGCCGTTCTCTTTTGCCCTACGGAGCAATCGTGATGGAGGCAGTTATCGAGCATCTTGGTGTAGAACACATTGCAGCTTCAGCGGTAGGCTTGCGCGAAGGATACCTTTATTCCCTGCTGGACGAAGGTGTGCAAGAACAGGATGCGCTGCTTGAAGCCACTGCAGAGTTATCAATACTACGCGCCCGCTCGCCGTTGCATTGCCGTGAACTTGCCAGATGGACAGGCGATGCTTTCAAAGTAATAGGAATCGCGGAAACCGAAAGTCAGCGACGGTGGCGTGTTGCAGCATGCAATTTGGCGGATATTGCCTGGCGTTCAGCATCTGATTTCCGGGCTGAACAAACGCTTGGCGTAATCAACAATCCCGGATTCAATTCAATCAGTCATGAGGGCAGGGCGTTTCTGTCTCTTGTGACCTTTCATCGATATCAGGGCTTGGGCTCGAAGAAAGAGCCGCCGGGAATAGCCTCGATCCTGGATGAGAAGGAATGTAAACAGGCACGAATCCTGGCAGCCGTTTTCCGGATGTTGTATCTGTTTTCCGCTGCTGTGGAGGGCGTCTTGCCACAACTGGAGTTCAGGCGGACGGACGAGGGAACACTTGCCCTGTTTATTCCTGAAGAACTGAAAGACATGATCGGTGAGAAACCGCACTCAAGGGTTGAGGTACTTGCCCGTGAGCTGGATGAAGAAGTGACGGTTGTGGTTGGGGAATAATCGGATATCCTTGATATTCAGATCCAGGAAGTAAAAAGGTAGATGTCAATGCCATCCACATCCGAAGTCTTGAAAGCTTATGGTCAGGCCTGGCTCGAGCAGGATGAGGCCAAGAGGCGTGAATTGTTGAACTTTGCCTGGGCGGACAATGGCCTGTATCAGGATCCTTCAGCAGAAGCATTGGGACGCGAAGCGCTCATAAAACACATTGGCGGAATGCACGACCAGCAGCCTGGTGCCCGCGTCGAATTGACCAGCGGTCATAGCGAACACCATGGGCGAATTCAGTTTAACTGGCAGTTTGTAAACCCGGATGGAGAAGTCGTGATAAGGGGGGTTGATTTCGGCACCTTGGACAACGATGGACGCCTAAGAGAGATTGTCGGATTTTTCGGGCCGCCACCGGAGTTGTGAGCTTACTGGTCCAGCTCGATTACGACCACTCTCCGATCATTGTAGCCGAGTGCAATATCTCCGTTTTTCAGTGCAAGTGCACGGACACCGAAAAGTTCACGGCGCCAGCCTTTCAATGCGGCTACATCGGCAGTGTCGCTCGCTGCAATCTTTTCCAGGTCATCAACAGTGGCTATGATTTTTGCCGCAACCCCATGCTTTTCAACAGTCAGCTTCAGAAGCACTTTCAACATTTCTGTTGCCGCTGCACACCCTTCAGGCATTTGCTTCTGACGGGGCAGGCTGGGCAGTTCTTTGTCCGGTATGGCTTTGGCATCTGCAATAGCTGACAAAAGGCCATCTCCGTAGCGTTGTTTGTCGAACCCTCTGGAAAGTGAGCGCAAATTGCACAGTTGCTGTACGTTGGATGGACCGCGGGCTGCAATATCATAGATTGCGTCATCGCGAATTACCCGGCCACGCGGCACATTATGCTCACGGGCAGCCACCTCACGCCACTCCGCAACCTTTTTCATGATCGCCAGCTCGCGCGGTTTTCTCACTCGCATCTTCAGACGCTGCCAGGCATTTTCCGGTGGCATGTCGTAGGTTTCAGGTGAAGTCAGGATCTCCATTTCCTCCGCGAGCCAGTGGCTGCGGTCCTGTTCTTCAAGACTTGCCTTTACCGACAAATATACATCTCTCAGATGAGTGACATCTGCCAACGCGTAATTCAGCTGCTTTTCGCTGAGAGGACGTTTGGACCAGTCAGTGAACCGTGAGGATTTGTCCACCTGCTTGCCGGTTATCTTGAAGGTGAGCTGATCGTAGGAGATGGAATCACCATACCCGCAAACCATCGCAGCGACTTGGGTATCAAACACCGGATGTGGAATGAGGTTCGCCAGATTGTAAATGATCTCGATATCTTGCCGCGCGGCATGGAAGACTTTCACCACGCTTTCGTCGGCCATCAATTCAAAGAATGGTTGGAGATCAATGCCATCTGCGAGCACATCGATGATCCATGCCTGCTCCGGTGAAGCCATCTGCACCAAACAAAGTTCGGGCCAAAACGTGGATTCTCGCAAAAACTCGGTATCGACCGTGCAAAAAGCATATTCAGCAGCGGATTTGCACGCACTTTTAAGGGAATTGGTATCAGTTATGATTTGCATCGCGCCTCTATAGCGAAAGTGTTAACGCTTGTCTGCCGGAAATTTACACCGCGCGATCCTTCTGTGACTTCTCCTTTCTCTTGACAAATTCACTTCGAAATGTGTTTGTCCCCGCAACTTCTCTGACAAATTGATTTGCGCCCGAGGGCGACTTTAAAATTCCTGGAAAAACGCATGACTTCCTCCATGACTGCTTCTCTAAGCGAACGCTATCGCTCCCATACCTGCGAGGGGCTTCGGTCCGAAGATGTAGGCTCGACAATCCGCCTTTCGGGATGGGTTCACCGGGTGCGTGATCATGGTGGGGTCCTGTTCATTGATCTGCGCGACCATTACGGCATGACTCAGGTTGTGGTTGATCCTGATTCGCCTGCCTTCAACACAGCAGAACAAGTCCGAGGTGAATGGGTCATCTGTATTTCAGGCGAGGTGAAGGCTAGGGACGCTGATGCTGTAAACCCCAAACTTCCGACAGGGGAAATCGAAGTGTTTGCCCGGGAGATTGAAGTCCTTTCCAAAGCTTCCGAACTGCCGTTGCCCGTTTTTGACGAACCGGATTATCCGGAAGACATTCGCTTGCGCTATCGCTTCCTCGATCTGCGTCGTGAAACACTGCACAAGAACATAATGTTGCGGACAAAGATCATCGCGGCGATGCGCCGTCGTATGAGCGAAGCGGGATTTAACGAGTTTTCAACGCCGATCCTGACGGCTTCGTCGCCGGAAGGTGCGCGTGACTTTCTCGTGCCGAGCCGTATCCATCACGGACAGTTCTACGCCTTGCCTCAGGCGCCACAACAATACAAGCAGCTGATCATGATGTCGGGCTTTGACACCTATTTCCAGATTGCGCCCTGTTTCCGTGACGAGGATCCGCGCGCTGATCGGTTGCCTGGTGAGTTTTACCAGCTTGACCTTGAGATGAGCTTTGTTGAGCAGGATGATGTTCTCGGCGCCATGGAACCGGTTCTTCGTGGTGTGTTTGAAGACTTTGCCGAGGGTAAAACGGTTACCCCGACATTTCGTCGTATTCCCTACGATGAAGCGATCCGCAAATATGGTTCGGACAAGCCGGACTTGCGTAACCCGATTGAGATGCAGGACGTTTCAGAGCATTTCCGGGGTTCCGGTTTCAAGGTCTTTGCAGGCATTCTGGATGCGGATTCGAAGAACCAGGTTTGGGCTATTCCCGTTAAGGGAGCAGGCAGCCGCAAGGCATGCGACAGGATGAACTCCTGGGCGCAGCAGAACGGCCAACCGGGAATGGGTTACATTTTCTGGCGCGAACTGGAAGGTAAGTTTGAAGCCGCTGGTCCGATTGCCAAGAACATTGGTGAAGAGCGTGCGGAGGCAATTCGCCAACAGCTTGACCTGGAACTTGGTGATGCAGTCTTCTTCGCAGCGGGTGATCCGGCCAAGTTTGCCTCTTTCGCAGGTGATGCACGCCAAAAGGCAGGCGAGGACAACGGCCTCATCGATGAAGATCGTTTCGAACTTTGCTGGATCGTGGATTTTCCATTCTATGAATGGGATGAAGAAAACAAGAAAGTCGAATTCTCCCACAACCCGTTTTCCATGCCCCAGGGCGGTATGGAAGCGCTCGAAAATTCTGATCCACTGACGATCAAGGCTTTCCAGTATGATCTCGTCTGCAATGGATATGAAATTGCATCCGGCGGCATCAGAAACCACCTGCCTGACACAATGGTTAAGGCATTTGAGATTGCCGGTCTGGACAAGTCCACGGTTGAGGAACGTTTCGGCGGCCTTTACCGGGCATTTCAATACGGTGCACCACCCCACGGCGGCATGGCCGCCGGTGTTGATCGTGTCGTGATGCTGTTATGCGGTGCCAAGAACCTGCGCGAAATCACGATGTTCCCGATGAACCAACAGGCTGTTGATCTACTGATGGGTGCCCCGGGTGATGTAGACGCCAACCAACTTACGGATCTTGGCCTGCGCTTGATGCCCAAGCGGGAAGATTAGGAGTAGACCCCTATTTCATCGTATTTTCGGGTTTTGCTTAACAGCCCTTAATCATCGGAGCGAGTACAACGAAATTGATCACATAAACTGAAGCTGTAATAATTAGCAGCCAACACGTCATATCATACAGTGTAAACAGTTTGTTTTTCAAATCCGGGAGAAATCGGAACCCGAAAATATAGAAAAAGGAAATCAGAAAGAGCCCGCTGTTATAGAATGTGTGCTCCGCAGACAGATATTTGCAGAAAGAACCTCCCTGATAGAGGTAAATTTCATTTGCGATAGTGATGTCAAACACTAGTTGTATGATCGCTATGACCGATGTCATTAGCATGCAGATGTAAATTAGATTACAAAGCAGCCGATCTATGAACACGTAGTTTTTCGTGAAAAACCCGAATACAATGTTGGAAACAATAAAAATCACCGAGATTGTTATCGGCAGATATATTGAGATTGAGTTTTTCAGAGAAGAAGAATTGCTATCAAAAACGCCAGTTTCAGAATTTGCCCAGATGTATAGTACCAAGATAAAAATGATCGTAAAAAATTCTACCAAAAACTTGGGCAACCTTCGGTCAGAAAAACTTATGCCACCAGTGACTGCAAGGTTGATCGTTGTCTTGTAACGCCTGGGAGAAGTAATCAAGTCGCTGATCGCTGAAAAAAGATCAAACTTCATTAGTCTATATATTCAAATGAGAATTTAGTTTCGCTGGTCGCGCCATTCAACTCGATAACCACACATTGGTTGACCGAGGTGGTGTCAATTTTTCTCGTAGTTGTAATTCTTTTTGGGCCTAAATCCCGGTCTTTTGCGAACAGAATTTTGGGAGAAATTTCTCTTTGAGCAATGTTTGGATGTATAAAAGAGGTGTTCAGTTCTGATTGTGAGTAGAAATATTTCAGTCTTGACAGAGCGCTGGATTTGCAATTTCTACCTCTGAAAGCTTTTAACCAACGGTTATCGTTCGAAGAATCAAAGAGGTGGTGAAATTTCTCCAGTATCTGCGATGATTTCAGTGTGTGATGATACTTATTGTACTCAAAAAGATCGATCTCTGAATCGATTTCTGGAAGTCCCGCTGGTTCGCAACCATCTTCTGCAAGAATTTCTTCGCGCAAAAGTCTTACCACCGGCTGTTCTTCCTTAGTCTTATCGGATTCATCCAAACCATAAGCGATTTTGACAAGCATGAGACCTTTGAAATCATCTTTAAGCGGTCCACTAATGCTTACTGAGCCACTTGTCTCTGTTACAGGAGTCATTCGGGTCACTACTTGAAATGGCTTGATGAATTTAAGTTCAATAGGATCGGACAACTTGCCTGTTCTCGAAGCCTTCGTGATTGCGCTCCAGCCATCAATTCCATCGCATTGATTGCTGAAACTTATACTTTTCAAACTGACCTCTGCGTTAGCCAATCCGCAGAGAAAAAGGAAGAATACAACAAAACTAATGAGTTTCATTCAGAATCTCCTGCAGTAAAATCGTGGGTCAATTATACAACACTTGCAGTCACAAATGCAAAAGCGAGTTATTCTCAATCTGCGAATACAATCCAAAACCTCCCAATTTCCCCATAAAAACTGCACAAGTCCAGCACGATATCTCGCAACCATTCTCCTAGCGACGAGTGGTGATTTCGCGGCTTAACCAGTCGTCCGAAATCTCCGACTCAACGCAAAGGGAGAATTTCACATGCCATCCACAAAAGACACGTCGCAGGAGATACAGGATCCTGCGGCTACAATCGAAAACGCCCGAAAGGGAATAGCCTCGGCTATGGCTTCGCCCGGAGCCAAATTTATCCTGATCGGTTTCATAACCATTTTGTTGCTTGTACCGGCACTCATGGTCTGGGGGCTCGTTGAAGAACGCTCGCGCCGCGCAGTTGAAGTTGCTGCGGATATTTCGAAAGGGTGGGGCGGCAGGCAGTTGATCAATGGTCCTTATCTGATCATTCCATACGAATTGACCCTTGGCAAAGATGAAAATCGACGTACTGAGATCAAACATGCCATATTCTCGGCAGACAGCCTGGACATTAGCGGCGATGTGGAGGTGACCGAGCGAAAACGGTCGATTTACAAATCGCAACTCTATCATCTGAAAACAGAAATGAAGGGCAAATTTACAGCGCCTGATTTGCGAAGAATTCGCGACAGGAGCGGCAAGCCCAGATTTGACAAAGCCTTTTTGACAATTGGGGTCTCGGATGTGACCGGTTTCCGTTCCGACATCAACATCAGCATCAACAACGAGAAGCCGGAGCGGTTCCTGCCCGGGTTGAATCATGTGACCAACAAGGATCACCTAAACCGGAAAAGGACAGGCGGTGGCGTTCATCTGCCTTTAAAACAGAACTCGGCCGTTGCCGGTTTCGAATTCAACATTGATATGGCCGTCAACGGTTCGCAAAATCTATCCTTTGTCCCGGCGGGGAAAACCACGGAGCTTTCGATCAGGTCCAACTGGCCACATCCTGGATTCAACGGAAAGTTTCTCCCCGAAACAAGGAAAGTCAGTGAGGAGGGTTTTACAGCCAATTGGACGGTTCCCGACCTTGCAAGGGGAATGGAGGCTGTCCTTCTGACTTCAACTCTGCCTTTCGGCGAAACGTTGATGCAAACGGATTTTGTGACGCCATTGAAGTTTTACCAGATCACTTCCCGCACGCTCAAATACTCGATCGCATTTATTTCCCTTGTTTTTCTGGCAATTTTTGTTCTTGAGCTTTCGAACGGACAACGCGTTCACTGGATTCAATATACCTTGGTCGGATTGGCTCTGGTCATATTTTACATTTTGCTTCTGGCACTTGCCGAGCAAGTCGGGTTTGCCCCGGCGTATCTGTTGTCATCCGCTGCAACTACGCTGCTCATTGCGTGGTATGTTGGGGATGCGCTTGCAAGCAGATCCGGTACCTATGTTACAGGTGCAGTCCTTTCGGTAACCTACCTGATTATGTATCTGATCCTCAATGAGGAGCAATACGCTCTACTTGCCGGTTCCATGATTGCTTTTGTGGCAATCGCGGCAACCATGATCGCAACCCGGAGTGTAAACTGGGCAGATACGAGCAGACCTGCAAGGCAGTAATGCCCAGTGTTCAATAAGTTAGAAGCCTGGAGGGACTGGCAGAATATCTGCTGGTCCTTCTGTCCTTATCCGGTTCGAGTAAGTGAGCCCCTGCCAGGTTCACTTTTAGGCAGTGGTACTTCCTTTTTGCTTGAAAATGCATGCTTGTTGGGAGATTGATAGGTACCAGGGGTTGAATCGGAGTTGAGGCTCGCAAAAAATGGCTGATCAAATTCCACGCGCATTTCTTGCAGTTCTGTTTTTCTTTGCCTTCGTCCACTTTTCCAGCGCTCAACAAGTTTCGGTTTCACAAAATGCTGCCGAAGCGCCGTCTCGCATCGTTACCAAAGCTGTATCTGTGGGCGGCGGTTTGAAAGTAGATATACATGCTCCCCTGAGCGTTAAATCACAGGGCTTTTTCAGGCCGGGAAAAAAAGCTCCGGTAATAATTTATGTGCATGGCGGGGGCTGGATAAAAGGTAATCGGGAAAAAATCTACAACCTTGATACGTTTGCGACGCAACGCGGCTGGATGCTGGTGTCGATCCAATACAGGCCTGTTCCGCGGACCAATATTGACGGACAGATCCGCGATGTCGTGCGCTCGATCAACTGGGTGAGGCGTAATATTTCGCGTCATGGCGGTGACAAAAACCGGATAGTTATTATGGGGCATTCAGCTGGGTCGCATCTGGTCTCGTTGGTGGCTGCCAAGCGCTTGGGAGGCAAGTTGCGCGGTGTCGTGGCAAACGACGTACAGGCTTATGATATGGTCGCCTACGGCAGCTTGAGGGGCAGCCTCCCTCGCGTCTATGCGGCTGCCTTCGGATCAAATCCCGCCAACTGGGTTAAATGGTCACCGGTCACGTACGTCCGCTCCGGGCCCTCCGGTGGTTTGCCTCCGTTCATGATACTTTATTCAGGATCGAACTACGAACGCAGACAGATACTCGCAAACGGATTTGCGGGAGATTTGCGGGCAAAGGGAGCTCGGGTCACGTTGTTTGACGGGCGAAGATACACGCATGGTTCGATAGCTCGTGGTATTGGGCCCAGCCGACAGGTGACGGTTGCAGTGGAGCGTTTCTTAAGACGGGCGTTCCGATAGGCCTGTGGTTTCCCGCCAAAACTCTTTGTGATCCGGTTTCCCGGTTTTTGGAGTGAAGAATTTTATCAGGATTGAAACGAATCGTTTCTCCGAATACGCTCTGGTCACAGATTGAACAGGAACGCGGGTCATGGACATTTTAGCATTGGTGATTTTGATTCTGATCGGTGCCTACGCGGTCGTGATTTACAACGGTCTGGTCAAAGCCCGGCAGATGGTTCGCGAGGCCTGGAGCGGCATTGACGTGCAACTCAAGCGCAGGGCGGACCTGATCCCCAACCTTGTTGAAACCGTCAAGGGGTATGCGAAGCATGAAAAGGATACGTTTACCGAAGTCATAGAAATGCGTAATCGGGCACAATCTGTTCCTGCTGGAGATGTGGCAGGAAGGGCTCAGGCGGAGGGACTGCTGGGTGCGGCTCTTGGCAAATTGTTTGCCCTTGCAGAAGCTTATCCGGACCTGAAAGCAAACAGCAATTTTGCGGATTTGCAGGAAAGCCTGCAGCATGTGGAAGATGAAATCCAGATGTCCCGGCGGTACTACAATGGTGCGGCGCGTGATCTTAACGTGCGGATAGAGAGTTTCCCTTCCAATCTTGTAGCGAATACCTTTAAATTCACGCAGGCGGACTATTTTGAAATTGAGAACGCCGAAGACCGGGCTGTTCCGAAAATTGATTTCGGATCCTGACGTGAGATGAATCACTTAGCCCAGAAATTCATATATCTTTTTGTAATAACAGCACTTTTCAGCTTTTCATTCCACTCACCAACCTCTGCAGCAGAAGTCATTAAGAGCTTTGATAGCCTCATTGTCGTTGAAAAGGATGGAACATTTGTCGTGACCGAGACCATCACGGTTCGCGCAGAGGGCAGGAAAATCCGACGCGGAATTTTCAGGGATTTCCCCCTCTACTTCGAGGATGCAGGCGGACAAAGGCGACAGGTGGGTTTTGAGCTGCTTTCAGTGAAGCGCGATGGTCAACCTGACTCCTATCACAAGGAAACGCGGAACGATCACCTGCGCATCTATATTGGTCACAAGGATCGTTTTCTTCCTACCGGAACCTATGTCTACACACTGGTTTATGAAACGACGCGACAGCTAAGGTACTTCGAGACCCATGATGAAATCTACTGGAACGCGACGGGCAATTTCTGGGATTTTCCAATAGAAAATGCGACAGCGAAAATCCGTGCTCCCGAAGGATCAAGCTTTGGAGACGCGCTTGCGTATACAGGTCGCGTTGGGTCGACTGAACAGGCAGTCAAAGTTGCGCGCATCGCAGGAAAGACACTTGCCAAATACCGCTCGACCAGGGTTCTAGCACCCGGCGAAGGAATGACGGTCCTGGCCAAACTGCCAAAAGGTGCCGTAGACCCGCCATCTGATGCACAAAAAGCGGAGTGGTTTTGGATTGATTACAAAAACCTGATCCTGGGCATTTTGATGCTCCTTGTCGTTACAACTTACTATTTCATTTCCTGGTGGTGGGTTGGTCGAGACCCATCCGGTGGTGCAATTGTTCCGCGCTGGAGCCTGCCTTCGGAAATGTCGCCGGCGATGGTGAATTACATTTATCGAAAGGGTCTGGCCGGCAAGGGGTTCGATGCAATTTCTGCGGCGGTTTTGAACCTGGCGGTCAAGGGTTACGTAACGCTCGACAAGGAAGAGGGCGGGTATTTCGAAAGCGGTACCCTGATAATTACGCCGACAAACAAACAGCCTGAAACATCGCTACCGGCTGGTGAAGCTTCGCTGTTTGCAAAGATCAGGAACGCAGGGGGCAGCGGCTTCAAGGTCGCCAGTTTCAATGGGAAAAATGTCAAGAAACTGCAGACCGGTTTTGCCAATGCGATGGAACGAGAACACCGCGGAAAATTTTACAAACACAACCTGGCATGGGTGATTGGTGGCGTCGCCTTGTCTGTGCTGGCCCTGCTCATGTTGGTCGCATTTGGAAGTTTCTCGGATGATGCGATTGCTGCAATGTTCTTGGCCGGATTTATGACGATTTTTGCATCGGTTTTTGTTCTTTCGATTGCCAAGAGTTTCATGGGCGGGGGTGGTCTGAAGGGCAAGATCATGTCGCTGGTGCTGGTTTCCGTATTCGTCTTCATGTTTTTGTCAGCAGGCTTTCGGATCTTTCTGCCCTTGTTGGAAATATTCAGCGATGTGTTCCTGCCGGGATCATCTCTATTGACAATCGGCACCGCGTTGATCGTGCTCAATGTGTTGTTCTATTTTCTTCTCGGTGCTCCAACGTCTCTGGGGCGCAAGCGGATGGACGAGATTGAGGGGTTGAAGACCTATCTCACCCTTGCGGAAAAAGACCGGATGAATATGGCGGATGCACCTGATTTTTCCACCCAGCACTATGAGGAGCTTTTGCCTTACGCCGTTGCACTTGATGTTGAAAAACCCTGGTCCAGGGCTTTTGAAACCTGGTTGGCGGTAGCCGTTGCTGCGGGCGCTGTAGCCTCTACCTATTCACCCGGATGGTATCGTGGCAGTAATTTCAGTGCCGGACGTTTGTCTGACACAATGGGTGATTTCACCAATTCGATGCAATCCGGTTTCTCGTCGGCAATGCCGGTGCCAAAGTCCTCTTCATCTGGATTTTCCGGGGGAGGCGGATCTTCCGGCGGCGGCGGAGGTGGCGGCGGAGGCGGCGGCTGGTGAACGTGAGTTTCCACTAGCTGTTAGATTTCTTCTGATTTTGTATGCTTATAGTTCTGACTGATTGTTCAGTCAGTTGATGTTTGGTTTGGATATGTGTAATGTCGATTGAGTTGGATTACAGTTCACAGCCAATAACGAGAGCTAAATGTGGGCGATATCGGAAAATGTGAAAAACGGAGGTGAAAATGTCGGGATACAACAATCTGAAGCTGACCCGCCGCTCGGTGATTGCCGGTGCTCTATCTGCAACGGTCCTACCAGCATGGGCACAGTCCATACCATCAAATCCTGATGTTGTTGTAATCGGTGCTGGTGCAGCGGGGATAGCTGCGGCGCATGCGCTGATCGAGCAGGGGAAGTCCGTGTTGATTGTTGAGGCTGCAGAAAGGGTGGGCGGCCGGGCGTTCACCGAATCTGAAACGTTTGGCGTGCCATTTGATCATGGGTGCTCGTGGATAACCGCATCCGCCTATCCCTATAAACCTCTCGCCGAAGAGTTGGGATTTGAGCTCCGTAATCACACAAGTCCCGGTGAGGCTGTATATGTGGGCAATCGTAGAGCCAACAAATCCGAGCGCAATCAGTACGACCGTGCATGGGCGGCAATGCAGCGTGCTCTTAACAGCGCTGGTAGCGACGGTCTGGATGTGCCTGCATCGACAGTTATCGACAATGAGATGGACTTTTCAGGTGTGTGTCAGACCTGGATTGGCGCCATGGATTATGGCGTGGATTTCAAGGATTTATCGACTAAAGACAATTGGAACTCTGCGGAGAGTACTCCGAACCTGATGGTGAAAGAGGGGCATGGAACCCTCGTCGCAAAACAGGCTGTTGGCCTGCCTTACAAACTGAATACGCCTGCAACCCGTATCGACTGGAGCGGAAGTGGTGTCAAAGTGGAAACTCCTTCCGGAACGATATCCGCAAAGGCCTGTATCGTTACAGTATCCCCGGGGGTCCTGGAATCGGGCTCGATCGCGTTCAACCCAGCCTTGCCGACTTGGAAAGGAGAGGCCGTCAGCAATGTTCAGATGGGACTGCTCGCAAAGATTGCCTTGCAGTTTGATGGTGAGCGATTTGGTCTGAGACGCAACGACTGGCTCACTTACTGGGTGGACAATAACATGCCGGCGGAAGCCTGCTACTTTCTGACATGGCCGTTTGATTTCGACCTCATGATCGGATTTATCGGCGGTGAATTCGGCTGGGAACTGTCCAAGGCAGGTGAGGCTGCAGCGATTGATTTTGCCTTGGGCGAAGTTGTAAAAATGTTCGGCAGCAAGGCGAAAGATCATTTTGTCAAAGGCACATTTACCCAGTGGGCAAGCAACCCGCTGACAATGGGCGCCTATGCGGCAGCCAAGCCCGGTCACTATGATGCCCGCGAAGCACTTGGTCGCTCGCTCGGTGACAGGGTGTTCTTTGCTGGTGAGGCCGTTGCCGGTGAATATGTGGCCCTGTGCAGTGGTGCCTATCTCAGCGGCGAAAGTGTCGGTGAAAAGGTGGCGGCAACTCTGACCTGATATTCTGCCCAGAGAATTCGTTTAGGGATATTCAAGTTGCGAAACCCTGTTCAGGTTCAAGCATCTGGTTGAAGATGTCTTTTGCCAGCAAAATCGGTTGAATTGTATGCGTTGATCGGGAAAGGACCCAGCCCCCCTCTATAGCTACC
>JBCCGN010000027.1:0-40621 GCA_039029255.1 Pseudomonadota bacterium | reverse complement strand
GCAAGGTGTCCCAATAGAGAGGCGTGCGCTTTTCTTCGACCCGCTCGGTTTTCCGCCCGGGTTGTATTAAGGACAGGTGGCCGAGTGGTCGAAGGCGCACGCCTGGAACGCGTGTAGGCGGGCAACCGTCTCCAGGGTTCGAATCCCTGTCTGTCCGCCAGCGGGCGCTTCGTGGGCGCGATTTGTTCTCTTTTTTCAAATGATTTCACGTTGGATTCACGCTGTGTGTGTGAAAGCTCTCCGCATCAACGCATGCTAACGGAGATAGTGAAAATGAAAGAAGAAGAAATCAGGAAAGTCTATTTCGACAGTTCAGATATTTCACCAGATGGGACACCAATGGTTCAGGGTGGCGATACCATCATTGCCGGTGAGGATGACAGAAAAGACCCACACGATCTCGGTAATTCTGACGAAGAGAAACTCCAGGCTGAATTGGTCCATGCAACAGTAATTCTCACTGATAAATCCAGACTAACCGAAAACGGTGACGGAACATGGACACTGGATGTGGAACCATTCCAGCAGGGCGGCCTTCCTCCATGCAGTGGGGAAAAGTTCGCCAACCAGAACACAGGCGGATGGTGTTCCGGATTTCTGGTCGGCTCAGATGTGATTGCTACTGCTGGTCATTGTGGACGCGATGAGGATGCGGTCAAGAACACCGCCTATGTGTTCGGCTTTAGGGCAAGTTCTGATACCGATCCTGGCAGAACTGTTTTCAACGAAAATGAAGTCTATTTCGGAAGCGAATTGTTGGCTTTTGATTTATCTTCAACAGGAGATTTCGCAATAGTTCGAGTAAACAAAACGGTAACAGCCCCTGACGCTAAGCCTCTTAAGGTTCGATCCAGTGGTTCCCCAAGTATCGGTTCAAACCTGGGAGTTATTGGTCACCCGAGCGGATTGCCCGTAAAAATTGCGTTCGGGATAAATACGGTGCTGATGCGTGATGACGATCCTTGGTTGATTGCGAATTTGGATACTTACGGCGGGAACTCTGGATCAGCGGTCTTCAATAACAAAGGCGAAGTTGAGGGAATTCTTGTACGCGGCGCTCAAGACTATGAATTTGAGGTAAGCTGCTTTCGTTCAAATGTGATCGAGAATTCTGAAGGCAGCGAAGCGGTGACCAAAGCCAGTGCCTTTGTGGATAAAATCCCAAGTTGATCGGCGAACAAGTATGGCAAAAAAAAAGAAAAAGCTGACGCGCAGACC
The DNA here is from genome assembly GCA_039029255.1 of Pseudomonadota bacterium. Classification (GTDB taxonomy): domain Bacteria; phylum Pseudomonadota; class Alphaproteobacteria; order Rhizobiales; family Rhizobiaceae; genus JAALLB01. The sequence continues at coordinate 39,403 of JBCCGN010000027.1, read as the reverse complement.
GCGCGTCAGAAAATTCATTCTGAACTGTGTCAAGTCGACCGGAACTGAACAAGACTGGACATTTGGAGATGCGGTTGGGGCCCAAGTACTAGACAAACAAAAAAGGCTGCCCGTATCTGTCGATCTTCGAGAAAATTGGTGGACGGTAAGAAACCAAGGAAATTCAGGGGCTTGTGTTGGATTTGCAGCAGCCGATGGCTTGTTGAGATGGCACTACGTTAAGGAAAAACTGATCGGCCGGGATGAGTTTACTTCACCGAGATTTATTTGGATGGCAAACAAAGAAACTGACGATCTTGTTACTTACCCCACTTCTTTTCTGGACTCCGCTGGGACTTCAACGAAGCTGGCACTCAAGGTTGCTAGAAAATACGGTTGCGTGCTGGAGAATATGTTGCCGATGCGCGGACGATTGAGCACGATGAACCCACATTCGTTTTTCACAATTTCATCTCAATATCGAATAAATGCGTTTTATAATTTGTTTCAAGGGGGCCAGAACAAGCTGGATGCAATAAGGTATTGGTTGGCAAATCACGGTCCGATTCTTACACGCCTTGATGTAGACCACACGTTTAAATACGCGAAAGCCAAAAATCCGATTTTGGAAGCATATGATCCTTCCAAGTTGTACGGGGGACACGCAGTCTGTTTTGTAGGGTATGACGACGCCAAGAAGCAACTCATTGTCAGAAATAGTTGGGGGACCAAATGGGCAGACAAGGGATTTGCCTACGCAACGTATGATTACGCCGAAGTCGCTTTTGATGAAGCCTATGGGGCAATGTTAAATAGGTTAAAATTGATTTATCCACCTCCAAATTAAAAATTTCCTAGTAATTCTAAAAATCACTCGAGACTTAGATGACGCGGTCAAAAGAAGGGAAATGGATTCGCATTAACTGATTTGACCTCATTCCCGTCACTCGCCCTTATTATTCTCGGGTTTGGGCAACTCAACGGAATGATAATACAAAGGGAATTCATCATGTGATCGAATTATCATTTCCCATTCTTCGAATGTTGAGAAAAGATCATCGAAATGGTTCGAACTTCTTCCTTGGCTGTCCGCCATTGGCGTTTTCCCGAGCATAGCTCGCAAGACCCTCAGTAATTGTGAATGGCCGCCGGGCCAACAGAGCTGCAAATGAAATTGAGCAGTGAGTTGCAAAACCTTACAGGGCTCTCCGTCGACAAAACCACTATGTGATTTCGAGCGCCTTTTCTTTTGGGATTTATGTCACGTGAACGGTTGATCTTTTTTGCTAAGGCTAAACAGGCAAATCGCGAGGAGTAACGTCGCCAATACGCCCGAACCACCAGCAATAGGAGATGGGAAAAAGCCGTTCAAACCGAACATCATGACGACTGAGTTAGCGACAATTGCTATTGCACCAACCAGTGCTGTAATTCCACCAAGCACTTTGTTGTCTTCATTGCGGACTGCGGCACCAAAAACCAAAGCGGCTAATCCCAACAGGATTTTTGCTGCATTATAAACGAAAAACGAAAATGCAACGATCGAGAAAGCAATTCCGCTCAGTTCGGCATTTGCTTCAGCGGCCTCGCCAAACGGACCGAACAATGTGAAGCCAGCACCAACCTGGACAACATTGAGGGCCGCGCCAAACGCGATTGCGGAAAAACCCAAAGCGTAGCGTTTGGCCATCGCCAAAGCCGATCCCGCAAATGCGATAAGCAGAATGAACAGAAGTCCTTCCAATCCCCATAGAAACTGGCGGCTGACGTCAGGAGCGCCGATATACAGCGCCGTATAGATCGGTTGTGTAACAGCGATTAGCAAAAGCAACACGGCAACTGCCTTGACAGTTTGGCTGAGCGTGAGTCCCATAAAGTTACCTGTACTAGTTGTGACTATCCAGACTGACGGTGTAATCAGACTAAACCGCCTGTTTTGTGTATAGCAAGTAAATAGTCATTCCGAATAGAATGAACCTGTTTTTCAGGTTTGTTCTCTACTTCTTCGGCATTCGCCATCTTGAATCTAAATGTATTTTGGTCTGAAGCCCTGTCTGTAGTCTGAAGGTGAGACGCTTAGCAGAGTTAAAAACGCGCGGCGCATCCGCTCTTCATCACCAAAACCACACTGCGCTGCAATCAGCTTTATTCCCAGATCGCTATTTTCCAGAAGGTCCCGGGCCGCCTCTACGCGCATTGCCTGAACAGATTTTGCCGGAGTCAGGCCCATTTGCTTCGAATACAGTCTGGAAAAGTTTCGAGGACTCATGTTCACTTTCTCCGCAAGCACTTCAATGCAAAGATCATGGCTAAGGTTGTCGCTAATCCATTCGTGAAGCTCTTCAAACCGTCCAGCTTTGTCGAGAATTTGGCGACCCAGAACCGGGCTGAACTGGGACTGGCCGCCAGAGCGAACCATGTGCGTGACCATTGATCTTGCCATGTCCAACGCAGCCTGCCGACCCAAATCTTCCGAGACAATCGCCAGCGCCATATCAATCCCTGCGGTAATGCCCGCTGATGTCCAAACAGATTCATCCTTGATGTAAATGGGGTCAATTTCCACCTTGACCTTCGGAAACTCATTGGCGAGTTTTGTACAGTCATCCCAATGGGTAACGGCCCTGTGGCCATCCAGGAGCCCCGCCGCTGCCAGAACCAATGCACCGGAGCAAACTGAACATATACGATTTGCACGCTTTGAAATGCTTCTGATTGCTTTCAGTAAGGCGCGGTCCTTCATCGCGTTGTTGGCACCGTCACCGCCAACAACCACAAGCGTGTGAATTTTTTGTCCTTTCAAAGTAGACAGCGGTTGGCTTGGGATTGAAACAACAGAGTTTGTTTCCACCATCCCACCCTCAAGAGAGGCGACGACGCACTGGTATCCGTGTTCCCGTGTTTCCTGGTCAAGAGCATGGCTAAAAACCTGTAGCGGACCGACAAGATCAAGCAGTACGATATTGTGATACACCACGAACGCCACAAGTCTCGGCTCATCATCAGCAATTTGGTCTTTGGCAGAAAACGAGGTCATATTGTCATTTATGCCAAATCAAGCGCTGTTAATCTATCCTAAAATGAAAGGAGATTTTCCATGTTGTTACTCAAGCCAAACTGTGAATGTTGCGATAAGGACCTGCCGCCCTCTGCCAAAGATGCTCGCATGTGTACCTTTGAGTGTACCTTCTGTGCCGATTGCGCAGAATTGCGGTTCGAAAACACATGTCCCAATTGTGGTGGCAATCTCGTGGAACGTCCCATTCGGCCTGAAGTACACTTGTTGAAAAATCCGCCATCGACCAAGCGATTTGTTAAAGCGCATCCGGAATGCGCAGATCTGTTGGTATGAGCAAATGGCAAACGCACCGAACGATCTGCCCGATGTTCTGAATTGGCGAAGACTGAACGACAGGGTGACTTTGTCAGGCCAACCCACAGAACAACAGCTTGAACAAATAAGAAACCTGGGGGTCACCCATATCATCAATCTTGGCCCCCATCATAACAAGGGTGCGCTCGACGACGAAGCTGGCACTGTTGCAGCACTTGGCATGGAATATGTTTATATTCCGGTCGAATTCGAAAATCCAACCGATGAAAATTTTGCCGAATTTTGTGATGTGCTTGAAAGTCTCTCAGAGACCAAAGTCCACGTGCACTGCATCTATAATGCTCGTGTGACCGCATTCTTCTATCGGTACGCTCAAACAGGTCGTGGGCTTGCCGAATCCGACGCAAAAGCACTTATGGATGGTATTTGGCGGCCAGGAAATGACTGGGCTCAATTTATAGGAGACCCTGATGCGGTCGGAAAGCCGAACCGTTACTGCGGCGAAGATTACTGACATTCCAAATTGGAAAATTTTGTTAAATTTCACCCTTGTTCCCAATTGAGGTCGGGGTTTTGCTGTACGCATTATCACATTGTTTGAAACTTGATTTACCTTACAAAGATTCTGATGATACTAGGGACAACGACAGCTGCAATTTGAGGTTTAGCGCGTGTTAATTCCATATATAATCGGTATTTTATCCGCCCTTGCACTGGTCGCAATTTTCGCCAATCGTTTGGACAAAACTCCCGTAACTTTGCCAATGATATGCCTTTCAGTTGGCGTGGTTCTATGGTGGATAAGCGGAACAGGCCTTGATTCTGTAGGCAATCAAAGCGATCAAATTCTCAGGATTATTGCTGAGGCAACTTTGGCGATCGTTCTTTTTGCTGATGCAGCCAATTTGAGAATAGCCCGATTGCGGCATGCATACTCCTGGCCGTTGCGGATGCTTGCTGTCGGTCTGCCGCTGGCGATTGTGATTGGGAGCATCGTGAATTATGCGCTCCTGCCGCAAATCGGGATCTGGGGTGTAGTGTTGTTATCAGCACTGCTTGCACCGACGGATGCCGCTCTCGGCGCGTCTGTGTTTTCCAATACTGAAGTGCCAGAAAGAGTTCGCGATTCTGTGTTGGCAGAAAGCGGCATGAATGATGGTTTGGCCTTGCCATTCATCATATTTGCCGCCTGTGGTGCTGTTGCTGGACAGCATGAGTTTGCCGGCGATGGTTGGCTGATATTCGCGGCAAAGCAGGTGGGTCTTGGAATCCTGATAGGATTTTTGGGAGGAAGTCTCGGAGGTTATATAATCAACCGGGCAATCAGTTTGAATCTGGCTGAACCAAAACACGGGGCAATGTTTGTTTTTCTGCTGATTGGTATCATTTTCTTTTTGGCAGAGGAGTTTCATGGCAACAGTTTTGTAGCGGTGTTCATAGCTGGTTTGTTTTTCGGCAATTTTGCCAAAGATCATGCCCATTCAGCACAGGAATTCCTGGAGGCAGAAGGACTGTTGTTAACAATGGCTTCCTTCGTTTTCATTGGTGCTTTTGTTGTCCCCAGAGGTATTGAGGGCATAAGTTGGCAGATTGTCTCAATAGTCTTGCTCTCAATGTTTTTCGTCAGACCCCTTGCGATCTGGCTGTCACTATTGGGCTCCGGTGCACCTGCAAAGACGAAGCTGTTTCTTGGGTGGTTTGGTCCGCGAGGGTTGGCTACGGCATTGTTCGCCGTATTTGTCTTGATACAGTTTCAAGCGATCGAATATGGGGATACAATCATCGCTGTAACGGCCCTTGCGGTTCTGATTTCAACGTTTCTACATGGCATTTCCGCCTACTGGGCCGGTCCTTGGCTGAACACCGATGACCGGGATATGCAATAGTCCGGATTTCACTGATACTGCGGTAACACTTTGGCGGCTGCATCGGTTCGTGTCGTTAGTGTCAATATGCAACTCCAAATCTGCTTGACTTCAAGTGAGCTTGAAGTTGTATCAATTGGTAAGGCATGTTTGGAACTGTGAAAGGATTTCCGTTTGGATAAGCAATTTTGGGAAGCACGATGGACCAACAATGAAATTGCTTTTCATGAAGGTCAGCCCAATTCATTGTTAAAGGACCATATGAAACGGTTGGGGTTGAAACCGGGAGACACGGTCTTTGTGCCATTGTGCGGCAAGGCTGTCGATCTGGACTGGTTATGCGATCTATCGCTCGTGGTTGTCGGCATTGAACTTAACCATGAAGCAGCGATGTCCGTGTTTGCCAGAATGGGATTGGATCCGGAAATCACCACCATCGGAAATTTGAAATTGCTCTCTACGGAAGGCCTGAAGATTTACGTCGGAGATTTCTTTGACCTCTCCGAAGAACTTCTTGGCGAAGTCCATGCCGTGTACGACAGGGCTGCACTGGTGGCACTTCCCGAAGACATCCGGCAAAATTACTCGAAGCATCTGGCTTCTATTTCCGGCAATGCAACGCAGCTTTTGATCAGTTACGACTATGACCAGTCCCAGACACAAGGCCCCCCGTTTTCGGTGCCAAAATCCACCATCGAGAATTTATACAGCGATGGATATGAGATTGAACTGCTCGAAAGCCGCGACATTCAAGGCCCGCTCACCAAACGTTGCCGTGGCGCAGAATTCGTTTTGATGATGAAAGCCCTGTGATCCTAGCGTGTATCGCAGCTTGACTTGGACTTGGATACTTATTGGAACCAGCCACAATTGCTTGGATCAATAAAGCCTGCTTTTCTCAATGTTGATCGGATAGGGTTCCCACATTGTAGTGCGCTGCCTGGCTGAATTCGAAATCAACCTTGAAACTGGGACGGATTCTCAGGCGGTATGCTTTTTCAAGCGACGGCTGGTAGGACGGGTCGTCTCTTATCAGGTCCACATCGTATCCGAAGTGGTAATGTTCACCAGGCTCCAGGTCCGGAATTTTGACAGTTTTGCTGTCATCGGAAGTGTCTGCAAACACCGCTTCAAAGCTGTCCAGGTGGTCGTCCAGTGACATGGCCAGCACAATATTTCTCAACGTTACTGTACCTGTGTTGATACATGTTATTATCGACTGTTTTTTCCCGTCAAGCGGCTGTTCTTCTTCAAAGATGTTGATCAGGTCCAGCTGAATCTCGTTTGATGGTCGCCATGTCTCACCCGGGCGGACATGTTCCAGATTAAGACCGGCGCCGCCATCAAGAGGTTTCCTGCAAATGATTGATTCCAGAATTGGTTCAAATCCGCCTAGGTCTTCGTTTGGAGATTTATAAGCATCTCCACCGGTGTCAAATGCCAGCTTGCGATAGTCAGCCACATTCTCCGGATGTGGCTTTGCCCCCTCTTGCAAAGGTGTTCCCAGATAGGTGAACACCATTATGTTTTCCTCTTTTGCAACTGCAATCGCCCTGTCGCGAGCACGCTCATCCTTTTCGTCACGAGGGTCACCACCTTTAAGGCCCTCGTCTCCGAGATAGAAGATTGTTCGCAAAGCCCCGTCACGCCAGTCGAAATATCGCGCTATGTCCTGGATCGCACCGGCACCGTCTTCCTTGGCGTTGACCTTTTTGCCGCCCGTGTAGCGATCACCCGCAAAATCTGCATCGCTGAGGTCATGCAGTGTAAGCAGATAGTTACGGTATGATTGACTGAAATGGGTGTTGTCCCAGGTTCCCTCAATTCCGAAACAGCAGTGACGCAAATCAGCGGCGCAACTCTCCTCCGCCATTTTGATTGCTGATTCCAGTGACCGGCTTAAATGCCCGGCCTCGTCTTTCATTGATCCGCTTGTGTCTATGAGAACCACGAGATCAGTAGGTGTGGATTTTTCCTGATTGGACATTCGTGTTCCGGACCACAGTTCAACCAACTGAAGCCCAGCCTCCGGTCAGATGAAATTCGAGATACTTTAATTTCTCAAGGTTGAGCCCGGATGCACCGGTCAACTCAAATGTCCAGTTGGTAAACGGTGTTGGCTCGAAGTAAGAAAACTTTACATCGTCTGCGGGCTTCCCATCGGCCACCGGATTGTCCTTGTCATTGGGCGCATATTCAAACGGGTAGCTGAAGGGAGAGACATATTCGAGAAGTGGCCCCTTGTAGTGATCATAGTAATGGCCCGAAGTACTGACATTGATCGACACATGTGCGTCAGGATCGACAACGGCTTCGTCGTTAACAAAGATCCGGAACCCCGCGATACGCACCCGTCCCCATTTTGCAAACTCTTCATCTGTAGGCGAAATCAGAAAAGAAAAAGCGCCACCGGTGCGCATCTGCTCCATCAATTCAGGATCATCAATCCGAAGCTTCTGGTTCATCGGCTGAGGATGAGGAACAAATCGCTCGAGGGCGTGCAGGTGCTTCTCGTCAATCTCGGCCATTTTGTCATGGAGTGATCCGGCGCTGTCTCCCAGTTTGGGAACGCAAGAATCGGGCAATGAAGGTTCGACTGACCAATACCGCAATGCAGCGGCCTGCTCATTCATGTAAACGACAATCCGCGCCTTGACCCGCAACAGCTCCTGATAGGAGATAATCTTGGCAATCTGACAGGCTTCTTCTTTGGTTTTCGCAGATTCAACGAGCTTTTGAAGTCGCTCTTTCTGGTTGCCGGATATCCTGGTTTCGAGGACCAGCCGGAACAAAGCCTGCTGCTGACGAACAAGGGCAACCTGATTGGTATAGACAGCCTTGCCATAGACAGCCAGGTATTCGAGCTGTTTCAGATACTCTGCTGATCCCTCAATCTCGCTGAGCGGTTCAAAGATGCTCTTTACGTTGAGTGTGAAAACATCCCAGTATGCATTGTCAAAAATGCCATCCTGCTCAGCGTTCTTCACATCAACGCCTTTTCCAAAATCAGATACTTTCAGGTTATGGGCATCCATTACCTTTTCGATCGCCTTGCGTGCCTTGTTGAGTGCCTCAACAACTTTCCCGAGCTTTTTGACGACTTCGGCGATTTTCTTCATCGTCTCAAAAAGCTTCTTCATCTTGCTGACGGTTTCAGCGGTTGCCTTTGCAGCTTTTGCAGCTTTCTCTGCACCTTGGGCAGCTTCACCTACCGCAGCTTCATTACCAGCAGCCATCTCACCGATTGCGGCGCCGACTTCGACGACCGACAGGATCGCGCCGTTAATCGCCTCTTCTTCTTTTTGCTTCTTGTACTTCTTGACCCCGGCTTCGAACGTGGCCTTTGCCGTATCGATTGCACCTTCATATTTTATCTGGCCGTCGAGTTTCCTCTGGTTCTGTTTGAAGAGTGCTTCGGCCTGAGCAACGTTTGCCCGCATCTGGTCAACGAGTTGTTCACCTGCGATTGACTTGTCTTCAAACAGTCCCTTGTTTGCTGCAACAAATCCATCCACATCTTGCGTGACATCGAGTTTGTCTGCCGCTTTTTGGAAAGCATCTTCCAATGCCACTGCTGAATTCAGATAGTCAGACACAACCGTCTTGTATTCCTTTGACGTCAGCGGTGGCACAAACGGAATCCGGTGATTCTGCTGCTCGACAATGGTTTTCAGATTTGCCGCATTGAGAGCAAGGTGCTGACAATCAAGATCATCACCGGTCTCTGAGAGTAGACTGGTCCAGGAAAGAATGCTGGTCGCGAGGTCAGGGTCATGTCCGGACATGCCGGATGCAACATTAAAGCTCGATTGCAAAAGCCAGTATGCCGGCGTTCCGAGTGCAACAAGCCCGTCCGGCAAGCGCCGTAAAGGTTCCGGATTTTCCTGAGACCCGGTCATCCTGAAACCCAATGCGCTATCTTCCAGCTTGAGCTGCGCAGAGGCCGGTACTTTCCCGTCGATGCCGAAAAAGTGGAGGTCTCCGCCGTCAATCGTTGAGCAGTAAATATTGAGCTCGCTCGATGGATTCCGGTTGATGAACACTCCATCACCATCGGCGACCGCCACACAACGAGTGACAAAGGTTGCTTTCTGCCCGGGTATGTGCCCGAGCAGAAATCCGAACTCGCCATATTCTTCACTATGTGCAGGAAACACAATTACATCTGCATAAACATGAAGTTCAGTCCATTCGGGACATTTGGCCTGCAGATCGGTATTCAGCTTCTGCAGATCAACAACCATCTGCCGCACCACAACCGTAGTGCTTCCATCAAAAGGGTCATGGTGTGGCACAAAGAACCCGTTTGTGTAAGGCGCATAGCGTTCTTGCCATGAGTCATACAGGCGGTGGTGCGGAGATTGATCTGTCATGGTCCTTCTCCTCACTCGTAATTTGCAGCTACGTAGAGATGGCCGTCCAGTACCGATGTATCATAGTTCCATACGGCCTTTCCGGGCAGGAGGAAGGAGGTTAATGCCAGCTTGGTATCAGTCAACATTTTCTGGGCATCATTGTCCATGTCGTCCCCGGCGGAATCCGTTGACAGTTTCAAAGCAAGTTCGTTGAAGCCGACCGTCAATATGTCGAACAGGATACGCAATCCAAGTGGCGGATCATCGACGTGATGATCCGGTTCTGGTGCATTGATCTTGATGTCAAAGGTCCCGCCTTTATCCGTCAGTATGATCTCCTGATAGCCGTCAATTGTCGCATCAAGATCTTTGACAGCCTGATACACTGACGTGTCGATGTGATAGTCCATGCGGAACTTGTTTCCATCAATCACGACATCGGCTTTTGTCAGATGTGCTGTTCGGCTGTGATCGTTGATATCCATGCCGAATTCATAGCTTTCGGTCAGATGCAACTTTGCCTTTCTTCCTGCGAACATGTCGCCCGGCTCAACCTTGAGCTTGATCTTTGGATAGGCTTTTTCAAGCAGTGGCTTCATGACCTTTTCCAAAAGGATCGTGTCTGAAACAACCAGCGTTGCCTTTTTGTCTGTCAGCAGAAGGCTCTTGTCCATAACACCGACTGTACCACCGGTCGGGAAAGTGGTGTCGTCATCAATCAGGAGCATATACTCCAGCTCTCCTTCTTTGTAGGGAGCGGGTGCCTGTGGCGAGCGGAAGGTTGAATAGGTTGACGCGGAAGGCTTCAACGGACCTGAAGATTGAGCAGCTTTTGGAATGAGTGGCTTCTTGACCGCCCCGAACAGCAGCGCACCTTCGCTACCTGCCGGATACTTTTCGCCGAGTGCTTCAATCTGATCCTTGAACAGGGTTTCAAGGTCCGCCTTGATCGATCCGGAATGGGCAACCTTGGGGTTTTTGCTCAGATCAACATCAACTCTGTGAACATTCTCAAGATCGGCAAACAGTGCCTGAACTTCGAAATTCTCATCACTCCAGGTGGGATGTTTGATCTGCCTCATCGGTGTGGTGACAGCGATTGTCATGTTGCCAAGTTCCAAAGAAACGGATTCAATTTTCTTGTGAATTTTGCCGTCTTTGTCTTTGTATCTTTTGATTGTATCACTTGTGTACTGTCCGCGTTTGATTGTCATCAAAAGACGGCATCCGCCCTTTATGTCGGTATCGAAATCAACCTGTGGCGCCTCGAATTCTTCAACCGAAACTCCCCAGGACAAGTCGTCCGGGCCAAAATTCCATGGCACATGCGGGAACATTTCCTTTTCGTGTGTGCTTTGCCCGTACACACGATTTAACTGGGCATTGATCGCCTTGTCCGAAACGGACATGACCATCGGGAAACCTGCGATATTGTCTGCCATTATGAATTCTCCTGTGCTTGTGTTGGGCAGGTTCGAATGCGAACCTCCCGAAAGCCCCAAAATATTTCGCTGGTAATTACTGTTTCTGCGCTTGAGTGGCGACGTTGTAGTGCCCGGCCTGACTGAAAGAGTAGGCAACAGTAAAAGTTGGACGGATGCGCAAGCGATATCCGCGTTTCATGGCCGGTTGGGGTTCGGGGTCATCCCTTACGAGGCTGACTTCAAACTCCTGCACCTTCTGCTCACCCGGTTGCATATCGCCAATATCCATGGACATGTTGTCATCCTGGGTCTCGGCGAAAACCGCTTCGAATGAGTCAAGATTATCGTCCAGCCCCATGTGAAGCACGAGGTCTTGCAGAGCAACTGTGCCCGTATTTTTGCAAGTAAGGGTGGAGGTGTGTTTTCCTTCAAGCGGACGTTCAGCCTCATAATCAACGACGACATCAAGCTGAATTTCGTTTGATGGATTCCATTCTTCACCGGGCTTAATATTCATTCTGTCAAAGGGCATTTTTTTAAATCTTTTCAAATTGCATCAAATATTCGTGATTTGATGAAAGTATTCTCAATGTAAAAAACCGGATGTGCCAAATCACACACTATAATTTTATTTTTGATTTAAGACGTTGATTTTAGTAATTAATTTTGAGAAGCCATGAGAAAATTCAATCGGTGCGCAATGGCGCGAACGAATTAATACCCGTTACATGAGTGCCACAGAATTTTGTTATTTCTGTCATTGCAAAACTTTAAATTTTGAAATTTAGAAGACACCAATAGTGCAAGCCTGCTGTTCGAGTTTTCTTGCAGAAATCCTCATAAAGCAGACATTCAAATTGTACGTTTCATGAATGCCCGGTGTTCGGACAAAGCGGCCATGAGCCCGTTCAGCTTCAACATCTGCCTTTGCGAGTGTATCGGCTGATAGATTTCATCATGTTCAATTTCAAAGCAGACAGGCCTAATGGCCCTGTTTATTAATAGGTTTGACTTGCGCCTATACTCCGCCGGCTAATTAACCGCTGATTTCTGAGCACATAACTCAATCTGCGCGCTCAATCCTATGAAATATTCATTGTAAAATCAATATCTTACCGGATTTTCGAAGATGGCAAGCCTAAATACCACCCAAACTTTAAGCATAATATTTACACAAGGAAGGAAACAAAGATAGCAAATAATACATATTGTATAAAAAATAACCATTATGAACAAACTAATTGCATAACTACTACTTTATGCAAAATCTTGTACAAGACAGATCGAAAATCCTTGACAAAGCCACGATCTTGTACAACATTGTGTATAGCTTATGCACGGAGTACGAAGGAATGACACAGTCCCCAGAAATTATGGATTATGCAAGTGTATCTCTAGAAGAAGCTAGCCCGCCTCACACTGTGGGCTTTAGCGACGCTAGACGAGCATTGCCTGCTCTAATTAAACAAGTTGCTGACACTGGAGTGCGTGCAGTCATCACCAGATACGATAAACCGGCTGTTGCCGTTGTACCTCTTGCTGATCTACGAAAGCTTGAAGCTTGGGATCTAGAGCGAGCACAACATCTTTCTTTTAATAATGATGTAGATCATAAATCCCTAGTGAACTTCATGGAAGCGGTGAACGATAGCGAGAGCGATACCGAAGAGCAGGCTGAAGACACTTCTACGGCAGCCCTGGATAACGTGCTCGCTTCAATGTTAGCTGTACCGGAAGTTCAAGAACGTTTTCAAGAAATTGCGGCATCTACGATTCGAGAAGTCGCATGTCAATCAGTAACTTCAGCTGCAGAGGTTAAATTCACTGCTGAAAATTTGGGGGCGCAACTACAGCAAAATATGTTATTAGCTTTGCGTCCCCGTAAAGCAGGCTAGTCTAACGCTATATTCCATAGTACATATCGGAGTCATGGACACACCTCGATACGGAAAATTAAACAACAATGTCGACCTTTAAGGCAGGCGAGTATGATTTACTTATTTTGCCAGAGAAAAACGCCAAGTTTACAATCGTCTTGGAAAAGATTGCCAAAATTGAAGATATATCTATTGATGAGGTGAGAAAAAGGTTGTGGCGAGCTATCATGCCAAACGTCCAGAGCGGCGAATTTCCACCCACATCCAATATTTCTCAAGGCAGTCAAAAGCTGAGCCATGCATTCACCATGAGTTTCTCAGGAGAGGTCGTTGCAGCATCTATCCAAACTGAGCTTGGCGTTGTGATATTACATGACGTGACTGACGGTTAATTTTTTTCGTGAAACGTGAGCGGTGCTTCTATAGTCGAAATGGTTCCACTTCCATTGAACCTAATTGATCCGGAGTACCCAATTCCAAGCTTTTTTTTAAACCAGCGCAGAGGAGAAAATAAATAACACCTCCTCTGCAAACTGCCATAGACAGCAATAACCTTCAAACTGCCAGCAGAAATCTCAATTGGATCGCTATGGGATGCGAGCTTAAGAGGCTTCTCATTCTCATCTTCATAAATGCTCACATTTGCAACTCGGAAGAAAGAGATTTTAACTGTAGAGCTATTCACATATAGTGCATTAGGGCTTGAGTTGTGAACGTTTGCCTTGCAATAGTATTCTAAATCACGGTCTTTCAAGGATATCTTTCCAAGAAGGGGTGAAACAACATTGCCACCAAAAACTTTTAAGTTTTGAACGATTTCCAGAAGAATGTTCTTCGATTCAAGCACTGACAATATGAATATTGCGGATATAACAATTCCCAAATTGTCTTCATCGTACGCGAAAGAAAGCAAGTCCAGAATTATCAGTTGTAAGGTATCTGCGCCTGACGTAGACGAAATAGAAGATTTAATAGAGTCAATCGTCTGTGAGAAGACATTGGGGATTATGAGCAGTGCCACTAATGAAGAAATTAGCCTTCTAAACATGTATTTGGGATCAGAAAATCCATAAACTATAAGAAATATGGCAATTAAAGAGAAAAATAGTCCAGATATCGGTTGGAAAAACGGAAATATGATTGCCAGAACTATAACGATGGAAATAATGATAGCGTGAACTAAAACCCTTTTGAACCACTCACTCATTTATAACCCCGCAGTGTTATATTACCCTTGCAATGGTATTATGGGCTACTCCCATATTTTTCGCAATCAATCGACAACCATCCGTCTCGGATATCTGTTGCTTTACAACCGCCTTCCAACGCTCTGTGAGCTCAGGTTTTTGACCAACTTCATTCCCCGAGCTTTCGTCGCTTCTCTGCCATCATTTGCGCGCTGCTGGAACAATGGACGTTCAGCTCGTGCCAAATTGAGAGAGAAACGAGAATATCCTTACCCATAGTTGTTGTTAGTTCAAGTCACGGCTTGTCTAGTGTTTCATCGTGGTATCTCCATCCGCGACACACTGAATTATTGTGACCCCATCCATCATTGATTGAGTTGCTCAGTCTCATTCTGAAATGATTTAGATATTATCTGTTCCAAGTCCATCAATTGCCTTATCAAGCTGCGGATGGTCTTCCAGAATTTTTGTAGAAGCCTTCTCCCGTGAAATTCGATCAACTCCAGCTGTGTTTAACATTTTGATTTGGCGATCGACGTTCCGGATAACGAAATACACCCTAGCATAGCCAATCTTCATGGGCGGCTCTACACATCGAACATTCATTTAAGATGCGACATTCGAAACTTTGGGCTCCCCCTGCCGATCGTCACCCCATACTTTGTTTGAAAACTGATATCGCTCTCGGTCTGTAGAGGACATTGGCACAACCAACCACCATTCAATGGACTTGTTGCAAGACGCGAATAAAGAGAACCTGCAATCGTGTCTGTAGATATGCACGCATAAGTTCTTTTCTTATGCCGATAATCCATTAAGCTGGCGCGCAGGCTGAAGAATGAACAAGCAGGCAATGAACGAAGAAGATACCCGCTCCCAATATGCCCTGATCGGAGCAGGCCCCATGGGTCTGGCGATGGCAAAGGTTCTCGATGAACTTGACATTCCCTGGCAGGGATTTGAAGCCCATAGCGGTGTTGGCGGCCTGTGGGACATCGACGGTCCAAAGTCGACCATGTACGAAACCGCCCATCTCATATCCTCCAAAAAGATGACGGAGTTCTCAGACTTTCCAATGCAGGATGCGGTTGCGGAATATCCATCGCATTCGGATCTCAAAACCTATTTCAATGACTTCTCGGATCACTATCGTTTAACGGACAGTTTTAAATTCGATACTGAAGTCTTATCGACTGAGCCATTGGGAGAAAGTGGCGAGGGTTGGCGGGTAACCTGGAAAGCCAAGGGGCAGAAAAGACGGTCTGCTGTTTTTGCCGGCGTCCTGATTGCAAATGGCACGCTTACAGAACCGAATATCCCGGAATTCAAGGGAGAATTTGCAGGCGAGTTCCTGCACTCCAGCGGGTACCGTTTTCCCCGGCAGTTTACGGACAGACGCGTACTTATTATCGGTGCCGGAAACTCGGGATGTGACATTGCGGTGGACGCAATCCATCACGGTGAGCGGTGTGATATCTCAATGCGGCGGGGCTATTACTTTGTACCGAAATACATCTTTGGCAAGCCGGCAGACACGATGGGCGGGCTGATAAAACTGCCGATGTCGATCAAACGCAAGATCGATGGCATGATCCTGAAATGGTTCGTGGGAGATCCGCAAAAATACGGCTTTCCCAAGCCGGACTATCAGCTTTATGAAAGCCATCCGATCGTCAATTCCCTGGTCTTGTTTCATGCCGGCCACGGCGACATCAGGGTTCAGCCTGACATCGATCACTTCGAAAACAATACGGTGCATTTTGTCGATGGAAGCTCGGAAGAGTACGACATGATCGTGGCTGCGACGGGCTATAAACTTCATTATCCCTTTGTCAAAAAGGATCTCCTGAACTGGCGAGGGGATGCGCCGCATCTGTACATGAATTGCATGCATCCGGACCGTGATGACATTTTCGTACTGGGCATGATTGAAGCTTCTGGACTTGGTTGGCAGGGTCGTCATGAGCAGGCGGAAATGGTTGCA
The DNA here is from genome assembly GCA_039029255.1 of Pseudomonadota bacterium. GTDB lineage: Bacteria > Pseudomonadota > Alphaproteobacteria > Rhizobiales > Rhizobiaceae > JAALLB01. The sequence continues at coordinate 23,398 of JBCCGN010000027.1, read as the reverse complement.
CGTTATATTTCCGGCCTGAAAACCAATAATACTGAAGCCGGAAAAATCCGGGAGGAAAAACGCGGAAGCTTCGAGCGTCTGACCGGCGGCATGAATTATATCGAACTGCCGCGAATGGCCTATTATGTTGACAAGGCCACCTATCGAAACGCTGTTACCGGTAAAATAAGGGCTTTGACGAGTGACTGATCGCTCTGACCTGAATTGGGGAAACTGAAAACAATGACAGACATTGACGGCGTTGTGCTCAACTTTTCACCCGGCTCACTGACCCTGTTGAATGCCATTCTCGCAATCGTCATGTTTTCAATTGCGCTCGACCTCAAGCCTGAAAACTTTGGCCAGTTGCTGCGACAGCCAAGAGCAGTGCTGACGGGGCTGACTTCACAGTTCATACTTCTACCGGCTGCAACATTTGTTCTGGTCAGCTTGACCGAGCCCCGTCCGTCCATTGCGCTCGGGATGATGCTTGTTGCTGCATGCCCCGGTGGCAATATTTCCAACTTTATCACCCACCGGGCAGGAGGCAATGCGGCGCTTTCAGTGTCACTGACCGGTTGCGCAACAGTGGCCGCAATTTTCATGACGCCGTTGAATACCGCATTTTGGGCAAGCCTTTATGAACCCACTGCGGCCATTCTTCAGGACACCCGAATAGATCCCGTGCAGGTCGCCATCACAGTACTGTTCATGCTTGTATTGCCTCTATGCCTTGGAATTTTGTGTCACGTGCGGTTTCCGGAAATAGCCGCGAAAATCCGCATACCGCTTCAATGGCTCTCCATGGCCATTTTTATTGCTTTCATTGTTCTGGCATTGGCCGCCAATTGGGGCTTCTTCCTGTCATTTGTTGGTGCTGTAGCGCTGTTGGTCATAGTGCATAACGGGCTAGCCCTCTTCCTCGGTTATTTCGCTTCACGAGTTACCGGTCTGAGTGAATATGACCGGAGATCAATCACAATCGAGACCGGCATACAGAATTCAGGTTTGGGTCTGATCCTGATATTTGCGTTTTTCAATGGATTGGGCGGTATGGCTGTAGTGGCTGCATTTTGGGGCATCTGGCACGCCATCAGCGGTCTTGGACTGGCGATGTTTTTGTCACGTACAGTTGCCGACAGGAGGATGCGGGGAGGTACAGTCAATCCCTGACAAGAAATCAATATTGATAACAGGAGCCGCCGGCCATGTCGGACGTGCCCTGCTTTCCAACCCTGCAATCGGATCTTATGCTGTCACAGCTTGTGATATCAATCCCATAGCGGACGCGTCGGACAAGACGTTTTCTTTTCAAACGCTGGATGTACGAGAAACCGAAATGGTAGATGCTGTCTTTGCCACATGCAAACCGCAGGTTGTCATACATTTGGCGTCAGTTGTCACGCCTCCTCAAGGTACCGGTCGCCAGTTCGCCTACGATGTTGATGTTGAAGGTACGCAAAACATCATTGATGCCTGTCTGAAGCACGAGGTAGGGCGCCTGATCGTAACCAGTTCCGGTGCTGCCTACGGTTATCATCCGGACAATGATGTGCCTTTGAGTGAATCGAGTCCGATAAGGGGAAACTATGAGTTCCCCTATTCTCATCACAAGCGTCTGGTGGAAGAAAAGCTGGCGGAAGCCCGGGACAGCAATCCGGAACTGGAACAGGTTGTTCTGCGTGTCGGAACTGTCCTTGGGAATGGGCTCGAAAATCAGATTACAGCGCTCTTTCGCAAACCCCGCCTACTTGGCCTCACGGGTAATGAGAGCCCCTTCGTCTTCATCTGGGACACCGATCTGACAAACATAATTTTGATGGCGGTAGACGAATCTGAGCCCGGGATCTTCAACGTAGCAGGAGATGGCTCACTTGGTGTCAGCGCACTTGCCAGAATTCTCGGAAAACCGGTTTTAAGATTTCCCGCCTGGTTTTTGAAAGCTGCACTCGCCATTGCTTTTCCGCTGGGGCTTTCTCGGTATGGGCCAGAGCAGGTACGCTTCCTCCAGTTTCGGCCGATTCTGGATAACTTGCGTCTCAAACAAGAGTTTGGATATGTGCCGAAAAAGACATCACTGGAAGCATTTGAGGCATGGAGAAAACAGGCGGGCTTATGAACGTGTCAAAACAGAAAACGGCTGTAATATCCGGAGGGGCTGGCGGTTTGGGATTGGCGATGGCTGAACAGTTATCAGATGACGGCTGGCAGATCTGTATCATCGATTTACCCGGAAAACGGATGGAGGATGCGCGCGCACGGTTTTCTGGAAAACCCTTTCTATTTTGCGAATGTGACCTGACGATCGAAGAAGACGTCATCAAAGTCAGTCAGTCTATTACAAAGGATTGTGCTTCGATTGATCTGGTGATTTACAATGCAGGGATTACCCAGATAGGCGAATTGACAGCTGATCCAACCGATGCCCACAAGAGAGTTTTTGATGTCAACTATTTCGGTTCTCTCTATCTGCTTCGACAAATGATTGAGCCAGTCCGCAAATCGGAAGGAATGCACCTGGCAGTTTCTTCCGTTGCCGGCTTTTCCCCCCTGTTTCATCGAACAGCATATTCGGCCAGCAAACATGCTTTGGAGGGGTTGTTCAAATCGCTGCGTGCCGAAGAGCAACATCATGGAGTGGCTGTTTCGATCGCGGCTCCCTCGTTCGTTGCAACAAACATCGGAAATCCGGAGCATGAAGCTGGCGGCATTGCACGACCGGGCTCAGCGACGGATGGCGTGGACTACATGGAGCCGCAAGAGGCAGCAGAAGTCATAATCAAAGGCATTTCACAAAAACGGGCTTACATCCCGGTCGGGCGGATTGCCAGTCTGGCCTGGCGTATCAATCGGTTTTTCCCCGAACTGTACTACCGTCTAATGATGCGAAGAATGTCGAAATCCAAGGAGAGCTGACGACAAACCTTCGGGCAAAATTCTTGGTTTTCTGATGCAGTCTGATTCACGCAGTAAAGGTTATTGTATTGAGGGCTTTGCTGCTGCTTCCAACGGCACCCCCTCAATTGTTATCCGGTGAAGTTCCCGGCGATGTCCAAAGCAATCATCAAGCGCGCAATGCCACGTCCCCCGATTGTCCCAGAATGCCACGTCACCCTCTTGCCATCGATGCCGGTAGGTGAATTGATGCTGCTGTGCGTGCTGAAACAGATACTCAAGCAGTGCTTTCGATTCCGCATGCGTCCAGCCGACAATGCTCTCGGTAAATCCGGAATTCACATAGAGAACCTTCTTTCCGGAAATCGGGTGTCGGATAACCATGGGGTGTTTGACCCGTGATGCTTCATGGTTCTGCAATCCGGGTTGCTGATCCTGGAACATCGACTGGATTTGCGGATCAGCAACTTCGGGGCACACCAGATCGGTGTGCCATGCTTCAAGTCCTTCCAGGGTCACCTTCAATCCTTCTGACAGCGCTGCATATGCAGCGGCCATGCCTGCAAAAAGTGTGTCACCACCAACGGGTGGAATTTCACGTGCAACAAACACAGATCCCATCGCCGGAACCTGATCATAAGAATGGTCCGTATGCCAATACCAACCGGTTGCGCCTGACTGGTCCGGTTCGCGTTTCACCATTGCGATTTCCGGAAAACCTTCGACGGGCTTAAAGAATTTGTTGATGTCAATTTTCCCAAATCGTTTGGCAAATTCCAGATGGCTTACAGGGTCGATATTCTGGTTCCTGAAGAACAGCACTCCATGCTCTCCCAATGCTTGACGAATATCGGTGATCAATTCGTCGGTCATCGGGTTTGACAAATCAACGCCGGATATCTCAGCACCAACAGATGGGGATACCTTGGCAATATTGAATCCGTGGTCCATCGGAGGTTGCTCTCCCGCTATTGAAATATGCCCCGCCGACTTTTATCTTTGAAAATTAAGCGACTGCAAAAACAACTGACTTGATACTGACAAGAATTCACATTGGACGCAATCCGCTTGACCGAACGATTAAGTCGGTTCGGGCCTGTTGCATTTCAGAAGGTTCCGGTAGACCAATTGTCAAACGTGTTTCACCGATGATCGAGGTTTCGGTTATGCCTATGCCATTCACAGAACAGGCAAGGGCCAATCAGTTCAACGGTACTGTCAATTCCAGGCTACCGCCATAGGCTTCGAAATCGCTTGCGCCAATACCATCAAAGAAGCCATTGATCCTGATATTCATGCCGTCATGCGGGTTTGCAATGTTCAAACTCGCATCAAGTTTGGCACGCACATCACCTGATCCCAGTGAAAAAGCCTGTGAGGCATTGTTGTCATCAACATTGAAGTTCCAGACCCCTGAAACTCCCAGACCCGGTTTGACAATCGTTCCATCACCAAGTTCCTGATGGTAGCTGATTTCCGGACCGAAACGAACTTCGCCGAGAGAGACTGTTTGTTCGGGGATAAATTGGCCAATTGAATCGGTGTAGGATTCCTGTTCCTCTTCATAGTAGGCAATACTGACTGTCGGTTTTAATGCGAGCCTGTCGATTTCGTAGGCTCCACTCAATTTACCGCTGACCAGCCAGCGTGTGGTGTCAAAACTGTCGGTAAATGTGCCATTTGGTGAAACATCATTGTCTGATTGTCCCCATGCTCCGCGTGCTTCATAAAATAGGTTCTGGCCCGGAATCTGCCCCGCGATATAAGGCCCGATTGCCCAACCAAAACCACTTGCATCACTGTTTACCGCATCGTTTTGCTCATCGGACCAGTCGAGCTGGCCCAATATGCCAAAGAGCATGTGGTCTGTTACAAAAGTATGCGCTCCGACATACCCTACCCAAAGGGAACTGTCGGAAGTCCCTGAGTTAGCCTGAGTGCCGTGGACCTGCAGCCAAAGATCATAAGTGCCTTCTCTTCCAATTACATCGTCCTCAGTGGCAAACGCCGATGTCTGACTGTGCGCTTGTGATGCCGCGTCCGCATCTTCCAGTCCGTTGAATGCCTGAGCCAGGCGAGCATTTGTTTGCGAAGCAAGGATTGTCGAACGGGAAGTGGTGAAAGCAAGGGTGAAACCTTCCTCGTTTCCGTTGACGTTCAGATTGCCCAGCGGACCTCCGCCACCACTGCCGGTTCCTGTAACTGAATCGATCAAATTCGGTTGCGTGTTCAGGATGTTGTTTGCCCGGTTGAGCAGAAAATCAACTATTACCGCCTGCGTTTGCTCAACCGTCGGACCTGCCTGATTGGTAAGGGCGAAGGTCACATCCGCCAGTCCGGCTGAGGATACAGTAACATTATAGTTTCCGCCAACACCGTTTGCCGTTGCAATTACCTGTGCTTCACCATTTGCATCTGTTACCGCATTTAGCGCTGATAGTGTGGCTGAGGCTCCGGGCCCGGCTGGGGTGGCAAAATTCACCGTAACGCCTGGAACCGGATTACCGCCGGCATCAACCACCCGGACAATCAGCGGCGCTGCAAACTGCTGATTCAGGGAGGAGGTCTGTGGCCCGCCGGAAACAAGGATGAGTTGCGCCGCGGTACCTGCTGTGTTTGTGAGGGCAAAATCGGTTGGCGCGGCCGCACCGGAGGTTGCGATAACATTGTAGGAGCCAACTGTTGCGTTCGCGGTAAAGACCGAAGACGTGGCCATACCATTTGCATCGGTAGTAACGATTTCAGTGTTTGTGCCGTTGCTTGCAAAGGTTCCGCTTGCCCCGCTTGTTGGTGCCGTAAAAAATACATTTGTTCCCGGAATTGGGTTACCTGTAGAATCTGTCACGGTAGCGATCAGCGGAGCACCAAATGGGTCACCTACAGCTGCCGTTTGCGGCGTGCCGGAAGTTGCAACGACTGCATCAGGCGGACCGGCTACACCGGTGCCGGAAACATTAAAGGTGAACGGGTTTTCATCCGGGTCGTTGGAGCCGATGGAAATGGTAGCCTGACGAACTCCGGTTGCAGTCGGCTGAAATATAACAGAGAAGCCTGTGGTCGACATTCCGGGAAGTGTTCGATTTCCCAGACTTGGACTGAACCTGAAATCTCCTGCATTGGTACCGGTAATCTGCACATCGGCATCAAGAATTGTCAGTGTACTGAACTGGATTGTATTTCCCACACTGTAGTTAAAGCGGGCCGAGTCCGTCCCAACCTGCTGATTGCCGAAATCAGTCCCATCTGCTGCGGAAGTTGTAGTTTGACCATTTACAAGATCAGGACCACTGTTGATGGCCGGATTTGTGCCATTACCCGTTACACGGATGTCCGGATCGACATTGACGATCTGCACGACCCGGTCATCCAGCCCGGTTGGCGTGAAGTTGGTAAGCGGATTGCCCGCCACATCCGCAATGTTTTGCCCTGGTGCAAAACCGAGTGTCACGGTTCCATTGAGGTTTGCCAGGTCGCCGCCGATTGCTCTTAGGTCAATAAGGGTACCGAATCCCGGATTGTCTACGGGTCCCGTCCGAACTGACAAAGGCGCAGTTGTACCGGAAATCGTAAAGTCGTTGAGATCGAGATTGTTTACGGTCTCGCTGAAAATAATACGCCAGATAATTTCGTCTGAATCTGTGGGTGATCCGACGAAAAGTGTATCGATGGATAGGACCCGTGGTGCAGTGGTGTCCAGTCCCGTTCCCTGAATGGAGAAGGTGAACGGGTCTTCATCCGGATCATTGTTTGGGATCATCACAGTCGCGGTTCGCAGACCGGACGCTGTGGGATTAAAGCGGATTGTGAATGTACTGAAGTCGCCTGTTGCTATGGATTGAGCCGGTTGGGTGATCACGGTAAAATCTGCGATGTCACCGCTGATCAAAACCGGTAACCCGCCCGGGTTCAAATCCAGCTGGCTCGTACCATCACTGAATATCAAAAACGAATTGTCCTGCTGCCCGCCGTTAACATCATGGCCGCCAAAATCGGTACTATCTGCGACCTCAGGTGTGTTGTCATTGTTGAATATATTGATGAAATTAGTACCGTCTATTACGGCAATCTCTGGGATACCGGGGCCGGTATTGCTCAATATGAAACTATTATCGTTAGCGCCTGTAGGTGCTGTGTTTGTCAGCGCATTGCCAGCAAGGTCGGTAATGTCGTTCCCGCCGATAACAAAGAGCACTACTGTGTCATTCAGGGTTGGTAGGGTGCCGCCAGCGATGGTTATATCATAAACGGATGGGGAAACTTGATTGACAGTCAGGGTCGAGCCTGCAGCGTTTGTAACAGCAAAATCGCCGCCAAAACCGCCATTCACATTCTGCACTGGTTCGTCAAAAGTCACACGCCAGGTGAGTGTATCTGCATCGGTATTTTCTGTGGTCGGGTTTTGACGAACAATGGAAGTGATGCGTGGGTTGGTGGTATCCGAAACCACTACATTTGCAGCCTGAGCATTCGCAGGGGAATCCGGTATCACAACCAGCATCAATATGATTGCCGCCAGCATGATAAAATTCTGCTTTAACGCTATATTTTTAAGCAGAGACGAAACCCAACTCATTACACCAACCCGTATTATTGTTTTTCAGGCTGAACTAACGGCAAATTTTATCATGAAGCTAGGTGATGCCATTCATAACAGATATGAAAAGTATTCATAACCTTATGAGCAGAACTACGGATTCAAAATTTCGGAATGCATGTTCGGTTTGCGAATTCTCAAAATCGTATGGCTACGCCTGATCGGTAAAGCAGGCTGTTATTATCTTCAAACCGGGCACCCGAAACGGCCGTTGCATCGCCGATCCACGAATATCCGATAGAGCCCGTCAATTCCAGTTTGGGATTAACATGAATACGCGCTCCGACTTCCAGCGAGGTACGGCCATTGGTCGGAAAAATGTTTCCCGCCGGTTCACCATTGCCGTTCTGCCAGGAACCGGAGATGTTCATTGTGAGTTTTTTGGAAATGCGCTTCCCAAAGCCAAGGTCAAACCGCCAGGTATCACGAAAATCAGATCGGGCTATGTTGCCGGTGATCGAGTTATCAATCGAAAGATTGGCACTGTCTGAATCTGACCAGTGTATTCTGCCGAATGCAAAGGTCCGCGGTGCGATGCGCGCCCGTGCGCTAAGTGCAATGGAACGGGGGGTTGACTGAGTAACGACAGTTCGGCCCGCCAGCGCACTGGTAGTTTCATTTTTGTGATTGATTTCCGACTGGTAGATCAATGTGGCCCGAAAGCCTTTTTGTGCATCTTCGTAGGCAGCACCTGCGGTAAACCCAAAAGCCCCGTCTCGCTCCAATGTTGTCCGTCCGGGACCGAAAAAGAACTCTCCCGCTGCTGACTGATAGCGCAACCCGCCGATGATGCTGAATGCGCGGTTGATGCGATAGCGGGCAAGTAGGCGCAAAGAAACTGCATCCAGTTCCGCCGTGAGACCCGACAACGGGCCCAATGCTGGATTTATGGGATACGCAACATTAAGTTGTATTGGTTCACGGACCTGAAGTGCCAGATCAAGACGCTTGCCGATGCCGGTTTTGATCCCGCCCTGCAGAAAGGTGAGATTGCCGCCAATGTTTGGAATAACGGTTGGACCAAGAACGCCATCGACGCTTGGACGGGCGTTGGCATAATTGAACTCCGCATATCGCCCTGGCTGAAACAAAATTGCTTCTGAAGATACGCCGACTTCCAGACCGCCTGCAAAAGAAGGCATGGCAGACAACGTGGCTGACAATAACCCTGTAGCAACGGTGCAAATTGTTGATTGAAGGTTCATTTATTCAAGCCCTACCCCCGCGAACTTCCCAAAAAAATCGGGTAAACTAAAAATCTCCGCGCATAATTGGGGAGAGGCAATTCACAGAAAATTCACCTCATGTCAATGAGGACAAGCTTGTTCAACCATCGAAGTTAATTGATAAGTTGCGGTACATTGGGGGAAAACATGAGAGATTCAGATAGCAGTCGCCGAGCATTGATGCTGCTTTTGACCGCTGCTTTTGCGGTCAATATGCTGGATCGTCAAATACTGAATATCACACTTAACGATATCGGAAATGAGTTTAATCTCAGTGACTTACAGCTGGGAAGCCTTTCTGGTTTTGCATTTGCGATCGTCTTTGTGGCATTTGGATTTCCTGCCGCTAGACTTGCTAGACAAGGCAACCGAAAAAAGATGGTAATCGGCGCGATCACAATTTGGAGCGCAATGACAGCGGTTACAGGAGTAGCTTCAAACTATCTGCATCTGATGCTTTGCCGGATCGGGGTTGCAGCAGGTGAGGGCGGTTTCACGCCACCCGCCCATGCAATGGTTGCGGAGTCCTATCCGCCTGAAAATCGCGGTGCCGCACTTTCGCTTTTTTCCGCCGGCGCCAATATCGGCTTGTTTTTGTCTTTCCTTGTCGGAGGCATAGTCGCATCACTGTATGGTTGGCGTGTTGCGTTTTTTGTTGCTGCAATGCCCGGTCTGGTAATCGCTTTACTGCTTTTTGTTTTTTTGCGTGAGCCGATATCGGTACATTCTTCCGCTGATAGTAGGCCAGGTTCGCAACAGTTTCGTGGAGTTGCCAAGACGCTTCTTTCCAATCCCAGTGCAAAGCATGCAGTCTTTGGTGCGGTTCTGACGGCAATCGTCGGTGCCGGCGCTGTTGCATGGGTCGCGACCTACCTGGTTCGCAGTCATGAACTCAGCCTCGCTCAGGCTGGAATCTATCTGGCGGTGGTTGTTGGCATTGGCGGCGCTGTCATGTCTTACCTGGGCGGCGTCTGGTCAGATCGACTCGGGTTGAAATCGCCACAATGGCGAATGAAGTTGATGGCGATTATAATTCTGATTGCCAAGCCGTTTGCGATCGCGTTTTACCTTCTGGATCACACTACATTGGCGCTATCACTTTTTGTGATTCCTGCGATGTTGGGTTCGGTTTTTACCGGTCCGACATTTGCCCATCTGTATGCAAGGGTAAAACCGGAACAAAGACCCCTGGTAACCGCGATCATGATGTTTTTACTCAATCTGATTGGTCTCGGTCTGGGACCAGTAATAGTGGGCGCAATAAGTGATGGCCTTGCATCATCCGCAGGAACAGATTCACTGCGTTATGCTCTGGTCATCATTCAGATTGCCGGAATATGGGGTGCTGTTCACTACTGGATCGCAGGTAAGCATTCCGAGCATTGATCGGTATCATGCCTAATCAGCAGCAGCTGTTTCCTCTTTGACAGCCGCATGAATTTGCTCACGCAGCCATTGATGTGCAGTGTCATTTTCGCTGCGCTTGTGCCAGATCAAAAACATCTGCTGATCGCCCAGCTTAACAGGCGGCCTGATAATCTGGAGATTGAACGGTTTGGCTATTTTCCGGGCATAGGGCGCGGGGACGATGGCAAGCAGATCGCTGTTTGCAACGATGTTCGGGATCGAGTTCATACGGTTCACAACGCAGACATCACGACGAACTACGCGCTGGTTCAATTGCACCTTGTTTGAGTTGGGCAGCACACCGGGGCGCAGATTCAATGAAACATGGCCATAGCGTTGCATAAATCCCGGATCATCCGTTTCATCCGCAACGGGATGACCCGCGCGGGCAATCAGCACAAGATCTACCGGACAGAGTGGCTCCCAGATAAGTTCTTCCTCGCGGGTTGGCTGCAGAAAAACGACTGCTTCCACCGCACCGTCCAGCAGCGCTTGTTCGATTGTTGCGCTGGCGAGGTTCACAAGCTCAATGGTGACATTGCCAACGTCTTGGATTTTGCTGATCAAAGACGGCAAAATGACCGGTTCCATCGGATCCGCCATCATGATTTTAAACCGCCGGTCAGATTGGCTGGGATCAAAACTTGTGGGTTCTGTCAGGCCCTGTCGCAGGTTTTCAATCGCGCTCTTTATTGGTCCCGATATGGCGCTGGCCCGCACAGTAGGAGAAACCCCGTTGCCACTGCGTACAAATAGCGGATCATCCAGCTGTTTGCGTAACCGTCCCAACGCATGAGAAACGGTTGATTGCGAAACATCAAGATTTTCCGCGGCTTTGCTTATGTTACGTACCGAGTAAACAGCGTCAAAGACAATCAGGAGATTGAGGTCGAGATCTTTGATTTCCATCCGCATGCTTCCAAAAGCTTGAATCGGACGCACAGTGTATGTGGAACATGCAAGTGTCAACGTGAACCAATCGCTGTACGCCTTTTCATGTCGCAGCCGGGTATTTTGTCGTCATTTTCGATTTTGATAGCATGAATTGGCAATTGTCACACCAGTGAGCCAAGCCAATGCAATCTTCCCAACCTCAACGTATTCTGGCTGCAAATTTTGCCTGCATGGCCGCCATGGCTTTCTGGGCGGTTGGTTTTCCTGCCGGTGAAATACTGTTGGAAAGCTGGGGCACAGTATTGCTTATTGTCATTCGGCTTGTTCTCAGCATTCCGCTCTTGTTGTTGTTTTGGTATCTTTGTGACGGATATTCCGCAATCAAAAGCGCCCCTTGGCTTCAAGCCATAGGAATTGGCGGAGCCAGTTTTGGCCTCGGAGCGGTCCTGTTGTTATTCGGGCAAAAACTGTCTGATCCCGTAACACCAGCAATCGCTGCTGCCATGATGCCGATTGCCGGTGCAGTGCTCGAAGTGTTCCTTGATGGGCGGCGGTTGCGCCTCAATCTGGTGGCCGGCATATTGCTTGCCTTGGGCGGTGGCTTTCTCGCGACTGGCGTGCGGTTGTCAGAAGGTGCTTTCGGTATCGGTGCATTTGTATGTCTGATCTCCGTTTGTTTGTTTGCCTGGGGGACGCGGGCGACAACCAGAAACCTGCAAGGACTTTCACCCATCGGCCAGACAACTTCGACCTTGATTGGCGGTCTTTGTTTCAACCTTGTTGTTTTGACAATTTTTCTGATTTTCGGGATTGAAGGCGCTGAGGTCGGAACGCTTGCCGGCAATAATTTTTTCTATCTGCTTGTATTCGCAATTTCGTCACTGGCCATCGCTCAGTTTCTGTGGATTTGGGGTGCTGGACAAATGGGCATTCTGCTTGCGTCCTTTCACATGAACGTGGTGCCATTCTATGTCATGGTTTTCTTGGTGATTTTCTTTGGAGGGATATGGGATTGGAATCAGGCCTTCGGCGCGGCTCTCGTTGCATCCGGGGTCGTGATTGCCCAGGTCTTCCAACCGGCGCGTTCAGATGTTCAGCATCGGCGAGTTGAGGCCCCTAAGCCTGCAATTCGCAATGCGCGCACCTTCCAGCCATTCATGTGGATGGGAAGCTGAGAGCAATTAGAAAGAGGAATGCGGCTGGCTTTTTGTCTGAGTTGAAAGTTCAAGACCCTGAGAGCCCGAACACCTCAACTGGTTGGCTTATTCCCCGGACTTCATGATGGCCTTGTTCAACGAAGAACTCGGGAGCTGCGTCTGCGACTATTCTGGTTGCGAGAACCCTGTTCCCCACTGTTTTTGTCAATCCCTCGATCCTGCTGGCCACGTTTACCGCATTTCCCAAAACCGTGAAGTCAAGTCTTCCTGGGCTCCCGATATTTCCGTAACTCACCTGACCGGCATTGATCCCGATACCGATCTCCAGTGGCTGTCTGTCTTCACCAGCACGGGTACTGTTAAGCTTCACCAATTCGTTGAGTATCTTCCCGGCAGCAAGTGCAGCCTCCCGGCACTTTTCGGCATGTTCACTTGGGTTGTCGATTGCAAAGATTGACAAGATCCCGTCACCCATGAATTTCAAGACGTCTCCCCCCTGCTCCTCGACAGCCTGAACAACGACATCAAAGTAACCGTTCAGTGCATCAAAGACTTCGGATTCCGAAGAGCGATTTGAAAGCTCAGTGAAACCTCGAAGGTCGGAAAACATGACCACTGCCTCAAGTGTTCTGCGTTCACCACGCTGAATGGTTCCTTCCCAGACTTCCCCCGATGGTCCTTCGCCCAGATATGTCCGTAACAGGCTTTTGGTTGATTTACGCATGGTGACCGGTTCGAGTGCGCAGGAAAGCCCCCACTTGGAATCTTCGATCATCTTGAGATGCTCATTTGTGAAACCACCCGGATCCTGTGTGGCAAACGTACAACCATGCCTGGAGCCATCTCCATAATAAAGCAGCGTGGCGTAGTAGTCTGTTCCCCCTGCCTCGGCAAACTCAATGTAGGATACGTGGTCTTTGTTCGGATCAAGCCCGCGCAGGCTCTTGTGCAGCGGACGATCGTTTTCGAGGATATATTCAAACGAACTGCCGACGTATCCGTCTGTCAGCAAACGGGCATGTGTCACATCATATGCTTCTGTACCATCCGGGGTCCAGACGACGCCCCATGCAATGAGCAGCGGGTTGGCAAACCGTTGACCGATGTTTACCCGCCAAAGCGGAACGCCCGCCTCAACCAGTGTCTCACAATAGTGCGATACCACTCTTACTGGGTCGTTGGAGCAACGTCCTTCTGTCATCATCCATCGGTTGAGTTCGGCAATAGTGTCCATGGTGTTCAATACTTGTATGGCCTTCAATCGGCAACCTGTACATTCAGCCGGCTTTCTTAAAAGGCTGTCAGCATCTCGCAAAATTCAATGTGGCTTTCAATACATTTGGACACGAATGATGAAGTATTGTGTTGAGGAAGTCTGCTGATGTGCAGCAAACTTCCATTTTGCGAGCTTAGTGGCAGGCTATGCCCATCCCAGGGCTTTAAGGGTTTCCGCATCGTTCCAGATTTTTGTCATGTGCGATATTTTTCCGCCCGCAAACTCCATTGAGTAAACATAGTCCGCTGATACCTTGTTGCCGGTAGCCGGCACCGGGCCGCCTTCTCCCGAGTGTATCGCGGTAATAACCGCAGAGGCTAAAACCACGCCCCGGTCCGTGTCTTCGGCAAAGCCCTTGATTTCAAACTTGCCATCCGGCAGCGGTACAAGAAGGTTTTTCATCCATTCTGTATAGGCGTCCAGTCTGTGAATGTCCGCAAGCGTTTGCGATTGACATGAAAACGTTGCGCCAGATGTGCAAAAAGCTTCGCATTCCGCCCATCCCTTGCCTGTATCGCATGCATCAAAAAATGCCTGTGCTGTTTCAAGATTGCTCATGATTTTGTCTCCTGTTGGTTTTGTAACACTCAGAAAACTATTGAATTTGATGCACCTCCGGTATCGATCACATGCAGTAGTCGGTGTGCCAGTAATGTGGGATAGAGTTCGTGGTACATTTGTAGTAGAGGTTTCCGGATGTCAGCAGATACGACAACAATTGAACCTCTTAGCAACCGTGAACAGGAAGTCGCGGATGCTTATGCTGAAGGAAAAAGTTACAAGGAAATAGCCCGCGATCTGGGGTTATCGCCGACCACAATCCGTTCTCACTTGCGGACGGTCTACGGCAAGCTGGGCGTAACTTCAAAAATTGAACTTAGCCAGTTTTTGAATGATCCATCCGGTCAGCAGGCAAGCGAGAGCAGTTCAGAAACGATAGCTGAACTGGCACTTGAGCTTGATGATGCCATCAGGCGTGAGAAGAACCTGGCAAAAGTTCTCCGAATTATCAGTTCCCGCGATAGGACTGACGATGCAATTGATGAAATACTGGCCCACGCTCTGGATATTTGCGAGGCGGATTTTGGGGTGCTCTTTGAACATCATGGAGATATGCGGTTCAGTGGAATGCATCATCGCAATATCTCGCCGTCGTTTGCTGATTGGCTTGTAGAAAACGGTGTTTTTGAAGTCGATCCGGAAACCGGCCTTGGACTGGTAGCGACGAGCCATGAGACAATCAACATTGCTGATGTAAGAGGGGATGACCTTTATGAAAGGCAGGTTCCACTGAGATTGGCAACGGCTGATCTGGCAGGTGCAAGGTCGTTTGCAACGATACCGATGCTCTCGGGAGGCCAGCTCATCGGTGCATTTGTGGTTTACAGAAAACGTGTGCATCCGTTTAATGATCGCTCACTTGAACTGGCCCAGGTTTTCGCTGATCAGGCGGCAATTGCAATTGAACACGTTCGACAGTTTCAGGAACTTCAGGCTAGGCTTGATCAGGCCATGGCAACCCGAAATATCCTTCAACTGATCAGAACAAGTCGTGATGATGAGTTGCCGATCTTCGAAGCAATAACCCGGAATGCTGTTGAATTGTGTAATGCTCAATTCTGCATGTTGTGGCGTTACGATGGTGCAAATATCAACTATTGTGCAAGCCATGGATTCACGTCGGAATTTATGGAAGAATATCTCGTTGATTATCCCATGCCACCCAATCCAAACGGCATCGTCTATCAGGTTGTCAAAGCAGGCGAGACCGTACATTTACCGGATGCCCAGAAAGAGCCTTACAGTGATGCCGCGGTGGCGCGACAGCATGGGTATGATTACATGCTGGGGCTACCGGTAATCACCGACGACGGGATGTGGGGCATAATGGTCCTGGCTTGGCCCAAACATCTTTATCCGGACAACAATCAGGTTCAGCTTCTGGAGACCTTTGCTGCGCAAGCAGTTATTGCAATCGAGAATGCCCGGCAGTTCCAGGAACTTCAGGCAAGGCTTGATCGTCAAGCCGCAACCAAAGAAATTCTGCACTTGATCAGCCAGAACCGTGATGATGAACAACCGGTCTTTGATGTAATCTTGAAAAAGGCATGTAATTTGTGTGGAGCCCAGATGGGAGCGTTCGTGCTTGGTGAAGAAGGTGGAACGTCTCAAGCCATGGTCGCACACAGCGGCGTCACGGAAGCAACTTTGTCACTGTATGAAAACGGCCACTACACAATGGATCCTGATGCTTCTTATGCTGCCAGGGCAATCGTCGAAAAAAGAACCCTTCACGTGGACGACATGGCTGCCACGGAGCAATATATCAAAGGGGATATGCGATATAGAAGCCTTGTCGATGAACAAGGCATTCGGACCAATCTCTGGGTTCCTCTTGTTTCCTATGATAGGGGCATTGGCTGCCTGATTCTTTTTCGCCTGGATGTGCGGCCTTATACAAATGAAGAAATTTCCCTGGTGGAGACATTTGCCGAGCAGGCTGTCATTGCAATTGAAAATGCTCGGCAGTTCCAGGAAATGCAGGCCAGGCTTAATCGTCAGGAAGCCACCAAAGAAATTCTGCAGTTGATCAGCCGGAACCGTGATGATGAACAACCGGTCTTTGATTTTATCCTGGAAAAAGCCGCGACACTCTGCGACTCTCCGATGGCCAGACTGGAGTTGGCAAACAAGGATCGCACCACTTTTCAATGCGTTGCCGCATGGGGAGAGGAAATGCGCTCTTTCCAAATGGGCGAAACAATGCCGCTCGACCTTCCAAATGATTTGCCTACCGCAATTCGCGAAGGCGAGATGCGCCATATTCATGATCTCGCAGAAAGTGAACTTTATTTGGCCCGTGATCCAATTCGGGTTCGAATGGTAGAAAAGGAAGGCTACCGTACGTATCTCGTTGTTCCGCTTGTCTCATATAATATTGGTGTAGGTGCAATTGTACTTTGCCGTCGTGAAGTTGCACCTTTCGCCGAGGCTGAAATAGCGCTGGTTGAATCATTTGCCGCCCAGGCAGTGATTGCCATTGAAAATGTCCGTCAGTTCAAAGCGCTCGAAAAACTAAACGCAGAATTGGGCGATCGCGTCGAAGAGCAGGTCAATGAAATAGAGCGTATGGGAAAACTCAAGCGGTTTCTTCCTTCCGCCGTGGCCGATACGGTCGTTTCCCGGGGAGCAGAGGAGATCCTATCCAGCCACAGAGCTTTGCCTGGTGTGCTGTTCTGCGATATCCGCGGGTTCACGGCATTTTGCGAGACCGCCGAACCGGAAGAGACCATCGAAGTGCTCCAGACATATCACGAAGAGATGGGCAAACTGATCAATGAACACGGTGCTGGAGTTGATCACCGGATGGGCGACGGTATCATGGTGCTGTTCAATGACCCTGTCCCGTGCGATGATCCGGCAGGTGAAGCGGTGAAACTGGCAGTCGCGATGCGCGCGCGCATGGCGGAACTTTCAAAGAACTGGAAGAAGCTTGGCCATCGCCTGGGGTTTGGCGTGGGGGTTTCACTGGGTTATGCAACCGTTGGCATGGTTGGCTATGAGGGCCGCTATGACTACACGGCATCCGGGACCGCAGTGAACCTGGCCGCAAGATTGTGCGACAACGCCGAAGACGGTGAAATTCTTCTAAGCCCAAGGGCGTTCACGGCCATCGAAGATGATTTTGCATGTGAAGCAACCGGCGAAATCAATTTGAAGGGCATCCGTGAGCCGGTTGAGATTTACCGACTGATTGAAAGCTGAGAAACAGGCCAATTCTGTCACGCAAAATCAAAATCAGGGATGACAAGACTTCAAAAAGGTTCAGCGGGTGATCGAACCGGAAAATGCAGATGGGTCGGAACACCCTATGAATGTCCAGTCGGATTGTGTGACACCCAGTTTCGTACACAGCCCCATGGAAGCAGGATTGTCAGCCTTGATCCCCGTACTGAACGATCGTGCACCGAACTGTTCCCACATGGTCACTATTGAATGAGCGCCGATGATCTTGCCAAGTCCGTGGCCGCGCCATGCCGGATCAGTTGCCAGCATCCCCCAGAAAGCGTCTTTCGCCTTTGCGCTTTCCGGATGGTTACACAGGTATGATGAGGCAGTTGCAACCGGCTTGTGATCACGATCGACGAGAGCATGACAAATACCTGGTTGCCCGTTGCCCCGCATTGTTTGTCCCGGAACCGGCATCACACCGCATGAAAGGGAAAGCTCTGCCACATCGGAAACCAATTCCGACGGGGTGTCGGAGGCAAGGGTAATCAGTGTTAGATCATCGGGAAAAGAATGCTTCTCCAAAATTTCCCTGCCCAAATCAAGTGCTTCGATCTCACCGCGAAACTGTTCATATCGGCTTGAGTTCAGTCCCTGTTGATCGAGTAGCTCGCAGAAACGGTCCGCATTATCCGCAGGGTAGTACTGACAACTTGTGGCTCCCTGCAGTCTGGCGAGATTTGAAACTACCTCTACTGCGTTTTCCAAAGTCGGAGCACAAAGGGAAACCATGCGTCCGTAGAATGAATAGTCGGGCTTATCCCTCAACAAACTCCACAGCGCTTGGCCTCGCGTGGCAAGCCTGATCTGATCCTCATTGCCAAAGAATTCGTTCTTCACAAGCGCTCACTCCAATCAGTATCGATCAAATTTCACTACCCGCATGATTTTTCCCAGACTAGCAAAAATTACGTGTCATCTTTAAGTACCTGATGGCAAAATTCACGAACATCAGACACCGCATGTTATAACGCATATCGGGGCAGTCGGTTAGTGATATGTCAAACTTCGAACCCGACATGGAACAATACTGTTGGAATTGATAACGATCCAATTCAGTTTTAGGCTGAAACTTACAAGAAATGATGTACTCTCTCTGTCCTCGAACGATATGAAATGCGGTTCTCTGCCGGTTACTTGCGCAACAGGTATTCCCCGGGTTCGGCCATTCCACGCGATCAATTGAGGCTTCCGCAAACCGGTAAAACTGAATACCCTTGAGAACACTAAGGATTCTGGATCGGTTTAAATTGACCATGCGATATCCGGTATATGCCAATTCATTTCAGGGGAACCGTTGATGAAAGAAGATGCCCTTACCCGACTGGCGCGCGTTGTGGCCGAAGATGTCCTCGAACCGGATCCCGATACTTTGTCGGTACTGTCTAATGCGATGATTGACACTTTGGGATGCATTCACTTGGGCGCCCGCACGGACTTGGCCCAAAAGGCACGGGATGCAGTTGTCGAAATGTCCGCGGCGGGGACATCTCAGGTCATCGGCACCGAAATGCAGACTAGCCGCCCGCAAGCCGCTTTCCTGAACGCAGTAGCGGGGCACGCGCTTGATTTTGACGACTGGGAGTATCCCGGCAACACCCACCCGACAACGGTCTTGTTTCCGGCACTGTTGGCGGTGGCGACACAAGAAACCAGCGGTCCGGAATTTGCAAAGGCCTACCTCGCAGGTTTTGAGGTGATCGCTCGAATTGGAGAAGGGATCAACTTCGAGCACTACAATGCGGGCTGGCATTCCACGGCCACGCTGGGTGCTCCCGGCGCAGCAGCTGCCTGTTCGCGGCTGCTCGGACTGACGGCCGCAGAAACCGCGCATGCCATGTCAATCGCGATAAGTACGGCCAGCGGATTTGCCTGCCAGTTTGGAGCGGATGCCAAACCTCTGCAGGCTGGCTTCGCAGCGCGCGCCGGGGTTGAAGCCGCCTGTCTGGCTGAAGCGGGACTGGCAGGAAACTCGCACATACTAGATCATCCGCGCGGCATGGCAGCGCTGATGGGAGGGTTGGTGCCGGAAAGGCTTGAAAACGCATTGCAGAAAATCGGCACAGGGTACGCGCTTTCTGAACATGGTCTTGTTGTCAAACCCTGGCCGAGTTGCGGGTACTCGCAACGGATCATGACTTGTGCAACCGGATTGAGCGATCGCGTGACGGTGGATCACGTAGCCGGCATCGATTTGCATCTACCGGACTTTCACGCAGCAGTGGCCA
Source organism: Pseudomonadota bacterium (assembly GCA_039029255.1). Lineage (GTDB taxonomy): Bacteria > Pseudomonadota > Alphaproteobacteria > Rhizobiales > Rhizobiaceae > JAALLB01. The sequence goes on along the minus strand of JBCCGN010000027.1, from coordinate 3,953 downwards.
CCTATCATCAACCTGAAAGCAGATCAGAGGCACTCTTCAGTCTTCCCTTTGTTGCCGCCATGGGTCTGGTGCATCACCGACTGACAGTAGCCGATCTGGACTCCGGTTTATGGGAAGACGACATAATCCGTGACCTGATCGGGAAGACAAAGGTTCACCCGTTTGCACCGAGGCGACCTGATCTGAACTACGCCCAGGAAGACCCTGACAGGATGGTCGTCACCTTTACTGATGGCAATACTCTCGAAGAGGCTTGTATCTATCCGCTTGGCGCGCCGCAGGCACCGATGAGTTCGGCACAAATCTGGGCCAAATTTGATGCCAATCTGGGCCCGCAGACCGAGGCTCATGCGAGCAGACGTGTCTGGTCGGCCCAGTTGCAGAACTGGACAGAGAGACCTTCTGTTCTTTCGCTTTTCACGGCGCAGGGACGCATGCAGTAACCAAGCCAGTGCCATCCGGACAACCAACTTTATGCGATCCCGTGCCAACCATTTGATTTGCCGGATAGAATTATGGTTAAATTTCAAAGGGTTTGGTAAATGCGGCTTTCCGAAATGCCGGAATCGGTTAACGCTCGGAGGTTTTATGTGACAAATCCGCAACAAAATGGCTGATTTTCATTTTATTTCAGCCGTTTACTGTTCATTTTCCGTTTTGAGACTCGACTCTTTGATCCGCAACCTCTTTGATGATCACGTATTAATGACAAGGCTGTGATCCAACCGGCCGAATATATGGACGGGGCACAAGAGCTGGTTACGGGTTGCTCTTGGTACAGGGTAGGAACATGACTAGGCGCGGGAGGAAACCTCCTGATGCGGCGGATCATATATTATGTTTAGAGGCCTGTTTGTGTCTCTCGGCTCCGATCATGCGTTTTTCATACTCCGGTTAAATCCTGGCAACCGTCCGGTTTTTTAAGGCTGCGGTTTTTTGCGCTGCCTGAATGCACCGATCAGGTGCGTGGCTGGGAGTAGGTTTTGTTGAGTTCATCAGTTTCACGAGTGTTTGAAAGCTGTTCTACGGCGTTTGTCCGGAACAGGAAAAAACAGTTCCTGGCCGCTCTGTCGATATTCTCTTACGCGGTTTACGCGCTTGCAATGCTGATCATTGTTTCAACGGCCACAATTGGCGGTGCCGGCCTGATCCTGACACAGACAGCGACCCATGCAAATGCAATGAATGTCTGTACTCTTGGTTCTAATTCAGGAATTGTTACCGAATCCCGATTTCTCAGCTTTGGTAGCCCAGGTTTTGTTGCCAATGCCAGGCGCTTCAATGCGCTGACCACAGGCTCATTCAACGGTAACCTGCTTTCAAACACAGCCGCAGCCCTCAATTTCGTGTCCGGCCAGGTTTTTGCCAATGAAGTATGGATATTGGACACATCCTTCTCGTCTGCGGGCAACCAGGTACAAGTGGCTATCGGTGCAGGTGTTACTGTAGAATACACCCCCAATGGCGGTTCGGCCGTCACAGTCAACGATGATGATGTCATTACCCTGCCGGGGAACCTCAATTACACAGTCGGTGGCACAGAACATATTATTGGTCTGTCCCAGTCCGGCAATGGATTTACCTACACAAACCCGACTGAATGTGTGGCACCCACTGCCCCGGAAATCGATGTTTCGTCGGCGGTCAATGGCGCGATAGTCGATAGTGGAACGGACAATCACGGCAGCCGTTTTGCGGGACAGGTGCAGACCATCACCTACACGGTGAACAATACCGGTACGGCTACGCTGAATGTCACAGATATCACGACAAGTGGCGCGATCAATATTACGGGCAGCCCGACATTCTCGAGGACTGCGTTCACAGTCGCGCCCGGGGGCAGTGAGACCTTTGATCTGATGTACACGCCGACAAACGGGGTGCCCTATTCGTTCAATATGGATATCATCAACGATGATGCGCTGGATGGGACGGATGAGACCAATTACGACATCGCGATTGCTGGCCTTGCATTGGTTGACCCCGAGATTGAGGTTTCCTCTTCCGAAACAGGCCCGCTTGCGGATGGTGGCACAGATAACAATGGCAACCAACCTGTCGGTGTTGCCAAAACTGTCACCTACACGGTTTCCAATACCGGCAACGCCAACCTGAACTTTTCGTCACTATCGATCTCGAATGTGACCAATGCCACGATCAATTTATTTACATTTTCTGCATCTTCTGCACTACCGGGTGGTAGTGCGACACTCACAGTCACCTATACGCCGACAAATTCGGGTCCATTCTCGTTCGATGTCCAGTTTAACAACAACGATCCGGATGAAACCCCCTTTGATTTTACAATCACGGGGACTGGTACTGCTCCGCCTACCGTGTCATTGCTGGTTGATACCAATTCAGTCAATGAGGGCGCCGCGGGAATGGTCACCGTTACGGCAAGGGCAAATACACCCGCACCTGCGGATATCACAGTCGTCCTTGGTTTTTCCGGTGATGCAACCGGTTCAGGCCCCAATCAGGATTTTTCACGTTCGTCATCAATCATTACCATTTTGAACGGAAGCACAGAGGGTACTACACAGTTGACGATCGTCGATGATGCGGTCGATGAGAATGATGAGTTGATTGTGATTGATATCATCGCGGTTTCGGGCGGTGGTGCGACTGAGGATGGCACGCAGCAGCAGATTATCACCATCGTGGATGATGAAAGCCCGCCGGAAATCACCTCAGATGGCGGCGGGGATACGGCTGCTGTTTCGGTCACGGAGAACACGACAGCGGTAACGGATGTTCAGACTACCGATGACAGCGATAGTGAAGGTGCCGGCCTCACCTATTCCCTGACCACCACGAATACGGGCAATGGGAATGGCGTGGACAACGGCTTCTTCACGCTGAATGCTACAACCGGTGTGCTGACATTCACGGCAGCGCCTGATTTCGAGAACCGCCAGGATAATGACAGCAACAATGTCTACGATGTACAGGTTACTGTCACGGATTCTGGCGGCCTGACGGATGTTCAGGACATTGCCGTTACCGTAACGGATGACGTCAATGCCGATGTGTCGATGACCATCAGCGAAGCGCCGGATCCTGTCGTGGCAGGGCAGATGATCACCTACACGGTTGACGTGATGAACACCGGTACCGGCGAAGCTGACGATGTGCGGGTGACAATAACCCTTCCTGCCGATGTCACGCCAAGCGGAGTGGTCATTGCCAATTTGGGTCGCATGGCTGCCGGCGCAACCGACCAGTTCCAGTTTCAGGTGACGGTCAACAACGATGCGGCGAGCCCGCTTACCACCACGGCTACGGTTACAACCACGACAACAGAAACGGATGCGACGAACAATGATGCATCTTCAACCCTGACCGTAATATCGCCGGAGATTGAGGTTTCGTCTTCTGTGAGTGGTGCGATTGCCGATGGCGGTACGGATGCCCAGGGCAACCGGGTAGCGGGTACGCCTGTCATGGTGACCTATACGGTGACAAACTCCGGCACGGATACACTGACACTGACAGCACCTGTGATTGCCAATCAGACGAATGTTGCGGCGAGTGTATCAACCGCATTGTCATCAACGAATGTAGCACCTTTAGGCGGCACTGCGACGTTTACGGTGACGTACACGCCGACCTTGGCAGGTGTCTTCTCGTTCGACATTGATGTCGCGAACAACGATGCGGACGAGAATCCGTATGACGTTACGGTTAGCGGCACAGGCACGGGTACGCCTGACATTGAGGTTTCGTCTTCTGTGGGTGGTCCGATGATGGATGATGATGTAGACGGCCAGGGCAATCAGATGGCTGGTGTGCCTGTAATGGTGACCTATACCGTGACGAACAGCGGTACGGATACCCTGACACTGACGGCACCGACGATTGCGAACCAGACGAATGTTGCGGCATCTGTCTCAACAGCATTGTCATCAACGAATGTAGCTCCGGCGGGCGGTACCGCGACGTTTACGGTG
>JBCCGN010000026.1:0-41336 GCA_039029255.1 Pseudomonadota bacterium | reverse complement strand
TCGCAATCAAGAAAAATTTACATATCAGATAAAGACGAAAAGATAAGTCTTTATAATCATTTATTCTCTCCTCAAAATATAAATTTCCATAAATGGCCGTATTTCGCGCTGGCGGTGTGTTTCCCATTTTTGGTATCTTTGTTGTCTATTGTCTCTAATTTGCCTGACTTCATTGTAAATGAGCCGAATTCAGCTCGAGATGGGATGGTGCATTGGGGGCAGATCCTTCACATTGTCACCTATTTCTCATCCTCCATATTGATCGTGCTTGTGACTGTTGAGCTGGGGCTGATTTCGACAACTGGCGAAAAAGTTCCTGAACATTGGAAAAGGATTCTAATCACGGCACTCATTTTTGACATCATTATGTTTTTCTTTGTGTCGAGCCTCAATTGGTCGTTGGCTCGGGAAGGCGTGGACGAAATCTGGAATGTACCACCTCAGACTTTGCTAGCCATTGTAATTTGTACCCTAGCTTCGCTTTTCGCCTCTTTGTATGTTATTTTCTGCGTAAAGATTCTGGAAAACGTGGCGAAAAACAGAGTTTCCAATAAGGTTGAATGAATAAATGGCGCGGTCGAAACTCAAGAAATCTGATGTTGCGATGAAAGTTTCAGAGAATTCTGAAAATCGAAAGCGATCCTTGTCGGAATTCGAGTCTGGCGATGAGAAGTTCGGATTGAGAGAGCATGATGAAGGTGTCGCATTTGAAGTCCATGTTTTGAACGAAATCTCAAAGTTGGAATTTCAGATTGAAACTCTTACTAAAATGGAAAAAAGAAACATCAATTCGATACTGGAAATTAGAAACAGCAATAGGGTTTTAATGCTTCTTTTGGTCGTGATTTTTTCAGTTGTCGTTATTGATCTTGGTTTGCCATTTTTCTTGTAGTGCGCTGCTTTGACTAAAAAGGGTTGTTTTTCAAGATAAATCAAATTGTGATGTGGGTGATTTGGCACGGTTCTTGCTTCTTTGTGTTTGCAGAGAATGAAGGAGGCCATAATGGAACATCGAGCAACAATTCAGACACCCGAAACCGCGGCATTTACTGAGAAACGCAACGAGCATCGCCGCCGCGTGCTCAAAACAGGGACATTCCTTTTCAACAAGGGTTACGCAAGCTACGGCTGTACTATCCGGAATATGAACGATACGGGTGCGATGGTTGAAATGGGCGAAACAACGGGAATTCCGCAGCAATTCGAATTTCGGAAAGATGATGAAACCCCCGTTCCGGCAAAGATAATCTGGCGAACCAAAAACCGGATTGGAATTCAGTTTACTAATTAATTGATCAATCGTTCAATTAATTAGGCTTTGCCTGACCTGACAGGCGTGGTTATGGTTGCTCAAATAGGAACCGTACGCAAAGCTGAATTTCATGAGCGAAAAAACCGTTGTCCTGGAGAAGGATGGCCGCATTGGGCGAATATTCCTGAATCGTCCGGATGTCATGAACGCAATCAATGACGAAATGCCCCGAGATCTCGCGGATTGTGTTGATGCTGCAAACGCGGACGAGGACATTCATGTCATAGTGCTGGCTGGCAGGGGTGAGGCGTTTTGTGCCGGCTATGATCTGACTTACTATGCGGAAGGTAACGGCTCCGGTGATGTGACTCAAGAAATGCCCTGGGACCCTATGAAGGATTATGCCTTCATGAAGCGTAACACAGAACTGTTTATGCGTGTCTGGCGGTCCTATAAGCCGGTCATTGCCCAGGTTCACGGCTTTGCGGTCGCAGGTGGTAGCGATATCGCGCTCTGCTCAGATATCATCATCATGGCGGAAGATGCCAAAATCGGATACATGCCGGTTCGGGTATGGGGCTGTCCGACAACGGCCATGTGGGTTTACCGGTTAGGTGCGCAAAATGCCAAGCGCATGCTTTTTACCGGCGACAAAATAACAGGATCGGAAGCGGCGAAACTTGGTCTTGCGTTGGAAGCGGTCCCTGCAGATCAGCTCGATGCAAGGGTAGATGAACTTGCTGACCGTATGTCAGGTATCCCCAAAAACCAGTTGATGATGCAAAAGCTCATGATCAACCAAGTTTATGAAAACATGGGGCTTGAAAATACACAGATGCTAGCGACCCTCTTCGACGGCATAACACGTCATTCACCTGAAGGCATCAATTTCAAAAACCGTTCGGGCGAAGTCGGCTGGAAAGAGGCGGTTCGCGAGCGTGATCTTGGAACCTATGACTGGACGCAGGACCGACCCATAAATTCACCCGGAAAGTCTGATTGATAATGGCTGTCCGCATCGCTACGTTCAACGCTGAAAACCTGATGCAACGGTTTGATTTTTCAGGTTGGCGCAATGACCTTCGGCGCGACCGCGCGCTTCAGATGTTTGATATCCGGGACAAGGAGCATTTTGAAGAACTGGAACAGGCGAGGGTGGTTGCCCATACCGATGACGCGATGCAGCTTACTGCGTTGGCAATTGCCCAGACACGTGCGGATATCATTTGTCTTCAGGAAGTAGAGAACCTCGAAGCGTTGAAAGCATTTGAATATGGCTACCTGTTCAAAATGATCGGACAGGGTTATCGCCACAAATATCTCGTGGATGGCAATGACGGACGTGGCATCGATGTCGCTGTCATGATGCGTGATGAAACATCGACGGGAGAACCGATAGAATTTGTTTCCATGAAAAGCCATGCGCATGTGACGTTTGCGGATTTTGGTTTGCATAACAAGGGTTTAAAGGAAAGAAATCTTGAGGCAACCGAGCGAGTTTTCAAACGGGACTGCCTGGAAATTGACGTAAAGGTTGGCGGCAGATTGCTCACCCTGTTTGTGGTTCATTTCAAATCCATGAGTGGTGGACGGGATGGTATGGATGGCAGGAGTTGGACCATGCCTGTCCGGAAGGCTGAATCACGAGCGGTTCGACAGATTATCGAAAAAAAGTTCGGCAAGGGTAAAACTGAAGGTAAACGCTGGATCGTTTGTGGCGATCTCAATGATTACCGGTCGAGGATTGTTGTTTCCGGTACACCCTACGACGGATACAGTTTTGAAACAGTTGCCGAAAAAGTTTCCGGAATTGACCCGCTGTTGTCAGATGGATTCTCTTTCAACCTGTGTGAACGCATGCAGGAGTTGGAGCGATGGACGCTCTATCATTCACGTGGACCGGACGAACGACATCTCTGCCAGCTTGACTACCTTCTTGTTTCACCGCATTTGGCCGAAAAAAACCCTGAGACGATCCCTGAAATCATTCATGCGGGGCAGCCATGGCGTACACCATTCCCTCCGGATCAGAATGTCGATCGGTATCCGCGGACCGGTTGGGATCGGCCAAAAGCATCAGACCATTCACCGGTTGTGGCTGAAATCAGCCTGCTGTGAACGGTTTTTCAAATTTGCTTATTAACAAAACCTTAATTCCTTTGATGCAATTCTAGGTAAATTGCGTAGGGGAATTTGTTATGCGTATTCTTACCATCGGGCTGTTTGCGGCGTTTGTAATTGCAACTGTAGATACCGCCGATTCCCCTCAACGTGAGGGTTCCAAAACAGAGAATACCGGTCTCGAAACGCTTGCAATTGATCCGATTTCAACCGGCGTCACGATTAGCTCTGAACATATGGAGAAATGGGAAGCCGAAAGGAAGCGCTATCTTGAATGTCCTGAATGCGTAGCTTCCCAGCCTTTTCCTGAAGACTGATATTACCCGTCAAGAACGGACGCGATTGTCGCGGATGTCTGTCCAGCGTCCGGAGTGTTTCACGTCCTGCCGCTTGAGGTAGGTGTAGGGCGTTTCGTGCCAGGGACGGATTTTGCCGTCTAGATTGTCTAATATGTAGTCAGCCTTGTCTGTGCGAACTGTCAGGACCGCATGGCCTTCGCCATTCGGCTGTCTTACCACAGTGATCAGCAGGCTTGAGGCAGGCCAACCTCTTTGCATCAGCATATGACGTTTCATTAAGACATAATCTTCGCAATCGCCGTAGCTTTCCGGATAGGCCCAATGCTCTTCGACGTTGTAGATTTCCTGATCCGTATAAGGGGCAATGGTGCTGTTGGAATACGCATTAACCTCAACAAGATCGTCCCAGCGTTCTCGTGTCAGTTCCGGGGCCTTGGTGCGCCAACTGATTATCTGACAGTCTGCTCTGTATGATTTGCAGTAATTGTAATGGCCTATGGGCTGAGACGTGAGGCCAGTGGTCAGCATGTGACCGGAATTACTGTTTGCAAACAGGGGTGCAGAGGGTATCGACAGGATTAATCCCAACACCAAGACACGGGTACGCATGACATTTCCCTGATAAACACGGTTAATAAAGCGTTAACAAACCGTGTAAGCAGAAAATAGTCAATTCAATCCCGAACTGATTCATTAAGAGTTCTTGATCATGGTTAACGCGAGAGGCTAGTAATGCACATGTCAATCAAGGTCAGCTTCTCCTAAAACCATGTTATCCATTTTCGAAATTGCCACTGTATTGCTTGCCCTTTCCGCCCTGTTCGGGTGGATCAATCATGTTACTTTCAAGCTGCCTCACACGATTGGTCTGCTTGTGTTCGCGCTTATGTCTTCCCTGACCCTGTTGGCGGCTGAATGGCTTATGCCGACATTGGGTGTTACGGACACTTTTCAGGCAGTTATCGGACAGATCGACTTCTATTCGACGGTCATGGAAGGGATGTTGGCATTTCTGCTCTTTGCAGGTGCATTGCACGTAAATTTCGACAAGATGGCAGACCAGAAATGGCCGATTACGCTCATGGCAACGGTCGGCGTTGTACTATCGACGTTCATCGTCGGAACGGGATTTTACTATCTGGTTCAACTGTTCGGAATACAGTTGCCCTACGCTTGGGCTTTGGTCTTTGGGGCGTTGATCTCACCCACTGATCCGGTTGCGGTGCTCAGTCTGTTGAAGTCGGTTAATGTTCCTCCGTCTCTTGAGGCCAAGATTGCAGGAGAATCCCTGTTTAATGACGGCGTCGGGGTGGTGGTCTTTGCAATCGTGGTAGCAATAGCGGCGGGAACTGGCGGAGACCAAAGTGGAATAGATGTTCTGCATATTGGTGAATTGTTTGTTGTAGAAGCACTCGGCGGTGCTGTTTTGGGCCTTGTTACAGGTTGGATTGCCTATCGTGCGATGGCAGCGATGGATGAATACACGCTCGAAATCCTGATTTCACTCGGAATTGTGGCCGCGACTTACGCAATCGCTCTTCGACTGCATCTGTCCGGGCCAATAGCGGTTGTTATTACCGGATTGCTGATTGGTAATCGTGGTGTACAGGTGGGAATGAGCGACAAGACGGCCGAGCATCTGTTTTCATTTTGGCACCTAGTAGACGAAATTCTGAATTCGGTGCTGTTCCTGCTTATCGGGCTCGAAATTCTGATTGTCGCGATTGATCCCTCATTCGGATGGATTGTGCTGGCGACAATACCGTTGGTTTTGTTCGCCCGCCTTTGTGCGGTTTCGTTTCCGATACTATTGCTGGCCAGATTCAGGGCATTTACGCAAGGCGCAATTCCGGTTCTCACCTGGGGTGGGCTGCGGGGAGGCATTTCCGTTGCGCTGGTATTGTCACTGCCGGAAACCGAACATAAGGCATTGTTGCTGACCGCTACTTTTGGAGTGGTGTTGTTTTCGGTCATCATACAGGGGCTGACTGTAAAGCGGGTTATCAGCTCCACAGTAGACCCGACACTTGTCTGATCAGGAGGTTTTGAAATGAAGCGAAGATTTCATACGCTGGATGTATTTACCGATCAGTCGCTGGCTGGAAATCCGCTGGCTGTGGTTTTGGATAGTGATGGACTGAATGACGAAAGCATGCAGGCCATCGCCACGGAATTCAACCTGTCTGAGACGGTTTTCGTCAGACCACCTGAAACTGAGGTGGGAGCGGCAAGGATACGGATTTTCACACCGGTTCACGAATTGCCATTTGCCGGTCATCCAACGGTTGGCACTGCGATATTGCTGAGTCAATTGAATCACTTGGCGGATGGTGCGGAACTGGTTCTTGAAGAGAATGTAGGCCCCGTAAAATGTGTCGTTTCTGACCAAAGCGGAACGCGGACAGTTCGGTTTGGGCTACCGAAAGTGTCGGAGAAGTTTGACTGGGAAAGCGACAACTCAAAACTCGCAGAAGCGATTGGTTTGGATGTTTCAGACATAGGTTTTGATGATCACTCGGTGAGTATCTGGGATGGCGGGGTGCCGTATATGCTAGTCCCACTCGCCACAATAGATGCCGTGCGAAACATTTCGATAAACAGTGCCATGCTTAAGGAAATCGAACCGCTGATCAACGGCATTCATGCCAATGTCTATGCATACTGCCCTGGGGGTGAAAATAGCGAAGCTTCTTTTCATGCTCGCATGTTTGCGCCCTTTCAGGGAATTCCCGAAGACCCCGCAACCGGCAGTGCCGTTGCTTCCCTGAGCGGACAGTTGGCAAGCTGTGAATTTGACGGTGATCGATCAAAAACCTTTCTGATCGAACAGGGATTTGAAATGGGAAGACCCTCACAGATCTATCTGGACATCCAAAAGCAAGATGGCAAAGTTGTGGATGCAGGAATATCGGGTGCGGCGGTGCGGATAAGCGAAGGTGTGCTTGATATTTAGCGTTTTTGCCACTTTCAATTGGTGAATAATTCTGGCAGTGATTTTTGAATCGATTGCGGAGGGAACCGGATGTCCGACTTTTATGATCTCGAAACGCTTGCGCTGCACGCAGGCCATGTTCCGGACAAGGAGTTTGGTTCAAGGGCGGTGCCTATACACCAGACCACCTCTTACATGTTCAAGGATTCACGCCATGCGGCTGCACTCTACAACCTGGAAGAGGGCGGGCACTTATATACAAGGATTTCCAACCCGACAGTTGCTGTTCTGGAACAACGCATTGCTGCAATGGAAGGCGGTGTAGCCTGCACAGCATGTTCTTCTGGCATGGCTGCGCTCCATCTCGTTACAACCATGCTGGTTAGTAGTGGAGACCATATCGTTTCGACTGCGCAACTTTATGGAGCGAACATCAACCTGCTGAAGAACACAATGCCCCGGTTTGGCGTGGAAACCACGATGGTGCACGGCCGGGATCTGAAGGCAATGGAAGCTGCAATTCAGGAGAATACAAAGTTCATTTTCTGCGAATTGATCGGAAATCCTGGCCTTGATGTGCTTGATATTGAGGCCGTTGTGAAAATCGCGGAAAAGGCAGGAATACCGGTTGTGATGGATGCAACATTCTGCACTCCGTACCTCTTCAAACCATTTGAGCATGGCGTCAATGTCATCACACATTCGCTCACCAAATGGATGGGCGGACACGGCGTCGCGATCGGCGGGGCAGTTGTGGACGGTGGAAACTTCAATTGGGGTGCCTCCGATAAATATCCCACACTCACATCGCCTCACTACGCGTTGGATGGTATTGTGTTCTGGGAAGAATTTGGTCCGGCTGCTCTCACAATGCGGGTCCGAGCTGAAGGCATGTATAACTTCGGACCATCGCTTTCGCCTACAAATGCGTTTCACCTGCTGCAGGGCATCGAGACGTTGCCAATGCGCATGGAGCGGCACATTTCGAACACCCGTGCGATGGTCGAGTTTCTTCAGGTGCATGAACTGGTCAGTTGGGTGAAACACCCGGAACTTGAGGATCACCCGGATCATGAAGTTGCCAAGAAATTGCTGCCGAAGGGGGCGGGTTCAATGATCGGCTTTGGTGTGAAAGGCGGAAGGGCTGCGGGGTCTGCATTCATTGAAAGTGTTGAGGTTGCTTCTCATCTTGCCAATGTGGGCGACGCAAAAACACTTGTTATTCATCCCGCATCGACAACGCATAGTCACATCTCCGCTGAAGACATGAAAGCGGGCGGGTTGAGCGAAGACATGATCCGCCTTTCGGTCGGTCTTGAAAACATCGATGATCTGAAGCGGGATTTCAATCAGGCGCTCAAGGCAGCCGCGAGGGCGGTCAAATGAGATTTGAGCTGAATGGTGTCGAGCATTATGCTTCAACTGGTGGACGTGATCACAAGGCGGGGCAGCCATATCTGATCTTTCTGCATGGCGCTGGTTCTTCCCACCTCGTGTGGACACAGCAATCGCGCTCATTTGCTTATGGCAGCTATAATGTCCTTGCTGTTGATTTTCCGGGGCATAATCTTTCGGGCGGAGAACCAATGCTTAGCGTCGATGAGCAGGCGAATTGGCTTGTCGAGGTTATGGAGCATCTTGAAATTGCCACGGCAACACTTGTGGGACACAGTCAGGGGGGGCTGGTTGCACTTGCGGTTGCCAATTCTGCACCGGAGCGTGTTGAGCGCATGGTGTTCGTCGCGACAGCAGCGGCCATTCCTGTCAATGACATGCTGATTTCGACCGCGGAAACCAAAGAACCTGTTGCAAAGTCTTCGATGACTTCCTGGGGGCTGGGCCCGGATGCGCATCATTTTGAGAATACCGTTCCGGGCTTTTCCCATGCCGGCATGGGCCTCAGGGTTATGGATCTCAACCCCGTTGGGGCATTACCAAACGACTTGAAGGCCTGCACCGGATTTGAAGGCGGGCTGGAGATGGCAGGCGCCGTCAAATGCCCTACTATGTGTGTTCTTGCCGGCAAAGACCGGATGACACCGATCAAGTTTGGCAGGCAGCTGGCAGAAGCGCTACCGAACAACAGATTGCATGTGCTGAAAGAGTCAGGCCACACCATTCCGACTGAAAAACCGCACGAATTGAATGAATATTTGCGCGATTTTCTCGCTGCATGAATTGAGAGAGTTTTCATGACCACACTTACATCTTCCGATATCAAAAAAGTATGTGTAATCGGTGCAGGGACCATGGGTTCCGGTATCGCGGCCCAGTGTGCCAACGCCGGAATCGATGTTCTGCTTCTGGATATCAAGTCGGATGGAGGCGCCAATGCGGTTGCGGCGGGTTCCATCGACCGCATCAAGAAATCCGATCCGCCGCTCTTAATGCGGAAAGACAATATCGACAGAATTGAAGTCGGAAACATCGAGGATGATCTCGACAAAGCGGGACAATGCGACTGGATATGCGAAGCAATTGTCGAACGGCTGGATATCAAGAAACAACTCTACGCCAATCTCTTGCCATATCTGAAGCCGACGACGCTGGTTTCTTCCAATACATCCACCATTCCGATCAAGCTGCTGGTGGAAGACGCGCCAAGGGAGTTTCGTGAGCGCTTCTGCATCACGCATTTCTTCAACCCGGTTCGGTATATGCGTCTGCTGGAACTGGTAAAAGGTGAAGAGACACGGGACGATGTTATCGCTGTCCTGCATGATTTCAACGATCGGATGCTGGGCAAAGGCGTTGTCAATTGCGCGGATACTCCCGGATTTCTCGGAAACCGGGTGGGCGTTTTTGCGCTACAGGCTGCTGTCCATGAAGCTGTGGAGCTGGGGCTCAAGACGGAAGAGGCAGATTCGATTTTTGGGCGGCCGATGGGCATACCAAAGACTGGTGCTTTCGGACTTTACGACCTGATCGGTCTGGATCTCATGGGTGATGTTGTGCGCTCGCTCAACTCCATTCTGGAACAGGGCGATCCGTTTCATGAAGTCGGCGGCGAAAACCGGGTTGTCAACGATCATGTTGCGCGCGGGTTCAAGGGCGACAAGGGTGATGGCGGGTTCTACCGCGAAGTGGATGAGGAACGTCAAGCCTGGGATATACAGACCAATTCCTGGCGCCCCCGTAATCGTGAGTTGCCTGAACTTGCCCAACGCGGTGAGAAGGAAGGCATAAAGGCTCTGATTGAGGGAGACGACAGGCTTTCCACATTTGCATGGCGTGTGCTGGCGCGCATTCTGACGTATTCCGCGAGCCTCGTGCCGGACGTTACCCATTCACCCCAGGATATCGATGACGCCATGAAGCTAGGCTACAACTGGGTTCAGGGACCATTCGAAATGATCGATACTATTGGGTCCGGCAAATTTGTGGAACGACTTGAAGGTGAGGGCTGGCATGTGCCCGAGTTTCTGCGCAATTGCGCGGGAAAAGATTTCTATGTGACCGAAGACAATATCCTCAAGGTGCGCCATTGGGACGGAAAATTGCATCCAGTTGATCTTCCCGATGGGGTGGTTCGCTTCCACATGAAGCGACGGACCTTGGAGCCGGTATCTGAAAATGCCGGAGCCAGCCTGTTTCATCTGGATGACGGTATTCGGTTGATTGAGTTTCATACAAAAGCCAATGCACTGGATTCGGATTGTATGAAAATTGTGGCGGAAGCAGCCGCTGACCCAGGGCCAGGGATCGTTGTTCACAATGATGCTCAGCACTTTTCTGCAGGTGTGAATTTGGAGCGTTTCCTCGAGATGATTGAAGCTTCCGACTGGGAGGGGATTGACCGGTTCCTGAGCGGATTTCAGGAAGCTGTTGAAGCCTTGCTTTACTGTGATGCTCCGGTTATCGGGGCGCCATCCGGTCTTGCGATTGGAGGTGGCTACGAGGTTCTCGCCCATTGCGACAAGGTCGTTGCCCATTCCAATTCCGTTCTTGGTCTGGTCGAGGCAAGTGTTGGTCTTGTTCCTGGAGGCGGCGGGGTCAAGGAGACCTATTGGCGCTGGTATAATGCGACCGGTGACTGGGCAAAAGCTGCTCGCAAAACTTTCGATCAGATCGGATATGCCCTGACGGCCACTTCGCCTGACGAGGCTGTTCCCATGCAGTATTTTGTTGAAGGTCGGGACACTCAGGTTATGAACCGTGATCGGCTGATCGAGGGAGCCCGCGAAGCGCTTTCAGCACTTGGAAACGGCTATAAGCCGCGGCAAAAGCCTGAATTCATGCTTGCAGGTGGAGATGCGCACGCCGAAATGGTGGAGTTTCTCAATCACGGCAAGGAAAAGGGATGGTTTTTCGCCCATGATGTGACGGTCGCCACAGCCATTGCGAAGATCGTGACAGGGGGTGATGGCGCTGCCCAGGAGTCCGTTTCTGAAAGAGACATGTATGCCCGCGAACGGGCAAGCTTCATTGAACTTGCAAAGACACCGGAGACCCGTGAGCGGATTACTCAATTGCTCAGAAACGGAAAATCGATAAGAAACTAGGGTTCTGACGCCAAATTTGATCTTTACAGTCAACTTTTTGAAATTGTTCACTAAATCCGAACGGATCGATTTTTTGTTGGAAAATCTGATTTTATGCGGTAACATTTTCGTGTGGTCAGGTCCCACAACCCACACAGCCTGACCATAGCCGCAGGTGTTCTGGGCTATCAACCCACACACGATAAGGCAAACCAGTCATAGACTGTTGTCTACCAGGACACTTGCGGTACCCGTCCTGAAGGCATCTCACTGAACGCGGAGAGTAATTAGGCGCAAACCGTAGTTACCGGTTGCAAACGTGTTTTTTTTCCTCCAGTGAAGACGCTGAATTGCCCACCATAAACAGGATCGGATACCCTGATGAAACTCTGGTATGCTGCTGCTTCTCCCTTTGTCCGCAAGGTACTGATATTGGCCCATGAAACCGGTGTTATTGATCAGCTTGAGATCATAGACGCCGCAACGACGCCACTTACGCCGCATGAGGGTTTGCAGTTGGACAACCCACTTGGAAAGATTCCGACCCTGGTGCTGGAGGAAGGTCAGTCGATCTTTGATAGCCGGGTCATTTGTGAGTATCTTGATGGACTGCACGACGGTGACAAGATGATACCGCACGATGGTATGGAGCGGATCAACTCCCTTGTGGCGCAGTCAATCGGTGACGGGATCATGGATGCCGCTGTCGGCATTCGGTATGAGCAGGCATTACGACCAGAAGAAAAGCAATGGGATGAGTGGCTTGATGGCCAGTTCCGCAAGATCAGCCAGTCGCTGGACGTGCTGGAGAACTGGCGTGGAGCGCGCATACAGGACATGCACATCGGATCAATCGCAGTTGCTTCTGCACTCTCCTATCTCGATTTCCGCCAACCGCAGTTTGAATGGCGTGAAGGACGGCCGGTGCTGACACAAATGCTCGCAACATTTTCAGAACGCACCAGCATGATTGAGACCGATCCCCAGAAGTAGGGGAATTCGAACATCCGGCGAGCAACGGTCCTTTATCTTTTGCGCTGAGCATTTACGCTCTGAATGGCTGCTGTTGCGTCCACCGATAAATTGACGCCGAGCCTTCTAATTACCCAATTGATTATCTGAAATTGATTCAAGATAATCCGGTAAATTTGAATTGCTGGAAAAAGCTTCCGAAACAAATGTTCAAAACATTGCCCAACATCAAGCCGGCTGAACAAACGATTTTTGGTAGCCGGAAAATATTCCGGGAACCCTTCGTGCCGACCAATGCATTTTTGCTCGGCTTTTTCACCTACGTGTTTTTTGCCGAGCACATGTTTCCGCTCCACAGCTCTTTCGAGCGGTTGGCGCTAATTATCGTATGGGTAATGGGTACTTACGCGGCGATGTACTGGTTTGTTGGCAGGCCGATAAATTTCCTCGTTTCGCGAAATGTATCCGTGGTTCTTAGTCTTTATCTGTTTTGCTCTTTGGCTTCATATGTACAGGGGGCTTTTGCCTGGTATGTCAAATGGCCGGATCAAACTTATGCTGATTTTTTGTGGCATGGGTTTTCATTGCAAATGGTTTTCATTCCACCAACCATAGTTTGTGTTTTGTTTTACGAAAAACGGTTGAGAAAAATTTTTGGCCACGATCCCGAAAACGTTCCGATCTGGTTTTCAGTCAACAGGAATGCCGATCAGATACTTTCGTTACTCCCAAGGCGTTATCGCGGGAAGCTTCTCAAGTTACAGGCTGCAAGACAATATGTTGAAGTGACAACAGACAAGGGCACGGTTGAACTTCGCGCCACGTTAAAATCGCTGTTGGAACTGCTTCCGGAAAATGATGGGGTTCACCTTCACCGTTCGACCTGGATAAGGAACGATCAGTTGAAGGAATTTTCCTACAAGAACGGAAATCCTGTCGTTACAGACATCCACGGCACTGTTATTCCTGTCGGTCGAAGTCGTGTCGAAGCCACAAAGAAGGCACTCAATCAGGCTCTTTAGCGCGTGATCCGGCCCAAGTCTGTGGGGGCTTGTTTGTCAGGTGCCGTAATTCGTACCAAAGTTAGCGTGATTCGTACCAAAAGCGTTTCAGGCAAGCGTTCCGGCCGCTAATGTCACCTCCGGTTACAGACTGGACAAGCCTCAACCTTCATCGGGTTGAGGCATGGAAGCAGTGTGGAAATCCAACAAACCTGCATGCTCCTGAAACATCAAAACTGACGTTTTTCGGCAGCACATAATAGCAGGAGGAATTCATCATTGGGTTGGGGTGCGATCCCTTCCGGAAACAGGGTATGGGGTTATGTGTTCCAAGCTTGGGAAATTTATCAGAATACAAAAGAGGCGCTTCGCTCGGGCACTGCTCGCACTTCCAATCGTTTTTGCAGCCAGTTTTGGCAATTACAATTATGTTCAACCTGCCAAGGCCGTTGGATTTTTCACTTCTTTGGGTAGCTGCCTTTTTGTGCTACCTGGCATTGGTTTTGATGGCTGCATACTCCCCACGTTTACCTCACTGTTCGCTGGAGAGGACAGAACATTTAATTTCAGTGTGAGAGCCGGTTCGGTTTGCAGAGTTATTATTACAGGGATTAACACCCTGGTTGAGGCCAGTATCAATGGCGCAGCATCAACGGTTGTCACTCCAAGCACAGACCTGAACATAGCTGATAACGGCACCGGATCGGGCGATGTTGAACTGACGGTTGCCAGTACCACGGCAAACAACACAGTTGCCACTGAAACCAGGTGTTCCATGCCACAAACCGGTACAAGTCCAAGTGGAACACCTCCATCAAGCCAAGAGGAGGATGTACAGACCACCGTTCAGAACACTGTCACGGAAAATACTGTTAAAGATCCGTACAATCTACCAGATGGCTTGAGCATAGACCCTGCCTTAAGGGATAAACTTGGAGCCTTGAACGCAGTTTTGGAATTAATTCAACTTAAGAAGGCCAATCTCAAAAAAATAGAAAATAAAAGAGACAAAGCAAAGAAGAAAGCAGATAAACTCGCTGGTCGCAGTGAAACCCTTAAACAAGATGCAGCACGGAGACAGATCATTCAACTGAATGACGATATAAATCGAATTGAAAGCGAGATCACTTCTATTACTGGTAATCCGGATCCCTACGAAGGCTTCACTGGCGCACTAAATACAAAGGTTGCTGGATTGAGACGTGCTCTTGGCGAAGCTTCCCAAGGCGTCGCGGACAGGCGGTTATTCTATGCAAATGGAGGTGTG
Organism: Pseudomonadota bacterium; assembly: GCA_039029255.1. Lineage (GTDB taxonomy): Bacteria > Pseudomonadota > Alphaproteobacteria > Rhizobiales > Rhizobiaceae > JAALLB01. Next base: position 27,011 of record JBCCGN010000026.1, on the reverse strand, counting down.
CCGCCGGATGAGCGAAAGGCAAATGAAGAAGTGAATGATCTTAACAGCAAAATTGAGAAATGTGAAAAAGAAATAAAAAACCGTGAAATCGAAGCTGCAAAAATAGATGCTGAAATCTTGGCACTGCAAAGAACTGTTTCCGGATCAGGCAATGCAACCGGCACTCAATTCGATAACTTCCTCCCCAGCCGCACGCCCTCTACCTCCGAGCAAGCAATCAGCTCTTTGTTAAAACTGGACGATGACGAAGACAATTCCAACCCGCTCGCAGAACGCATCAATCGTGCATTCAATCATCAGGAACGCAATGCCAATGGCTTGAGAGGCCTGACGACGTGGGTAAATGGCAGTTTCAGTGGCGCATCCGGTGGCAATCTTGCAACCGCACGCGACTCCAACTCATTCAATCTCTCAACCGGGGCGCAGTATCAGGTAAACGAGACGGTTGCCCTTGGCGCTGCATTGCGTATTGCAAATACTGACAGCGAGACGATTGGCACGGGTACCGAAATCGACAGCATTCTGTTTGGCCTTGCGCTGTTTTCCAACATTCTCCTGCCTGAAGATATCCGGTTACAAGTAACCGGTGCCTATGAAATGGCCAGCAATGATGTGTTGAGTAATGGCAGTACGGGATCGTTCACCTATGACAGCCTGATTTTCTCAGTGAGTGTTTCAAAAGCTTTCGAACTGCAAAATGGTTGGACTTTTACACCCAATGCAAGATATGCGACCAGCCGCACAGATCAGGAATCTTATGTGGATTCTACCGGAACACTGATCAACGGTCAGGATTTCGACGTCTCCGTCCTATCCTATGGCGGGACTCTATCGGGCAAGGTTTACGACAGCGGAACTTCCGATCAGGATGACACTCTCGGAATTGTGCAGATTGGTGCGAACCTCGGCCTTGCCGGAACAACCTTCCTTGAACGGGCGGATGGCGGTCAGGATCCTTCCGACACGTCGAACCTTCAAAACGAAAGTGGCGGAGCAACGCTTTCCGGTGGTTTGAACCTGTTGTTCGACAACGCAGCAACCGCATCGATTGGAAGTTCCATCACGTTTGCTGATGGAGAAGATCCATGGACCATAATTGGTTCCTATTCGAAGCCAATCGACGGAACGTTTACAGATGCGAAACTGAAGCCTTCGTCGTTTGCATTTACGGGCAGCTACACGGATTTACCGGATGACCGTTTCTACTGGACCCTCGGTGGTTCGGTCGAGATGCAGCTTCAGTCTTTCATTGAGAATGCACCGGCTGGCTCAACACTCTCATTTGCAGCAGATGTTTCTGAAGGCAACAATCAGGGTGCAAATGCCAGGTTAAATATTCCAATTCATTGAAAGTTGTAGTTTATGCAAGCCATATAACTTGAATTGGTGAAACGGTCCCAAACCTGGCGTTTGTGCCTCAGTCGAGCCCGTCCGGACTCACGTCAGAAAATGTTTTGCCATCCAGCAATGGAAGTGGTGTGTCGCTTCATCCATCACGGGTGAGAAATGTCCACCATCAAAGCCGTCCGCCTTGCGACCTTCCTGCATGGCCTCAACCACGCCGATATCTTCGAGAAAGACTTCCTTCCAGAACGAAGCCAGATCACGGCGCATGTGTGACCACTCATCTTCCATCATTTCCGGTTTGGCGTAGTAAATATGGATGTGTTCGTCCGTTTCAATCTCATTCTTGGGCTCAAGAATGAGCGCAAATGCGTGATCCTTGTGAATTCCTAGCTGAACATTCGGATAGAAAGCCACATATTCTGCTTCACTATCCCATCGCGGTGAGAGATCATCAAAAAACGCAAAGTTCCTGCCATCCTTGTCCGCCGTTGGTTCAAAGGCCTTCGTAAGCTGACCCGAGTAATTGCCTTCGCTGAGAATGTTTACGTGGTCTTCAAGTTTGGACCGCTCGTTAAGGCCGGGATGAACGAATGGGAGGTGATAGGATTCACAGAAGTTTTCCATCGCCAATTTCCAGTTGGTCTTCACTTCAAGCATGAATCCTGAATCCGGGCCTCCGGCGAAAACCGGTTGACCCGCGAAATCCCTCCAGCGTTCGAGAGCACCGGCAAAATATTCTTCAAAGGGCAGGGCATCGCCGGATACGTTTATGAAAACGACATCCTGGAAAACGTGGCTTCGCACTTCAATCAGTCCAAGCTGCGTTTTGTCTACGCCCGGGTGAGAATGAATGCCGGGACCACCCACGTGCGGTGTCTGTTTCAATTGGCCTTCGGTGGAATAACACCAGGCATGATAGGGGCAACGCAACAGGCCGGTTGTCTTTCCCGCCTCCTGCACCAGTTTCACGCCGCGGTGGCGGCAGGCATTGTGAAATACCCGGACGATGCCATCGCGACCGTGGGAAATAATAAAAGGATCACCAAGAAACTCGACTGGTTTGACATCACCGGGCTCAGGAACATCCTTGCCAAAGCCGATACCGACCCAACTAAGAGCAAAAACCTTGCGCTTTTCCTCCATGATCGCATCGGGAGAGGTGTAGAACCAGTTCGGCATCCCGCTTGCCTGTTCTATCGGAAGGGCCGCTTTTTCAATGTCACTTTTGAGTGGTGCGCTCATCGGAATTCTCCATAATTCCCACAATAGCCTATAAGTGTCAGAAGCGGAAATTCGAATTAATATCTATCTGCGACATCAATGTCGCCCTGTTTAAATCCTGCCAGCATTTCACGTTTCGAACCAAATCCCTTGATTTTGCTCATGCGAAAACCCGCATCCTGGAGGTTGCGGCGAACAAACCCCGCTGATGTATAGGTTGCAACTGTGCCGCCAGCGACAGTCCTGTCAGCGATTTCCCGCATCAGTGTTTCATTCCACAGTTCGGGATTTTTTGCCGGGGAAAAACCATCGAGATACAAGGCGTCGGCCATGAAACGGGATTTGGGCAGCAGTTGATTTGCGTCTCCCATATGGACCGTCAAACGGATGTCACCGGAAAAGTCAGTATCAATTGATCCCGTTTGTGACTCCCAAATGCTGCCTAGTCGGTTTTTCAGCTCTTCAAGTTCGGTCCAGTTTGACAGGGCTCTTTCCATGTCATCAACCGAGATCGGAAATTGCTCAAAAGAAATGAAGTGCAAACTTGCATCGTCAGGCTTGTGGAGCTGCCATTGCCGAACAGTCTCCAGAAAGTTCAGTCCGGTTCCGAACCCCAGCTCGCATATCGTACAGGTTTTCTGCGCCTTCCAGCGTGAGGGCAGGTCATTGCCATCAATGAAGACATGAGCGGTTTCCGCCCGCCCGTCATGACGGGAGTAGTACGGATCATCAAAGCGCGTGGATACAGGTAAGTTGTCGTCCCGCCATTCCAGATCGGTCATTGCGTTTGTACGCTTCTACTGGACTTTTGTCGTGTCATCATTGTTGAAATTGCGAAGACTTTTGTCACGCTGGATAATTTTGGGTTTGTTGGGGCCGGTAGCTTTTGTCCATGGAGTGGGGTTTTCACTTCCCGCATGTTGTGAGGGCAGCGGTTCAGGCAACTTTATGTCCGGAGGGTTTTCGCGTCTTTCTTTTTCTTCCGCGGCTTGTTTTTCGCGCAATTCCTGCTTTATGGCCAAAGTCTCGGCAAGGATCTCGACGTTTATTTCCGTTGTCATCGGGTTTGAGACCATAAGACCCGTAAATTTGGGATGGGTTTCAGAAATCTGCTCGAGTTCAGTGCTATTGAATGCCCTGACGCTTGTTTCCAGTTTGTCTCGCCCAAACAATTTTTTTGACTTGATGTTTTTGATGGCCAGTACATTCAGGTCGTTGATTTTGCCGGGTTCAACGGTGAAATTTGCCAGAGGTCCCAGTCCGCTGATTGTGTATGACTGTATGCATTCGAGCCCGATAATCTGATAGTTTCCCGCAGGCAATTTCATGGTCGCCAAGACAGGTGTTTTCCCAAACCCGCGTATAACAGATAATGTCCTGCGTTGAATGGTTTTTCCGTCGAGCGTACGGCCTGCTATGCTATAAGAACTGTAACAATGCGAGCCGTTCAAGGTATGTGAAAATACGACGGTACCTTCGGTGGTTGAATTTGTTACAGCAAGGAGGCTGTCTATGTGTTTCTGTTTGTCTTCGGCGGAATTTTGACATGCAGTCAACGCAAGGACCAATCCGGTAAACAGCCAGGCTTTTCTCATGATATTTCCCACAAATTGTGTTTGGTTGCTATCACATGGCTTTTGATACGGCAATCATCGGCGCTGGAGCTTTGGGTCTCTGGGCAGCGCGTCATGCGGTCAAACGCGGTGAAAGTGTTGTTCTAATCGAAAAACGCCACATCGGAGCGGGTGCATCCGGTGGGTTTCTTGGTGCCCTTATGCCGCATATGCCTGACTCATGGAACACAAAAAAGCAGCTGCAATATGAAGGACTGTCCACGATCGGTGATGCGATTGAGGAACTGGAGGCGGATACGGAAATTGATTGCGGTTTCAGACGCTGCGGTCGCTTCATGCCGCTGGTGCATGAAAAAATTCTGCCTCAGGTGGAGCGACGGATTGAAGGGGCACAGACGTATTGGAGTGACCGGTACTCTATGTCAGTTCTTCCATCGAATCATGACGGCGATTGGATTGATCCGGACATTGCATCCCATGGAATTCAACACGATACACTCTCCGCCCGGATAGATCCGCGTGCGTGTTTGAAAGCGCTGGAAACCTATGTGCGTCCAAGGGTGGAGTTGATGGCAGGGACGGAAGCCATCAACCTTTGTCTTTTGAAAGATGGCGGATGCATCAGTATCTCAAATGGTTCAAAGATATCTGCCGGACGAATTATTGTTGCCAATGGCTGGGAGGCTTATCCGTTGTTGCAACCGTTCATGGGAGACATGAACAGCGGCCAGCCAATCGGGCGTGGCGTCAAGGGACAGGCGGTTCTGGTCGAATTTGAGCATTATGATACCATGCCGATTGCCTATCATGACGGGTGTTATGTGGTTCCGCAAAAAGGAAATCGGGTTGCAATCGGTTCCACATCGCTCAATCAGTGGCAAGGAGAACCGGATGCCTTTGACCCGAACAACATGGGATTTTACGAAAAAGCGATTGAACTGGTACCTGCGTTGAAAGATGCTCCGATCATCGATCGTTGGGCGGGTGTGCGTCCCAGAAACACAATTGAAGGTCGGGGAACATCACCCTGGTTCGGGCCGATCCCTGACAATGAAAATCTGATTGCGCTGATCGGCGGGTTCAAGATTACGCTGGGTGTCGCGCATCTGGACTTTTCAATCCTGCCATTTGTCAATTCGTGACCGCCATCAAATCGTCGCACAGAGAACAGTTCCGGTTTCGAAAATGTTTTGATAGTCTTCCGCAACAAGGGATATTTAAGGCCGTTGTTGCGGTCGTTTGCGGAGAGACTTCATGGCTGAATTTCCGAAGAAAGCAAAAGTTGTCATAATTGGGCTTGGCGGTATCGTTGGGGCGTCCGTCGCCCATCACCTCGTGGAACGAGGTTGGGACGATATTGTCGGCATAGACACCTCATCTGTACCGACAGATGTGGGCTCCACGTCACACGCATCGGATTTTTGTTACGCAACAGCGCATGATTTCCTGACATGTTGGACAACTGCTTATTCAATCGACTTTTTCGACAAACGCGGGCGTTATGAAAAAGTCGGCGGCCTAGAAGTTTGCCGCAAAGGCGACACGGACCGGATGTTAGAGCTGAAACGCAAGGTCGCTTCGGGCAAGGCGTTTGGTACGCGCGCGAGAATGATTTCCGCTGCCGAAGCAAAAGAAAAGTTCCCGCTGCTGGAAGAAGACGTGATTTGCGGTGCGCTCTGGGATCCCGATGCTGGTCTGGTCAAGCCTCGGTCGCAGACTGTTGCAGGTGAATTGGTGGATGAAGCGGTAGCCACAGGAAAGCTGCAGAGTTTCCCCAATACTCCTGCCACAGACCTTGTGGTCGAGAACGGCCGCATCAAGGGAGTTGTTACCCATCGTGGTACGATTGAAGCCGATTATGTCGTCGTTTGTGCCGGTTTGTGGGGGCGTTCGATCGCTGAAATGGTTGGTGAAGACCTGCCTGTAATGCCCGTCGACCATCCTCTTACTTTCTTTGGTCCTTTCAACGAATTTGAAGGAACCGGCAAGGACATTGGTTATTCCTTGCTGCGCGATCAGGGCAACTCCGCCTATATGCGTGATACGGGCGATCCGAAGACGCCAGAAGGAGGCCAGATAGAGTGGGGTTATTACGAAGAAAAGGAACCGCGCCTGTGTCATCCTCGTGACCTGCAAACTAAAGCAGAAGCAAGATTGTCACCATCACAGCGGGATCTTGATATGGAGCAGATCATGGATCCGCTCGAGCGGGCCATGGAACTTACGCCAATCCTTGGTGAGATTGGGTACAACGAGGCTTACTCATTCAATGGTCTTTTGCAGGTGACAACCGATGGCGGCCCCTCGATTGGAGAAAGCCAAAAGGTCCGCGGCCTGTGGTACGGGGTCGCGATATGGGTTAAGGACGGTCCCGGCATGGCCAAGCTGCTGGTTGACTGGATGACAGATGGTCGTACCCATATCGACCACAATCCGATAGATTATGCACGGTTTTATCCTTTCCAGACCGAAGAACAGTTCATTCATGACCGCTGTTATGAGTCGGCATTCAAAATCTACAATCCTGCGGTTCACCCGCGCGAGCCTTATTCAAAAGGACGCAGTGTAAGACGGTCCCCGTTTTATGAGCGCGAAGTGGAACTTGGCGGATACTTCATGGAACTTGGTGGTTGGGAGCGGGCCCATGGTTACGCTTCCAACGAGCATTTGTTGGAAAAATACGCGAACCAGGTGCCGGTGCGCGAAAGCGAATGGGACAACCGCCATTTCTGGCGGGTCTCCAATGCAGAACATCTCGAAATGAGCAACAATGTCGGCATGGTGAACCTCACCCATTTTGCGATGTACGATGTTACCGGCCCCGATCATGTGCCGTTTATGGAATATCTTTGTGCGGCGAAGGTCGGTGGCGATAATCAGGTCGGTAAAGGCATTTACACGCACTTCCTGGATGAGCAGGGAATGGTGAAAGCTGACTTCACCGTGTTCCGCATGGAAGACCGTTTCCGGTTTGTGGATGGTGCGGATGCCGGAAACCGTGATTTTGTTTACATGAAACGCATGGCCGAAGACCACGGTTTCGATGTCACAATAACAGATGTGTCGAAAGACTTTACAACCATAGGTCTGTGGGGGCCGAATGCGCGTGAAACCCTGCAGAAAATCGTCGATAATCCGGAAGAGCTCAGCCAAGAAAACTTCCCGTTTGCAGCGATTAAAACAATCGATATTGCAGGCAAAAAGGTAGCAGCATTCAGAATTTCATACGTTGGTGAGCAGGGCTGGGAACTGCACATGAAATATGATGAGGGGCTTGCGGTTTGGGACGCCATCCGTGCTGAAGGCGTGATGCCGTTTGGCGTGGAGACCTATGCAAATACAAGACGTTTGGAAAAATCCCTGCGACTTCAGAATGCAGACCTGCTGACCGAGTACAATCTGTTTGAAGCAGATCTTGCGAGGCCAAAAGTCAAGGATGCGGATTTTGTCGGCAAAGCTGCTCATCTGGAATACAAGGCGCGGGACCATCAGCCCGCAATGCTTTGCACATTTGTGATGACGGAAAACGTCGACAGTGACGGTATTGCCCGTTTCCCTCTGGGTACTTTACCGATCATGGACAAGGACAGTGGTGAAACAATTGTCGATGAGTTGGGTCGTCGCTCATACACAACTTCGATCGCTTTTGGTCCTACAATCGGGAAGAACATCGCACTTGGATATCTTCCACATGACCTTGCTGTTAAGGGCAATGTTTTCAGCACGGATTACATGGGTGAGATTTATCCACTTGAGGTTGCCGGCGTCGGATATGAACCGCTATACGATCCGGAAAACCTGAAACCCCGGAGCTAGAGTTTGGGTCGATTTGATATTGATGGGCATGCCAATACAATGATGGCGGTCGTAACCACCGGAAACGGAGGTTACGAAAAACTCAGCTACCAGGAAGTTCCAGTGCCGAAACCTGCTCCGGGTGAAGTGCTGTTGCGGGTTCTGGCGGCCGGCGTCAATAACACTGAAATCAATACCAGACTCGGATGGTACTCGTCTTCTGTAACCGAAAGTACGGATTCGACTTCAGAAACCCAGGAAAAAGAGGGTGAGCAAAAAGCGGACGGAGGATGGAACGAGGCGACCCCGTTTCCATTCATTCAGGGTACTGATTGTTGCGGGATTGTGGAAGTCGCTACCGACAAGGCTGATGAAGTGCTTCTGGGAAAAAGGGTAATCGTGCGGGCCTGTATGCGGCCCAAAGGCTACGAAACCATGTACAACATCTGGATGGCGTCTGATTTTGATGGTGCATTCGCACAATATGTGAGGGTTCCCGCCGCCGAGGTGTTTCCGGTTGAATGCGATTGGTCAGATGCGGAATTGGCGACCATTCCATGTGCCTACGGTACGGCGGAAAACATGATACATCGATGCGGAGTGAAATCGTCCGATCACGTTCTGATTGCCGGAGCTTCAGGCGGTGTCGGGTCCGCTGCAGTTCAACTGGCCAAGCGGCGGGGTGCAAGGGTTACCGCAATTGCTGGCGCCTCCAAAATGGCCGGCGTCCGGGAACTTGGCGCAGATGAGGTGATTGACCGGAATGCAGACCTTGTTGAAACGCTTGGTAAGGAATCGGTCGATGTGGTTGTGGACAATGTTGCAGGCCCGAACTTTCCAAACATGTTGAAGGTTCTGAAGCGGGGAGGGCGCTACACTTCCTCCGGAGCGATTGCCGGTCCGATTGTCGATCTTGATATGCGTGACATGTATCTGAAGGATATTTCCCTGATCGGCTGTACTGCGTGGGATGAACCGGTGTTTCCAAATCTGGTTTCCTACATTGAGCATGGCGAAATACGTCCTCTGGTTGCGCAGACGTTTCCCTTGAGCGAAATCGCTACGGCACAGCAGGAGTTTCTTGAAAAGAAACACATCGGAAACTTTGTCCTTATCCCGCCGCAAGTCTAGTCAACCTTGACATCTAACCATCGATATTCTGTAAGATATTGAAATATAATGTTATATGCTATTACGTTTACGTAAATAACAGATTATTTCACTTGTAATAGAGTGTGTTTTCACGAACACATTGATGCCCGTATTCCGGTGCCTAAGAGCCGCACTTTGAAGCGGTGAATCACAAGCGTGAAAGGCTGGAACAGTTCCGCCCTGCGCAATTTGCACTCGCTTCTTCTACAATAAAAGGAATATTCAATTGAGTAATTTCGTTGAAAGCGGGATACGCGGATTCTCGCGCAAAATTTTAGTCGGAACCTTCGTTATTGGTCTCTTTGGCCTTCACTCCGGTGAAGCTTCCAAGGTTGAAGCAGGGGTCTATTCCATAGCAAAGCGCTATGTCGGACTGCATGAACAAAAACATACATCCAAGCTGAAACGCGCTGTCGGTGTAAATCCGCGCAGTACTCCCTGGTGTGGAGCTTTTGTCGGCGCAGTTGTCAAACAGGCGGGAATGGCTGTTCCTGCCGGTCATCTCAGGGCAGCGAACTGGAAGGGTGCCGGAAAGGCTGTGTCCCTTAAGAATGCCCGTAAGGGAGACATCGTTGTTGTTCGGACCAAATACGGCAACCACGTCGGATTTTATGTCAGCCAGCAGAATGGTCGGGTGCAATTGCTTGGTGGCAATCAATCAAATCAGGTGAAAGTTTCGAACTACAGAATTAGGAGTGTTCAGGCCGTGCGGCGGGTTGGTTCGTCCGCTAAATCCGGTTTCAGCCTTTTCAAGTCCAGTTTTCTTGGCCGTAAATCGGATAAATGACCGGATCTGTTTTTAACAGGTGGGTGAACACATTCATATTTGCGGTGGGGTCGGACCAAGGTCTCACTCCACTGCTTTCAACCTGGGTTGCTCGTCCTGAAGGACCGCTTGAGGCTCTTCGAACTCCAGATCGGCGATCTTGTTGCCGCGTTTTGTTACTTTTTCAGAAGAGGTCAGGATCATGTCCACATCCTTCTGGGCCTGACCGAAGTGACCAGCAAGTTTACGAACCCTTTCATCAAGGCGGCCGACATCTTCCATCAACCGGATGACTTCACCCTGGATCAGATGTGCCTGCTCACGCATGCGCGTATCCTTCAGCACAGACTGTATGACCTGTATCGACAGCATAAGCAGGGATGGGGACACAATCACGACTCTGAGCCGGTGGGCTTTTTGGACCAGTCCTTCAAAGTTCTCGTGAATTTCAGCAAAGATCGATTCTGATGGAACGAACATGAATGCTGTATCCTGGGTTTCTCCCTTGATCAGATATTTCTCGGCGATTGCCTTCAAATGAACTTCCACGTCCCGTCTGAATGCCTGGGCCGCAGTTTTTGATTGCTCAAGAGTTTCCGCGTCTCTAATAGCGTGCCAAGCTTCCAGTGGAAACTTTGCATCAATCACCAGTGATGGCGTGTCGTTCGGCATGCTGATCAGACAATCGGGACGAGAATCGTTACTGAGCTTTGCCTGGAACTCAAAGCTGCCGATTGGCAGTCCGTCCTGCACAATTTGCTGCATGCGTCCTTCTCCGAAAGCGCCGCGCGTCTGTTTGTTGGAAAGTATGTTCTGTAGCTCAACCACCTGTCCGGCAAGACTGGTGATGTTGTTTTGTGCGGTGTCTATAACCGCCAGCCGTTCCTGCAAATTTGCAAGGCTTTCCTGGGTGTTTTTAGTGGTTTCGGAGATGGATTGACCAATCCGTCCCGACATGTTTTCGAGGCGCTCGTTGACCGTGCGCATCATGTCACCCTGACGCGTCGAGAATATTTCGCTCATGGTTTGCATACGACCCGTCAGCTCATTCTGACTTGCAACGAGTTCAGCCATACGGGCTTCTGCCTCACGCGCACGTTCAAGGGCAGCAGCTTCTGTGACCGCTCGGCGTTTTGCGTTTCTCACCGATATCAAAAGCCATGCCGCGAAAAGCGTTATTACAACGCATCCCGCAACGACCAACAATTCGCCTAATGTGAAACCAATTTGGCCGATCTGAAGAACTTGGTGATCCAGGAGACCGATCAACTGTGCCGTATCTGTCATGCCTGTTGCATAACAGATTCAGATGAGAATAAAAAGAACAAAACATGAATATCCAAATTTATGTAATTATGTTTGACCCGTTCTTCGGGATTTCCTATGTCAGCCACATGGCAATAAGAGAAATCATTACAATTCCCGATGCGCTGCTGCGTGAGGTTTCAAAACCCGTTGAGCGGGTGGATGAAAGTATGCTGCAGTTTCTCGATGATATGGCTGATACGATGTATGATGCTCCAGGGATTGGGCTTGCGGCAATTCAGGTCGCTGAACCGATCCGTGCGCTTGTGGTTGATTGTTCAGAGCGAGCCAAACGCGAGGAGGGTGGCGATGACGTGGAATCGGAGGGAACCGAGACGGAAGACAGGCGAAATCCGATATTCATGATCAATCCGGAGATCGTGGCTTACTCTGATATTCGCTCAACCTATGAGGAAGGCTGTCTTTCCATCCCTGATTATTTTGCTGAGGTTGAGAGGCCCGGCGGGTGTACGGTTAAATACATAGACCGGGACGGGAAAGAGCAGTTGCTTGAGGCCGAAGGGCTGCTTTCGACGTGTGTACAGCATGAAATTGATCATCTGAACGGAAAGCTATTCATAGATCTCATGTCAAAATTGAAGCGCGATATGGTCATCAAAAAGTTCACCAAGCTTGCAAAACAGTCCGGAAAAATGCCGGAAAAGCGAATGATCGGTTAGGGCCCTTGTATGCCACTTCGTATCGTTTTCATGGGTACGCCCGATTTTTCAGTTCCTTCACTGGTTGAGCTCGTTGGTCACGGCCATGAGGTGGTTGCCTGTTACACACAACCGCCTCGCCCGGGCGGGCGTCGCGGATTGGAGGAAAAGAAAAGCCCGGTACATGAAAGGGCGGAACAGTTTGGAATTCCGGTTTTCACGCCGGAAAGTCTCAGGAACGAGGATGCGCAAAGGATGTTTGCCGACCTTGAGGCAGATGTGGCTGTGGTTATCGCCTATGGCCTGATTTTGCCGGAAGCGGTGCTCAATGCTCCTGAATTCGGTTGTTACAACGGCCATGCTTCTCTTTTGCCGCGCTGGCGTGGTGCTGCCCCGATCCAGCGCGCCATCATGGCCGGAGATGCCGAGACAGGCGTCAATATCATGAAGATGGATATTGGCCTTGATACGGGACCGGTTGCGATGGCAGAGCGTGTGGCGATATCCGAAAACATGACAGCCGGTGAACTGCATGACCGTCTTTCCGCATTGACCTCTGACCTGATGATCAGGGCAATGGGAGCGCTCGAACGAGGAAGTCTCGATCTGGTTGCCCAGTTAGAAGGCGGAGTTACCTACGCCAGCAAGATTTCCAAGGAGGAAACCAGAATTGATTGGGCCAAGCCTCCCTTAGAGGTTCACAATCATATTCGCGGTCTTTCGCCTTTTCCGGGCGCGTGGTGTGAGATGGATTTTGGCGGCAAACAGCAGCGCGTGAAAATTCTGGCAAGCGAACTCGTTGACGGATCGGGACAGCCGGGCGAGCTACTGAATGATCAACTGACAATTGCATGTGGCGAAGGAGCGGTTCGTCTTGTCCGCTTGCAGCGGGCTGGCAAACAGGTTCAGGAAGTTGATGAGTTTCTGCGCGGCAACAACATAGAGGCGGTATTTTAATGCCGCGCTATCGCCTGGAAATCGAGTATGACGGTACACCTTTTTACGGTTGGCAACGCCAGGACAAGTTCATTTCGGTGCAGCAGGTGCTCGAAGAGGCCTTTGAAGAATTCACCCAGGAAAAGGTAACCGTATTTGCTGCAGGTCGAACGGACACTGGTGTTCATGCGCTTGGCCAGGTGGTGCATGTTGATCTGTCACGGGAATGGCGACCTCAAAAGGTGCAGGAAGCGACCAACGGCCTGTTGAAATACAAGGGATATCCGGTTGCGGTGTTGGCAGTTTCAGCGGTGGCCGACGATTTTGATGCGCGGTTTTCCGCAACAAGCCGAAAGTACCGCTATCGGATCGTCAACCGGATGGCACCACTTGCGGTGGAACGGGAACGCGCATGGTGGATCCGATTTCCGCTTGATGTTGAGGCAATGAATGATGCAGCTCAGGAGCTGGTCGGGCATCATGACTTCACAACGTTCCGTTCTACGGATTGTCAGGCCAAATCCCCCCTGCGGACGCTTGATGTCCTGCAGGTGAAGAAAACAGGTGAAACCGAAATCGGCGTGATCGCCGAAAGCCGATCCTTTCTGCATAATCAGGTCCGTTCGATCGTCGGCTCGCTTAAAATGGTTGGCGATGGCAAATGGAGCAAGCAAGACCTGATTGATGCTCGCGATGCGCTCAATCGCAAGGCTTGCGGTCCTGTAGCGCCACCCTACGGGTTGTATCTTATTGAGGTCGGGTATCCAGACTGATCATCCGGGTCGGTGAGATTCCGTAGGCCTGAGTGAAAGCCCGCGTGAAAGCATCTCCGCTTCCGTATCCGAACTTGCGCGCGGTCTCCTTGACCCGTTCCCCGTTGAGAAGCGCATTACGCGCAAGCGTCATGCGCCACTGCTTAAGGTAAGCCATAGGTGATTTCCCGACAATCCCCTGAAACTCGTTCATGAACTGCGACCTTGACATGCCGGACAGGTCTACAAAATCATCCAGACGCCAGTTTTTTCCCGGCCAATCATGAATTGCAACAATCGCACCGCTGAGATTGGGGTGGGCGAGCCCGGCCAGTACACCGGATTCTGCAGTGCGGTTTTCGATCAGATTTCGCAACAGATTGACCATCAGAAACTCGCACAATTTATCAAGGGCAAATTGGCCGCCGCAGCGTTTCGGTTTGATTTCCGACAGTATGAGTTGCGCGATAGCAGAAACTTCTGTTGAGGTGGTCAGATCAATCGTGATTGTATCGGGGAGAGCATCGAGTACGGGACTGGCCTCTCCGCCGAAATCCACTTTCAATGCGGCTAATACATGTACACTAGAATAAAAATTCCTTTCCATTCGCGGGTTGAGAACCAGCGACTTAGGGTTTCCAGCTTCGCCGGCTATGAGCATATTCGCCAAATCAATATCGCTTACCGTTTGCGTATGGATTGCAAAACGGCTGACAAGACTTGAGAGGCGGTCGATTTGTGACATGGTATGTTGAGGACTTTTAATCAGATAATACGGAATTATTCATGCATTAATTCCATTAGAAGCACATATCAAGGCCTCAATTCAACATTCTTCCAAACCAAAGGAGTGACTTCATGCTTGTGCCTCGCAAAAAAACCCCGGATTTGTCTGTACCGCTCGTCGGCGGCGGTCAGTTTGATCTTTCAAGTGAAAGCAATGAACGGGGAACCGTTGTCTGTTTCTACCGCGGCCTTCATTGTCCAATCTGTGCGACATATCTGACGGAGCTTGAAAAACAGACTGCCGCATTTGCTGAGCGCGGTGTTACAACCGTCGCAATCAGCTCCGACAAAGAGGACCGCGCCAAGGATATGGCTGAGAAGATCGGAGCAAGTGATCTCAGATTTGGTTATGATCTTGACCTCAATAAAGCCCGTGAATGGGGATTGTACATCTCTACATCACGCGGGAAAACTTCGATCGGTATTGAAGAGCCGGCGCTATTTTCCGAACCTGGCCTGTTTATGGTTACGCCTGAACAGACACTTTACTACGGTTCAGTTCAAACCATGCCGTTTGTACGTCCTCATTTTTCAGAGTTGGCTGGAGCGCTCGATTTTGCCATTGCGAACAATTATCCAGCGCGTGGTGAGTATACCGAAGCGGTATAATTCATTCCGGCTTGTTATTGGGACCCGCCCGGTTTCTCCGGACGGGTCCCTTTGCGGTGTTTACTTACATGCAATCCGGTGTCGGGGCACATCATCGTAACCGCGGCTGGCTTCCTTGATTGCATCTTCCCGGGTTATCCCGATGTCCTTTAATTCCCGCTCGGTCAACGTTCTCAACTGATTGCGCTCAGCGCGAATCTGCCTTTTGAGATTTGTCAATTCGATCACACTCCGAATGTAGTCGGCAAATCTGCTTGAGGCGGTTTTTTCAACATGTTCCAAAATATGTGCAGTCATTGTGCTCTCCTGTTGTGAGTGTTTCGTTTCAATTTGTTCTGGAAAGATAGTTCAGGATGTTGTATAAGGAAAACGAATGTTTCTTATAATTATCATTAGAGGTCGTTATGCAAAGATTGCCGATAAGAGATATTGACGTCACCCTGCTAAGGACGTTTGTTGCAGTAATCGAGGCTGGTGGAATGACCAAAGCTGCAGGACTGCAAAACCTGACCCAGGCTGCAGTCAGTCAGCAGATAAAAAGGTTGGAAGAGCTTTTCGACCAACCGCTGTTTGATCGCAGCCAGAAGCAGATACAACCTACATCCACCGGCGAGAAGCTGCTTTCCCATGCAAAGCGGATGGTGGGAATGAACGATGAAATCTGGTCATCGATGACCGCGCCTGAGTATGAGGGCGAGATCAACATGGGCGTGCCGCATGATATTTTTAAACCGTTCATGCCGCAAATTCTCAGATCGTTTGACCGGGCCTGGCCCCGCATAAACCTGGTCTTGCACAGCAGTGCGACATTGGTCTTGCTGAAAGATCTGAAGGAAGGAAACCTTGACCTCATCCTGACAACAGAAGAAAAGCCCGGCAAGGACATGCTTATGGCGGATAACCTTGTTTGGGCCGGGATGAGGGGCGGTCAGGCATTCAGGCAGTCTCCGCTGCCTGTTGCCCTTGGTACCGAGCGTTGTACGTTCCGTAGCGTTGCCCTTGCGGCGCTAGCAGAAAAGGGTAGGGAATGGAAACTTTCCTGCCACACCGGCACACACGATCCGATTATCGCGTTACTTGAAGCGGACCTGGGGGTTGCACCGTTCATGTCGAGAACGGTTCCTTCTGATCTTGAGATAATTTCCGATTCAAGCGGTCTGCCGAGTTTGCCGCCGTTTTATATCAACATGTATCTCAAACCCGGACAGAACAATCCTGCGGTTCTGGAACTGGCTGAGCATGTTCGCAAGAGTTTTGCGGGACGACCGGCGCTTGCAGCTTAAACAAAATCAGAGATAAGCGAACCTGCGCGCAAGGGCATCTTTTTGTGCACGTTTTGCTTGTGCTGTCAAAACCACAAGGGTTATGGCGACGAACAGGTTCACGAGAGCAAAAATCTCTTCTGCGAGTTCGCCTTCGCCAAGTACGATCAAGAGGATGATCGCAAAATCCAGCAGCAATACCTGGCGAACTTTCGGCAGGATTATTACCGGATGCATTTCTGACAGGGGCATGAAGCGCTTGAGAAATCTCGCGATCTGTTCGGATAGAGCAAGAAATGCCAGGACGGTTGCAAAGGCAATTACCCAAATTTCCGGGATGTATGGGCCGATCAGACTATGCAGATTTGTCTCACCGACTGAACTGATTGCATAGAAGTATTCCGGAACTTTCCAGCCAAATGCACTCTGGCCCCAATTGACTTCTTCAAGGACGATCAAGAGAAGGAGCAGACCGTAGAGGCCGTAAAGAAGACCACCGTTCCATGATCCCTTGTAGACATTGTTCCGCATTGTAAAGATGCTGAGGAATATCAGGATAGCACCGCTGATGAAGATAACGCCTGCCTGTGAAAGTTGCAGCCAGTGATCCTCCGACGGGTGGTCGCCCAAAATCGTAAATCGCAGAACCAGATGTATGATCATGATCATATAAAAGGTGAGAAACAAAAGAAGAAATGAACCGGCTTTCATCCGATTGAAGAAAATTTTCAACATCGGAAACACGAAGCCGATTAGCAGCAAGCCGATTGTAAGGCGGACGGTTGTTGCAAGGGGTGCCAGAAGTTCACCATCCGCAGAAAGGGCTTCCGCAAGGAAATCAGTGTACTGATCATAGTATCCTATAACGGCGATCAGATGCAGGCCAACAACGAGCATCCAAGTTAACTTCACGAATGAAATTAGGATGTTCTCCGACACGTGTTTTGGCGGAACTGCATTGTCCTGAATTGTCATAACCCGACCCCGATACTCCTGAACTCTACTCACAAAACAATGTGTCGGCGAAGAACTGACTACTGCGTTCTTCATATGTGAAGATACACATAATTCCCGGCAAGGCGAGGTAATTAATTGCCGATGGTTAAATATTAATCTTAATTTACCGAACCTGGTTAACCTTGGAATTCTTCAACCGGATTTTCTGAGGAGAATCTGTGAAAATCGTTTACCACAAGGTCTCTTTCGCCCGGCTGTCCCACTCGGCGTCGTAATCGGCTCCACCTACCGAGCCCTTGCTCAAACTCGCAAGCACATCACCCGGAGTCGGTAGCGTGACCGGGTCGGATTGGGCATCCGGATCCCACAGTCTTGAACGCACGATTGCCCGCCCGCACTGGAAATATACAGCCATGGTTCGAATGACGATAACCGAACGCGGTTCCTTATCATTGATCGCAAAGGAAGCTTTCAGCTCGGGATCGACGGAGAGATGCGCTTCGCCATTGACCCGCAATGCATTTCGCGAACCCGGTATCAGGAAACAAAGTGCGACACGCGGATCGCGGATAATGTTCTTTAGAGAATCGGTTCGGTTGTTACCCCTGCGATCAGGCATAACAAGTGTTCTTTCGTCATGAACTCTGACAAAGCCGGGAACATCGCCTCTGGGCGAGCAATCAAGGCCTTCGGGACCGACGCTTGCCAAAGTGCAGAATGGGGATGCCTCTATATATGCCCGATACTCCGGAATGATGTTCGGAACTTCCTTGACCAGCGAAGTCTCACCGGGTTTCCCGTATATTGCTTCCAGTTCCGCGATCGTGGTGATTTTCGACATTATGGCAATCCAAAAAGGACGATTTTGGAGCGACAGTATTACAGTTTACCTCTGGCTACAAATGAAGTGTTGCGATATTCGCTCCGTCCTCGAACGAGTGAGCCGCCAACTCGATTTTCGAAAAGACCTTAGTTCGCCTTTAATACAGTTTCGCTTGCATTTCACAATTTCGGAACAGCTTGATAGAAAATTGTTCAAAGAGTCGAAATCGAGGTAATTTGTTCTTATATATAACTGATTGTTGGAATATGGTTCCCAATAGTCTCTCGATCAGTTGATTTGTCCATCTGCAGAAGTCAGGCTAACCCTATGCCCATAATGGAGGATAGAAAATGAGCAGGAATATCGTCCCTGAAGTGAGCGGTTTTTTTGATCAAGGTACAAATACGATCAGCTACATCGTCAAGGATCCTACTTCAAATGCCTGCGCCATAGTGGATTCGGTTCTCGATTTTGAAATGGCCTCCGGCTCCACGTCATTTGAACAGGCAGACAGGCTCCTCAAGGTTGTAGATGAAAAGGAGCTCGAGATCGAATGGATACTGGAAACTCATGTCCATGCTGACCACCTGTCAGCGGCTCCTTATCTCAGGGAGAAAACAGGGGCAAAAATTGGCATCGGTGCGAATATCTGTGATGTTCAGGAAATTTTCGGCAAGATATTTAATGCCGGAACCGATTTTCAGATGGACGGTAGTCAATTCGATCAACTGTTCACCGAAGGAGACACTTTCAACATTGGTGCATTGACAGGACAGGTAATTCATACGCCGGGTCATACGCCCGCTTGTGTGACTTATGTAATCGGGAACTCTGCATTTGTGGGAGATACTTTGTTCATGCCGGATTTTGGAACTGCGAGAACTGATTTTCCCGGCGGCAGTGCAGAAGAACTCTACAATTCAATATGGAAGATTTTGCAGCTTCCCGATGAAACCAAACTCTTTATGTGCCACGATTACAAAGCGCCGGGTCGTGACGAATTCAAATGGGAAACGACTGTAGCAGAACAAAAGGCTGCAAATGTCCACGTGCATGAGGGTGTTTCGGTCGAGGACTTCGTCAAATTCCGTACCGAACGCGATGCGAACCTCTCCATGCCACGCTTGATCCTTCCATCGGTCCAGGTGAACATGCGTGCAGGGGAAATGCCACCAGCGGAAGATGATGGTGAGACCTATCTGAAAATCCCGATTAACAGGTTCTGAAATCCGAACCGTTTCATAGTCCCGAAAAGCTTGGGAAAGATCTGAAGCGGAATGGTTTTCTGCCTTCGACGCGATCTTGGCTCGGGGTAATATCAAACCGCGACTTGTAGGCCCGAGTGAAATGGGAATTTCCCGAAAATCCGCATGCGATTGCAACGTCAAGGATGGCTAGATCGGTTTGTGTTATTAGACCGCGCGCTCTGTCCAGACGGGAATTCAGATAAAATCTCACAGGTGAAATCCCGGTATGTTTATGAAACAGTCTTTCTAACTGTCTTTGTGACAGATTGGTCAGGCTTGCGATTTTCTGAATATCCAATGGCTGTTCGAGGTTTTCCTCCATCAGGTTTATGGCGCGGCGAAGATTGAGCGGTGGGGTATAGCCCACGGGTTCATACTTATCGGGTAGTTGTCCTTCGTCATTGCCCCGCAACCTGCCGTGAAAGATGTATCTCGCTGAAGCATTGGCCAACTCAACGCCGTGGTGATTTCTTATGATTTGAAGGGCGAGGTCGGAAGCTGCAAGTCCACCGCAGCAAGTGAAGAGGTTTTCGTCAATAACAAAGATTTCCTCCACAACCTCTGTCTGCGGATAAAGCTCTCTGAAAGCTGCAATGTGCTCATAATGGACTGTGGCGCGTCTCCCTTCCATGAGGCCGGAATATGCAAGGACAAATGCACCGGTGTCGATACCGCACAATGGATTGCCTTTCTGGGCAAATTTGCGGATCAGGGCAAAAAGGACCCGGCTCCGGATTTCCTCAACTCCCCAGCTTGCATTTATTACGAGCATGTTTGCTGCATCAACATGTGATTCAGAAATCTCGGTTAAGGCGTTGATTTCTAAGCCATTGCTTGCAGAAAGTGTCGAATTTTCGTGACCCAGAAAATCCCAGGTATAGAAATTTGCACCCTGTAGGTAATTGGCGGCGCGGAAAGGGTCGATGAAGGCCATGCTGGCCATCGCATTGAATCGGCCAAGCATCAGCATTCCAATGTGGAAGCTCTCCGGTCCTGTTTTGCTTTTTCCGTTTTGTAATCGATTGCTCATTTGACGAAAAATATCAAATTTCTGTCTATTATTTGCAATAGTTTATTTGCAAGATTTATAGAGTTTGCCTTAGACTGGCGCGTGCCGGATGGAGGGTTCCATGAAATACGGATTGGGTTCTGATGATCTGAAGAGAATTAGCCAGGGATTTACCGACAGTCCGGCAAATTCTTTTTCACTTTCCGCAGAAGCCTATGTTGAACCGCAATGGTATCAAGCCGATCTGGCTGCAGTGATTTCCAGAACATGGCAATGGGTCTGCCATGTCGAAAAAGTGCGTGAGCCCGGTTCATACGTTACCATAGACATAGCCGGGAACCCGATTGCGATTGTCCGCGACAGGGAAGGGCACTTGCGGGCATTTTACAATGTCTGCAAGCATCGTGCGCATCAACTGCTTCATGGAGAAGGAAATTCCACCCGGATCATGTGTCCGTATCATGCATGGGTCTATCGTCTTGATGGTCAGTTGGTCCGTGCGCCACATACGGAAAACCTGGAAAATTTTGACCCGAAAGAGATTTGCCTCGATCAGGTTCAGGTCGAGGAATTTTGCGGTTTCATATACGTCAACCTGGATCCACAGGCGAAGTCTCTCAGCGAGCAGTCCGGTGATCTGGAAACCGAGATCCGGTTTTGGGCACCGGACATTGAGCAGCTGACATTCGGACATCGCCTTACCTATGAAATCAACTCCAACTGGAAGAATGTCGTAGACAACTTTCTGGAGTGCTACCATTGTCCTACTGCCCACAAGGACTTTTGTGAGCTGGTCGACATGGATACCTACAAGGTGACAACTTATGGTATTTATTCAAGCCACATGGCTGATGCCGGCAATTCACCCAATTCAGCCTATGATGTGTCGAATGCCTCCGTTAAGACCCATGCAGTGTGGTGGTTGTGGCCGAATACCTGCCTGATGCGTTATCCCGGGCGTTCGTCAATGATTGTGCTGAATGTAATTCCCGCAGGGCCGGACCGGACACTGGAAACTTATGATTTCTTTCTCGAAACTCCGGAACCTGATGCGATGGAACTGGAAGCGATCAGGTATCTTGATGAAGTGCTTCAGGTAGAGGATATTAATCTTGTCGAAAGCGTGCAGCGAGGCATGAATACGCCGGCATTCACCCAGGGTCGGATTGTGCATGATCCTGATGGTTCGGGAAAGTCCGAACATGCCGTGCATCATTTCCACGGACTTGTACTGGATGCTTATGGAAAGGCTGTCGCCTGATGGGGATACTTCAGGGCAAGACCGCCTTTGTCACCGGCGGTCGCGGCGGTATTGGCTCCGCGATCTGTGAACGGTTTGAGAAGGAGGGAGCTGATGTCATCGCTGCCGACCTTTCAGACAACGGAGGAGCCGGCTCATTTGTCAGGTTTGATGTTACCGATGAATCATGCGTTGTCGAAACCTTTGGCGATCTCGAGCACAAATGGGACAAGCTTGATGTTCTCGTGAATGCGGCGGGTATTGAGATTGAGGAAACGATCGAAAATACGACACTGGAACAGTGGAACCGGATTTTTGCCGTCAATGTTACAGGTATGTTCCTGACCTCAAAACATGCGCTTCCGCTGCTGCGCAAAGCGGCTTCTAAGAACCCGAATGGTGCGAGTGTCGTAAATTTCGGTTCGTACGACGGCTATATAGCAGATCCCGGACTTGCAGCTTATTGCGCGACCAAAGGCGCTGTTCACGCGCTTACCAGGGCAATGGCCTGCGATCACGGGCCAGAAGGCATTCGCGTCAACGCAATCTGCCCCGGTTATGTCGACACGCCGATGCTGCAATCCTTCTTTGAGGGAGACGGTTCGGGCGGCGGTGGCGGCAACATCGAAACTCTGCAACAGGCAGTACGCGATGTTCATCCCATGCGCACTTACGGCAAGCCGGAAGACATCGCTAATTTGGTTAACTGGCTGGCGAGCGATGAAGCCCGTTATGCTGCCGGGCAGCTCTGGGTGATTGACGGTGGCCTGTCAGCCCAGGTGCAACAAATGAAATTATAGTTGGATCCGGCATGCAGCTTAACGGAAAAAAAGCGCTGGTTACCGGCGGTCGTCAGGGGATAGGTCGGGGAATTGCAGACGCATTCGTGGAGGAGGGCGCGACGGTTGCAGTGTGCGGGCGTGGATCCAGACCCGCTGATTGGCCCGAACACATGGAATGGTATTGTGCGGATGTATCGATTGCGTCCCAGGTTACAGATCTGGCGCAAAAAGTTGGCGCACTTGATATTCTCGTAAACAATGCGGGAATTCAGATTGAGAAGACGGTTGCTGAAACCACTGATGAAGACTGGGACACTCTCATGGGCGCGAACGCGAAGGGGGTATTTAATGCCTGTCGGGCCTTCATTCCGCAGATGAACAGCGGCGGCTCGATCATCAATATTGGTTCGATATCCGGCAAGGTGGCCGACCCGGGGATGGCACTCTACAACGCCTCAAAAGCCTTTGTTCACGGATTGACGCGATCAATCGCGGTTGATCACGGGCCGGACATCCGATGCAATGCCATTTGTCCCGGATGGATTGAGACGGGAATGCTGGAGGCCGGATTTGCTGTTGCAAAGAACCCGGAAAAAGCTCGGGAAGATGCAATTGCCCGTCATGCTTCCGGCCGCTTCGGCAAACCGGAAGATATAGCGGCCATGGCGGTTTGGCTGGCATCGGATGCATCTTCGTTTGCGACCGGGCAATGTTATACAATGGACGGTGGAATGACCGCCGCATCTCCTCTCAATCCAGGCCTTTTTTGAGTTAACCCAGTAAAGGGATTACAAATAGAGCGTGGTCCTGCGGCGAGGTTACATACCTTCTGCGCTGTCGAAAAACGTTCTTTCCCGATGATAAACTGATTGTCGACAAGTGAAATTAGCCACTGCATTGTTTGTTTCGGGAAAAGT
This sequence comes from Pseudomonadota bacterium, assembly GCA_039029255.1. Lineage (GTDB taxonomy): Bacteria > Pseudomonadota > Alphaproteobacteria > Rhizobiales > Rhizobiaceae > JAALLB01. Next base: position 3,872 of record JBCCGN010000026.1, on the reverse strand, counting down.
CATGAAGGAAGAATTGCAATATTCTCCAATTTCCGATTCCTTTATTGACAATTTTCAGACATTAGTTGGGTCGCATGCCAGAAGAATTCGCAAAACAGATATCCGGTTTCAAATCATTCGATGATGCTGTCGATGCATTGGAACACCAACTGATCAGCAAATACGGTCAGAGCGGCTTTGCTTTTTGGGCCTTTCCAACAGAAGCCTTTAATCGCAAATCCCGGAAACTCAATCCTCAGAACTATCCCGCTCACGTGACGTTTCGTGGGCCAAGTTACCTGAAAGTGGCTGAATTGCTTTACATGAGTCATCAGTCTTACAGCGGTGATGAGACCATGATTGCTTCGTGTGAAAGAACGGAACCGTTTTCCAGCAAAGAAATCTTGAAGGGAAATTCAAAGGGTAAAAATGGGGGCTTCGACATACTGGGATTTTTTGACCGGTTCAAGATAACCGGTGACTGGTTTTTTCCGTTTCATACGTCGGGGAAGTACCAGGTACTGTGGACCTTCAAATTGGGAGGTAATCAAACCGAGGGGATCGACTCTGACCAACTTGCGAAAATGAAACTGCTTGCGGCGCGTTTTATAATTGCCGTTTCGGAATATAATATAACCAATAAGGCGGACCTTTCTGATCCGAAAATGTCCGCAAGAGAGTATCAGTGCCTTTCGCTTATTGCTCGCGGGCTCTCGAATGATGAAATCGCAGGTGAACTTTCGATATCGCCGGATACGGTCAAGTTTCATGTTTCCAAGGTGATGCGTAAGTTGGGCGCAAACAATCGAACGGATACGATTGCGAAGGCTGCAAGATCGGGCTGGCTTACAAATTGATGGTTAAAACCCTCAAAAACTACCCGATCGGGTAACTATTATTCTTCAATAAAATCAATACAGTTACGCGTAGATGTCAGATCGGTGATGCTCACGTGCAGCAAAGATCATGGGCATTCAAAAAGAATAAAAATGTATGGGCAGTTGGTGTGGACGTTGTTTCTTAGCAAGTTACAACGTTCTCAATGGATGAATCATGCCCGGATGGGGATTGGGTATGAAGTTTCTCAAGAGTTTTGCCGCGACGTTGTTATCATTTCAGTTATGGTCTTCAGCCCTCTTTGCCCTGCAAATACTGGTTTTCGTTCCGGGCTCAGTTCAAAAAACACATGCCCAGACGACTTCCAGCCAGTGTAACGGGTTCAATTTACTGCAAACGGTTACTTCTTCGTTTATTTCTTCCTCTTTTACCTTTGCAGCTTTTGATGTGATTACATTCAACTTTACCTTGCAGCCGGGTGGTTCTGCGGGTGTAAGTTTCCTGGGCGATACTAGGACACGGGCCAATTCGGGTGCAGCACCGCAACAGTTTATTGAACGATTTACGGTTCCAAATACCGGGGCTACGTCTGTAAGTAGTTTCCTGTTTGATGTATTTGCTGGTCCCGCCGTAGGCTTCACCGGAACCTGTACAGCCGCCGGCGGGGGAGGCACAGGCGGCAATGCTAATCTAGGAACTGCAATTGCTCAAGTAGATGGCACATTGCCTGTAACCAATCGGGAAACCATAGACGGGCAAATTGATTACGGCCAACCTTCCGTTGATGATGTGTTTTCCCAAGAAGACCCTGGTGAATTCACCGATGAAGATTTTGACGTGGTAGCAAATGATGCCAACAATAACGAGGCTAATCAGCCACCAGGACCGGTTTTTGAGCAGGAAAACAATGAAAATGCAATTCCCGGTACACCTGAGGAAGAAACAGCGGTGATACGTCAGGAGGGATGTAATAAGTGCAAGGATGAAGTAGCTGATATACGCTTTGATTTAGCGCTAGCGGAAAATCAACTGGAAGATACTCGCAATCGTGCTGAGTTCTCAGTCGAACAACTCAAAAAGAAAATTCGAGACCAGACGTTTTCTTCTTTATCTTTATTGGGGATTGACCACGAAAAGTTATCCGAATCCATGGATTCCACAGCAGCTGAATTTTTCCAGTCGGGTAAATTTATTAGTGATACTGGCGTCATCCTTGAAAGAGGCGATGGAGACGATACTCAGTCATCTGTAGTCCAAAGAGCTGGGTTGTCATCGAGTGATGTTTCGGCACTACAAGCTGAAGCAGAAAAAGAAATACAACAAACTATAAGTGATAAGAACATCGCCAGATTGGAAAAGGAAATTGATGAAACACCTAGTGAAGCTAAAAAGTTCATATATGCCCTTGATAAAAGGTTTGCGCGAAATGCCGACATCGTGGACAGACACAATAAATACCTAAGACAAGTAGAAGAACTCCGTAAAGCTATGAAGCTTAATGAAGAATATTATTCCAACCCCGAAGATGTGGTGCAAAAGCGTTTCCTCGAAAAACTATCTAAAGCTGTTTTTGAGAAGCAACTGGATGATTTTGCAAGAAAAAATGATCCAGAAACAAAAGAATTAGAGAGACTGCAAGCTCAAATTGCAAAACTTAAATTGGAGCTTCAAAAAAAAGAAGAAGAATGTGAAAGGCGATGTCAGAAGCAGCTTCCCGATGAGCAATCCAGTCTTCCACTCTACAATCAACACTACGCCCGCACAAACGCTGCACAGCACGGAACAGCCTACTCCGCACCTATATCGGCCAGCACAAATGCAACACACGCGATTAACGGTGCTACAAACATACCTCGCCCATCCCAGCACTCGCAGTCGTCCTACGGTTTTACTGTGAGCGGTGAAGGTCGTCATGTGAACGCCAGTCTTGACCTGCGGGAATGGCGCAATAGTCGTGCTGCAAGGAATGCAAGCTATGCTGCGCGGTTAAACACCTCCCATGCTTTGGGCATAGCTGACAATCTCATCAATGATCCGAAGTTCAACCTGTTTGCTTCGGCTTCCGTCAGCTTCGGTGAAAACGATGCGGGTGGTGTGGGACAGGAAAGCACCGCCTATTCGGTTTCCGGCGGGTTTAGCTATCTTGTAAGGCCCGATCTCAATCTCGGCCTTGCAGCCCGTTTCGGTGAAGCAGAGATTGACAGCAATGTTTCCGATATTGATACCACAACATGGGGCTTAGCAGCCTTTGCGCAGGCACAGCTGGAGACGAACCGGGGAAAACTCAATCTGGAAGCCATTGCAGCCTGGAGCAGATCCAACATAGACAGCGTGTTCAACAATGCAAGCGTGATCACAACCGCTGATGCGGTTACAACTGCGTTCTCCGCTCAGGTGAAAGCCTCCACGCAGATCAAGCTGGACAGCGTCACATTAAGCCCGAATGCTTCTATCACGTATGTGGAAACGGACAGGGACGCCTTTGCCCTGTCTGACGGCCAGGTGGCACCTGGTCTGGGAACCAACATCTGGCTTTACAGTCTGGGTGCCTCGTTTGGCTTCGCGCCTTTCGAATTTGCCGATCTCACCCTTTCCCCCGGTTTCGGTCTTGGTATCGCGGGAAGAATTGATGAATCCAGTGATATCAACCTTTCCACCAGTGCCAGTCTTGGCATCAAGGGACAAAACAATATCGCAGGTTCCCTGTCCGCGGGCTATTCGGGATTTGACAGAGATACCAGCAGTCTGTCGTTTAGTGTCTCAGTGACTGTTCCGTTGAATTGAAAAATAACAGGCAAACTTGTAAACTTGCGAACTCTTTTTGCTCGCTCTGCGAAATCGCGTCCTATTCCGTTATGGCCTCCAAGCCGACCTTCAGAAATTCCTACTCCGCTGCTTCGCTGCCAGCGTTATCAATGTCGGCGGCGCTGTGGCGTTCCTTGACCTGCTCCCAATCTTCACCCCAGGCACGGTTCACCTTGCGGCCACGCTGCACAGCGTTGCGCTCCGCTATTTCTGCGGTCCACCGAACCATGTTCTTGTATGACTTCGTATCG
>JBCCGN010000025.1:0-41402 GCA_039029255.1 Pseudomonadota bacterium | reverse complement strand
TGGTCACAGGCCATATTTCTGACTCCGTAAAAATTGCGAGATCCGGTTGCCAATGATCCAGAAATCTTTGCAATGCCGGTTTGAGATCAAGCGGAACATACTGATGGAAAGAGCCTCGTGGCAACCGGCTGCGCACAACCTGGGCCGATGTTACCGTTCCGGTGGTCATAATTGTGTTTATGCCAAGTGCATTGACATGCTCGATAAGCGGAATGACCGCCATGGATTCGCCCACACTTGCCGCATGAAACCAGATTATCGGACCTGCAGGTTTTTCGGCACTCGGATAACCGTAGCGCTCGTAACGTCTTTTCCGATCTTCCTTGCCCTTGGTTGCACGAAGTCTGAGAAACGGCCCCATGAACGGGTAGGCAATCAGGCCGACCGTTCGATAGGTCTTGAACGCAATTTGGCTGAAAAGATTTGTCATTCAGGGTTGCCGGTCAGTTCATAGGCGCGTTTGGTTGCACGGTTCATCTCGGTTTCAAGCTGCTTGCGGCTGACCTCCAATTCGTCGTCGCTCGCCTCGGATTTTATATGTATCAGCTCCCCAGCACAAATGGCAGTTGTTCCAAATGGTAAATTCAGCGCAGCCTTGTCCCAGGCCCGCTTAAAGACAAACCGCCTGCTGGAGGCTATCGCCAATGGCAGAACTGGCGCTCCGGAACGTTGCGCAAGCGTTACGATGCCCAGACCGGCTCGGCGTGAAATCCCCTTGGGGATATCGGCTGTCTGGACCACATTGTCACCGGCTTCAAGGGCCCGTAGCATTTCCAGGAAGCCGGTCATTCCCCCTTTTCGGAGAGTATCCTTCTGTTTTCGCCCGCCTGAAGCACGAATGGTTCGATTTCCAAAGTGTTCAACAATTCTGGCGGTTACCTCGCCATCGAAATTCCGGGATATCATAGCAGACCCGTTAAGACCTATTGGCAGCACCGGCAACAGAATGTGCTGACCATGCCAAACTCCCACGATCAACGGTTGTTTTGGGCTTACACTTTCGACGATATCGGCTGGCTCAACAACAAACCGGTTGGTTCTGTAGACCAGCGTCAGATACCAGATTGCGAGGCGTGAAAGAAATGCCAACGCCCATGGCCCCTGGGAAATCGCGCGAAGCCACTTGCGAAACCGCTTGCGCGATGGTTTGGCCTGTTTTCGTGAATTGGGCGCCGTCATAAGATGCGATTCTGCTGTCAGGTCGTTTGCGCTTTAGCCGAATTTGCCATCGCCATCCGGGTCAAGCAGTTTATGAAGGTGCACAATGAAATACCGCATGTGCGCGTTATCCACTGTCTGCTGTGCCTTTGATCTCCAGGCTTTCTCCGCTTCAGCGTAGCTCGGATAAATACCCACGATATCCAGCTCATCGAGATCACGGAAATCGCAATGCTCAAGATCCTCCAGCTCCCCGCCAAAAACAAGGTGAAGAAGTTGTCTGCGACCGGTTTCCTCGCTCATATCGTGCTCCGTCAAAACTGATTGGGATTTCACACAGACTATTGAAGAATCCCGGACGAATTGGCAAGGCCCAAAATTTCGGTTTGCTTCTCGATGCTGGTTGCGACAAGTGCAGGAGATGCCACGTTCTTCCTGTTGTAGCGTATGTTCTTGCCGCGTTTGTCTGTCAGAATGCATCCGGCTTCTTCCAGAATGATATCGGCTGCCGCTATATCCCACTCACTGGCTCCCTGACGGGCAAATGCCGCATCCAGCGTGCCTGTCGCAACGAGGCTTAACCGATATGCAAGAGACGGAATAAAATCGAGCGTATTCATGGGTTTCCCGGGAATGTTCCGGATCGTCTCAATCAGCTTCTTGGAACCGGTAACGAGTGGGCGCACTCTGTTATTGTTTTCCTGCACTGTTTTTTCGCCTTCGACAAACAGGCCACCGCCTTTCTTTGCATAGACCGTTTTATCAAGCGCAGGGCAATGCAGAACGCCTTCGACAGGTCTGCCGTTTTCCACAATGGCTATGGAGATGCACCATTCCTTCTTTCCCGCAATAAACCCCCGCGTACCGTCAATCGGATCGACAATGAATAGGCGGTTGCACTCTAAACGTTCCCGGTTGTCCTCTGTTTCCTCCGAAAGCCATCCATAGCCGCTAGTCTTGTTCATCAGGCTGTATTTCAAATGTGAGTCTATTTCACGGTCCGCCTGGGAAACCGGTGAATTTCCCGACTTGTACCAGACATCGGTAGCGCTATCCCTGAAATAGCGCATTCCGATGTCACCTGCTTCAAGTGCCGCAGTAACAATCAGGCTGTCTTTCCAGTTGGCCATCTGGTTATGTCCCGCCCACCGTCATTCCTTCAATCAACAAGGTGGGGGCATTGGTTCTTTGCTTGAACTCAAGGTCATTTGCTGGTGTCATGTTGAGGAACATGTCAGCGAGGTTCCCTGCAATCGTGATTCCTGCAACCGGAAATGCAATTTCTCCATCCTTGATCCAGAACCCCGAGGCTCCTTTGGAAAAGTCTCCAGTCACCATGTTGACACCGTGACCAATGGTTTCGGTCAGGAACAATCCTTCCGTGATCGAACTGATTATTGTTTCTGGAGATTGATGGCCGGCTTTTATATAGCAATTCGTGGTTGCAGGATTTGTGCCGCTTCCGCTGCGCGATGCACGGCCATTGGTCTGCAATTCCAATTCCCTTGCTGCCGCACTGTCGAGAATCCAGGTTTGAAGGATGCCGTTGGCGACAAGTTCAAACTTCTCGCTCCTGACACCTTCCCCGTCGAACAGTTTTGATCCGGGTTGCCGCAGCATATGCGGGTCATCAACAATATTTATTGCTGAATTTGCTACTGCCTCTCCCATTTTATCGCGAAGAAAACTTGTTTTGCGCGTAATGGCTGCACCGTTTATCGCACTGACGAGGTTTTGCAGAATACCTGGTGATATTCTTGGATCGACGACAATCGGAAAACTACCGGACTTTACCTGCTTTGGGTTCAGCCGTTTAACCGTGCGTTCGCCTGCCAACTTTCCTATATCTTCGGCATCACGCAAATCGCTGAAGTGAATTTTGCTGTCATAGTCGTAATCCCGTTCCATTGAACCGCCTTCACCGGCGACGAGTGACGCGGATGCATAAAAGCCCGAGCGCTGGTAACTTCCGGTAAAGCCATCAGATGTTGCAAGAACGAACCCGCTGGTGCTCCATCCTGCGCCCGCACCCATGGACTTGGTGACGCCATTTACTGCGAGGCCGCTTTTCTCACAATTGGTAGCTAGTTTTTCAAGCATTCCGACATCAGGAACAAAATCGTCGAACAGTTCCAGCGCTTCAATTTTCTCGTGAAGATTCGGATCGGTGCAAAGATCGTTCTGGTCGGCAAGGCCCTGAAACGGATCTTCCGGTGAGACCTTTGCCATTGCAACAACCCGCTCTGCGAGCTTTTGCGGGTCGCTTTTGGTGTTTGAGTTAACACTCGCCATTTTCTTTCCACAAAAAGCCCTTAAGGAGAAAGAGTCCCCTTCCGACCGGTTATTGTTCTCGACAACACCGTCTCTAACAGCGATGCTAAGAGAGTTGCCGCTTGCAACCACTACATCGCATGCGTCAGCGCCTGCCTTTTTTGCCAGCCTCACAAGATTGAGTGCTTCAGCTTCAAGGGATTTGAGTTCGTTCATTTTTTTTGCCAGAAATGAGGGAGAAAATTTTTACCGCGATTTTTTCGTGACACATTAGCCCCATATTTGATGGGTGCAAGCCAAATTGAAGCAATCATTGGGTGACCAACCCGGAAAGGACCAGGGCTGAAATGGCCGCAACACCGGAAATTTATACACAGGCAGTAATTCTGATGGGTGGCGCAGTCATAGCAGCGCCGATATTCAAGCGAATCGGACTTGGGACGGTTTTGGGATATCTGGCAGCAGGCGTGGTACTTGGACCCTTGGCGGGCGTGGTCCAAAATGGCGAAAGCATTCTTCATTTCGCTGAACTGGGCATAGTCTTTCTACTGTTTATTGTCGGGCTGGAGATGAACCCGAGCCGGTTATGGTCGATGCGAAGGGACATTCTCGGCCTTGGTGCCACACAGGTCATGGTCTGCGGTCTGGTTCTCTCGATTGCGGCGATCCTCATAGCTCCGAGTTGGCGGATTGCCCTGGTTGCCGGTTTCGGCCTTGCGCTTTCCTCGACTGCATTTTCATTGCAGATGCTGGAATCGAGGGGAGAAATGAATGTTCCATTCGGCCGTAAAGCGTTTTCCATCCTCCTGTTTCAAGATCTCGCCATCATTCCGTTTTTGGCTGTCCTGCCATTGCTGTCGGTATATGTGGATACCGGTTCCGACTGGAACGCCTTTCTGATCGGCATCGGTGCAATCGCATTTGTGATCTTTGCAGGTCAGTATCTTTTGGATCCATTGCTCGGGGTGATTGCCAGAACCGGAGCACATGAGGCAATGATCGCGACAGCGCTGCTGGTTGTGTTCGGAGCTGCAATGCTGATGCAGGCGGCCGGACTTTCCATGGCGCTAGGCTCGTTTCTGGCAGGTGTTCTTTTGGCAGAATCATCTTACAAACATGAGCTTGAAGCGAACATTGAACCTTTCCGCGGAATACTGCTGGGCTTGTTCTTCATGGCGGTGGGATTATCGCTTGATGTGACGGTTTTGCTGGATAACTGGCTTGCGATAATAGCCTGCGTGTTCGTCGCAATGGCAATAAAGGCCGGATGCATTTATGGCGCTGCCAAAGCTTTTGGGTCAAGTCACGCAGACAGTGTCCGAATATCCGCCATGCTTTCCCAGCACGGCGAGTTTGGTTTTGTTCTGTTTGCTTCAGCGGCATCTATCGGAATTCTGGATCCGCAGACGTCCTCGTTTCTCGTGGCAATCGTTGTCCTCTCTATGGCTTTGACTCCCTTGTGCGTGTGGCTGGGCGGTGAGGTTCTCAATCGCACTCAGGAGGAGCCGGAAGAAATCGAGGAGGATTTCGAAGGTGCCAATTCTCCGGTTCTGATGATCGGGTTTTCGCGTATGGGGCAGATTGCGGCGCAGGCACTCTTGTCTTCCGGTACGGATGTAACTGTGATTGACAACAATCCCAACATAATCAAACAGGCAGCACGGTTCGGTTTCCGAATCTACTTCGGAAACGGAACCCGCAAGGACGTTCTTGTTTCTGCCGGTATCGAGAGTTGCAGCATGGTGTGTGTAACCACCCATACACCGGAGATCACAAACCGGATCGTGGACCTCCTGGCCACTGAATACCCGGAAAAACCGATTTATGTTCGCGCTTATGATCGGGCGCATACGCTGCAGTTGATGGATAAAGCGGTGAAATTCCATACCCGGGAAACGTTTGAGTCTGCGCTGGTTTTGGGGGCTGAGATGCTTCAGGGACTGGGCCATACACATGAGGAAGCAGCAGAAATAATCGAGGAAGTCCGATATCTCGACAATGAGCGGCTGAAGGTCCAATACCGTGAAGGAATTTACGCTGGACAGGACATCATGCATCAGCGGCAGGTTACACCTGAACCCCTTGTTGAACCGCAACATCCCGCGGAAGCTCTCGACGAACGATCTCGTGAAATGGTTGAAGAAGCTGAAGATGATAAAACGGTGGCTGCCGAATAATGACGGAATCAGTGGATAAATCGGGGCCTGAAAAAGCGGTTTTCACTGAAGGTTCGACGATGCGTCATGTGCTTACCATGACCAGCACGGGGGCGTTGGGCCTGTTGTCGATCTTTCTAGTCGACGTGGTGAACCTCTTCTACATCTCGCTGTTGGGAGAGCAGGAACTTGCAGCAGCCATCGGTTATGCATCAACCATCATGTTTTTCACCGTTTCTGTCTCGATCGGTTTTTCGATTGCAGCAACCGCGATTACCGCGAAAGCAATAGGCGCAGGTGATGAAGAGGCCTCAAGGCGCAACGCGGGAGCTGCAATTTTCTATATGGTGCTGATGTCAGTTGCGCTGGTCGCGATTGCCTATCCCTCCCTTCCATTTTTACTCGATCTGCTTGGTGCCAAAGGCGCAACGCACCAGCTGTCTCTGGAATTCATGCAGATAGCAATCCTGTCATTTCCCCTGATGAGTATCGGGATGTGTTTTTCTGCTCTTCTACGGGCAAGAGGCGATGCAAAACGCTCGATGTATGTGACCCTGTCAGCCGGTGCCGCTGCGCTTGTCCTGGACCCGCTTTTCATTTTTGGCTTTGGTCTGGGGATTCATGGCGCGGCAATCGCAATTGTATTCATCCGCATCGTCCTTACACTGGTAGGACTCCACGGAGCAGTGATTGTTCACAACATGGTGGGCAGGCCGGACTTCAGCTGGTTGAAAAACACGCTCAAGCCTTTCCTTGTCATTGCCGTTCCCGCGGTGTTGACGCAGATCGCCACACCTGTCGGCAACGCTTATGTCACCGCCTCCATTGCTGAGTTTGGTGATGATGCAGTTGCCGGTTGGGCAATTGTCGGCAGACTTGTACCGCTGGCTTTCGCAGGTGTGTTTGCTCTGACCGGTGCGGTCGGCCCTATCCTTAGCCAGAACCTGGGGGCGCAAAAATTTGACCGTGTTAATCGTACCATGTGGGATAGCCTTCTGTTCACACTAGGATATTCCGTCGCCATTTGGGCAATTCTGGCGCTCTTTTGGCAACCGATCGCCTATTTGTTTAATGCGGAGAACGATGCACTGGCGCTTATTCGTTTCTTCTGCCTTTTCGTTGCCGGAAGCTTTATTTTCAATGGTGCTCTCTTTGTTGCCAACGCGGCTTTCAACAATCTGGGGTTCCCGATCTATTCCACAGTTTTCAATTGGGGCCGGGCGACCCTTGGGGTGATACCCTTCGTCTGGATAGGCATGGGTTGGGGTCCCGAGGGAGTATTGGCTGGCTGGGGGCTCGGTGGAATCGTATTTGGTATCGTCGCGGTGATTGTATGCTTCAGAGAAATCCGGAAACTGCCTGAACGGGCCAGGGTTGATCATGAGGTATTGCCGACTGTGCCAACTTCGAATTCCCCATTTACTTCCGGCAGAGGGGCCTCTGTAGGTTAGGAGAAGCCATTTTGGGAAGTTCTCTGGAACTTGATCTTGTTGATCTGATCGAGGCACTTGATGCAGGCACGATCAGCCATGAGCAACTCATGACAGAAACCTTGGATCGGATTGAGGCGATCAACCCCAAGGTCAATGCTATTGTCTCGCTACGCCCTCGCGAAGAACTCATCTCCGAAGCAACGGCGTGTGACCGGACCGCAAGGAAAAAACCTCTTCACGGCATTCCATTAGCCATCAAGGATCTTGTCGACACCAAAGAGTTACGGACCACATATGGCTCCCAACTCTTTGCTGATCATCATCCGGTGGCTGACAGTTTGCTGGCTGAACGCATAAGGGCATCGGGTGCAATTATCATCGGCAAGACAAATGTGCCGGAGTTTGGTCTCGGTTCTCAAACCTACAATTCCGTGCACGGCGCAACGCGCAACCCTTATGACTTGACGAAAACTTCTGGCGGCTCGAGCGGAGGTGCGGCAGCGGCAATCGCCGCAAAACTTGTGAGCGTTGCCGATGGCTCCGACATGATGGGTTCGTTGCGCAACCCTGCTGCTTTCTGCAACGTTTACGGGTTTCGTCCGACATATGGCCTCGTTCCGGGTGACCCGACAGGAGAAACCTTCCTGCATCAACTGTCAACAAATGGGCCGATGTCCCGTTCGGTGGCTGATCTGGCTCTGTTGCTGGATGTCATTTCCGGACCTGAGCCCGGCTATCCCCACTCGTTGCCGGAACAACCTTCCTTTCTTCGAAAATTGCAGGAACCGAAAGACGAGTGCAGAATCGCCTGGCTCGGTGACTGGGACGGATACTTTCCGATGGAACGGGGTATTCTTCACCTTTGTGAAAGCGCTCTTTCCACTTTGGGGCAACTTGGGCATCACATAGATCGGATTGCTCCCGAATTTGATCCTGAGAAACTTTGGATGTCTTGGACTCGTTTACGCAGCCTGGCAAATCTTGAATCACTGGGTAAGCATTATGAAAATCCCGAAGAGCGCAATTTGCTAAAGCCCGAGGTAGTGTATGAAGTTGAACAGGGGTTATCACTTCAGGTTGAGGAAATACTGGAGGCCAGCCTGATCCGCTCAGAGTGGTTTGCCTACACGGCCAGTCTCTTTGAAGCTTGGGATGCAATAGTTTTTCCAAGTGCCCAGGTCTTTCCGTTTGACGTGAACGAACATTGGCCCTCGGCAATCAATGAAACCGAAATGACGACTTATCACAAATGGATGGAGATCGTGGTTCCGGCGTCCCTCATCGGCTTGCCTGCTTTGAATGTACCCGTTGGTTTTTCTGCTCATGGCTTGCCGATGGGAATGCAGATTATCGGTAAACGGGGTTCGGATCCTGAAATATTGAAGCTTGGTGAAGTTTTCCATCAGGCTACCATGTGGCCGCAAAAACACGCTCCGATCCTGTAATTTGCATTGTCTCGTATGCAGAAAATCTCGCTAGCCAGTGTGATAAGATAAAATTATCGACATAATCAGAAAATACAATTTTTCCTTATATATTAGAACGATTATAAAGTACCTGTTGGTAGCCTTGCATTGAAATACAGCGGGTTTGCCATCCATTTTTATGAACCCATGCAGCCAGATAAATCCAGGGCTGTCGTATTACACAGACTCAACACTGGAGAGTAGCAACATGAATGACATGACCCGCGGCAAATGCCCCGTAATCCATGCTAACCCGGTTAGCGGCAGTACTGCCAACCAACATTGGTGGCCTGAACAGCTTAACCTGAAAATTCTCAGCCAGAATTCGCCACAAGTAGACCCGATGGGTGAGCAGTTCGATTATGCAGAGGAATTCAAAAGTCTGGATCTGCAGGCATTGAAAAAAGACCTGACTGACCTGATGACTGACTCACAGGACTGGTGGCCTGCCGATTATGGTCACTATGGTGGTCTCTTCGTTCGCATGGCATGGCACAGTGCAGGAACGTATCGTACTTATGATGGCCGCGGTGGTGCAAGGTCTGGTACCCAGCGATTTGCACCTCTTAACAGCTGGCCTGATAACGGAAACCTCGACAAGGCCCGTCGCCTTCTCTGGCCGCTGAAGCAGAAGTATGGCAGCAAGATATCCTGGGCCGATTTGATGATTCTGGCCGGTAACGTTGCAATGGAATCAATGGGTTTCAAAACCTTCGGGTTCGGCGGTGGCCGTGAAGATGTGTGGGAACCGGAAGAAGACATCTATTGGGGGCCGGAAACCGAATGGCTGGCTGATGGGCGATATAGCGGTGAACGTGAACTGGCTGATCCGCTCGGCGCAGTACAGATGGGTCTGATTTATGTGAACCCTGAGGGTCCGAACGGTAACCCAGACCCGTTGAAATCTGCCCATGATATTAGGGAAACTTTCAGCCGCATGGCGATGAATTCCTATGAAACGGTGGCACTTGTTGCTGGTGGTCATACTTTCGGAAAAGGTCATGGTGCCGGTCCTGAGGAAAACGTGGGTGTGGAGCCGGAAGGCGCAGCCATTGAGAATTTGGGCTTCGGATGGATCAATAGCCATGGCTCAGGCAAGGGCGATGACACTACCACAGCGGGATTTGAAGGCGCCTGGACGCCGACACCAAACGAATGGAACATGGAATACTTTGAGGTATTGCTCGGATTTGAATGGGAGAAGGTTACAAGTCCCGCAGGCCATGTTCAATGGCAGCCAGTAGCGGGTCAGGGTGCGCCGGAAGCTCCCAGGGCACATGACGCTTCGAAATCTCAGCCACTGATGATGACCACCGCTGACATGGCATTGAAGCTTGATCCGGAGTTTGCAGAAATCTCAAAACGCTTCATGGACAATCCGGACGAATTTGCAGATGCCTATGCGCGCGCATGGTTCAAACTGACTCACCGGGATATGGGGCCGAGGGTTCGATATCTGGGTGAAGAGGTGCCATCCGAGGAACTGATCTGGCAAGATCCGGTTCCCGCGCAAGAAGGCTCTGTAGTCAGTGAAGCTGATGTTGTCGAGCTGAAAGACAGGATACTCGCTTCGGGCCTGACAGTGCAGGAGCTTGTTTCCACTGCCTGGTCTTCCGCTTCCACATTCCGTGGATCAGATCTTCGTGGTGGTGCAAATGGCGCCCGTATCCGCCTTGCACCACAGAAAGACTGGGAAGCCAACAATCCTGCGCAACTTGCAAAGGTACTTTCCACACTTCAAGGTATCAGTGATGAGTTTGCCGGCAGTGTCTCGCTGGCTGACCTGATCGTTCTGGGTGGTTGTGCAGCGATTGAAAAAGCTGCTGGTGGCGGCGTGACCGTGCCGTTTACTCCCGGCCGTACTGACGCTTCACAGGAACAGACTGACGTAGATTCATTTGCGGTTCTGGAACCCAAATTTGATGGTTTCCGCAACTACAAGAACACGGCAGATCCCCGCGCTACCGAAGCTCTGCTTGTGGACAAGGCGCAACTGCTTGGGCTGACTGCTCCTGAGATGACTGCTCTGGTAGGTGGGCTGCGGTCACTTGATGCAAATGCGATGGGCACCAGCCATGGCGTATTAACCGACAATCCGGGTATGTTGAGCAATGACTTCTTCATCAACCTTCTTGATGCGGGTACAGAGTGGAAATCGACCGATGACAGTCAGGAGACGTTTGAAGGTCGCGACCGCGCTACTGGTGAAGTCAAATGGACAGGGACGCGTGCCGATCTAGTTTTTGGATCCAATTCGATCTTGCGTGCGCTGTCAGAGGTTTACGCATCAAACGACGCCAAAGGCAAGTTTGTGAGTGACTTCATTGCTGCCTGGAACAAGGTGATGAATGCCGATCGTTTCGACGTCGCGTAATTTCTTCAGAATCAAACTTTAGGAAAGCCGGCGTTTCGAAACCGAAGCGCCGGTTTTTACTTTGAAGCTTCTGCTGAAGCAGCCACGTCCACATACGCTTCCTGTTTTGCAACGCTCCAGTATTTAAGTTCATCAAGCGGAATCGGTTTGCCGGTCACCGCGCAACGCACAAATGTACCGGCTGAAAGAACCTGAAAATCAGCATCCAGAAACTTGACTTTGGCTTCACCCGCTCCGGGTCCTTCAAAACGGTTCATGGTTTTTCCTTCACTGTCTAGCGCCCAAATAACCGTTCTATGTCTTTTAAATCAAGTTCTATGAAAGTCGGACGACCATGATTGCATTGACCGGAGTTCGGTGTGTCTTCCATCTGCCGGAGCAGAGCGTTCATTTCTTCTGCTTTCAGAATTCTCCCGGATCGAACGGAACCATGGCAAGCCATTGTTGCAGCCACATGTTCGAGCTTCTCCTGAAGGCCATCTGCTGATCCCCATTCACTGACTTCATCAGCAAGGTCACGCAAGAGCTGGCCAGTATCCGTTTCTCCAAGGAGGGCAGGGGTGCCTCTTACGGCGATTGCTCCGGGTCCAAAGGCCTCAAGTTCCAATCCGAGTTTCTGAAAATCTACGGCAAAACCGGAAAGCCTGTTCACATCTTCTTCGGGCATGTCTACAATTTCGGGGACCAGCAAAAGCTGGCTGGACAGTCCGTTCTCCATTCCTGCTTTCAGTTTCTCATAAACGATTCTTTCGTGGGCGGCGTGCTGGTCCACGATCACCAGGCCTTTCTCGGTTTGGGCAACAATGTAATTTTCATGCAATTGTGCCCGGGCTGCACCGAGCGGAAATTTCGAGCTTGCCTTTTCAACAACGGGTTCTGCAACTTTGGCTGATGGTTGGTTTCCCGTATCGAACGCAGCCTGACTCTCGTGAAA
The DNA here is from genome assembly GCA_039029255.1 of Pseudomonadota bacterium. Lineage (GTDB taxonomy): Bacteria > Pseudomonadota > Alphaproteobacteria > Rhizobiales > Rhizobiaceae > JAALLB01. The sequence continues at coordinate 29,610 of JBCCGN010000025.1, read as the reverse complement.
TCCGAACGGTGCATTCTCTTGCATATCAAGTGGCCGTGCCCAGTCTGCTGCAGCCGGCGTGGTCTCGTAACGGGTTGGTTTGTAATCTGATCGATATGTCGCTGGGGACCCCGTTCGGAATGCGTCCATCATCGCTTCACTTCCAGCCCTGCTTGTTAGCGGGCCATCGCCGGCAATCGCCTGTTTCAATGAACCTACGACAAGTCCGCGCACCAGGCCGGGATCACGAAACCGAACATCTGCCTTGGAAGGGTGAACGTTGACATCAACCTTATGTGGATCAAGGTCAAGAAACAGTACCAATACAGGGTGCTTTCCCTTTGGTAGGAAATCCATGTAAGCACCGCGAACCGCGCCAAGAAGGGACTTGTCCTTTACCGGCCTGCCATTTACGAAAAAGTACTGGGCAAGTGCGTTCCCCCGATGGAAAGTCGGAACGCTGGACAGTCCTGTGAGCCTTACACCTTCGCGGACCGCATCAATCTCCATCGCGTTTTCAAGAAACTGTTTGCCGATAACCTGGGCAATTCTGTCCTCGGGTGTCGTGGCGGTGTATTCAATTGTTGCCCGGTCATCCCCGTGAATTGAAAAGTGAATTTCAGGAAACGCAAGGGCAATCCGCTTGACTATTTCGGTAATGGCGTTGGTTTCCGCCTGGTCGGACTTCAGAAATTTCAGGCGGGCAGGTGTGGCGTAAAACAGGTCAGCGACTTCAACAACCGTACCTTCGGAAAGGGCAGCGGGGCGTGGTCCGACCACATGGCCGCCATTGACTTCAATTTTCCATGCATCATCGTAACTCTCGGCGCGAGAAGTAATGGAAAGTCTTGCAACTGAACCGATCGATGGCAACGCTTCACCGCGAAAACCGAGACTGCGGATATCCAGCAGGTCATCTGCAAGTTTGGAAGTACAGTGACGTTCTATGGCAAGTTCCAGGTTTTCCCTGGTCATTCCCGACCCGTTGTCAACCATACGCATAAGCGTCTTGCCGCCCCGGGAGGTAACGATCTCAATTCTGGTGGCGCCCGCATCAATCGCGTTTTCAAGAAGTTCCTTTATCACGCTGGCCGGGCGTTCGATTACTTCACCCGCAGCGATCCGGTTGACGACAGATTCGTCAAGTCGGCGGACATCTGCATGGTGCATTGTCTCTTCCTTCGGGATTTCTGCAGGTGACGCCATCGGTGGATTTTCCTTCCAAATATGGAAAGACAGGATACCGGAGATGCAGGATTGATTAAATTGCCCTAAAAGGCCCATTCACAGTATTTTACGAAAAGCCTGTGCGGCGTCGTTGATCATCTTGCTGTCTTGGCCACCAATCAAAAGATAGGCATAGCCGTCTTCAGTCCAGTTTGCAGAAGCCATTCCCTGCAGCTCATCCAGCTTGGTGGCTTTTGAGGCAGCTGTATCTGTTCTGATTACGCACAGTGCGATCGGGACGCCCATCTTTGATAGAAAAGTCATTTGTGCAAGCGGCTTACCTTCGAATCCAAGTATCTGGGCCCGTTTGTAATCCAGCCCCGCAACACCGCTGACTTGTTCGAGCGCGATTGTTTTGGCAATTGCTTCACTTACCCGTTCAAGCTCTGCGGTTTGCACCGTCTCATCAGATTGGACATTTGAAAGAGTACTGTTCACGTAAAGAAGATGATAGGCTGCCACATAGTCCCGCCATCCGTCCGCCGGTTGCTGGTTGAGGTAAAACCCTCCTGCCCCTCCGGCGATGAGCATTACCAAGCCTGCTGCCATCATTTTAGCATTTCGCAGCCAGATCGCGGCGCTGTTCTCTGCCTCCGATTTCAGATCGAACGGAAGCTCCGGCATTTCCGGTGCGATTTCAAGCAACTGATCCATTGCCGCAACCAATTCACTCTTGCGGATTGATAGCTGGTCAAGGCGCCCCTGCAGGTCAGCACTTTGTTCTGCGGCAATACGAATCTTGCCCTCCATTCCAGGGTCCAGCTCCCCGTCCAGATAGGCAGTCAGATGATCATCGCTGTACTGTTCAGATTCCATCATTAACATTGTCCATACTGTCTTGGAATTTGCTCGCCAGTTTTGCTCGCGAAGATGCAAGGCGGCTCATCACTGTGCCTATCGGGATTTCGAGAATCCTTGCTGCGTCCTTGTAAGAGAACCCCTCAACATAGACCAGCATGACGGTTGTCCTTTGCGCTTCGGGCAGTTTCATTACTTCCATTAACAACTGTCTGGCAAATAAATTCGTTTCCGGATCACTTTTTTTGTCAGGCAGCTCGATCTCGTCAATCGCAACCAGGCCGCCTCCCTGGCGTACAGCATCGGAGCGCATTTCATTAATCCACAATCTTTGTGCGATCCGGAAGATCCAACGATCAAGTTTGGTTCCCTGCTTGAACAGGTGCGATTTCTCCATCGCCCTCAGGCAGGTATTCTGCGCCAGATCATTCGCGCGGTCCGGGTTGCTAGTGAGCGCAAGACAATAGCGCCATAGCCGGGGGAAAAGAGGTTCCAGCCCGTCTGCCACTTCCTTGAATGCGCTTTTTTTCAGAAACATCCGAATAAATGCCCCGGATTAATTGTTAATCTTCTGACCGGTCAATGCAAGCCCGGACGTAAATAATTGGAGGTTACTTAAATGAAAAGATTAATTCCGCTCACCGCCGCTGCACTTTTTTGTGTAAGTTTCCCGGCTTTTTCGGGTGAAACACCCTCACCGGAGGGAGCTGAACAGTATTTTGTGAATATCAAGGATGGCGATGTCATCTCCGGTCCCGTTCATATTATATTCGGATTAAAGGGCATGGGAGTTGCGCCAGCCGGTGTTGAAAAGGAAAACACTGGGCATCACCATGTCCTTATTGACCGTCCGCTTCTGGGTGAGGGTGAAGATGGTGCAGAGGAGTTTGAATACTCTATCCCTGCAGATGAAAATCACCTGCATTTTGGCAAAGGTCAGACCGAAACCGTAATTGACCTCGCACCGGGAGAGCATACGCTCCAGTTGGTGTTGGGTGATTGGGCGCACGTACCGCACAATCCGCCGGTCATGACCGAACAGATAACCATTACAGTCAAATAGATTGACACTGAGATGTCATGTCCCGTTTTGACGGGACATGACCAGCAAGTGGCCAAACTCGACAAAGTCGTTTGCCCGAGGAGAAGTTTTTCGCCAGATCAGGCCGATCTGACGGCTCGGAGCCGGCTCCTCGAAATGCAATACCTGTATGTTCTGATTGCGGGCTTCAACATTGAGGCCCATTTCCGGCAGCATTGTAATTCCCATACCGTTTGCAACCATCTGCACCAGGGTCGAGAGCGATGACGCGCCCTGGGTGTTGAGATTGCCGGTCTGTTGTAGCTGACACCATGCAATGGTCTGGTCGCGCAGGCAGTGGCCTTCTTCCAGAAGTAAAAGGTTCTTGCCGTCCATCAGTTCGGTATCGGCAACGATTTTACCTGAAGGTTGCTGATCTTTGGGCAATGCGAGCACAAATGGATCATCAAAGAGTACCCGCGTTTCAACTTCACCGAGATGTCGATCAATGGGCAAAGCCAGGAGGAGCAAGTCCAGCTTTCCCTCAATCAGTTCGTCAACGAGATTGTCGGTTTGTGACTCCCGGATATGCAAATCCAGTTCGGGATATCCGGAGCGCAATTCGGGCAGCAGCGGCGGCAGAACATAGGGCGCAATCGAGGGTATGACGCCAAGATGCAATTTTCCGGACAGCAGCCGGTTGCTGTGTAAGGCACAGTCATTGAGGTCCTGGACATCTGCCAGTATTTTTGCCGCCCGATCAGCCACTTCCCTGCCCATAGCGGTCGCAATCACGCCGTTGGTACTGCGTTCAAGCAATTGAATTCCCAAATCGGCTTCCATGTTCTGAATTTGCATCGACAATGCAGGTTGGGTGACAGAACAGTGCTTTGCCGCCCTGCTAAAGTGGCCGAACCTTACAACCGCATCGAAATATTTCAGTTGTTTCAGTGAAAGCATGTTCATCAGAAAACTTTATCAATTAGCATCATATTACACATATTATTTGATGAAGCAAACCTACAACATCACAGTTTTTCCGTCAGTTCCCCCATTGTGAGATATGTGTATTCCAGCAGAAACGGTTGGTTGATTTGTTTCTAATTTCCTTGGGCATTTTGATGCTGGCGTCTAATTGATCAGTCGTGGCTGATTTCACTTGCCTCAGTTTCACAATTGCCTAAAACGAAACTCAGAAATTATTCAGGTTCAAAACACTCCCGGAGCGCGAAATGCTGGCGATATCAGAAGAGTTCAAGAAAGAGGCAAACCTCATCAATGGTGAATGGGTGAGTGCTGACAGCGGTGAGACATTCGATGTCAATAATCCTGCTACAGGTGCGGTTATCGGAACGGTCCCCAATGCGGGCAAGGCAGAAGCTCAGCGCGCCGTACAAGCGGCTGCTGACGCTTTCAAAACGTTCGGAAAAACCACGGCTAAAGAACGTTCCGAAATGCTGCACAAGCTGCATGACGTGATCATGGAAAATCAGGAATCCCTTGCTCACCTGCTTTCTGCTGAACAGGGAAAACCCCTTGCGGAAGCCCGCGGTGAAGTGGGAATGTCTGCTGCTTACATACGCTGGTATGCGGCTGAAGCACGGCGCGTATACGGGGACGTGATACCCTCTCCCTGGAATGATCGCAGAATTCTGGTAACCCGTGAGCCGATCGGGGTGGTTTCATGCATTACGCCCTGGAACTTCCCCTCATCGATGCTGGCTAGGAAAGTTGGTCCTGCAATCGCAGCAGGTTGTACGGTAGTCTGCAAACCCGCTGAAGCAACACCCTATTCCGGTCTCGCGTGGGGCGTGTTGGCCGAAATGGCAGGCATCCCCCCGGGCGTTGTCAATGTAGTGACCGGCAACCCGATTGAAATTGGCGAAGAGCTGACAACGAATCCCCACGTGCGAAAAGTGACGTTCACCGGCTCAACCCGTGTCGGCAAAATAATTCTCGAACAATGCTCACGTACAGTGAAAAAGTGCTCCATGGAACTTGGCGGCAACGCGCCATTCATTGTCTTTGATGATGCGGATATCGACCGTGCGGTTGAAGGAGCCATTGCTGCCAAATATCGCAACTCGGGCCAGACATGCGTCTGCACAAACAGGTTTTATGCGCAGGCGGGGATTTATGATGCATTTGTGGAAAAAATGATTGAGGCGACCACTGCGCTGAAAGTCGGAGAATACACCGATGAAGAAGTCAAACAGGGTCCATTGATCAACGAAGCTGCGGTTGAAAAGTGTGAAGAGTTTGTCGCCGATGCGGTTGAAAAGGGAGGCAAGGTTGCGACTGGTGGCGCACGTCATGCACTGGGTGGAAATTTCTTCGAACCAACGATCATCACCAATGCTTCATCGGACATGAAGTTCTCTCAGGATGAAATATTCGGGCCGGTTGCACCGATATACCGGTTTGAAAGCGAAGACGAAGTCATTGCGATGGCAAATGACACCAACTTCGGGTTGGCGGCTTATTTCTACACGCGGGATCTCGGTCGGACTTATCGGGTAATGGAAGCGCTCGAATATGGTCTCGTCGGAGTTAACGAGGGCGTCATAACGACCGTTGAAGCACCGTTTGGCGGGTTCAAGGAATCAGGTCTCGGCAAAGAAGGCGGTTACCAGGGTATCGAGGATTACGTTGAATCAAAATACGTCTGTGTTGGCGGCCTGGGAATGTAGTTTCCCCGGCTATTTTCAGACGTCATTGGAAAGTATCCGGATAAACTTATGAATAAGGTATAAATCACTTTCCAAATCGCCATCATCATGGTAACGGCAATCGTCAATCCGTAAATCAAAACAAATGGTCGGGCTGGATATAAAGGCCCTTCTTGTACAAGAGGATTGGCGTTAGCCAAGCATTAAATGTCCAAGATTCTTACTTCCGGTACTGGCGAGGTTGCTCTCACCTTTGACGACGTTCTTTTGCAGCCTGGCCATTCAAACATCATGCCGGGTGAGGTTGATATTTCAACAAAACTTGCAGACGGCATTGAACTCAATATGCCGATCTTGTCAGCGGCCATGGATACAGTGACTGAATCACGGCTTGCAATTGCGATGGCACAGGCAGGCGGAATGGGTGTTATTCACCGCAATCTGGAACCGGCCGAGCAAGCTGAAGAAGTCCGGCAGGTTAAGAAGTTCGAATCCGGCATGGTTGTAAACCCCTTGGTAATCGGCCCGGATGCCACACTAAAAGACGCCAAGTTACTGATGCAGGAAAATAATATTTCCGGTGTTCCGGTTGTGCAGGACGGTGAAAAAGGTGGCCATGTAGTCGGAAAACTGGTGGGGATTCTCACTAACCGTGACGTGAGGTTTGCATCGAACCCCGACCAGAAAGTTTCGGAACTGATGACCCGGGAAAACCTCATTACGGTTCGTGAGGGCGTTGATCAGCTGGAAGCGAAGCGGCTGCTGCACCAGAACCGGATCGAAAAGCTCCTGGTAGTTGATGATGACAATCAATGCGTGGGTCTTATAACCGTCAAAGACATGGAGAAATCAAAACTTAATCCGAATGCATCCAAAGACGAGCAGGGTCGCTTGCGGGTCGCCGCTGCTACCACGGTGGGTGCAGACGGTTTCGAGCGCGCCGAACGGTTGCTGGACGCCGGCGTCGACCTTCTGGTGGTTGATACGGCACACGGCCATTCACAGAAGGTGCTTGATGCGGTTGCCAAAATCAAAACCATGTCCAACAAGGTCAAAATTCTGGCAGGCAACGTTGCGACAACTGATGGAACAAGGGCGCTGATTGATGCAGGTGCAGATGCGGTGAAGATCGGGATTGGCCCGGGTTCCATTTGCACGACGCGAATTGTTGCAGGCGTAGGGGTGCCGCAATTGTCTGCAATCATGTCCGCGGTTGAGGAAGCGCAGAAATCAGGAATTCCGGTAGTCGCAGATGGCGGAATCAAATTTTCGGGTGACATTGCTAAAGCGATTGCAGCCGGTGCCTCAGTCGTGATGGTTGGTTCGCTGCTAGCCGGCACCGAAGAAAGCCCTGGCGAAGTTTACTTGCATCAGGGTCGCTCGTTCAAGTCCTATCGGGGTATGGGATCTGTTGGTGCCATGGCCCGTGGTTCCGCGGATCGTTATTTTCAGGCGGAGGTCACCGACAGCCTCAAACTGGTGCCGGAAGGTGTCGAAGGCCAGGTTCCGTACAAGGGCCCCGTTTCCGCTGTGGTCCATCAGCTTTCCGGCGGTCTCAAGGCAGCGATGGGATATGTCGGCGGAGAAAACATTGCTGATTTCCAGGAGAAAGCTACATTTGTAAGAATATCCGGCGCAGGCTTGCGCGAAAGCCACGCTCATGATGTCGTTATAACTCGCGAAAGCCCGAACTATCACAGGACTACATGATCATGGACATTATCACTTCACTCTGGATCGCGGCGCCGGTTCTTAAGACCCAGTTTGCTGTACTTGCGATTCTCGTACAGATCGCCATTACCGTCTGGTGTTATATGCAATTGAGCAAGGCTCGTGTCGCTGCAGCAAAAGCCGGCGTGGTAACCCCTGAAATGTATGTCGCGGTGGGCGATGCGGAACCGGAAGATATCCGGGTCTATACCAGACTGGTTGCAAACCAGTTTGAAATGCCGGTTGTATTTTACGCACTTGTCATTACCGGACTGGCGATTGGCGTGACAAGCTGGATTACAGTTGTGCTGGCCTTTGTTTACATCTGCTTCAGAATTCTGCATGCCAGAGAAATGGCCGGAGAACATAATGTGCTGCGCCGTCGTAAGCTGTTCATCCAGTCGGCTAGAATTATTTTGCTCATGATTGCAGAACTGTTCATTTCCACACTGTTTTTCTTACAGGCATAGCCGTTACATGTTGAATGTTGATCGGGATTTCGCATGAGGCTGGGCGGCCGCGTTCAGGCTGCTGCGGAAGTACTGGACGATATTGAAAACCGCAGGCGACCTGCTGCAGATGCCCTCAAGGACTGGGGACTGTCACATCGTTTTGCTGGTTCCGGTGACCGAGCGGCAATCGGCAATCTGGTCTATGATACCTTGCGCAGAAAACATTCCCTAAAGTTTTTGGCTGCAGACGGCGGAAATCTGGCATCTTTGTATGCACTTGTTTTTCGTTTCTGGAATCTTGACCCGGCTGAAACAAAGTTGGTTTTTTCCGAAGATAAATTTGCACCGGAATTTCCATCTGAAAAGGAAATCTCGAGCCTGCTCAACCGACGGGTAACGGATGCGGAAGCACACATCCAGGCGGACATACCTGAATGGTGTGTCGCTGGATTTGAAGCGAATTTTTCAGATGAATGGATAACGGAAGCAAAAGCATTTTCGGAGCGCCCGCCTTTGGATCTGCGGGTAAATTCGCTTAAATCCGGGCGTGACAAAATACTGAACAAGCTTTCAAAAACCGGCGCCAGGGCGGCTTCGATCGCGCGCCATGGAATACGAATCAAGACAGACAAACCTTTGGCACGCCAGCCTAATGTCCAGGCAGAGGAAGCATTTCAAAAGGGCAGGTTTGAAGTGCAGGACGAGGGCAGCCAGATTGTTTCCGATCTTGTGTTTGCGCAACCCGGAGAAACGGTTCTGGATTTTTGCGCCGGTGCAGGCGGCAAATCACTTGCAATGGCGGCAGCGATGGAGAACCGGGGCCAAATTCATGCCTATGACATAGACAAGACGCGCCTTGCACCGATTTATGACAGGCTGAAACGCGCTGGAACGCGTAACGTTCAGGTGCATTCACCTGGAGCAAACCTTTCCGGTCTGGTTGGGAATATGGATAAGGTTGTGGTTGATGCTCCTTGTACCGGTTCAGGAACCTGGCGACGCAGGCCTGATGCCAAATGGCGACTGGATCGTAAAAATTTGGAAGAGCGCCTCCAGCAGCAGGAGGAGGTTCTCAGCGAAGCTTTGCCATTCGTGAGACCCGGTGGGCATCTGATTTATATCACCTGCTCGGTGTTCCCGGAGGAGAACGAAAATCAGGTTTATACCTTCACTGAAGATAACCCGGAGTTTGAACTGGTTTCCGCTGGCGAGGTCTGGGAAGACCTGTTCGGCTTTGACAAACCTGCTCCCTGGTCTTCGGACATGAAGACGGTGACGCTTACACCAGCATCTACAAATACTGATGGCTTCTTCTTTGCAGTAATGGAACGCAAGCGCGGCTGATGCATTATTGCAACTTCAGACCTGTTTGTGCGATTTTTTAAGCGGTGATGTTGACCGCTTGAATACGTTTGAATAAATACCCTCGACCACAATTCAAAGGGAAAAGGAGATCGCGCATGCATTTACTCCTTCAAAATCGCTAACCTTGTTGCCGTTTAATTTGCGGAACAACTCCCTTTTCAAAAGTTTAGATTGTGTGGTTTCCCTTGGAACTCGAAGATTTGCGCGAAATATGCGCATGCCTGCCTGCTGGCAGGACATTGTTTTATTACGAGCGTGACTGGATTTATGTCATGCTGCTTGAGTATCTGCTTGAAGCAGGTTGGACTGCCCCGGACATTCGGCGCAGCAATTTCGCGCGCCTGCTGGAGAAAAGACAGATCAGAAAAATGATCGCCGCGAAAGGTCAACTGAGAATAGAGGAATCAGATGTTCTCAATCTGTATCAGAAGGATTTTATCGCATGGCGTCTGACCCTTGGGAGCTGGGGAAACCCACGGGACAATCGCTATATTCAGATTACCCGGCGTGGGTTTAATCTGGTACTTCAGGTAAATTTCCCCGAACAGCACAATCGGCAATACAGGCACTACATAAACGGTGATAACCGGGACTTTTTCAATTATTCTGGGCACCCCGCGTCGAACAGAGAATTGACAATGGCTTGGGTCCGGCTGGATGTCGACATGTCAAATGGAGAAGTATTGATTGAGGAAATTCAGTCTGACTGGATAAGAAGTGTGGCCCGACATGCTGAATATCCCTGTAATCTCCACAGGCGTTTGGTGTCGAATGCGGCTCCCGACAGTCTTCATGCGAACAGAAGCCGGGCACAAACCTGCAAGGATGTCCGACATTATGCAAATACAGTTATGCCTGAATTCACAAGTCACTGGCAGGAGACTGCCATTGCAGCTGCGGTTTTCTTTTCTGTACGCGAATTGGGTATTCGGGAAATTTTCATACACGATTTTGAAACAGGCAACCGGCTGAAGCACATATCACAACAATATGGGTTGCCGCCCCGTTCCACTTATACCACTCTTCCAAAGAAGTTCTGTTTTCAGAACACCAGCCAGGTGCCGAAACTGGCCTTGGAACCACTGGAAAAAATAAACAAGGGAAAGAAGCTGACACAAAAACTCAGGGACCCCCGTTTTTGGCATCTGTCCTTGGACCGGCCTGATAACAGGAAACATAACCATCTGTGATGGTTCGCACCCGTTGAAAGCTGTGACCCCTGTGGTATTGGTTCCCTACAATTATACAGAGTATCGATGAACGAATTTCTTGCTGAGTTCTGGGCTGACTTTTCCCGACCGGAAAATCTGGTTGGGCACTTTGCGTATGTTCTGTTGATCGTCTCAATGATGATGCGCAACATGAATTGGTTGCGTTTCTTCGCGCTGCTCGCTGGAGCTATTTCGGCAATCTACTACTGGATTCTCTCTGATTACGTATCGATGTTCTGGGAGGCGCTTTTCTCGCTTGTGAATGTTGCGCAACTGGTGATTTTGCAGATCGAGAACCGAAGGGGCAAATTCTCTGAAGAAGAGAGCATGTTTATCAGCTCTTGCCTTTCAGATATTGAGCGAGCCCATGCACGGCGATTGGTCAGGCTGGGTGCCTGGACCGAAGTGCAGGACGAAGCAACATTGATCACACAGGATACCTGCCCGGGCCACCTCAAGTATGTAGTGAGTGGAGAAGCAAGCATCGTCCGAAACAACCGGGTAATCGGAATTGTTGGTTCAGGCGACTTTCTGGGTGAGATGAGTTATCTCACCGGAAAGAAGGCGACTGCGTCAGTCGTCACCACAAAACCTACCCGATATTTGGCATTTGAACGAAAGACCCTCAGGACCCATCTGGAGAAAAATCCGGAAGTGCGTCATGCCCTTGAAGCGAGCTTCAATCGCAACCTGGTGGAAAAGCTGGCCAAGACGAGTGATCAAACGAACACATCCTCTGAACAGTAATTTTGACTTACACATTGCCAGTTTGCGCGACTCAAACTAAATCCTCTTCATGAGCACTTCATCCCATTCCATTCTGATCGTCGATTTCGGTTCACAGGTTACGCAGTTGATAGCGCGGCGCGTTCGTGAGGCCGGAGTTTACTGCGAAATAATTCCGTTCAATTCTGCTGCTGAAGGTTTTCAGCGGATGCAGCCGCAAGCCGTAATATTTTCCGGTGGTCCCGCATCCGTTCCGGAAGCTGGGAGCCCGCGGGCTCCCGAAGAGATAATTGATTCCGGCCTCCCAATCCTTGCTATTTGTTACGGGCAGCAGACGCTTTGTTCCCAACTTGGCGGCACGGTCGAAGGCGGTCACCACCGCGAATTCGGGGCAGCAGATGTGGAGATCAACAAACCCAGTCCGCTTTTTGAGGGCGTATGGGAAGTCGGGAAGAAGTATCCTGTATGGATGTCCCACGGGGATCGCGTGACAAAACTTCCTGACGGGTTCGAGGTGGTTGCGACTTCACCAAATGCTCCTTGTGCGGTTGCAGTGGATGAAGCGCGAAAATATTATTCAACCATGTTTCATCCGGAAGTGGTTCACACACCGGATGGTGCAAAACTGATTTCCAACTTTGTCCACAAGATCGCCGGTTTGAAAGGCGACTGGACCATGGCTGCTTACCGCGAGCAGGCGGTATCGGCCATTCGCGAGCAAGTCGGAGACAAACGGGTGATTTGCGGCCTGTCCGGCGGTGTCGATTCTTCCGTTGCAGCACTCCTCATACATGAAGCTGTCGGGGACCAGCTCACCTGCATTCTTGTTGATCATGGCTTGATGCGGCTCAACGAAGCGGCAGAGGTGGTTTCGATGTTCCGTGAACATTACAACATTCCCCTGGTTCATGTGGATGCGTCCGATACGTTCCTTTCAGCGCTCGAGGGGGAAGCGGACCCGGAAGTCAAACGCAAGACCATAGGCAAACTGTTTATCGATGTATTCGAGGAAGAGGCCGGGAAACTGGGGGGAGCGGATTTTCTGGCGCAGGGAACTCTCTATCCGGATGTGATTGAAAGCGTTTCTTTTACAGGCGGTCCCTCTGTAACAATCAAAAGCCATCACAACGTTGGCGGCCTACCTGAACGCATGAACATGCAACTGGTCGAGCCTCTGCGCGAATTGTTCAAGGATGAGGTTCGTGATCTGGGTCGGGAACTCGGGCTACCCGATCATTTCGTCGGCCGGCATCCTTTTCCCGGGCCAGGCCTTGCTATTCGGTGTCCCGGCGGTATCAGCCGTGAGAAGCTGGATATACTGAGGCAGGCAGATGCCATCTATCTCGATGAAATACGCGCCGCAGGACTTTATGACGAAATCTGGCAGGCATTTGCAGTATTGCTGCCGGTCCAGACCGTAGGCGTTATGGGCGATGGACGCACATACGAATTTGTTTGCGCATTGCGGGCGGTCACGTCTGTTGATGGTATGACAGCGGATTTTTACCCCTATGACATGAAGTTCCTGGGGCGTGCTGCCACCCGTATCATAAACGAAGTTCACGGTATCAACCGTGTCGTCTATGATGTAACCTCTAAGCCGCCGGGTACAATTGAGTGGGAGTAAATAATGAAGGTAATTCAGTTTGCAGCACTATTTCTGTTGCTGTCTACCACAGGAGTTTATTCGGCTTCGGTTCCATGGAACGATTTTGAGCGGCAGCAGGCAGCGCTAAAATTTCTCGGTTCAAAATCTTCCAGTTTCGATTGTGGTCGCAAATGCAACCATCGGATTTTCGGTGTCCGAACTGTGAACTTCGATGATCATAGCAAAAAACTGATCGCAGTGAGTTCTTCTGATCCGGAAAACAACTGCCATGCCTGTGCCCCGCAGTTGAGTTACTTGTTCTATCGGGTTGATCAGAGCGGATGGGAACTGGTCGCCAGTCATGTTGCATTTCACTACTTTGGCAGCTGGGGAGATTATCCCGAAGAGCTCATGAGCTTCGACAAGATTTCGGACAGGGAAGCTCTGGTCATTCTGCGTTTCGGTTATACGGGCCAGGGTTACACAGAAGAATCGATCACTGCACTTTCTCCATCCGGCAGTGCATTGAAACAAGTTTTGAGCACCTGTTCAGGCTCGGACAATGAAGGTGCAATTTACGATCCGGCGACGCAACCGCTTATAAGTTGGTCTGCTGAAGTGAACATTGCATCCAGTTACGAACCGGCGGGAGGTCAGCGACTGGTTTTTGATATCGAGGATCGTGCGAAAGGTTCCCGGTCAAATGCGGAATTCAATTTTGACGGTAAGCAGTATCGGTATGCTTCGGGCGATGAGCGCATGAAAAACTGCGAGTATTAGACCGATTCTGAATGCTCGACTGCGAGACCGGCTAAAGTGCTGTCTCGCGTTTCTTCACAACTCCATCCTGCATGATAAGCGACATTGCGGCGCCCTGATTTTCAAGGATTGAAATATCCTCCAGCGGATTTCCATCGACAACGATCAGGTCGGCATACGCGCCTGCAGCGATAACGCCAATCTCTCCTTCCATGCGCAAAACCTTGGCTGCATCAACAGTTGCCGAGCGGATAACGGCATCGGTGGGCAGATAGCGGTCGCGAAGGGTAAATTCGCCGGACTGATGCGGATGCATGCCACCCAGAAGGTCGGACCCGTAGCCTATTGTAACATTCGCAGCATGTAGTTTTGTGAGGCGTTCCAGACCAGCCTCCCGCACACTCTCAATCTTGGCTACAGAAGCTGGCGGCAGGCCATATTCTGCTCCCTCTTTTGCAAGCCTGTCGTAGGTAATGTTGGTCGGCACAACAAACTGGCCTTCCCGCGCTATGCGGGCAATGGTCTTGTCGCTCATCAGATTGCCGTGTTCCACACACTCAATCCCACAATCAAGCGCGCGATTGATGCATGTATCATCATATAGATGGGCAGCTACATAGGTCCCTGCTCCCCGGGCAACTTCCACGACAGCCTTGAGTTCATCAACGGAGAATCCGAAAAATCCGACCGGATCAGACGGGGATGAAACGCCGCCATCAGCCATCACCTTGATAAACTGGGCGCCGCCTTTGATTTCCTCTCTGGCGGTGCGGGTAACTTCCGGTACGCCATCGCATATGCGCCCCAGTGCACCGAGTTTGTGCAGATGCCAATCGGTACTGCGATTGTTGAATGCGCCGCGCTGGTCACTGTGGCCACCAGTCTGGGAAAGACCTTTGCCACAGATTACCAGCTTCGGCCCATCCAGCAATCCGTCTTCAACCGCCAATTGAAGGCCACGGTCTGCACCAGCAAGATCGCGCACAGTTGTAAACCCGCGCATCAGCATGCCTTTCATGATTTCTGCTGCCTTGAACGCAACCCAGGAATTCGGCAGTTCGGCATTCTGCGAAAGATTGGCAGTCGTCGCCAACACATGCACGTGACAATCAATCAGCCCGGGCATTACCACAGCGTTTTTGACATCAATTTCACCTTCAGCGGAAAATGAAACTCCCGCACCGACTTCGACAAACCGGCCGCCTTCTATTGCGATATCTACAGGGTCAGTAGGTTCACTTGCGGTGCCATCTACAATGCGGGCGTTTTTGATCAGAAGGTTTTTCATGTGCGGCTATCCCGGAGAATCTTTCAACCAGTTTGCCCATTAATTCCATTCGTAATCAATTGGCAAAGGCAGATTTTGATAAATTGTTGTTTGTGGGTGGATCAGCAGCAAGAGGTGAAAGAAAAGGGTTCGGGTTCGGGGCGTTTGGCTCGGTTCGTTCCATACAAACTTTATTAAATATTGATCTGGTATCTTTCGGCTAACTTGCAACCCGCGATTGAGTAGCGGGCTGATGGGACCCAGGAGAAAAGAATTTGCAGTATCGGGCGGAAATAGATGGGTTACGGGCTCTGGCCGTCGTGCCGGTCATTTTGTTTCACGCCGGACTTGAGACCTTCGCCGGCGGATTTGTCGGTGTTGATGTGTTCTTTGTCATAAGCGGGTACCTGATCACAACGATTATTGTGGAGGATCTGAAGAACGGGAGTTTCAGTCTCGCGGACTTCTATGAACGCCGTGCGAGGCGAATTCTTCCGGCCCTTTTGTTCGTCATGGCTGTCTGCCTGCCATTTGCCTGGATGTGGTTGTTGCCCACTGCAATGGTGGAGTTTGTCCATAGCATGGTTGCGGCGAGCTTCTTCTCTTCAAACTTCCTGTTCTGGAGCAGGAGTGGTTACTTTGAGACTGCCGCTGAACTTAATCCGCTCTTGCATACCTGGAGCCTGGCGGTTGAAGAACAGTATTATCTGCTGTTTCCGCTGTTCATGATTGGAATTTGGCGGTTTGGTATCAGTCGGGTTTCAGCCTTACTTATGACCTTGTTGTTTGCGAGCCTTCTTTTGGCGCAATGGGCCGTTTACAATGCTCCCGATGCCGCCTTCTTCCTGCTTCCGACCCGATGCTGGGAACTGTTGATTGGTGCACTAGCAGCACTCCACATGTCAGATAAGGGACACTTCCGAAAATCCTCAGTGAGTCAGATTGGAAGTCTCTTGGGTTTCTTACTGATTATGCTGGCCATAATTCTTTACGACAAACAAACGCCGTTTCCTGGTGTTTATGCGCTGATACCAACACTTGGTACCGTTCTGATTGTACTCTGTGCTGTACCCGGAACTTTCGTAAATTCAGTTCTGAGTTTCCGTCCGCTGGTTGCAATCGGCCTGATTTCCTACAGCGCATACCTCTGGCACCAGCCTCTCTTTGCTTTCGCCAGACACAGGCTTGTGGAAACTCCATCCACATTAACAATGCTTGGCCTGTGCCTTTTGACACTGGTTTTGGCCTACGGAACCTGGCGGTTTGTCGAACGGCCGTTCCGCAGCAGGTCCACAGTACCAAGTACTCAGCTGATACCGTCGATATCTGTTGCAGTTGTGGTGGTGGTGAGCATTGGCGGTGGTGTGCAGTTGAGCAATGGCTTTGCAGCACGTTTGAACATGGATGTTCTGGAGCTCGCCGCAACACCTTACCGGTATCTGGCCCAACGCGATGATGGCGGATGCAATCGGGACGATAGCCAGATTGACCTGACTGGCTGCATTCGTGGCGCTGATGTCAGCCCCACATTTGCATTGCTGGGTGACAGCCACGCTGCCGCGCTTGAGCGAAGCTTAACGAACGAGTTTGCTGCCGCTGGAAAGAGCTATATCCAGTATACCAAGAACGGTTGCCCGGTGGCATTCGGTTTCAACAACCGCAGAAACCACCAGTGTGGCAAATATCTGGAAAATGCCGTTGCAGACATCCGCGATCGAGGCATCCGCAACATAGTGATTGCAGCTCGCTGGTCAGGATATATCCACAAGGGTGATGTTGAAAACGGAGTAGGGGGGATCGAATACAGACCGGATAACGGCTACACGATCAGTCCGCTGTCTCCGGATGCCGAGTTTGATCGGAGAGCCCGATCCATTCTTGCGGCTTATGAAAAGTCGATCGAAAGATTCAATCGTTCCGGAACCAGAATTTTCCTCGTCGGCTCCTCTCCGGAGCAGGGATGGAATGCGCCTCTCGAAATGGCTCGCAGACTTCATTTTACCGGCGCAGGTAACCTGCCGGACATGCCGCTTGCGGTTTACGAAACAAGAAACAAGGATGTCGACCATCTGTTCCGGGCTTTGAGCAAACACCAGAACATCTTTTATGTCGATCCAAAGGAAATCCTGTGTGACACGGATTCAAGCGGCTGCCCCTCAAGTCGAGATGGTGAGCCACTCTATTATGACAGCAATCACCTGACAAATTCCGGCGCTGATTTGCTGGTTGAAGACCTTATGCATGTAATTACGCAGGCGCCAGACCGGTCCTGAATACCTTCAGGAAGGGATAGTGCACCGATTTCTCACGCATTGATCAGGTTAATGCGTCTTATTAAGCTTTTGAGATGGTCTAGACGGATTTTACGAAAACGAGTTCAGCGATATTGCCATGCTCATAAACCCAGGCTTCCCTGTCACCTCTGAAAAAGCGGCGGTCGGGGGGACAAACTTCCGGATTTAGTTCATCCATATCCATTACGATGTCATCCATTTCCGTCGCAAACCGGTCTGCTTCGGCTGCATCCATACTGTCGAGAAGTTGGAGAATATCGTCATCTTGTCCGATGGTCATAGTCGGCGTGCTCCATACGAATCGCGTTTATGAACACAGTCTCCGCGAAGATGGTAAGCAGCCGGTTAAGGAAAAGTTGCCGATGAGTTAACTTGAGGAGAAGATGGAGCCACTTCCCGGAACCAGCTGGGAAGTGGCTCACTGACCTTTGTACCGGAAGGGGCATGTACCAGTACGCGGGATCCTCTTGGAAGTCCTCCCGGAAAGGGGCGTTATCCGGGAGGACTTGAAATTCTGCCCCTTGGTTGAGTGGGCGATTAGGCGGAGCAGAAGTTCGATTGTTTGTAAGAGATAAATGATTTCTCCAAGGCAATCTGTGCCAAATTACACATCATGGATAAAAATCTGGATTGCAGTCTGCCGAATCAGGGTTCGCTACGGGAGCCCGGACATCAAATTAGTGAAATGCATGTGATCGACGGGGGCTTGCTAGTGATGCCCCCAGGCATTAGGAGTTAGGAATTGATTTTGAGCGGAGTTTCAAACCGTGTTTCATTCCTTTTTTCCAAATCCCAGGCTTTATTTCGGTTCCTTCGCTGCATACTCAATTTTCTGTATTCTGCTTTGGTTTTTCGTTCTTTCTGGATTGGGCGATACACTGAGCATCGGGGGCCTTTTTGGATACGGATTCCCGGCTGAACTGGCTGCGGAAGCTGATGAATCCTTGAAAGCCGCGTTTGCTGCCCAGTCTTCTGCTGCCAGCGAGTTCTGGTTTTACCAGTTTTTTCTGATTGCGATTTTTGCTTTTTGCGGCTTCTGGATGCGTTATTCTCCGCATCCTTGGCAACGATGGTCAGTCGCCGGTTCAGCGTTGATTTTTTTCGTAAACTGGTTTCTCGTGCAGCTTGACGTGATGATCAACGAATGGTTCGGCACATTTTATGACATGATACAAAGGGCCCTCGGAACACCCAACAGCGTTACACAAGGTGAACTGTATGGCCAAATTGCCACCTTCCTTCAGATTGCGCTGCTATATGTGTTTGTAGCGGTTTTATTCAGATTCTTCGTTAGCCACTACGTGTTTCGCTGGCGGCAGGCAATGAACGACTACTACATGTCACGATGGCAGGAATTGCGGCATGTTGAGGGCGCCTCTCAACGTGTGCAGGAAGACGCAAAAAAATTCTCCGACATTACTCAGGACCTGGGTGTCAATCTGCTGGATTCGGTTATGACGCTGATCGCGTTTTTACCGCTTCTCTGGGTCTTGTCAGCACAGGTTAAAGAGTTGCCGTTAATCGGGGAGGTGTCTCAAGGACTGGTTTTTGTTGCAATCCTTTGGTCAATTTTCGGGACAGCACTGGTTGGTTTGGCCGGAATAAAATTGCCCGGGTTAGAATTTGATATCCAAAAGGTGGAGGCAGCCTACCGCAAGGAACTGGTTTATGGCGAGGATGATTCGGCTCGTGCTGCACCGCCTACTGTGAGAGAATTGTTTTCTTATGTGAGATCAACGTACTTTCTTCTTTATTTTCATTATATGTACTTCAATGTAATCAGGATTTTTTACCTTCAGATCGGTAACTTGGTTCCCTACATCGCCCTTACACCTACCCTGGCATCCGGGGTCATATCGCTTGGTGTTATGCAACAGATAATCCGAGCCTTCAGCAGGGTTGAGGGGTCATTCCAGTTCCTCATCAATTCATGGCCAAGAATTGTGGAATTGCTTTCCGTCTACAAACGTCTTCAGGCGTTCGAAGCTGCTATTGAGGGACAGGAAGCATCACGATCACCTGACAACACAACTGGTGAAAAAGAAGCGCCGGCTGAGTAACCGGTTCATGCGCACCTGACACACCGCTCTGCCATCGGATCAATGGCCAGGCGGCCGTCAGGTATTGCATCATCACATTCTGTGCAAAATCCGTAATCGCCATCCTTGATCCGTCTCCATGCCAATTCAATGCGCTGAAGGTCGTGGCGGCGCGTACGTTCCTGCGCCTCTGCCATTGCCTGCTGCTGCATCGCATCCATGCGTGACAGGCGTCCGACGGCCTGTTGGTCCAGTTCAACAGTATCGCGAGCCTCTTTTGAAATCTCGGAGAGACTTTCCAACTCGGTGCGCCTGGCCTCGAGGCGCTGTTTTGCGGTTTCGATATCGACCGTCATTTTGTCCCATTCCTGACAGACGCGAGAGCATATAAAAAAATTGAACTTTTTGAAAGCAAGAGGTTATTTGACATGTGGTTATTGATCGCCGGATTATTGCTGTTCCTGGGTATTCACAGCGTGCGCGTTGCTGCACCCGAGGTCCGGGCTTCCATTATTGAGAAACGTGGCGAAGGTCCCTGGCGTGGAATCTACTCGGTCATGTCCCTGGCCGGCATCACCCTGCTGGTTTGGGGCTACGGACAGGCTCGATTTGAAAACCAGTTCTTTTATACAACACCACAATGGCTTAACCATCTTCAGGTACTGTTGATGGTACCGGTAATGATCCTGCTTGTCTCAAGCCAGTTACCTATTGGTCACATCAAGAGAGTGGTCAAGAACCCTATGATGATAGCGGTTAAAATATGGGCGGTAGGACATCTTCTCGTGAACGCTGATCTGGCCAGTTTTCTTCTCTTTGGAACGTTTTTGGCTTGGGCGGTTCTGCTCACCATTGACATGAAGCGCCGTAGTGAGCCATTGCCTCAGGATGTATCTGTAAAGAGTGACGTTCTGTCGGTTGTTATTGGATTGGTGTTGTGGGGAGCGGTTGCTTTCTGGCTTCACGAATTGCTGATTGGTGTTCCAGTGATTGCATAACGGATCACAGTTCGGCTAAAAGACCTTCAAACAGGCAGCAGGTTTGGCTGCAAACAGTGGATTTTGGAAAATGTCAGACGACAGCTTTATCAGGGAAGTCGATGAAGACCTCCGCAACCAGCAGTTCAAGGATTTCTGGGGCAAGTACAAATGGCTCTTAATTTGTGGCGCTGTTGCAATTGTGGCGGCAACAGCAGGTTATCGCGGATGGGATTATTACACTCAGAAAGTGGCGGGAGAGTCCGGCGACCGGTTCATTCAAGCCATTGAACTTTCCAACGAAGGTAATCACGCGGAAGCGATCGAGGTACTCGAACAGCTCGGCAAAGATGGAGTAGGCGAATATCCGGCCCTTGCCAGCATTCGTCTGGCCGCCGAATACGCGAAGCAAGGCGATGTTGACAAGGCAGTCTCGGCGTTTGACCAAATTGCCGGTGACATCAGTTTCGACGAAACACTACGTAACGTCGCACGTTTGCGAGCAGGCCTCCTTCTCGTCGACCACGGTTCTTACGATGAAGTGGTGAGCCGTCTGCAGACAATGGCAAACACTGGCCAGCCGTTCAGGCATTCTTCGAGAGAAGGGCTCGGCCTGTCGGCTTGGAAACACCGGAAATTTGAAGATGCCCATCGCTGGTTCACGGCAGTTGCGGAAGACGCAGAAGCACCGGGTGGCATTCGCTCGCGCGCTACGATAATGCTCGAACTGCTAGCGGGAAAAGGGGTCAAGGCTGCCACCGGCTGATCCGGCGGTCCCTATCTAAGGAAAAACGATGGCATTCAGTGTCGCCATTATAGGACGCCCAAATGTGGGTAAGTCCACCTTGTTCAATCGTCTGGTTGGCAAACGGCTTGCGCTTGTTGATGATACACCGGGCGTTACGCGTGACCGCAGGTTTGCAGAAGGCTCAATCGGCGGACTGAGTTTTGATGTGATAGACACCGCCGGACTGGAAGAGGGCGACGAGGAAAGTCTCCAGGGGCGAATGTGGGAACAAACCCAGGCTGCAATTGAAGAAGCTGATGTTTGCCTTTTCCTGATTGATGCACGTGCCGGGATTCTGCCTGATGACCGCACGTTTGCTTCGATACTTCGGCGAACCGAAAAACCCGTCATCCTTGTTGCGAACAAGATGGAGGGAAAGCCCAGCGAATCTGGTTATTATGATGCATTCAGCCTCGGGTTTGGTGATCCTGTTCCGGTTTCAGCCGAACACGGACAGGGTATGGCAGACCTGCATGATGCAATCGTGGAAGCCGTTGGTGAATCCAGAGCCTACCCGGACGAGGAAGAAAAGGAAGCAGACGAAGCCTCAATCGAAAGCCGGACCCTGAAGATTGCGGTGGTTGGCAGGCCCAATGCCGGTAAGTCCACTCTGATAAATCAGATGGTGGGAGAAGACCGATTACTTACAGGCCCTGAGGCCGGCATCACCCGGGACTCGATCTCTGTGGATTGGGAATGGCAGGGCCGCACCCTGCGCCTGTTTGATACCGCGGGCATGCGCCGCAAGGCCAAGGTGCAGGAGAAGCTTGAAAAGCTGTCTGTCTCCGATGGTTTGCGAGCAATCAAGTTTGCTGAAGTGGTCATAATTGTTCTTGATGTTACCAAGCCATTCGAGAAACAGGACCTTCAGATTGCGGATCTGATTATCCGGGAAGGCCGTGCGCCTGTGATTGCACTTAACAAGTGGGACCTGATTGACGACCGCCAGGAGGTTCTCAAGGAGCTTTTGCTGCAGGCGCAGGAACACATTTCGCAGGTTAAAGGATTGAAGGTTGTTCCTATATCCGGTGCCACAGGTGAGAACATTGATAAGCTTATGGAAACAGTATTGGCGGTTCACAAAGTCTGGAACAAACGCGTGCCGACAGCCCCATTGAACCGTTGGCTTGAAGATGTTCAGTATCATCATCCACCGCCGGCGGTCTCGGGACGACGTGTCAAACTGAAATACGCAACCCAGGTGAAAAGCAGGCCGCCGACATTCGCGATTGTCTGCTCAAGACCTGAAGCCTTGCCGGATTCATATACACGGTATCTCACAAACAGTATCCGTCGCGAATTTGATCTCGACGCGACGCCCATCCGCATCCACATGCGCAAAGGCGACAATCCGTATGCGGGGCGCAAGAAACGGAAAACGTGAAGTGCGGTATACCGCTTTTTGCCATATTTCCGTAGCAAATCGAGGCTCAGGTTTGCCGATGGCGATTAGGCAGATGCAGAAAACGGGCGATTTTCTTCTGCATTTTTGCTTTGCTTCAGGCGTGGATAGCTCTTAACGCTCGATTAAGGTTAACCCATTATGTTCTTTCCAGGTCGAGGGGATCGATCAGTTCATAATGAGTGGAGTTTGGTTTTGCGTAGCACTCTTGGTTTACCGGCCTCGTTCATGGGCCGTGCAACTCATGTTACTTTTTGTTTCGGCCTTGCTGCTTCGGTATTGACATTTCAGACAGAGGAAGTCGCGTATCAGGATATTGCTGATATGCTTGGCAAAAAGGGTGAAAACCGTTGGCTGATGCACATGGAACAGCCGGTGGGTGCCAGTGTGGCGAGCCTCCAAACAAATGCTGGCAACACGAAAAGATTAGATCCGATAGTAACGGCAGGTGTTTCTTCCGAGATCTCGGTCAGTGAAACAATCAAGAATGGTTTGGAACCCGAAGCCGTTAATCAGACGATAAAGGGTAATCGCGTCGTCCAGACTACGGTGATCCAGCCCCCGAAAGATTTTTCTGCGGGATCTGTATTTGAGCGACACAGTGTTCTGGAACCGATGAAGGCCGGCGACAAGTTCGCACTTGCATTTGTAAAACCGAAATCGGCGAAGGAAGCGTTTCAGGTAGCGAGCGTCTTTCATCCAACCCAACCAAAAAGCCACAATGTTCCGAAGAATCTTCCGGTAATGGTTGCGACTCTGGTGAAACAGTCCGAAGGCTCAATTCTGTCTTACGTGCCGGAAGAAAAACCAAGGCCTTCTCCGTTCAGCGCAGTTCTTGTCGAAGAGCAGCCGGTAAAGATTCTACCCAAGCTAAACAAGGGCGATCATGCATGGGCAGATGACCCGTTGCCGAAAAATTCCTTTTCCAAGCGTCAGCAGACCTGCCTGGCACAAGGAATCTACTTCGAGGCGCGGGGCGAACCGGTCAAGGGTCAGGCAGCGGTTTCGCAGGTAATTCTAAATCGGGTGAGGAACCCTCACTATCCGAACACGATCTGTGGTGTGGTTTATCAGAACAAGCACTGGTACAACCGTTGCCAGTTCTCTTTTGCATGCGATCGCATCCGGGATCGGGTTAAAAACCGGAAACTTTACAACATCGCCAAACATGTGGCAGCGGAAACAACTGCCGGGCGGATCTGGCTTGCGCAGGTTGGCTCCTCAACTCACTATCATGCAACCTACGTCAACCCGAAATGGAACCGCAAAATGAAGCGGCTGGGGAAAATCGGCTTGCACATCTTCTACCGGACGTACGGTGGTGGTTGGTCCTGATTATCGACCTGCCCGGGACTGCGGAATGCGGATTCTTTCGATTCCGGCTTCGGCGGATTGCCGCATAACGAAATTCATTATTTTACCTTATTGATTTCAACAGTTTACCAACACCGCAATTGCTTGACAGTGGCGGCATGCAAAACTATGTTGCCGCCAAATTCGTACTGTTCAAAACAGGTGTTTTCCAAAACAAGTTTCAAACCGGTTTTTGCATCACCGCACGGCATGTTGTAGAAGTTTTCAACGAGCGGTGATCACTTGGGTCAGGCGGCAGTCATGGGACGCAAGAACACAGATTTTGATACGGATGCGAAGGAAAATCTGGACAAACGTCTTCAGGCCATGAACAAGCGGCTCGGTCGCGATACCAGAAAAGGCCAAAGCGGGAAGCCAGCGAAACCGGATAGTGCCGGTTATGGAAATGCGTTTCGGTTGTCGAGTGAGTTTATCTCGGCAATCCTTGTAGGGGCCGCGATCGGTTATGGTATCGATTGGCTTCTGGGGACGACACCCTGGGCAATGATTGTGTTTCTCATGCTCGGGTTTGTTGCCGGAGTAATGAATGTGCTGAGGGCTGCAGGTGAATTGACAGGGCCGGTTGGTGCTGGAGATGACAAGCAGACGTGAGGCGAGAGCGACGAAAGTTGAATTTGAATTCATCTGGAAAGATGCTTTCAAAGCAAGGGTTGAAAAGGGAAGAAACCGTTGGCTGATGATCCTATTTCACAGTTTAAACTGAAAGAACTTATTCCGCTGGAGATTGCGGAAACAAATATTTCATTCACCAATTCATCCCTGTTTATGGTTGCAACTGTTGTGCTGACTTCAGGGTTTTTCATCTGGGCAACCAGTCGCCGTGGGATGGTACCTTCGCGAGCGCAATCTTTCGCGGAAATGACATATGAATTTGTGGCGAACATGCTGCGGGATTCAGCCGGTTCAGAGGGTATGCGATTCTTTCCGCTCGTCTTTTCGCTGTTCCTGTTCATTCTTGTCGCAAACATGTTCGGCATGTTCCCGTATTTCTTCACAGTGACCAGCCACATGATCATTACTGTGGCGCTCGCCTTGTTGGTTTTCGCGACTGTTATAATCGTCGGGCTCGCTAAGAATGGTGTGACTTTCTTCAAATTGTTCGTGCCGAGCGGTGTTCCGATTGCAATTTTGCCATTGGTTGTTGCAATTGAAATCATCTCATTCCTGGCACGGCCCGTTAGCCATTCAATTCGTCTTTTCGCGAATATGCTGGCCGGTCACATTACGCTAAAGGTTTTTGCGGGCTTTATTGTTTCTCTGAGCAGTCTTGGTTTTGTTGGAGTGCTTGGCGCAATATTGCCTTTGATCATGACAATCGGTCTGACTGCACTGGAGTTTCTGGTTGCATTCCTTCAGGCTTACGTTTTCACCATGCTTACCTGCATGTACCTCAATGACGCCCTTCATCCTGATGGGCATTAATAGAATTCGAATTCAACTAATTCACATTTCACAAGGAGTTTAGAAATGGACGCAGAAGCAGCAAAACTTATCGGAGCAGGTCTCGCCGCTATCGGTACAGGCGCAGCCGGTATCGGTGTTGGTAACCTTTTTGGTCAGTTCCTTCAGGGAGCTCTTCGCAATCCGTCAGCTGCAGACGGCCAGTTCGGTCGTTTGATCTTCGGCTTTGCGGTGACTGAAGCGCTTGGCATCTTCGCACTTCTGATTGCACTTCTTCTGCTGTTCGCAGTTTAAGGCTGCAACGGAATGAGCGGGTGGTGCAATTTGCGGCACCCGCATTGAAGTCACCAGAATATCTGGAGTTAGATGATGTTCATCAGTCAGGCGCTGGCCGCATCTGAAGAAGCAGCCGATGGTGGTGCATTCCCACCATTCGATCCGACGTACTTTGCCTCGCAGCTCTTGTGGTTGGTTATAACCTTTGGTGTGTTTTACCTGATCATGAGCAGGGTGGTCATTCCACGCCTTGCCGGGATTTTGGAAATCCGCAAGGATAGAATTTCCCGGGATCTTGATGAAACGCAGCGGCTCAAGGCGGAAGCGGATGCTGCTCATGCGGCATATGAGCATGATCTTGCGGAAGCAAAGCGCAATGCCCATGCCATTGCCCTTGAAGCGACCGAGAAGGCCAAGGAAGAAGCATCCAAAGCTCGTGAAAAGGTCGAAGCGGAATTGGCTGAAAAAATGGCCGAGTCCGAAGCCCATATTGCCGGGATTAAGGAAAAGGCTCTTGCGGAAGTTGGCACAATCGCTGCTGATACCACCCAGGAGATTGTCGCACAGTTAATCGGCGGCAAGCTGAGTAAAGCCGATGCTGCCAAGGCAGTAGCAGCAGCCGGGAAATAGGAGAGGGTTATGGACGCTACATTTTGGGCCACAGTCGCTCTTGTTATCTTCCTGGCTGGGGTGATTTATCTCAAGGTTCCCGGAATGGTGACCAAAGGGCTGGATGATCGCTCTTCGAAAATTCGCGATGAACTGGACGAGGCCCGCAAGTTGCGCGAGGAAGCGCAAGCACTTCTGGCCGAGTTTCAGGGAAAGCGAAAGGAAGCTGAACAGGAAGCTGAGGAAATCGTCGCTGCCGCAAAGCGTGAGGCAACAGCACTTGCTGACGACGCAGCACGTAAAACAGCCGAGTTCGTTAAGCGGAGAACAGCGCTTGCTGAACAGAAAATCGAACAGGCTGAAGCTTCAGCGCTTGCTGAGGTTCGCGCATCCGCTGTCGATGTGGCGATCAGTGCAGCCGAGCAGATTATTGCAAGCAAGGTTACCGGTACCAAGGCAAACGATCTGATCAAAAGCAGCATTGCTGAGGTTAAATCCAAGCTTAACTGAGCGGTTTTCCAAATCTGCAGTTTGAAGGGCGCTTGAAGCGCCCTTTTTAATTAGATGCGCAGGTTTTTCATCGGCGAAAAAGTCATTCGGTGAATGGGGCAGGGGCCGAGCTCGTCAATGGCCAGGCGATGAGACTTGGAACCGTATCCCTTGTGCCTTTCGAACCCGTATTGCGGAAAACACTGAGCAGCCCTTTTCATAATCTGGTCACGCGTCACTTTGGCAACAATTGATGCTGCGGAAATTGATAGCGAGCGCGCATCTCCCTTTACGTATGCCCTTCCAATCTCCAATAAGTCCGAAGGCACATCACGGCCATCAATGATGGCTGCGTCGGCCTTTATCGGAAGTTGTTGGACCGAGGTGGTCATTGCAGAAAGGGATGCTTCACGGATGTTGATCTTATCTATCACAGATGCCGGAAGGCTCGCCCAGCTTACATATGATGTTTCGAGAATGTTTTGAAAGAGGGTTTCCCTTGAGATTTCCGTCAGCTTTTTTGAATCGTTGAGGCCGTTTGGGATATTGTCCGGATCGAGGATGACGGCTGCGGCAACTACTGGACCTGCCAATGGTCCGCGACCTGCTTCATCAACGCCTGCAACAGCTTTCTTGCCTTCACTGAACAATCCTTCTTCGATGCTGAAATCGGGACCGGTATCCGGAATTTGGGAAAAGAGAGAATCAGTGTCAGGCATACTGGACTTTAACGCAGTGGGCCGAAAAAAGGGGACGGTTTTCGGAACAAACACATACGCAAAGCGCCTGAGCACTGATTCTCTGTAAAGTCCGGGAAGCGTAGGATGCGGCGGCCGGTTCCCGAACTTGTCAACCGGGCAGCAATCCACCCGGAAGCCTGAATTTGCCTTCCTCAATAATCAGAAAAGGCTGAGTTGATCCCCCTGCAAAACAGGAGGAACAAACAAACTGCGGTTGAGATTTCGCCGGGTTTTATTCAGACCCAGTTTCTTGCAGGCAATTTCGAAACGTCGCCCGATCTGCCACGCATAAGGCCCGTCTCCTCGCATGCGTTTCTTGAATTCGGCGTCATAGTCTTTTCCGCCACGCATTGAACGGATGAGATTCATGACATGACGATAGCGATCGGGATAATGCTGCAAAAGCCAGTCACGAAACAGCGGACTTACCTCACGCGGTAGACGCAGGATAATAAATCCGGCAGCTTCGGCACCGGCAGCCTGCGCCGAATCGAGTATGCGTTCCAACTCGTGATCATTAAGCGCAGGAACAAGTGGAGCTACCATAACAGAGACAGGAATACCGGCATGATGAAGATCGCGCAGCGCCTTGAACCGCAGGCCAGGTGTTGCAGCACGTGGTTCCATCGCCCGTGCCAGTTTCCGGTCCATGGTGGTGACAGAAAGGGTGACTCTGACCAGCCCCTTCTTCGCCATACGGGAAAGAATATCAATGTCTCGCGTCACCAGAGCCGATTTTGTTACAATCGTGACCGGATGATTTGTCTCCTCCAGAACCTCAAGAATTTCCCGGGTAATCCGCCATTGTTTTTCAATCGGCTGATAGGGGTCGGTATTGGTTCCAAGGGCCAAGGTTCGCGGCGTGTACCCCTTTCTGGCGAGTTCTTTTTTCAAAAGTCTGGCAGCGCTCGGTTTGGCAAAGAGGTTGGTTTCAAAGTCCAGCCCGGCTGAAAGGCCAAGATAGCTGTGACTGGGTCGTGCATAGCAATAGATACAACCGTGTTCGCAACCCCGGTAAGGATTAACTGATCGGTCGAAGAAAATATCCGGGGAGTCATTCTTTGTAATAACCGTTTTTGGATTTTCCACCTGCACTTGAGTCTTGAAAGGCGGTAACTCATCCAGAGTTTGCCAGCCGTCATCAAAAACGTGCCTGGTATAAGTATCGTAACGGCTGGAAGGATTGAGTGTTGCACCCCGGCCGCGACTTGTAGATGAATTGCCCAGCTTGCCTGCAGATGTGTCTTGTCCGCCAGCAATTACAGACCGGTCCATAAAAGTCTTGTGTGCCGCAACTGCTTTGATGTTTTGCTCCTGTACGGCGTTCATCACATCTCTCCCTGATTCCATATTCATGTTCCTCGACAATGAAAATATTCCTATCATCAGGAAAGGAACAAATCAAGAACATTTAATCCGCATTGTCAATTCAATGTGAAAATTGCAGTCGGTGATTGCCGCAAATACCTGGCAATCCTATACCGGGATGCGGATGCGCAATCTTTCCCAAATGCTTGAGCATCCGTGTTCTGAAACTCCCAATACGGAAAACCCATGCTCAAATTTTACTATTCCCTTGCGCCCAATCCGATGAAGGTTGCGCTGTTTCTTGAAGAAACCGAAACACCTTACGAATCGATCCCCGTTGATACTCGCAAAGGCGAGCAACATGCGCCTTCATTTCTGGAAATCAATCCGAATGGCAAGTTGCCAGCCATTGAAGAAGAAGGGACGGTCGTTTTTGATTCGAACGCAATCATGCTCTATCTGGCGGAGAAAACCGGCAAATTTGTTCCAGACGAAGAAAGGCGCGGTGAAGCGCTCTCCTGGCTGATGTTTATCGCAACCGGCGTTGGTCCTTACTCGGGTCAAGCAGTGCACTTCAAACATTTCGCTCCAGATAAGCTGGAATACGCAATCGACCGCTACCAATATGAAGCTGAACGTCACTACGGAATTCTCGATGCACACCTGGGCAAACAGTCGTACATGGTGGGTGATGAGTATTCATATGTTGATATGACCCTATGGGGCTGGGCACGCGCAGCTCCATTCGTGTTAGGCGAAAACGTCTGGGACCAGTTTCCGAACGTCAAACGCCTTAAGGATGAAATCAGTGCAAGACCAGCCGCAATTCGTGCAGAGGCAATCAAGGATAAACATGCCTTCAAGGCCGAGTTTGATGAAGAAGCGAAAGCGCATATGTTCAGACATATCAAGAAGTAACCTGTTTACAGTGCTTTAGAAACAGGACCGATAAAGATGCACGATATGGCCGGAGCAATTCAGTTGGCTAGAGCTTTTTAACTTGGCTTCCGATTGAAAATGCGCTTGTCATATCGTGCTTGATATAGCGGTGCGAAACTGCACACTAAAGGCGAATTGCATTTGTGGCCACGGTCTTCTTCTAGAATAATCGGCGCTTGGTATCTGCAATGGATGACTTAAAG